>CASDYZ010000032.1 GCA_949285325.1 uncultured bacterium
CTTTTTTCTCTTTTATTTCAAAACTACCAAATCCATATATATCAATATCGATATTATTTTTTAAACTTTCACTCATGAGCGTAAATAAAGCATCGACTATAATTTTAGTCTCTTTTAAAGTCATTCCTTTATTTTCACTTATTGTTCTAATTAAATCTGTTTTATTGATCTTCATAATTATTTTTCATCTTTTAGAGGTCTATTCATCAATATTTTAATTAATTCTGAAGGTTTTTTATTTTCATAAATAACAGAATAAAGTTGCTCCACAATCGGCATATCTATATGGTAGATCTTACTTAAATCGTGAACCACTTTAATTGTTTTTAAACCTTCGACAGTTTTATTATTTTCCTTTAAAAATTTCTCACTTGAATCATCCTTACCAATAGCGAGCCCCGCCATAAAGTTACGGGAATGGAAAGAATAACAAGTAACTACTAAATCACCTAATCCAGTTAAGCCCAAATAAGTACTCTCTTTTCCGCCAAAATATTTTCCAAATCTTCTTATTTCATTTAAACCTCTACAACACAGTGCTGCCCTAGCGTTATCTCCATATCCTAGTCCTTCTAAAATACCACTAGCGATCGCGATAGCGTTTTTTAAAGCGACACCTATCTCCGCCCCAACTTCATCGTTATTGACATAAACTCTAAAATAGTCGTTAGAAAATAATGAAGCGATTTTTTTACATAACTCTTTATCACACGATACTGCACTGACACATGTTAAATCTCTTAAAATTACCTCTTCAGCGTGGCTAGGTCCAATTAAAGACGCGACACCTTTTAAATAAGAATGAGGTATAACTTCTCTTATTAATTCACTCATTCTAATGTTTTTATTAGGATCAAACCCTTTCGCGGTATTAATAAAAACAGTTGGTTCTTTAAGATAATTTATAGTAGTATTAAGAACCTCTCTCATCGCCGCGGTTGGAACTGATAAAACAATAATGTTTGAAAATTCAACTGCCTCAGATATATCACAAGTCGCTTTAATTTTATCGCTCAAAACAATTTCATCACCATTTTAACGACTATTTTTATGATTTAAATTAATATCGTTTTTACATTCTTCAATATTTGTATATAAGAGCACATCGTGCCCGTTGTCAGTTAAAACTTGAGATAATGCGGTGCCCCAAGTACCCGCGCCAACAATACTTATTTTCATAATTTTTCATTTCTCTTTCTTAATAATATTTTAATTGGAGTGCCATCAAAATTGAAAGTTTCTCTAAGTCTATTTTCAATATATCGTAAATATGAAAAATGCAAATAGTTAACATCGTTGACAAATAAAACAATTGTGGGAGGCGCGCTAGTAACTTGTGAAGCATAATAAATTTTAATTCTACCACCATTAAAATGGGGAGACGGGTTCATCATTTGTGCGTCTTGCATAACTTCATTTAAAATAGAAGTTTTTATTCTAGTGTGATAAGCTTCATGAACCATGTCGATTGTCTTAAATAAAGTATCGATACGTGCGCCAGTAAGAGCAGAGACAAATACAAGAGGTGCGTAGGATAAAAATTTATATTCGTTTCTCACGTAGCTACTAAATTCATTCATTGTGTGAGGATCTTTTTCAATTAAATCCCATTTATTTACGACAATAATAATTGCTTTTTTTAAATCAGTCGCATATTCAATAACGTGTTTATCTTGGTCTTTAATCCCTTCATTCGCGTCTATTACCAAAAGCACAATTTCACTTCTTTGAACAGCTTTTAAGGCGCGAATTGCAGAGTATTTATCTATAGATTCATAGATTTTGCCTCTTTTTTTAAGCCCGGCAGTGTCTATTACTGTATATTTTTTATCTCCCTTTATAAACGGAGTATCAATAGAGTCTCTAGTCGTTCCAGCAATGTCGCTGACGATGACTCTATCCTCTTTTAAAATGGCGTTAGTTAACGATGATTTTCCGACGTTTGGTCGACCAATTAAACAGAAAGTAACTGTGTCATCTTCCTCTTTTTCTTCTCCTTGAGGTAGGGTATCGACAATCTTGTTTAAAAGTTCGCCGACACCGACACCGTGACTAGAAGATACGACAAGTGGTTCGCCTAGCCCTAGAGAATAGAATTGATGGGCTAAAGAAAGGTGAAGTGCTTCATCGATTTTATTGACGCAGAAAATATAAGGCTTGCTACTTTTTCTAATCATTTTAGCGGCTAAAATGTCGTCATTAGTTAATCCTACTTGCCCATCTACGACAAAAACGATTAAATCTGCTTCGTCTATTGCTAATTCAACTTGGGCTCTTATTTGTTTTTGAAAAGGGGCATTTTTTAATTCTACCCCACCAGTATCAATTAGTGTAAATGTGTATCCTAACCAATTACATAAAGCGTACTGACGGTCTCTAGTTATCCCTGCTTCGTCATCAACTATCGCTTTTCTTTCTCCACAAAGTCGATTGAACAGCGTAGATTTTCCAACATTAGGTGAGCCAACTATCGCAACTATACCTAATCTTTTATTATCCACGTTTTTCTTTCTCCTTTAATTTTTTATTTATGATATTTATAACTTCTTCCACTACTTCATCGACACTTAAAAAAGATGTATCGAGAAGGACAGAATCACTCGCTGGTTTTAAAGGAGCAAAACTTCTATGAGAATCGATGTAATCTCTTTTTCTAACATCAGCTTCTATTTCTTCTAAAGTACATGGGATGCCTTTTGATATATTTTCTTCATAACGTCTAACCGCCCTAGTTTCTGGGGAAGCAATTTGAAATATTTTTACGTCAGCATTTGGAAGAACATATGTCCCAATATCTCTCCCGTCCATGATGACGCTGTTAGATTTAGCCATTTCTCTTTGTTGTTCCACTAACGCAAGCCTTATATCTTTATAAGAGGCGATATATGACACATTTGCGGAGACAAAAGGTTCACGGATTGGTTTTGTTACATCTTCACCATTACATAAGACAACATCGTTTGGAAGAAGCTGAATCTTAACTTTATTAATGACAGAACATGATGCTTTTTCATCTTGACAGTTGATGCCGTTTTTTAAACAATACCACGTAAACGCTCGATACATCGCACCAGTATCAATATAAGTATATCCAAGTATTTTTGCTACCTTTTTAGCCACGGTAGATTTACCCGCCGCGGCAGGTCCATCAATTGCTACTGAAATGTTCATCATTATCACCTTCTTCTTTAAAAAATCAATGTGCCAATATATATGATTAAAATAAGTAACGCTAATAAACCAACTACGCACAAAGAAATGAAAAATATTTTTTGAGTCTTTTGTTTATTAATTAAATTTTGTTTATCTTTTTCATCTTCCTCTAAAGCAGATAAAACTTCTTCGATTGGGAGAGTAGAAGTCGAGCCAGCAGTGTCTTTAAAATTATTTGTATCAAAGACTTTTTTATCATCTTTTTCACTATTTTTTGTCTCTCCGTTTAAGGAAGAACGATATTCTTTATATTTTTCTAATCTTGTCTCTCTCATATTCTTTTATTTATTGTAATAAAAAAAGAAAATTTTTTATAGGAAAAAAATAAAAAAATCTGCCCTAGTGGCAGAAGGCCTGAATCTATACCTATTATTTTGTTTTAAGCCCGCTATTCAATCAAGCGTTTGTTGGCTTTAATAGGCTGTCTAGCACTATTTGTTTCTCTAGACACAAGAAAATAATAGACCTATAAATTGCAAATTGCAATAAAAATATTTTGCAAAAATAATTTTTACTTCTTATAATCTAACTATCCGGAGGAAAAAATCATGGGTCTTAAAAAACTCAAGGTTGATCCAAATGTTTGCATCGGTTGCGGTGCTTGCTGCGGTACATATCCTGACAGTTTCCAAATCGGTGACGATGGACTTGCAGAAGTAATTAGTGACGAAGTAGACGAAGAAGCAATGGCGGTTTGCCCTGTCGGCGCAATCGTAGAAGATTAACCTAAAATAAAAGAACTAGCTGTTGCTAGTTTTTTTCTTTTCCAATCTTGTCAATCATTTGATGTAATTTCTTATATAACAATAGAGTAAATATAATAATTACAACATCTTTAAGTGCGTTGAATGGAAGAGCAACAACGAAGAAGAATGTC
The DNA here is from genome assembly GCA_949285325.1 of uncultured bacterium. Classification (GTDB taxonomy): domain Bacteria; phylum Bacillota_I; class Bacilli_A; order RFN20; family CAG-826; genus CASEYK01. The sequence goes on from CASDYZ010000032.1 coordinate 4,091, forward strand.
CACCCTAATGATGTACAGGCCGGATTTGCGGCTTGACACATCGCGAGTAAACTTTCTTTAGGTATTTGCATGACTATCATATAAAACTCCACTATTGGGAAAGAGGTAATTATAGAAGCAAAGACTGTTTGAATAACTGCTCCACTTATAATAGCAACAATCCCACCTTTAAAACTTCTAAATTTTTTATAGATTAGCCCAGCAGGGACAACTAATAACAATCCATATATAAAATCAGCAAGTTCTCCAACGCCTAAAGTCGATGTTAAAGGGAGTTTTATCATCGTTTTAATAAAAATGACAAAGACCGCGCTGAAGGGTCCATAAGCTAAAGAGGCAATTAAAGCAGGAACTTCATCGAAATGAAATTCTAAAAACGAAGGGAAAAAGGGAAGGGAAAATTGAAAGTAAGGAACGACATATAAAATTGCAGACATCGCTCCTAGAATTGCGCTTCTTGTAATAAATTTTGATGATATAGGTTTTGTTTTAAAAAATAATTTATTAATTGACCATAGTAAGACAATAACTACAGTTAGACATCCAACGACAAATCGCACTAATTCGTATTCTTCCATGAGCATAGTTCCTTATATAAATAGAAATTACCTCAAGGCAAGAAAAAAACTTCTCTCTTCCAGACTATAACTGTCGCTACTTGAATTGCACAAGTTCTGCTAATAAAGCTCGTGGAGTATACCACCGATTAAGGAATCTCACCTTACCCTGAAGCAAAAATATTATATACCTTAAAAATAAAATGAAAATTATTTTTTTGTATGAGATAGTAATTTTTTTAAAAAAGAATTAAATTTTTTTGAGTCGTCGAATCTAAATTCGACTCTATTTGCGTTTAGTAAAGTTTTACAATCATATTTGTTATTTAGAATTGTTTCATACGATGAAAAATCTAAATTATTTTTCTTCATGAATATAATTTTTTCTGTTTCACGAACCGATAATTTCTTTTCATAAATTTCATCTAAAATTAAATTCATGTCCTCTTCAGATAGCGACATAAACGCTCTGACGTGACCGAAAGATATTTTTTTATTTATTAGATCGTTTTGAATTCTAACTGGTAGATGTTTTAACCTAATAATATTTGCAATAGAAGGTCGACTCATTTTTAATAAAAGTGATAAATCTTTTTGTGTCAAATGATATTTTTTAATTAATTTATTTAAAATGTAGGATAGTTCAACAATATTGACATCTTTGTCTTTTTTAATTTCAAGGGCCATTAAGAAAAGCATTTCTTGCTCTTCAATATTAACAACGTAAACATTTATAGAATCAAAATTAATATGTCTAGCGGCGTGATATAAAATACGAGGATAAATTACTTCATAACGATTATATTCATTTAAATAGACAATTAATGGGCGGCTGATAGAATGATTTTTTAATCTCTCCATCTCTTCATTTAATTTATTCTTATTGTATTTAATGTTTTTATAAATGTGATTGTCATCGATTAAGGAAAGAGAAAGTTGACCTTGATAGGCGGCGAGATATTCTTTTTCGATATTAGAAATAACATCAGTTGAAGAAAATCTTTCAATCAAGGTAGAAAGAGAGCTTTTTAAAATTTGATTATCGTTATTTTCTTTCTTCATGATCCATTACTTCCTTGGCTAATGAAAAGTAAGCAAGCGCCCCGCTGGAACTTGGACGATAAATTGTAACCGGTAAACCTTTGGCGTTACTTTCTGGCACAGAGATATTTCTAGGAATTTGTGTTAAAAATGTATTTTCTTTAAAAAGAGAGCGAATTTGCTGAGATATTTCTAAACAAAGACGAGTTTTCGCGTCATACATTGTAAGTAGAAATCCTTCAATTCCAAGATTTGGATTGTTAGATGATTGGATACGAGAAACGCTCGCCAAAATTTGAGCGACAGCTTCCATAGCAAAATATTCACACTGTACAGGAATCAAAACCGAATCGGCCGCACATAAAGAATTTAAAGTTAATAATCCTAACGATGGAGGGCAATCAATAATAATATAATCGTAATTTTTTTTGATTTGTGACATCGCATTTTTTAAAACTAAAAATGGTTGATTAGTCTTATTAATTAATATTGAATCTAGAGAAGCTAAAATCAATTTAGAAGGAATTAAATCTAAATTTTTATACACTTGGCGTGTCGCTAAATTTATATCGTAATCAAATCCTAACACATCGTAAATAGAATGATTTATTAAAGTTATATCCACTCCTAAACCACGCGAACAATTACCTTGTGGATCCATATCAACGATTAAAACAGAACGATTAAAATGGGCGAGTGCCGCACCTAAATTAATGGATGTTGTCGTTTTTCCCACCCCGCCTTTTTGATTGGCAATCGCAATTATTTTACTCATTGATATCCTTCCTTTCTACAGTGGTTTTTTTAAGATTTGATTATAATTTCGAGGATAAATAGAACTCGAGGATTTATTCTTTTTAAATTCTAGTAAATATCTATCTTCTTTAGATAAAGGTAATTGATATTTAACCTCTTTTATAAGTTCTAAATTAAGAACATTAATCGCGTTTTGACTATCTATTAATTCACTTTTATAGCCACTTCCTTTGTATGAAATTATGTGACCACTTATTTTTATAAAACTTGAACAAAGTTCTAATAATATTTGTAAATTTTTAACCGCTCTAGCAGTCACTATATCAAATTTTTCTCTATTTTGCTTTATAAATTCTTCAGCTCGGCACGCAAATGCATTGACGTTTGTTAATCCTAACTTATCTTTTACTTCATTGACGTGTTCTATTTTTTTAGATGTGGAGTCGATTAGAGTAAATCTAGTGTTAGGACATAAAATCGCAAGCACTAGTCCTGGAAATCCTCCACCAGTTCCAATATCAAGTACGCTTTTATTTTCTAAATCAAAAAATTTAACTAAGAAAACACAATCAATTATCATCTTATCAATAAATGTATTTTCATCGTTAATAGCGGTTAAGTTCATCACCTTATTTTTTTCTAAAGTTAAATCGATAAGATAATCTAATTGATTTATTTTTTCTTGTATTAAATTAAGCTCTATTTTATTAAGACAATCAATCAATATTTGTTTCATAATTTCTTTCTTTTCGCGTTCAAAATAAGCACACTGACATCGGATGGATTTACTCCACTTATTCGCGATGCTTGCCCAATGGTTGATGGTCTAATTTTATCTAATTTACTTCTCGCTTCAAGGGCTAAACCATCCATATTTAAATAATCAGTATCAGGTTTAAGTTTTAGTTCTTCAAGTTTATGCATATTTTGGGCATCTTTTTCTTGTTTAGCAATGTACCCTTCATATTTAATCATTATTTCAACTTCTTCTATTTCAAATTTATCTAAATTTAAGTTATTTAATTCTGGAATAAATGTCATAAGTTTATCTAATTTTACTTTTGGGCGTTTAACTATTTCACTCGCTAAAACGCCACAACTTAAAGGAACTTCTCCAATATTTATTAAATAATCATTAAGTTCAGATTTCGTCCCAATATATATTGTATTTAATAGTTCAATGGCGTTTTTGATATGGTTCTTTTTATCAAGAAATTTTTTATATCTATCTTCACTAATTAAACCTATCTTATAACCAATTTCTTTAAGTCGCATATCAGCGTTATCGTGTCTTAATAATAATCTATATTCAGCACGAGAAGATAATAAACGATATGGTTCATCTGTTCCTTTAGTCACTAAATCATCGATCATAACTCCTATATATGCTTCGTCTCTTTTTAAAATTAATGGATCTTTCCCTTCAAGTTTAAGACTTGCGTTGATGCCCGCTATTAAACCAAGTGCAGCGGCTTCTTCATAACCACTAGTGCCACAAATTTGACCAGCGATATATAGTCCGTCCCATTTCTTTATAGAAAGAGCTTCATCATAATCTTCAGTTTTTAATGCATCGTATTCAATAGCATAAGCATATTTTAATATTTTTGCGTTTTCAAAACCCGGTAAACTTTTTACCATCTTTTCTTGAATATCTACTGCCATCGAGGTTGAAAAACCCTGAAGGTAAATTGATGAAGTTTGTCTAGATTCAGGCTCTAAAAATAATTGATGTCTTTCTTTATCTTTAAAATTAACTATTTTAGATTCAATAGAGGGGCAGTATCTAGGACCAACACTACTAATTAGTCCACCATATAAAGAAGTGTCATCGAGATGATCTAATATAATTTTATGAGTTAAAGGTGTAGTGTAAATTAAATAGCAGAGTTCTTGCTCTTTTAAAGGTATAAATTTAGTAGTGTCAAAACTAAATGCATAGTGTCCGTCTGTTCCGAATTGAGGACTCGATTTTGAAAAATCGATAGATTCTTTTTCAATTCTAGGAGGAGTCCCAGTTTTAAGACGATATATGTGGAGTCCCATTTTTTCAAGTTCTTTAGAGAGCCCATAGGAGCCTTTTTCTCCGTCTGGACCTTCTTTTTTAACTTCCTTGCCACGATATATTTTTGCCTCCATATATGTACCGGTTGCTAAAATGACTACTTTTGAAGAAATACGGCGGCCGTCTTGTAATATAACGCCTCTAACTTCATTATTATTTTTGATTAAATCAACAACATTTCCCTCTAAAAAAGATAGATTTGGAGTGTTTTTGACAAAATTTTGCATGATTTTTGGATATTCGAGTTTATCTTGCTGACTTCTTAAACATCTAACACCTGGACCTTTACCGGTATTGAGCATTTTCATTTGTAAATACATCTCGTCCGCGGCAATTCCCATCATACCACCTAATGCATCTATTTCTCTGACCACTATCCCTTTTGCGCTTCCTCCAATAGAAGGATTACAGGGCATATTTCCTATCTTTTTAAAATTTAAAGAAATTAAAAGTGTTTTATGACCTTTATGAGCACAGGCAAAACAAGCTTCTAATCCAGCATGTCCTCCTCCGACAACGATAACTTCATAATCAAAATTATCCATATTATCCAACACTACCATCCATATCTAATTTGATTAATTGGTTGAGTTCAACTGCATACTCCATAGGAAGCTCTTTTGTAAAAGGTTCAATAAATCCCATTACAATCATCTGAGTGGCGTCACCTTCATTTAATCCTCTCGACATTAAATAAAATAATTGTTCTTCATTTATTTTACTAATTGTCGCCTCGTGTTCGATATATGAAGAATTGTTATATACTTCATTTTTAGGAATAGTATCACTTTTAGATATATTATCTAAAATAAGGGTGTCACATTCGACGTGAGATTTGCTATTTAAAGCGTCTTTATTAATTCTAACAGTGCCTCGATAATTTACTATTCCGCCCTTGCGACAAATAGATTTAGATATAATGTTAGATGTTGTATTTGGTGCTTCATGAATCATCCTTGCCCCAGCGTCTTGTTCTTGCCCTTTGCTAGCGACTGCGATAGATATACAAGTCCCTTTAGCCCCACTTCCTTTTAATACACAAGCTGGGTATTTCATATTTGCTTGAGAGCCTATATTGCCATCTATCCATTCCATTTGCCCATTTTCATAAACAAAAGCACGTTTAGTAACTAAATTAACGATATTATTAGACCAGTTTTGAACAGTGGAATATCGGCATTTTGCATTTTTCATGACAATGATTTCCACCACTGCGGCGTGAAGTGATTCTTTTGAATATATCGGGGCGGTGCATCCTTCAACATAATGGACATCCGCGCCTTCATCAACAATAATTAAAGTTCTTTCAAATTGACCAGTTTTTTCGTTGTTAATTCTAAAATAACTTTGCAAAGGTTTATCCAATTTTGTGTTTTTTGGAACGTAAATAAAAGAGCCACCAGACCAAACTGCCCCATTTAATGCTGAAAATTTGTTATCGTAATAAGGTACGACGGTACCAAAAAATTTCTTAAATAAATCAGGATAAAGTTTAAGGGCCATGTCAGTAGAAAGAAATATGACGCCTTTTTCTTCTACTTCTTTAAGCATATTGTGATATACAACTTCAGACTCGTACTGGGTTGAAACGCCCGCTAAAAACTTTTGTTCAGCTTCAGGGATACCGAGTTTATCAAAAGTGTTTCTAATAGTTTGAGGTACTTCATCCCAAGATTGAACCTCCCTTTGACTAGGACGGGTAAAATAAGTGTATGAATCATAATCAAGGTAGGATAAATTAACACCAAAATTTGGATTAGGCATATTTAAAAATGCATTTAAAGATTTAAGACGATATTCTCTCATCCAATCAGGCTCGCCTTTAATAGATGATATTTCATTTACTACCTCGATAGATAAGCCTTTTCCAGTATTAAAAATAGATGTGTCTTTATCTTTAAAACCATATTTATATTCTTCATCTAATTTTAAATCTTCTTTTTTCATTTATTATCGTCCTCAATAATTTTATTTGCCGCATTCCATCCGATAGTCGCACATCTTATTCTTGCCGCCTGTTTTGAAGTATTAATAAAAGCTAGAGCTTCATCTAAAACTGATTCATCAAATGGTTGTTCATGAATCATTTTTATATATTCATCAATAATATATAATGCTTGTTCTAAGGTTTTATCAATCAACAAATCGCACATGATATCAGTAGAAGCAGTCGATATAGCGCAAGCCCTTCCTTCAAAACATGCATCCACCACTATTTTATTATCTATTTTTAAATATACATCGATATCATCAATGCAGTTATCAGAATGCATGTGCAAAGTTTTATAAGCATTGATATCATTTGGAAGTCTTTTATTATTTGGATGGGAATAATGATCCATAATAATTTGACGCATAATATCATTAGTCATTGAAATAGGCATCTAAAAAATCACCACCTTTTTCTAAAGCATTTATAAATATATCTAGTTCTTCTTCATTTGTATAAAAATAAAGTGAGGCTCGACATGTCGCGGGGGTTTTTAAAAAATCCACTAACATTTTAGCACAATGTTCTCCACTTCTAAGAGCGATTCCTTTTGAATTTAATAAAGTTGCTTCATCTTGAGCAAAAACTCCTTTTACATTAAAAGTAATTATTGCTCCTTCAGCGTCCTTGTTATAAACAATGACATTATCTAATTTAGAAATTTTATCTAGTGCGTATTGTTTTAAATATCTTTCTCTTTGTTCTATATTTTCCATGCCGATAGACATTAAATATTCAACTGCTTTACCTAAACCTATGACGCCTTCTAAATTAAGTGTACCAGCTTCAAATCTATATGGAGCGTCTAAATAAGATACATCTAAACAAGTGTTGAATGAAATATTGTTTCCTCCGCCATTTAAAAAAGAAGGAATAGAATTTAATAAACTATATTTTCCTACTACTACTCCAATACCAGTAGGTCCACACATCTTATGCCCGGAAAAAGATAAAAAATCAATGTCGCTATCTTTAAAATCAATCTTTTTGTGTGGGACAGATTGCGCACCATCTACTACAAAAAAAGCACCATAAGAATGAATTAATTTAGAAAATGATTTTAAATCTATTTCGTACCCTAAAACATTACCAATATGAGCGAGGGCAACAATTTTTGTCTTATGTGTCAATACGCTTTTTAAATTATCTAGAGTGATTCTTCCATTTATATCCAAAGGCACAAATTTAATGTTCGCACCTCTTAATTTAGCTATCTCAAACCACGGCAAGGAATTGGATGCGTGTTCAGCTTCACTTATTACAATTTCATCCCCTTTTGATAAATAAGTCATCCCTAATCCAAAAGCGAGCAAATTTATCGACATAGTCGTTCCAGAAGTAAAGACTACTTCATTAACTTCTGAATTTATAAATTTAGATATTAAAGTACGTGATTTTAATACTTCATTATCCATGTTGAAACATAAATCATAATCTCCACGATGGGAATTGCATGTTATATCTTTATAATATCTAACTACTTCATCTATGACGCACTGAGGTTTAAAAGTTGTTGAGGCATTATCTAAAAATACAAGTCTTTTACCTTGCATTTTTTTATTTTGAAGCATAGGAAAATCTTCTCTAATTTTATTCCAATCCATGTTCTAATTTCCTCTTTAAAATTCTATTAAGTTCTTCTTTGGTCTCATCTAATAAAAATCCAGAGAAAACCGGCTTTATATAACCGTAAGTAATAAGAGTTTTTGCCTCGAGTTCACTTAACCCACGAGAAGTCAAATAAAACAAGTATTCATCAGATATTTTTCCAACCGCGCCCGAATGGCTTGCTTCGATATCATTTTCATCAATTTTTAGAATAGGTCTAGCAATAGTTTGAGCGGTTTCATCAAAGACAAGGCCTCTTACATTTTGTGACGATTTAGATTTTACACACCCATTTTTTATGTGAGAAATTCCAATAAAACTAATTTTGGAACTATTTTTACAAACCCCATAACAATTGACTATACCAACAGTGTTTCTACAGTTATGATTGACATTAATTTCAAAATTTTTTATGTCGTTTTCAGTACTGACACTTGAGACAATAACATTAGTTTTTGCCCCGATTCCATTTAGATTAATATCTACATGTAAATTGATTTCTTTTTCACAAAAATCTGCAAAATAAAGATTAAATAGAGCGTTTTCAGCTAAATTTATAACGATATGAGTAGATTTTATATTTTTATTTTTACAAATTAAAGACAAATTGAAATTACTATCCTTCTCTAAATTAATCGTTAAATTTTCACAGCCCAAAAAATTATCGTCACACTCAAATAATTCATTTTTTGAATCGACATTATAAAAGTGAGATAAATTACTTAAACTAATTAATTTTTGTGTTGGTTTATTCAACTCTTTATTCATTTGTCTCTTCTTTCTTTGTCATATCTTTTACAGCACATGTCCCTAGTGATACATTGTTCGTTTTCACTTCGCCTTCTTTAAATTCTATGCCGTATTCTGATCTTATGAATTCATAACCTTCATTATCTATTCTTTTAATGAGGGAAGTATCTCCTTCTAAAGCAATTTTACCATCGATTAAAACCGCACATTTACTCGGTCCAATTAAATCGAATAATCGTGCATAATGCGATATTACAAGAATAGTTTTATGTTCACTTTTTTCTTTTAAAATACACTCAGAGACAACTTGTATGGCGTCGACATCTAAACCTGAATCAATTTCATCTAACATTATGAAACCAGGATCTAACAAAAGCATTTGTAATATTTCATTTCTTTTTTTCTCTCCGCCAGAAAACCCTTCGTTAAGTCCTCTTTGAATCATTTCAAAAGGCATTTTAACTTCTTTGAGTGCGCTGTCGAGCAATTTATAAAATTGATAAGTGGATAGAGGCTTTTCTCTTTTTGAATTAATTGTAGCTCTTAAAAAGTCGGAATTTGCTACTCCTGGTACTTCAACTGGATTTTGCATCGACAGAAAGATACCTAATTTAGCTCTTTCATCAACGTTTAAATTAGTGATATCAATGTCGTTATAAAATATTTTTCCTTTTGTAATCTTATATCGTGGATGTCCCATGATACTCATTAGTAATGTTGATTTACCATTGCCGTTTGGGCCAAATAAGGCGAGCACTTCTCCATCACAAATAGTGAGATTGACACCTTTTAATATTTCTTTCCCTTCAACTTCGACATGTAAATCTATGATTTTAATTTCATTCATACCATCACCTCTAGTGCTTATTTATTCTACAAAATGATACATTTTCTTTCAAATGATACGATAAAAAATGTAATTTGTGTTGAAAAAATGAATAAAAGTGCTGAGTTATTAGCCATTTTAATAAAATTTTATTGCATTAAAAAATTGTAATATATAAAATATTAACGCTATATATTTTAAGGAGGCAGCAGAAAATGAAAAAAGGCAAACTAGCTATTGGATTAGTTACTAGTTTCATTGGCGCACTTGCAATGGGTGCGTGTTCTAGCTCTGTAACTTCTAACGATGAGGCTATTGTTTCTATCAAAGGATACAATGGTGAAACTATCGATGTTATTACTAACGATGTTTACGAACAATATCGTTATACAGATGATGGCATTACTCGTTTCTATAACTCAATTATGGAAGTATTAATTCGTTATCAATTCCAAGAAAATACAATTCCTGGAATTAAAACCTATAGCGAAATTGTTACAGACGCAGAAAACAATGTCAGAAGTGCAAAATCTGACGCTCGTGATACCGCCGAAACAAATAGTACTTCTTACGATGAAGAGTGGGAAGCATATCTTGAAACACAAGGCGTAGAAAACGAGGAAGAGTTAAAAGAACTCTTTATTTACAACTTAGAGAAAGAAGAAATTGAAGATTGGTACGCTAACGAAAACGAAGATGCTTTAAAAGCAGAATATATCGGTGTAAGCGATACTGGAGAAGCTGTTGAAAGCGATTCTAGTGCTGGACTACCATATCACATTCGTCACGTATTAGTTTCTACAAGCGGAGATGCTACTGATTTTACTAGAAGCACTATCACCGCTGACGAAGCGAAAAAATTAGCGACAGTCGTCAAAGAATTTGTCGATGGTAAAATTTCATTTGGTCAAGTCGCATATACAAGTTCTGATGACGATGGAAGCGCTAGCAACTACGGTGACGTCGGCATCATGGATTTAACGACTGAATTTGTCAATGAATTCAAATTAGGTATTTATGCGTATGATGGCATCTTAAGTAGACAAAATAGAAACGCTACTATCAATAATGGTTTAGGATTAAATGATGAATTTAACGACTCAACTGTTGGTGACACTATCGATTCTATCGGTTTAACTTATGTACCATATGCCGCATTTGAAGCAATTGGTGAATATGCCGAAGATGAAAAAGATGACGCTGGTTTAGTTGTTAACGATGGCTATCAAGCTTCATATCCTCGTAATATTTATTGGAACAAATACATCAATTTACATAATCCATTCGTTATCTCTAATAACGCTTTAAATGAAAGTGACATCAATGGACAAGGTGGTTCATATATCACTGTCACTGATGCAAGTGAAGGACATTCTGGATGGAGATATGTTGAAGGTGTTTGTGAAGATCAAAACCAAAGAGTGTTAACCGATGAACAAGGTCGCGTCATTATCGGCGTGAGAAGTGAACACGGTATCCACTTTATGATTATGCAAAAATCTATTTATGAATTCACCGCTGGTGGAGAAAATAGTCAAAACGTTTCATTAAGTGAATATTATACGACCGCTGTTCCAAGCGATGCTGATTACCCAGTCTATGTAAGTGGTGAAACAAGTACACCAAAAAATACTTATGTCAACTATTTGCATACTGATGATCAATCTATCTTAAAAGATAGAGCGACCGCGGTTAAAAATAAAATCGAAACATTCGATTCAACTTATGAATATCGTTTATATGAATATTTTGTCGAACAAAATGTCATTACATTCAACGATACAAATGGAGTTAATTTAGGTGAAGAGATTCAAAAAATGATCGATGCAAAACGCGAATATAACAAGTGGAGTGCACAAGATACATTAAATGATTCTTGGGTTGCTTATCTCGAAATGATTCAACGTCAAAACGAGACGAGAACTGAACAGAGATTAATTCCTGAAACCTGCGCTATCGGATTTAAAAATGCGAGCACAGATTCTAGATTTGATGTAGGAGGAGAATGTTACTATGTCGAATAAAATTAAATTTGCAGCAATCGCCCTTTTAGGTACGCTCGGCCTCGCTGGCTGTTCTAGTGAAGTTGTTGCTAAACCAGGCGATTACGATGATCCAATCATCACGATTGGTGATTATGATGAAGAAATTTACAACAACATTATGAGTACTGTTTACGACGGTATTCGTGATGGTGATTTAGCTTCAAATATTTTAGATGATGTTTTATATCAATATTCCATCAGCGTGTTCGGTCGATACAACAAAGTTGTCAATGCCGACTCAACTGCTGCTACCTTAAAAGATGTCGTCTTTGATATTAGAGAACATACCAATCCAGAAACTGGAGAAGTAAGCGGTGCTTCTATCGCAAGTGAATTTATTAAATCTCACAAAGCGTATTGGTCAACCGACAGCGATGATAATCGTATCAACGATGATGGTGAAGAACCTGTCGTTGTCGATGAAAATGCCGAACCTTCCCAAAGTGAATACGCTCGTGTACTTGCTAAATGGGAAACTATTGAAAATAGAATTAGTGAAACATTATACACCGATATTTCAAGTGGCAATTATTCAAATAGAAGCATCTTCCACGAAGAAAATTATTTGATGACACTTAGAAATTCATTGAATAATGTTGCCAATCCTATGGTGCCTGCAGAAGTCGATGCCGGTTTAACAGAAAGTTTACTCTATCCTGACATTGAAGAAACTCAAGTATTCGATGTCGTCGATGGTTATGGACCTCTTCTCCACCGCGAATATTATCAATCAAATTATGCGTTAGACGAAACCGAAAGCGCCAGTGACGCGAATACGTATATTGAAGATGAAATTATTCCAACTATCTATCGTTCATTGTTAGTTGAACAATATTTATTAGATGAAACATACAATACTTTAGGTAGAAGTTATGCTCGTAAAGTAAATATCGTCGCCATCACTGACAATGAAAATTATTTAGATGCGGCTGACTATTTGATGACAACTTTCGTTGAAGAATATGTCAATGCTGAGCCAAACGCTACAAGTGTCAGTGAATCGACAAATAAAGTTGATCTCGACACCTTCAAAATGTTATCAAACGCTTGGAGAGGTATCGATTTAACTGATGATGAAGCTGCTTTATTAGAAAATTCTAATGGCTTTATCGCTGTTGAAGGAGAGCCAGCTGGCACTGTCTCTTATTACCGTGGAACACAGTACGGTAACTTGATGGAAGATTATGAAAAGATCAATGCTGATCCAAATCTTACCGACACCACTATTGAAAATACATTTACAAATAATGGTGAGTATCCAGTTTCTACTGGTTTAGAAATTCAAACGAACGAAATTCGTTTAGAAAATTACACTACTAATGGTTGGTATATTAAAAATGGTGGTTTAACTGAATTACCTGAATCAATCCGTACAAGATTATTTAATATCGCCGTGGCTAATGCTTTAACAGAAAGCGATGACCAAGAAGCGATTGACCAAGACAGATGGCAATATGAAAATGGTAGTTGGACATATAATCCAAATAACGATATCAATTCATATGTTGCAAAAATCAATGGCAAATATTATTTAAAACGTGATACGAGTGAACAAGGTAGCACCGAAAACGATATGCTCTTCTACGATCGTGATAGTTCAACATATTACATTATCCAAATTGAGGAAGCAGTCTCTAGTTCTAAATTAAGTAGAACAAGTGACAATCGTTATGGCGCAACTCGTGGCGACGATGTCATGGAAGAAATTGTCAATGAAGTTGCAAAAATTATCGCAACTGGTGAATCTTATTCAACCCTTTCAACTGAATATTGGTTAGAACAAGCTTCCATCGTCTTCTATGACACAATCGTGTACGATTATTTCAAAGAAAATTATCCTGATTTATTCGATTAATATCAGTAAATAATTTATTAAAACTCTGTGTGTAAAAACATGGAGTTTTTTTATGTCAAAATAAATACCTCCACTATTAAATTGATATATAATATTTATTGAAAGAGGTAATTTATATGAATAATAATGATGTATTTTGTAAGATAGTAAATGGTGAAATACCTTGCTATAAATTGTATGAGGATGAATCAGTTCTCGCTTTTTTAGATATATCGCAAGTTACTAATGGCCACGCCTTAGTCATAAGCAAAAATCATTACGATAACTTTTTATCCACTCCACACGAAGTGATGCACAAAGTAATGGATGTCGCTCAACGCATCGGGCAAGCCCAAATTAAAATGCTCGGCGCGAAAGGTGTGAATATATTATCTAATTGTTATGAGGCTGCCGGACAAAGCGTCTTCCACTTCCACGTTCACGTCATACCTAGATATGGTGAAAACGAAGGCTTAGTAATTGAAATGAAGTCTGGAAATGAGAATTTAAATCTACCAGCCTTGGCAAATAAAATTAAAATTGACTAATTATTTAATTTTTGGTTTATAAAAACTTCTTCCGTCAAACGAAAATAATTTTTGAGTAAATTCTCCCTCGTTAACATTTTCGTACGCTTTATTTAAACATACCATTTTACTATCGAGTGAATCGATTAAACTTAATAAAAGCGCTTCTTGAGTTAATGGTAATACGGGTGAACCAAATTCAAGCTGTCCGTGATGGGATAAAATCATATGTTCGAGTAAAGTTACAACTTCTCCTTTTATGCCAAGTGACGAGGCTGTTTCGTGTAAAATCGCCGACATTATAGAAATATGGCCAACTAATTTTCCTTCTAACGAATATTGATATAAAATATCGCCTTCTAATTCGACGGTTTTACCGATATCGTGAAGTATAATTCCAGAAATTAATAAATCTTCACTTACATCTTTATAAATCGAACATAAATAATGACCGATATCACACATCGTCGTCGTGTGAGTTAATAGACCATGTAAATAGTCATGATGTATACTCACCGCGGCGGGATATGTATAAATCTTATCTCTATATTTATTTACAATAGTTTTTACAATTAATTGACACTGACTATTTTTTATTGAATCAATGTATCTATTAAATTTATCTTTTAACAAATTAAAATCAATTGGGGATGTTTTAACAAATCTTGAAGTATCTATCTCACTTGTCTCAACCTTATCAGCCCCTAATACTTTCATCTGTAGACTATTTTTATAAGTTATAACTTCTCCATATACTTCGATGATGTTTCCAGCGGTAAAGATTTCTTCATCTTCACTAGATACTTCCCACTTTTTAGCGTTGATTTGACCAGTGTTGTCACGTAGTTCTAAATTTAAATAAGATAAACCGTTATTAGTTACACCTTTAACTTTACTCGCGACGAGCACTTGCATTTTAATTTTTGTTCCATCCTTTAAAGAAGAAATTGTGTCCATTATTCTTTGTCCTCCATAACTAATTTTATATCGTCAGTTTTATATCCTTTTTGTTTTAACTTAATAAATATTTTATCATTTAAACTTTCTATTTGTTCATCATTTGACTGATATCTAGTTTTCAATTTTAAATAATCTTTTTTAAGTTGAGATATCTCAACACTTCTTTTAGGTTCACTGACAAATTTTAAGGCGTGATCGATGCTTTCGTGATTAAATCCTTGCCTTAATAAATAGGCGTAAATCTTTTCTTTTTTATTTTGATAAGTTAGCAATTTATATTTATCATTTAATTTCAATACTAAATCCTTAGCTTTTTTATTTTCTTTGGTTTGAGAAAAAGTAATTTTAGATGTAATTTCATCAAAAATACCCTTATTATGCAAAGTATTCAATATTTTTTCTTTACCAAAACCTTTATCATTTAAATATGAAACATAATCGTTTGATAAAAGTTTATCGTCGATAAGATGTTGATTTTTTAATATTTTTATAATCTCATCAACTTGTATCTTATTTAGTTGTTTTTTGTTATATAAATATTCTCTAGCCTTCCATTCGCTCAGACGCTTTTTACTTAAAACTTTTTTTAAATCAGATAAACTAGATGAAATCGCGATTCTTTCTTTTAGTTTTTTATATTCGCGGTTAGATAAGACTTTATTTTCATATAGATAGAAGGAAGAATATGTATCAACATCCATTGTTAATTTTTCATTATTTACTAAAACGACATTAACTTTATTTTTGAATTTAGAAACTTTTTTAATTTTCTTTTCACCAATATTTTTTGATGGCACGTTGATAAACCTCCAATACATTTTTATAAAAATTATCAATCGAATATATATCGACTTTTCTTAAAGCGTTTGAAATTATTTTATCTTTTTGTTCTTCATTTAAATTTAATATACGGTAAGCTTTTTCGACAAAAGATTCGTCGTTAGTAAAGAAATAACCAGTTTGCCCGTCTATTATCGTCCCACTTAAATTATCGTCGAGTCTAGCCAAAACGATGTCGGACGCCGCCATAGCTTCCATAAAAGTTAAACCTTGTGTCTCCGTCACACTCGCAGAAGTATATATATCTGCTAAGTGGTAATAAAAAGGCGTGTCACTTGAAGGAACTGGACCGATAAAATCAACTGTATCTGATATTCTTAATTCGTGAGTTAATAGTTCTAGTTCAGTTTTAGCTGGACCTCCACCGACGACAATTAATTTAGTTTTTATTTCTGGATAAGTTTCTTTAAATTTAGCGTATCCTCTAATAGATACATCCATACTCTTCTCTTTCGCGACACGACCTAAAATTAAAAATATTTTTGTGTCGTCATCTATATTGTGTTCAATTTTAAATTGTCTAGTTCTTTCAATATCTATTTTTTTTCTATCAAATAGAGAGAAATCAATACCAGTAGGAATGACGTTGACATAGATATCGCTTCCAGTAGAGCGTAGATATTCTTTAGTTTTATAACTTGGAGTGATGAGCTCTGCACATCCTTTTGCGATCGCTTTTGTATACACTCTCACTACTTTTTTTGCCGCTCTATCTAAAAATCCTTTTGTGGCGTAGTATGTGTAATCTTCATAAGAAGTATGATAAGTATAAACAAGAGGAACTTTTAATTTTTTAGAAGCAAGGCGGGCAAAAACGCCGAGCATGCTATCGGTGTGATAATGGATGATGTCGGGCTTAAATTCTTTAACCATCTCCATCACGCGTTTATCATAAAATTTTGGAAAACGATAACCATATAATTTTTTATTTTCAAAACCAGGCATATAAATTATATTATCTTTCACTTCGAGAGGTCCATCACTAGAGCGAGGAGTAACCACTAAGACATTATGCCCTCTATCCCTAAACATTTTTACAAGATTAAACACAGATGTCGAAACACCATTTATAAAAGGTGGATATGTGTCAGAAAATACTGCGATATTCATTAGATTGAATCATCATCCTCATCTATATTGTAATTGATGTATTCAGAAGGTTTATTATTTTCGGCTAAATCTTCTTTATTCTCTTTAACTGTTTTATTCTCGTTAATTGGAGAAGATTCATCTTTTTTCTTTTTATTATTCTTCTTTTTCTTTCTATTCGGAAAAAGCTTTTCTTGTATTGATTTTCTCGACAATTGTTTAGTCTCAATAAGTGTGTCAAATTCACTCTTCCTTATTGCGTATGTTTCAGATTGAAGTTCGACAAAAGTTTGATGGCCTGGAAATCCTTTTCGCCCGAGTTCTTCTTTAGGAGTGCCTCGATAAAACGCGGTTACTATGCCAGCGACAATTAGAGGTAAAGTAAATGTTGCAGTCCTCCAAATAAGAAGAGCGGAGTGACAAAGAATAATAGAATCAGCGGATGAGGAAATACCGCGGATATAATAAAATCCACTCGATGGATTAGCGGTATTGACAAATAGTTCAGAAAAGAAGTATTCACTAACACCAGCAGATCCTGGAATTGGAATCAAACCAGTTACCATTTGGTGGTAATTGCTTAAGAAAACTGAATCCCAGAAGTTAGCAACTTCACTTTGATTGCCTAAGCCTATTCCAGCAAAATAAGGAATAGAAAATTTAAGAGTCATATAGACAAAAAATAAGAAAGAAACGAGGATGGTAAAAGGTATATTTGTAAGTAGTCTTCTAAACTCAATTTTAAAGTTTTCAACTTGAACTCTCAGCGATTCTCGGCTCTTTTCTGGGTTTTTTAACAATTTTATTTTGTGAAAGAACGAGATACATGGGCCCATGATGAAGTTGTGGAAGCCCCTCCAGTACGCCATTAAAAAGACGAGGAGAATGACGGAAAGATTAAGGATAAAACCAATGATTGTCAAAAGCCAAATAGGAATGGAAATATTTGCAAAACCTAAATTGAAAGTTATGTCGTTAATTTGAATGATGAAATCATATTTAATAACAAAAGAAAGTATTCCATATAAAATTAAAACGGCTTGATAAATGATAGAATACATCGCCATGATAGAGACGGCAGAACTAATTGGAACACCTTGCTTTTTAAAAGTGTAGGCTTGCATGAACTGCCCGCCACTTGAGCCAGGTGTAACTGCGTTATAAAAAGTACCAACTTCGTCACATGCTAGAGCTTGATGAAAACGATATTTACGAGTATATAATCGAGCAAAACAGTATAAAATTAATGCCTTAATCAATATACAAACAAAAACAATACCAATAATAATACCGATATAAAGCCAATCGGCAGACGCTAAATTACTAATAATTTCTTCAAAATTGCCTGAAATTGTCATGACCACCGCGACAATTGTTAAAATTAAAACAAGAGAAATATTAATTATATATTTTATAGTTCCCTTTTTCTTTTTAGACGAATGGTTAGGATTTTTCTTTCCTTCTTCGTATTCTTTTATTTGTTGTTCTAATTCTTCTTCTTTGTTTGGCATATTTTCTTTAAAGAGTTTATCATAGTTTATGATAAATTGTATATAGATACAAAAATATTTTTATTAAGTTGATATTTTGATAAAATTTATTTAGACGTTTTCAAAAGGAAGTAATAAAATTATGAACAAATTCATGGAAGAAGCTGTCAATGAAGCCTATAAAGGTATAAGAAACGGACACGGCGGACCTTTTGGTGCTGTTATTGTTAAAGATGGCGAAATCGTTGGTAAAGGTCATAATCAAGTTATTAAAAATCAGGACCCAACTTGCCATGGAGAAATGATGGCGATTCACGATGCTTGTAATAATTTAGGAACTTTTGATTTATCGGAATGTGAAATTTATACAACTGGTGAACCTTGTCCGATGTGCTTATGTGCAATCATGTGGGCTAATATTGATAAAGTCTATTATGGATGTAACATAATAGATACCGAAAAAATCGGTTTTAGAGACGCAAAATTCTATGAGATGAGTAAACCTGAAAATCGCGACAAAATGATTATTGAATTAGACCGCGATGAATGTTTAAAACTTTACGATGAATATTTAAAATTAGAACATAAAAACTACTAATTTAGATGATTAAAAACTTTTTTATAGATTTAAAAAATGGAATAGTTTCTGTTTTTAAGGGCAACGCCAAAAAGGAAAACATTTATTCTGTCGATGGAAAAGTCCCACTTCTTCATGGGATAGTTTTTGGTATACAACATATCTTTGCAATGTTTATTGCTAATATTGCTCCCATTTTAATTGTATTTGCCTCAATTGGATTGATGAACGCACCTGTTGAATATGCTTCATTTGCATCTAATGCGATAAGAAGCGCAATTTTTGTTGCAGGAATTGGAACGATAATACAGTTACTATTAGGTGCGAGACTACCGATAGTTATTGGCACTAGTTTTACTTTCGTCGGATTATTTGCTTCTTTTTATAAAGGGACGCCTAATACATTTTCCCCACAAACAATAGATGCTTATTATACGATAATGGCGTGTATTATAGTCGGAGGACTTTTTGTAGCAATTATTTCTCCATTTGTTAAATACTGGAGAAAAATTATTAAACCAATAGTGCCTGCGGTTGTTGTACTTGGAATTGGATTATCGCTTCTTTCAACTGGTGCAGAATATTTTTTAGGTGGATCCACTATTATTAATTCTTCAATTCCAAATAGCGAATATTTCTTATATATTTTAGTGGCGTTTTTAACTTTATTAGTTGGCTTGCTATGGTCAATTTTTATTAAAGGTATTTGGAAAAATTTAAGCATCGTAATCGCAATTATTTTTGGATATATTCTCGCGTTGATTTTTAACTACACTATCGCTCCTGGAATGATAGATTTTTCTGCTTTAAATTTCAATGAATTAACAGATTTCATTAATGTTCCTTACTTCATAAATTTTACTAAATTAAGATTTGAAGCACTGCCAATTATATTGACTTGTATCGTTTTTTTAGTCGCTTGTGTAGAGGGGATTGGAGATAGCACCGCAATATGTAAAAGTGGGTTAAATAGAGACATATCAAATAGGGAGTTAGGTGGCACGCTTTTTGTCGATGGATTTTCGAGTGCACTCGCGGGATGTTTTGGCGCGCTTCCCCTTACGACATTTGCACAAAACGTCGGCATAGTCACACAGACAAAAATGGTCAATCGTTATACAATTTTTCTCGGTGCTTTATTTTTGGTCTTGGCTGGTTTTTTCCCTCCGCTTGCTAATTTATTATTAACTATTCCTTATTGCGTTTTAGGTGGCGCGATTATAACTGTATTTGGTTCTATATCTCTTACTGGCTTGAAGATGATAAAAGAAGAAGGGTTTAGTGAGAAAAATATCACCATAGTATCCTTAGCCATTTGTCTAGGTTTTGGACTAACTTTAGTGACTTCATTATTTAATAGATTAGAAGATGGAGACACTTTTATGCAAAACTTAAAAATAATAATTTCTAATCCAGTAATTAATATGTTTGTAATCGCCATCATCTTATCTTGGCTACTACCAGAAGATATGTATATATCATTTAAAAAACAAGACAAAAATAATTAAAATATTTTAATAATTGACTTTTATTAACGATTTTTGATTAAAATTAATCTTTTCTAGTATAAATTAATTAAACTGTATTTTCGGGCAAGACTTTCGCACTTTTTAAATTATAATATTTAGGAAAAGCACTTACGTCTTCACTTCCAACAAACGTCAATTCTTTTCTTCCGCCTTGTACACCTAGTGCGACAACTAAACTAATTTCATCAACTAATTTTTTTTCATAAAAACTGCATTAATTTTAGGTCCACCACAAAGTAGAAAAGTATCAATTCCATAACTTTTAATTTTTTCTAAAAATAATTTTGCATCAAATTCATCTTTTCCTGCAAATATATAACTTATCCCTTTGCTATTTAAATAAGATATAAATCTTTTATCTACATTTTCTAATAGCACGCATATAAATCTCGATTTATGATTAGCGTAATCAATATAAGGAGAAGAGAAAAATAATTTCCCCTTCCTATCGAAACTAAAACAGTAAATATCATCTTTGGTAAAATTATCTTTAATTTGTAATGTAGGTTTATATTCATCAAGGTTAATCTCCTCAGAAGATAAGTATTCAAATGTCTCTACCACATCCCCAGGCAATTAAGGTTTTAAAAGTAAATTCGTCGTAATATTCGCCTGCAAAATCGCACTCAGGATAGCCTTTTAAATCAGTGACTATCTTTCCGTCCATACTAACATACATATTGCAAATAACTTTCGCTCTATTCATATATTATTTTCCTCTTTATTTTAATAGTGAAGTTATTTCATCTTTATCAATTTTAAAATTCGCTAAATATGAATTGATAATATTTAGATTTGGATACAATTTTTTAATGTGTTTAACGGCGTATCCAATTGGTGATCCACCACTTGTCGCGAATATGATTATTTTTTTACCAGTCAAATCATAAGTATCTAAAAACGTATCGACAGCGCGTGGCTCTACACCCCACCAAATCGGAAAACCGATGAAAACATATTCATACTTAGAAAAATCTTCGTCAATTGACTCAATTTGAGGTCTAGCGTCTTCATCATTCATTTCTACTGTCGAACGAGAATGTTTATCCATCCAATCTAAGTCAGTGTCGCTATATGGCGTTTTAGGTTTAATTTCTTTACACGGACAATCTAAAATTGAGGCGATTTGATTTGCTTTATTTTCACTGACTCCAGAACAAGAAAAATATAATACTAAAATATTTGACATAAAATTTGCTCCTTATTTTAAATTATTACCTAATTCGTAAGCTTCATCTAAATAATGTTTTTTAATCATTGAAGGTGTTCCTGCCCCTTTTGCTAAAATCCTTCCTATTTCGTTCATTTTTAAATAAGAAGTTAAAATATCGAAATGTTTAGATATAGCTTCCATAACAATATTATCGTCATTCCACGCGGCGGCGATATAAACTACTTTTAAATGTTTAGCGGTTATCTCCCCGTTTCGTGCGTAAAATCTATCGATGAGCATTTTTAATTGGGCGCTTACCCCAAAATAATAAACTGGGGTGACAAGAACTAAACAGTCACATTTAATAATCTTATCTAAAACATAGTTTCCGTCATCTTTTTGCACACAAAGCCAATTCATCCCACATCTATCGCACCCTAAACAAGGATGAAGATTACCACGAGCGATATCGTAAGTTTCAACACTGTGTCCCGCATCAATTGCCCCTTTTATAAATTTATCGGTAATTGTATTTGATGTACCACTTAGATGTGGTGAACTCTTAATTACCAAGACATTCATATTTATTCTCCTTTATTTAATTGACACTTTGTCATTTATATTTTAAAAAGTAATTGACACTATGTCAAATAAAATATATATTAAAAACAGGTGAGATAAATGTTTAAAAGAGCGAGAAGTAAAGATCAAATCGAACAAAGAAAAAATGAAATCATAAGAGCGATGGACCTTTTATATGAGAAAAAAGAATTAAGTCAAATTTATTTAAAAGATGTCGCTGACAAATGCTCTATCTCAAGAAGCGCGATTTATTCATATTATAAAAATAAAGAAGAGATATTAATCGATTCATTAAATTTACACTACGCCAATTTAAATAAACAGTTTAAAACTTTACTTAATAAGAAATCTTTATCCAAAGAAGAATTAATAGAAAAATTAACTAAAATATTTATAGACCATAAGGTCATTTTAAAGTTAATGTCTTCAAATTTAGTGGATATTGAAAAAAGGACAACCTTAGATAAATTAATTGAAATAAAAGAAGAATTTAAAACTTTTCAAACTAATTTTTATTTACTATTAGAAAAGAATTTTAATATTGACGAAGATCAAGGCAAAAACATATTTTTAGGCCTAGTTACATCGATGTATGGGTTTTATCCGCTTTCAAACCCTACAAAACTTCAAATTAAAGCAATGCAAAAAACTGGTTGCTATTTTAATACTGATTTAAATATAACTGTTAAAAATTCTTTGACGCTTCTATTTAGAAATTTAAATTACAAAATATTCGTTAAATTAAAATAAGCCAGTTAAGTAACCGGCTTATTTTTTTTATTCTTCAGTTGATGTTCTTGAACCAATTAAGTGTTCATCCATATGTTCAAATATTTCTTTAACACTTAGTGGTTTTCTTCCAACTAATTTTTCAAAGTCGTTTGTGTATGTCAACATTTGTCCAAGTCTAATTGCTCTACCAAAAGTAACCATGCCGTCAGAGCAGAATGGGAAATTAGTTGCTGTTTGCGCCCACATTTCTTCAGTAGTTCTTGGAACACCGATGGAATCAAAGAATTCATATTGTTCATCGTCGCTTATTTCAACATATTTAACGTTGTGTCCAGTTACTTTGTTAGCAATTTCGATATATTCGGCAATGGTTAGAGGCTCAGCCCCATTGACATCGACGACTCTATCCATCCAGTCTGACATCGCCGCGTGTGCAGCAGCAACCGCACAATCATCACGAGAAATATACGCCATTTTTCCATTTCCCATGTTGTTTGCTAAGACATTATTAGTGTTAGTATAAGCGTTGATATAATTTGAGACCATCGCTTCGGCGTACTGCGAATTTCTCATAAATAAATAATGAAGTCCGCTTTCTTTGATATACGCTTCAGTATAAACGTGGTCGTTAACTTCATATGTGTCGATATCTTTTTCGCCTGCACCGACAATTGAAGTATAAACGATTCTTTTTACCCCAGCCTTAATAGCAGCATCAACGGCCACTTTTTGAACTTTTCTTCTTTTTGGACCAACAAAAGGCATTGAGATGAGTATCATCGTATCAGCACCTTTAAATGCTTCAACTAAATTTTCACTCTTGTTGAAATCAGCAACTCTAAGAATTACACCTAAACCTTTATACTCTTTTAGTCCTTTTTCTGTAGGGGCGGTAAAGATTAAAGAAGAATGTTCATACTTATCAAGTAATTCTTTTGCGCATCTTCTTCCAAAATTACCATCGACACCATTCAATAAAATAGTTTTCATTTTTTTCTCCTATATAGTTCTCTATGTCCATTTATAACACATAAACTTATCTATTGTTAATATGTTATTATTTTAATAAAATAAATGAGATTAGTTTATGGAAGTAGAAAACAACAGCTTAAAAGAAAAAGATGATAATAAAACTAATTCTTTTGAAAAAGGATTAGATAAAGTCAATACTGGCTTTTTAAATTTTATCCACCGATTTGATTTAATAATTTATTTTGTAATAATTACTATCCTCGCGGTTGTAATGCGTCTATTTTTACTACCTAAAGTAAGTGGCGACTATAATATTCTTACCGGTTGGTATGTCAATATATATGAAAATGGCTTTTCTGCCTTAGGCTCGCAGCAAGGCGATTATACCCCGGCGTACAATTATATTTTGTATTTTATATCTTTATTTAGATTTAAACCTGGAGTTACCTATATATTACATATATTAGGTGGAGAATATGTGGTTGATCCTATTCTATTTTCAATAAAAACTATCTCCATTTTATTTGATTTTGGGATGGCGATTTTTGTATATTTTATTACTAAAAAATTAACTAATTCGAAAACAAAAAGCGTACTAGCTTACACCTTGACTGTCTTTGGTTTAACTGTATTTTTAAATTCCTCTTTATGGGGGCAGTGCGATTCAATATACGGCTTTTTTATTGTCGGTTCGATATATTATCTACTAAAAAAACAACACCATATATCGTTTATCATGCTTTCTTTAGCGTTTTGTTTTAAACTTCAAGCAATTTTTGTCCTTCCAGTCTACATCATCTTATATTTAAAAAAGATGACAAAATTAAGATATTTTTTATATATCCCACTCATGTATTTTATATTTGCTTTACCCGCATCTATCGCAGCGTTAGACAATTTCTCATATCGACTTGGACAAATATTTTTGGTCTATTTTAATCAAGCTGCAAGAAGTTATAAACAAGTCTCACTTAACGCTGGTACATTTTATACTCTTATATTTACAAACTTTAAAGAGGAACAATATATTTCATATTTTGCTGTATTCCTCGCTCTTGCAGTAAATGGCACATTGATATTTTTCTTCATGAGAACAAAAGCAAAATTGAACAATAACTTAATTGTTAAAATGTTTTTAATTTTCATGATGACTATGCCTTATTTCATGCCACACATGCACGATAGATATTACTATTTAGCGGATGTATTTGTCATCGTTTATGTCATGATAAATGTCAAAAAATTCTACATAGCTATAATGGCAATATTAAATTCGATGATTGGTTATATGGTATATTTGTGGAATGTTCCTTTTATAAATGTCGTCCCGCAAGATGGCTCGATTGCTGATTCGACTAAAGCTTTATCTTTCCGCTTTGGTTCTATCGTATATCTTGTGGCGATAATCATTGTCTTAATAGACTTCTTTAAAGATTTAGAATTAAATACACCAAAAGAAGAAAATCAAATACAAGAGCAATTATAAAAAAGACTTGAAAGGTTATCCCTTCAAGCCTTTTTCTTGTCTTTCCATATTTTCAACAACGACATCATATATCTCGCCTAATGTTGAACAATATTCTAATATTTTCCATGGTTCATTTGTGTGAAAATGAATTTTAATTAAATCTTCATCCCCAACAGCAAGAAGACAATCTCCATCAAAATGATTGGTTATATATTCATCGATCGCGTCTTCATCTAGACCGTGTCCTTCGATGAGAAGCTGAGTGTCAAATTTATATTTTAACATTATTTTTTACCCCTCTTATCTCCCCAGAAAAACACTGCAACTGTACCAGGTCCAGAATGTGAACCAATGACTGTTCCGATAGAATAAATCTCGACTATACCTTTCATTTTTGGATAGTTTTTTTCTATCTCATTTGCGATTATTTTCGCTTGGCTTTCAAAATCAGAATGGGATATATAAATTTTATCGCAGTAATTCTTTCCATCTCTAATATGCTCATTAACGGCGTTAAGCATCATCTTTGAGGCTTGTTTAACCCCTAGACACTTCTTTAATGGAATTAATTTACCTTCATCATTAACATCAAGTAATGGACAAATATTAAGTAAATTACCTAGTAAAAAACTTGTTTTAGAAATTCTTCCCCCACGATAATAATATTTTAAATCAGTAGAGAAGAACCAGTGATGAACATATAGACGATTATTGATAGCAAAATCAACGATTTCTTCAAAAGATTTTCCTTCGTCTCTTTGATCCGCCAATTTGTCCATCAATAGACCATATCCACTTGAAGCCGCCAAAGAATCGATAATTTCGATTTTTCTATCTTTATATTTTTCTAATAATGTTTCAGCGGCTAATCTGGCGGAATTAATTGTCCCAGTTAAACCACTAGAAAGAGTGACGTGAATGATGTCTAAACCCTCTTTTAAAAATGGTTCAAAATATTCAATGAACTCTTCAATGTTAATTTGAGAAGTCTTAGTCATCTCGCCCTTAGCCATACGAGAATAAAATTCTTTAAACGGAATAGTTTGACCAAAATCATCTGGGTATTCATTGTCACCTAAATGATAATGGTAACAAATATAATGTAAATTTCTTTGTTCGTAATGTTCTTTAGTTAAATCCGATGTTGAACAACAAGATAATATAAATGACATAAATGCCTCCTTTGAACGATAATAATAACATATAAATTATTTGTTTGTTAATATTTTAATGTTAAATAAAAGTGCGTTAATTAATTTAATTTTACAAAAATAATTAAGATTTAAAGGTTTTTTAAATAAAAATGAATAAATTTATAAAATTTTTTATTAATAATTTAATTGAACGATTATAAAAAAAGAGCCCGAAGGCTCTTATAAGGATGATAATTATTGTAAGAACAATTTCTTGGTAAATAATACACAGAAGAAATCGATCCAACCGAAGATGATACCAAGACCGAAGATGGCAATAATTGCGATAACTAGACGGATAATCCCGCGGTTGTTATACCAACTTGACCATCTAACAATTAGTTCTACAACGTAGTTAACTCCAGGAATTAACAATAAAATCAATTGAACCCAACGAGGTAATTTTACAAATGCTTTATCCATTTAAAGCCTCCTTTTTTCTGTCTTAAGTATAACACTTTTTTAAGTAAATAAAAAAGCACATTATTTGCTATAAAAAGAGAAAGAATATAAAATTAAGACATAAAGAAAAGGAGACTATATATTATGAGTAAAATAACAAAACAATTATCAGATATGATCAACGATCAAATCAATGCTGAATTAGAAAGTGCTTATCTATATTTAGATATGGCAAATTATTATGCATCCAAGAGTTTAGGTGGATTTCAAAACAATTTTGAAAAACAAGCTGAAGAGGAAGTTGAACACGCTTTCAAACTTAGAAAATATTTAATTGATAATTCAATCGATGTCGTCTTAAAAGATGTCAAAATAACAAAAGTTAATTACAAAGATTTAAGAGAACCTCTCCAAAAACAATTAGAGCACGAAGAATTTGTCACATCATTAATTTATAAATTGATGGATAAGGCCATTGAAGATAGAGATTACGCGACCATTGAAATGTTAAAATGGTTTGTCAGTGAACAACAAGAAGAAGAAATATCCGCGAAAGCACTTCTAGATGAATTTGACGCCTTCGCGTCTGATAAAGCACTTTTATACAAATTAAATTCTCGATTAGGAAAAAGAGAATAACATAATGCAGCAAGTTCGCTGCATTTTTTTAAATTCAACTTGATATTTGTATTCAATTATTTAAAATAATTGTCATGCGAATTAAAGATTTACCAATAATCAAAACATTTTATAACAACACTCAAACAATTAAATTAGCAATCCCAGTATTTATTGAATTGATTTTAAATGTTGGAATTGGATATGTTAACCAATTTATGTTTGCTTCTATACCATCCGCGACCAACGCGATTGGGCAAGTAAACCAAATTGTTAATATCTTTATAGTGTCTTTTAGTGTTTTATCTTCTTCGTCTTTAATATTGATTACTCAGTTAAACGGCACTGATAGCAAAGATAAAATAAGAAAAATATATCCTTTGACTTTATTTTTAAATTTGATCATCAGTGTATTTGTCATCTTAATACTATTTTTAATCTCGCCATTTATTTTTAATTGGATGCAAGTTGATGTAGATATAATTGAATTCGCAAAATTATATTTATATATAAGCGTCCCATCTTTACTTTTTTATGCATTAAATCAAGCATATTCTTCTTTTTTAAGGGCAAATAAAAAGATGGTACAACCTACCATTATTTCTTTAACTACAAACATTGTTAATATTGGTATTTGTGCAATTGTGTTATGGGCTATACCAGGATTAGATGTAAAAGATAAATTAATTGGGGCTGGACTAGCGTTATTAATATCTAGATTCATATCATTTATCGCCTCATATTTATTCTTTAAATTTAGTGTAAAAGAAAAAATATCTTTAAAAGAAATAAGCCCTTTTCCCACTCAAATTTTAAAAAGACAACTTAAAATAGGTCTACCAACCGCGGGAGAAACATTATCGTATAATTTATCGCAATTTGTCTTAACAATAATCGTCAACGCTTCTTGCAGTGTATTAGATCAAAATTTAAGAACATATATAATGACTTTTACTTCTATCATTTATCTATTTGCCAGCGGAAGCGGGATTGCCATGCAAGTCATCGAGGGTACGCTGATTGGTAAAAATGAAAAAGATAAAGCATATAAATTAGTATATGATACTGGGGTGATGGCTAGAACTATATCATTAATCATGTCGATTATAGTCTTCTCATTAAGTTATCCGATATTTACTAGTTTATTATCTCCCGCGGTAAATGATCCACTTATTAATACTGATAATGTTACTATCTCTCACTGTGGTTTAACCGCCTTGTACTGCCTTTTAATAAACATTATTTTAGAGCAAGGTAGAGCAACTAATTTAGTGTACGTCAAAGGACTTGAAACTGCGGGTGATATCGCTTTTCCTGTCGTAGGTTCAATATGTGCCTCATGGATTTTTACTGTCGGTATTTCAGCATTATTATGTTTAGTATTTAATTTAGGAATTTATGGTGCGTTTATCGGCGCGTGCTTAGACGAATGCGTTAGAGGCGTCGCTTTTTATATAAGATGGCATAATGGTAAATGGAAAAATATAAATCTATTAAAAGGTATCGCGAATACTTAATTATTTACGCTAAACACTTCTTTCTCTCTTTTAGGATATTTATATCGGTAAACACGGTTTAATAGATATATAAAAGGCATACCTAAGTTAGTTTCGATTAATGAATCTATTATTAAAGTTGAAAAAGAATTCTCATCAACTGTTCTTATTCCATATAAAAGAAACGCACTCTCCCACGCGAATTGAATTAAAAAACCAAGAGCAAACAAAAAGAATACATTTACTCTTTTTTCTTTTTTAGAAAACAAATTATAAATAATGACAATTAAATAAGAAACAATCAAAATGATTGCCATTGGTCCGTGGTATGCATTAGTAGTTCTCATTGTCGCGATATTTCTTTCTCCACCCAATTCACTTATCGCTGGTAAAATAAACCACCAAAGAACAGTCATAAATGTTATTAAAGGTGCGTCTTCATCTTTATCAATTAACAACCATATCAAGGCGATATTTGTCCCGCCAGAGGATATTTCATGCCAAAGAAGGTAAAAGAAATATGTTGCCTCGTTCGCGTTAACTCCGTTTATTAAAACGGTTCTAGACATCGATACATGATAAAAGAAAACATAGTCTACAATAAAATAAGTGACACCACCTATTAAAAACATAATGAGTGCGGACTTCTTTCTCTTTAAGATTAAAATACAAACAAAAAGAACAAGAAAAATAGTGTCTAATAAAATGTATGTAAGGTTTAATTCTCTTGCGGGAATAATATTGTCGCTCATGGGTTAATTATATATCAATAATAAAATCAATATGAAACTTTATGTTAAATTTTAACAAAAATAATAAATAATAAATCTAAAAACAATGTAAAAGTCGAATATTTACATTAAATTTTAGTAAAAATAATTTTATTTAAATCTATGTTAAATGTTTGCTTATTTCTTTTAAAACAAGTGTCGTCCTTACCAGCTTTTATACAGATATAATCTTCAAAGCAATCTAAATTTGCGTAAAGTAAAGTGTTATCACCTAGACTATCCTCGTTGACACATTTAAATTTCATACATTGATGCTTATTGATTTCTTTTCTTTTATTTACTGGCGTAAAAGCATCATAAGGAATAAATAAATTATATTCACCTTCATTTAAAGATAAATCACCAATTAACTTAAAATTACCAAAGATTATCTCATTTAAGCCTTTCTTATTTTTCTTAACTAAGCACTTAGTTGTGTTAGAAATAAATTCAAAACGTGAAACAATTCTATTTTTTAGATTCTCGTCATATAAAGTGATATTTTCTAAAGGTATATATAATTTGATTTTTTCTCCTTCTTTGTATTCTCCCTTATTAAATTTTACTGCGATATAAGATTTTTTGTGCATAAGAGAGACGTAGAGTAATGACTGTTCTTTAGATTGCTCCACTATCTCAATCTTTGCGTCTAAAACTAGATCATCATCTTTACCTTTTTCAAGTTTAAAGGCATTTGTTGGTATCTTTATTAAAATATCGTGACTGCCTCTAAATTCAGGTAATACTTTATTTTTATCTTCTTCATTTAATTTGATATCGACATTAGCGAAACTAACGACACCTTTATCGTAGTCAATCTTACTTTTTATATAATTTTCACTCGATATACCTGAGATTCTTCTCTCATTATCTTTGTCGAATAAATGGACGTGTCTAGTGTGGAATTGGACGAAGATTTTATCTCCTTCTTTTACTTCTTTTCTCCCGTCGAGTTTAACCACAAGCGGTATGTCAGTATTTTCGATTTGAGTGTAACAAATAATTTCACTACCGAGTTTTTCAATAACGTCAACGATGACAGGTACCGCATCTTCATCATCTTCATTCACTTCAAATATTTCTTCAGGTCTAATACCTAAAATAATATCTTTACCGATGTAAGAATATGAAATTAATTGGTGAATAGTATTGTCGTGAATATGAACTTTAAAAGTAGAATCATTTTTATTTATTACACCGACATATTTATTACCTTCTTTTAATAATTTTGCATTGAATAAATTCATTTGCGGTGAGCCTAAAAATGATGCGACAAATACATTTGCTGGATGATCGTATAAATTAGAAGGGGTATCGACTTGTTGAACGACACCATTTCTCATAACGACGATAATTGTACCCATCGTCATCGCCTCAGTTTGATCGTGAGTAACATAGACAAATGTCGTTTTAAGACGTCGGTGTAATTTTGTGATTTCACTCCTCATCGACACTCTTAATTTCGCGTCCAAGTTTGAAAGGGGTTCATCTAACAAAAATACTTTAGGCTCTCTAACTATACTTCTACCAAGTGCAACTCTTTGACGTTGACCACCAGAAAGAGCTTTTGGTTTTCTAGAAAGATATGGTGTTAATCCTAATATTTCCGCTGCATTTTCGATTCTTTTTTTGATTTCATCTTTTGGGACTTTTGCCATTTTTAAACCAAACGCAATATTGTCGTAAACTGTCATATGTTGATAAAGGGCATAATTTTGGAAAACCATCGTTATATCTCTATCCTTTGGAGATACATCATTGACTATTTTATCATCGATATATAAATTGCCAGATGTAATTTCTTCTAGCCCTGCAATCATTCTTAGAGTAGTTGATTTACCGCATCCACTAGGACCGACAAAAACGACGAATTCATTATCTTTAATTTCAAGATTTAAATCGCTTACCGCTTTTACTCCCCCTTCATACACCTTGTAAATATGTTCAAATTTTAAGCTAGCCATAAACTATTCTCCTTTACTTTTGTCTAGACCTTTGTCAATTAATTCCAATGAATATTTTGAATTGATATGTTTGTCAAAGACGTGATAGGCGTAGAGGCTAAAAGAAATAGCCGAATGGGAAAAACCATAAAACACCAACAACGCCAAAAAAATAAATTGCATTATTAATAAAGGAATAAAAAATGTTCCTATAATAAATAACATACTGACGATGACCATCAATAAATTTGATGGAAGTAAAATAATTGATAACAATAAATTATTTTTTGTAGTCGCAATAAATTTAAATTTATAAATAGAAGCACCGCAAAGAACAAAAAGAGAAAAACTTGCGACGATAACAAAAATAATACTTAGTAAAATAATTAAAATTACTTTGAGAAAAAATGGTATCTCATCCACTATCGGATAAAAATATATATTCATAAAGTATATGAATGTATAGATGCTAAAAACTACACCACTTAAAAGCGATGATTTAATGTTAGATTTTACTCCATTAAAAAAGTCGCTCCACAAAAACAAATCACCTTCTTGAAACACCATCTTTTTAGCGACACTAAATGTTCCGCCTAAACCGATAAAAGATAGGATAAATAAAGGTATAGAGAATAAATACTGTAGACATATGAGAGAAAAATTTTGAAATAGAATCATCTTCTCGTCTGGATTTGTAATTAGAAATTGTTCTTTTGCGTAATTCATATATACGCCCCAAAGAAATGTAAAAATAACTAGAGGCAGGAAAAATAGACATGTAATTAAAGATAATAAAATTAATTTAGAAAATCTATTTTTAAAAATATCAAAATACGCTTTGAAACGATTAGAAGGAAGCTTGCCGTCATTATTTTTAGAATTATCTTTATTGAAGAAATTATAAAAACTATTTCTTTTCATTTTTTATTAACTCCTATAACTTCTTCTAAAGGAGGGACGACACCAATCGCACCTTTTTTTGTTGTGGCTTTTGCCCCAACAATATTAGCAAATCTAAGCAAATCCCTAATATTTTCTTCATTTTTTAATGCATTTTTATTATTATCAACCTCATATAAAATAAAAGAATAAAATGCATCTCCCGCCCCGGTTGTGTCGAGTGCGTCAACTTTTATACTATCGACTTTTATAAGTTTGTCATCGTGATATAAAGCTGAACCTAATTTACCCAAGGAGACAAATACATATTGATTTTTATTAAATAAATATTTAAGACCTTCTTCATATTTTTTAACGTTTGATAACAATAAAACTTCTTCTTCACTAACCTTGATTAAATCGCACTTCTTTATGACATCGATATAATATTGTTTAGATTGATTGGTATCAAAGAAGATATCGCTTCGATAATTGACATCAAAGGATATTTTTATATGAGGAAATCCTTTAAAATAATCAATCGCGTTTTTGATAAAATCTCGACCTTTTTCACTAGATAAACATAAAGAACCAAAATGAACTATATCAACCTCATTTAAATTAACATTTTCAATTAGTTCATTTAAATCAAATTGATAATCTGCCCCATCTTCTCTTATAAATTTAAAAGATCTCTCCCCCTTGTCTAAATTGACTAAAGCAATAGTCGTCTTTAAATTGTTCATTTTTTTAATAAACGTCTTCTTAAAATTTTGTCTAGAAGCAAAATCAATTAATTGTTCACCATATTTATCATTACCAACTACACCATTAAAAATAACATCGCCTCCAAAAAAAGCGATATTTGACGCGACATTAAAAGGCGCGCCACCTGGGCGAACTTCTTCTATACTGCCATCTTTAAATACATCGACTAATATTTCTCCAATAATCAATATCATTATTAAGCTGTTTCTCCTTTGACAAATGTAGTAGGAACGATGATTTTGGATTCCACTTCTTCTTTGTCAATTCTTTTAATGAGAGTAGTTACAACTTGTCTAGCCATATTATTTAAATCTTGCTTAATGGTGGTAAATGTTGGATTTTGAATCCAATCTCCCATACAACCATCGTAAGTTATTATTTTTAAATCGCTATTATAATTTAGTTCTCGCGCTACCCTATAAATGGCAAAGCCGAATGAATCGCTCGTCGTGAATACTGCGTCCAACTTTTTATATTTGTTTAAAAAACGTTTTGAGTGAACATATTCCTCACCGTGCCTAAAATCATCATAAAATATGTATTTTTCTAAACCTAATTCATCACAGACATCATTATAGGCGTTATATCTTTCTAAAACTTCAGATGAGACGCTTGGCTTACCACCAATAAAACCGATATTCCTGCAGTTTAAAGAATATAAATATTTAATCGCTTTAAATGTCGCATCGTAATTATCAGAAGTTATACAAGGCACATTTTTACCAAAAAGTCTATCGATAGTCACAATCGGTAAAGAAGAATCAAAATTGTTATATTTGTTATGCGTGATAAAAATAATCCCATCAACTTGATTATTTTTTAACATCTTGATGAATTCTTCTTCTCTTTTTCTATTGTTGTCTGAATCTGTAATCAATAATTTATATCCAAATTCATGCGCGACATTTTCAATACATTCACTAATCTTTGCAAAGAAAGGATGGGAAATCATCGGCACACATAAAGCGAGTATAAATGAACGATTAAGTTTAAGTGCTCTACCAAAAGAATTTTGTTCGTAATTTTCTTGTTCAATTACTTTTTTAATCCTTTCAGCGGCATCTTTAGATACATAACCATTGTTTAAATATCTCGATACTGTCGATTTACTCACTTTTGCTAAATTTGCAATGTCGATGATTGTCTTTCCCATCCTTAATGAGCCTTTCTAATTTTAACCTCTATTAGTTTTTTTCTTCTTACTAATATAGATTAACGCAAATGCGATGATACTTAAAGAAAGAACACCAACAATTATGATAGTTGAATCTTTAATTGATGAACTTAATTCAAGAGTCGCACGCAATCCATTTGTTGAAAGTTGAGAATTAATATAACTCATCGTGTCACTTACTTCACATAAATCAATCTCGGTAGTATAAACTTCGCCACAATAAGAATAATCCATGGAATTAGAAACAATTTCTTGTGCTTGTTCACTTAAATTTGAGTAAGTAGTTTCAAGCAATTGTTTAACTTCATTATATAATTCAGTATTGTTATCATTTATCATCGAACAATATGTGAAACCATTCTCAGTACTTCTTAAAGTAGAATAATATTGACTCATGAAATCATATGCTTCTTTCATCACATCGTTTGATGTATTTTCATCATCTAAAGTACTATCTTCTACATATATATCTTTAACGACACCATAAAGATTAACATTTTCTCCACTAATAGTGCCATTTTGATTGATAACACCAAGTTTAAATGATGGAAGAGTGTCATAATATGTAACTAATTCGTCAAAGAATACACACCCCCAATTTCCACCAGTACGGTAGTCAGCTAACGCGATGATAATTTTTTGTCCTAAATAATCACTTAAATCGATTATGTGTCGAGTCATGGTGTTTAATCGTCCGTTGCCTCTCACTGAATCAACATTATCAAAGAATGCTTTATTAGTTACTTCATAAAGTAGTTCATGATTATCAGCGTTTAAAACTTGAACTGCAGATGAATTGCCCGCCATCTTGATAGA
The DNA here is from genome assembly GCA_949285325.1 of uncultured bacterium. Taxonomy (GTDB): domain Bacteria; phylum Bacillota_I; class Bacilli_A; order RFN20; family CAG-826; genus CASEYK01. The sequence goes on from CASDYZ010000032.1 coordinate 39,541, forward strand.
AATTAATCCGTTTCCGCTCAAAGTGAAAGCTGGAGACAATAAACGATATTTTTCAGTTTCAACAAAGCCGTTATCCCAACCTCGATAGAATTTATCGTCAGTTTTGTTGTACGGCATGTGTTCAGCCCACGGAGCGTGTTCTTCGCTACTAATCGCGTTTGCGAATGGAATGTAATAAGGTTGATTTAAAGTGGTTGTAGGGACAGTCTCGCCTTCTTGAACTTCTCCACTATATACAACATCTCTTGCGCTAAAATTGAGATCATACGCCCAGTCTAATAAATGTCCATCTTCAAAGCCTTCATTTAAATTGGTGATATTTGTTGAATAAGTGCCGTCTTCATTAATTGTTAATCCATTTGCTCTAACTACACTATATTCATCAGCAGTTCTATAAACATCGATAATATAATCTCTTGCTCTAGTATTATAATTAGCATTCGCGTCAAGCCCTTCACTTGGAATAGCGTGTTCACCATCATAAGGATTATATGGATAATGTGTAGTGTTATTTAAATCAATTACATTTCTTAAATCTTCGATATGGGCGGCTACACTCTTAACGACATCATCGATATTTTGATTGACTTGAAGCGCGCCAAAAGTCACCATACCAAAACCACCAGTTCTTTCATCAATTATTTGTAAATATAGTTGTTGTCCTTGATATTTACTTGGAATTTCAACAACTTTTGTAATCATATTGACAGAAAGATATGGATCATTAAATTGATCGTTAGTGATAGTTTTTACAACTTCATCACCTTCAACTGTTTTAATTTCAACTCTATTTTGTGTAGTTTCGCCATTCACTTGAGGTCTTCCGCCTAAGGTGAAGGTGATGTAATCTTCAGTTTGTACGAACGACTTGCTTGTAATTGTACCAGTCCAAGTTTCATGTCTATTACCATCGTAGAAATTATCCATCGCATTAAAATAACGATAATTCCAGAATGTACCATATCTATCAGTCGTATACGCCGATGGTTTTAATTCCTCTTGCCCTTCACTAAGCTGTGTGCTATGAAAAGTGAAATTTGCATCGTTAAAAGGAATATATTTTTCCACTTCTTCTTGAGCAGATACATTTGTTGTAAGAGGGGCATCAACAGTCATAAGTCCGCCGAAGGCAAATGCGGATATAGCCATTAAGCCAGTGCCTAAAAGTAAATACTTCTTCATTTTATTTTTCCTCCTTTTTAATTACTTCTAGCTTCGAGCCATGGGAGTCTAACTTCCTCGCCGTTTTGAATGACGACGTCATAGTGCTCGTCTATGTTGATTGTTTGTTCGTGATAGACGTTAATATCATCAAAGAAAGCGACTGCCCAACTTTCTGAAATAACTTCATCACAAATTTCTATATAAAGGTTTTCACCTAAATATTGACTTAAATCAGCTACATATGTATTCATCGTGGCTAATCGACACCCTTGAGAAATATAAGGGAAATTAACATCTTGGAAGGCGTAGTTACGATACTCTGCAACAACCTCATTTGTTTCATTTTTAACAGTTAATTTTGAGGAACGTCCACCTAATTTAAATGTGATTTGCCCGCTTCCATTAAGTGTGAATGTCGTTGACTTTAATGTGTATCCTTCTACTTCAACACTACACGCATTCCACCCGTTAAAGAAATATGTGCCACTTTTATTAAATGGGATGGCTTCAGCCCACCAAGTATCATCGCTACAAATCGCATTATCAGTGTTAACATTGCCGTCTAATACGAGCCAACCATCTAAATTACCAGTTTCAAAACCACCATTTTCAATTTGATTATCGTAAGTCAAATTATCCAAGACATTTAATTTAATAATGCTATCTGTAAAATTGTCGAATGCATCACTAATCTTAATATTGACAACGTACTCTCCAACATTTAATTCAAAATTAGAATAGTCACCTTCTACTTCATTTCCGTTATATGTAACAGATGTAATTTCTGTTTTTAAATCGTTAGTCGCAGTGTAATCATCACTGTAAGACAATTGTTTAAACAAAACATTTAAATTCATCGTTTGAGGAGAGATTGTTAGTTCTTGTGCTACTCCATTTGTCTCATCAATGACAGGTGCTTGTCCACCTAGTGGGAAAGAAATACCGCCGTTATATGCGTTTATATAAGCATTTTTTGCTACGTCGTCAGCGACTTCATTCGCCCAATTTCTAAGTGACGCTACTCCGTCAATCACTTCTTGTTCACTCAAATTAATGACGAAATCATCAACTTCAATAAATGCAAATCCACCAGTCGATACATTATCTACGATTGTGAAATATAAAGTCTTACCAATATATTCACTTAAATCTACATAATAACGGATGAGATTTTGGGCTAAATCTGGATCTTTAAAAGCGGTGTTATAAACTTTTAATAATTCTTCACCGGTCTCCCCGTCATTAACCGCGACATATGTGCCAGGTTGAGAAGCCGCGCCGATCATAAATGTCGCATAAGATTTACCATTTCCTTTATCGATTACTTTAAATCTTTCACTTCTCATTTTACCCGTTTTATCTTCACCACTTGAAAGGTTAGATAAGAAGTATTCTCCCTCTGCGTGATATTGTCTAGTTTCCCAATATAAACTTGAAGAAGGTACAATCATACTGTCATTTAAGAACGCTTCTCCCGCGATTGGTAACCAATACGATGTATCGCCTGTTTCAAATCCCCCATTTCTAAGCGACTCTACTGGAGTAGAAGCGTCGATATCAGCTTGTTGATACATGAGAAGTTGATCTTCTCTTTCAACTAGTGCATCGTTTCTTTCTTGTGCGTTCATCAACAATTTAAAATCGTCAAGATTAAAGAAAGAATAATCTTCATAATCAGATTCAGTCGCATTATCAGTTATCTTAATGTAAATATCTTTTTCAAGATGTTCTCTTAAATCGACGACATGACGAATCATGATAGACCTAATAGTCGTGCCATTAAAATCAGTATTAACTAATTTTGTATATTCAGTTTCTCTATCGCCATCTAAATAAAATGTTAAAGGAACATCGTCTTTACCGACTTCATAAAATTCAATATAGCAATCTTCAGTATTAGACGCAGCCCCTAATTTTAAGGAGATATTAGCTATCCCACCTAAATGAAATGGGTCACTTGTTAAAGTACCAGTAAATGCTGGTAAAGACATGCTTGCCCCGGCGTACATATATTCGCCTACTTTTTCACTTTGTTGCCCATCTTCAAAACTAGAAGCATTAGAGACATCTTCTTCACTAAAGCCACCTAAACCTCCAACAGTCCAACCAACTAAACCATCTTCAAAGCTACCATTTTTGATTTGTGTGTCATATTTAGGCGTCTCTTCACCACTCTCTTCACAACCAGTGACGAGAAAAGGAATTAATAACAATAAAGGTACAATAATCTTATTTTTCATCATTTTCTTCTCCTTTAGTTTCTTTATATTCATATTTAATAAAATTAGTAATATTAATATTGCTATCATTTTCGTTATCAAAACAAACACCATATTCTCCACATGCAAAATATAGTGCGGAGAACGCATATTTATTGTTGATTAATATTTCGATACATGAATGGTCAATCAATATGTCGAAATGAAGTTTATCGACACCTTCATCAATCAATATTTTTCTAACATTCGCATCACTTCCATCTTGATTAAAAATATATTCAAAAGAATCTTCTCTAGAAAAAAGTATAGTTTCATCACTTTTATCGATATAAATATAAAAACCTTTACCATTAGAATTATATAGGCTGATAATCCCATTTTTATCGATTTGAATATTAAATTTATAACGCACTATTGGGCTATTTGACTTAAATTCGCATTGATTTTCAACTTTAAAGTCGTCTATTTGATTTATATTTTTTACATATTTTTTTAATCCGTCATCATTAAAATATTGATAGATATAATTGTTTTCTACTTTTAAGATTCTAGGCACGATAAACTGACCTGCATAACCTAAAAATTCGCTAGGGAAATTTCTATCCCACATCGCTTGCCACGCGACGAGGTAGTTAATATTGTCGTGTCTTAAAGTTTGAGAAGCATAAAAATCAAAACCATAATCGAGTTGTATCTCGTCGCTTGTAGGAACAAATTTAATGTTGTCAAAATCAAATTTACCAATTAAAGCGATTGTTGAATGTATGTTTTGATATTTATATTTAGAAGTAGATTTTTTATACTGTGGGGAACAGAATAAAATACATTCGTCATTTTGTTCATTTAAAAATAAAATGTCGCAGCATTCAAGCATGCCGTTACTTAAATTATTCATTTCAAAAATTGGTCCTAGATAGGTGACATCCTTAAAATCTTTAGTTCTAAATAAGATTAGATGTGAACCATCTTCTTTGACTTTCGCGCCGACAAGTACATAAAAATAACCATGACGGAAAAATATCTTAGGGTCTCTAAAATTATTAATATCATATATAGAAGGCAAATTATGCCTATCTATAAATGGATTTAAATCGCTTTTTATATAATTGAGTCCATCAGTAGAAGAGGCGATACACTGCGTCTGCACTTTATCTTTAACACCTGTATAAACTAAATAATGTTTTTTATCAATTTCAGTCGCGGAGCCAGAAAAACATCCATCGCCATTATCGTAAGGTTTATCAGGACATAAAGCGATACCCACTTCATCCCATTTAATTAGATCTTCACTGACAAAATGTAGCCAGTGCATCGGCCCCCATTTAGTGTCAAATGGATTGTGTTGGGCGAAAAGATGATATTTTCCATCGAAGAAAGAAAAACCATTAGGGTCATTAATCCATCCTTTGTGGGCGGTGATATGAAAAATAGGTCGATAATCTTTATTCATATTAATTCACCTCAATATCGTGGAAGACACCACTGGTAAGATGTGCGCTTCCCCCTTCAGTAAAGAAAGAAATATCTTTTCCTGCTTCACTAGGAAAAATAAGCCCGCTCATCGTGTAATATCCATCATTAATAAATAATTCAACACTTGAAACATCGACAAATATCTCAAATTTAATTTTGTTGTCGATTGGTTCAATTCGTGCATATCTGACATTTAGTTCTCCATCGTCATCAAAGGAGTCAATATCGACACCACTGTTACGCCTATCAAATACGACCATACCTAAAAAATCATCATAGTAAATATTAGTAGATTCATTTTCGCTTTGAAGGAGTTTAAAACCAGCTTTCCCACCATTTAAATTAGATACATCAATTTCAACATTTAAATGAATTTTATCGCCTTTAACGTCTAATTTAATTTCATTATCACTACATTCGATTTCATTCAAAATAGTCTCGTTTTGATAGTAATTTTGTATTTCTTGTATTGGTTTTTGATAAATATGATTATCTTTTAATTCTAGTTCTCTAGGCAAGGTAACTTCACCTGCATAGCCATCTATCGCACTAGGATAACTTCTCGACCACATATTCATCCACGCGAGCATTATGGTCCTATCTTCTTCTTGATAAATCTGAGTGGCATAAAAATCAAAACCTTTATCAAATTCCTCCATGTAGTCGACACCATTATCATTTGTAAATATACCGTTTTCAAAATCGAGATTACCGATCTGATAAGTGACAGAATGGATATTTTGATATGACGCTTTATCCGCGTCTCTTATAGATTGTGGAGAAGTTATAATAATGTCTTTACCATCCATATAGGCATAATTTGGACATTCAAACATCCCGCTTCCTGTAATGGTGGAAGAATAAATACTACCTATCGTTTTCCAATTTAATAAATCGGAGGAAGAATATAAAAGAAGTTGACCTCCTTCACCTTCTAGTTTCCCACCAATCAACGCGTAATAAACATCGTCTTTAACAAATAAATATGGATCTCTAAAATCAGTGATTCGCGAATTTAGTCTCATAGATGAATCAATAACTGGGTTCATATTTCTCTTAGTGAAAGATACGCCATCAAAACTAGTGGCGAGAGCTTGTTGTTGCACCCCTGTTTCACCTACCGCGGTGTATAGTAGATGCATCTTATCTCCATCTACCACCGCACCTCCAGAAAATACACCATTTTTATCGTAACTTTTATCAGGTGCAAGTGCGATAGAGGCATCTGTCCACTTAATTAAATCTTTACTTATCGCGTGTCCCCAATACATCGTATCCCAGCTAGGAGAATATGGATTATGTTGATAAAACAAATGATAGTAACCATCGTAATAAACAAAACCATTAGGGTCGTTCATCCATCCTATAGTAGGCATGAGATGATATGTGTGTCTATATCTATCATTGACTGTGTCTTTGTATTTAAGCGTGTAATTTCTCGCGTCGCTCAATAAAGTTCCATCATCTTCATTCAAAGAAGAAGATATTTCAAAATCATCGACCATTATGTAGTTATAACCACTATTAGAAGAATCATTGTCATTAAGTTGAACATATAATTGTTCACCTATATATTCTTTTAAATCGACGACGATACGGTACATCCTATTATTCGGTACTTCGTGATTAAAAAATTTATTACTAATTCTTGTTATTTCTTCACCAGTGTCATCTTTATGGATTGACACATAGACTAAATCAGGGTTTGCCCCTCCTCCAATCAAGAAACTAATTTTACCATTTCCTTTAAGTTTAAATGATGTTGATTTAAGTGTACCAACCGCCTCATTACCGACACTTTCTCCACTTAAATAAAAATTACCTTCGACGTGAATTTTATCTTTATTTGAATCACTTATCAAAACACAAGTATCGTTAAAAGCGTCCCCACTTATCGTCCAATTAGAAAGCGTCCCTAACTCAAAATCTCCATTGGTAAAAGTGTAAGGTTTATCACTTGAGGAAGTAGAGCAAGATGAAGAGGAGATAGTTAAAAATAAAATTAACAAAGGGGCAAATTTATTTTTTTTCATTAATATATCCCCTCCAAATTGTTCATCACAAAACTCGATATAATACTAGAAGTTTCTATTTTTGTATATAAAGCATCAAAAGAAGAAGGATAACTCCTCAAAGATATAGTTTTTTCATTGTTAAAGACAACTTCGACACAACTTCTATCGACATATAAATCAATTTCAATCGATGAAGCATCGCTTATTTGTCCACTAAAATCTCCGCCACTCAAAGAAGAATTATTGCCATTTAAAGTGTTGACTGCCCCAACGATGTTATTAGCAGGATCAACATAAATAGATGTATATTCACTCTCATCGCTAGTCATCCTCGTCTTAATCGTTAATGGAGAAGAGAGATTTTCAACACTTAATTTAATATTAAACATATCGCTACTTATGTCTTTAATATTCATGTTGATTTCATCTGCGCTTAGATTGACACCATCAAAAACTACTCCACTAGATAAATTAGAGACAACGTCATCGATGATAGATATATTTAAATCGTTGGTGTTGGTATTATAGTTAATAACACGTGGTAAACCAACATTATGTGACCAGCCAGAACTTGCTAAATCAATAGATTCTCTCGACGATTGTAAAATTGAGAAAATAATAGTCTCACCACTCACTGGATCAATAAAACCACTTGGGCCAGTAAAGATATTTTTACCATAATCCATTCGGCGAGGATCTTTAAAATCTGGAATAAATCTAAATGTATCTTTATTAAATTTACCAATCCAATAGATGATATTATTGTCTGCGGTTGACGCGGGCGCAGGTGAAATAATAAATATCCATTTATTTGTTTCGTTGTTATTCTCATCTTTTAAAGGAAGTAGGACAGGTAACTCCCATACAGTACCGTATTTAGAGTCACTATTATCATAATCAAAGACATGACCTTTATATTCCCAGTTATGAAAATAATCTGTTTTATTCGCATTAGTGTAATAAATGAGGGCGGTGCCTCGAGAAGAGTTTTCATCCCCACTTCCAATGATTAAATAATAATCATCACCATCTTTATAAATGTGTGGATCTCTAAATTCTCCACTTCTTCCTTGTCCACTTTCTTGAGCAATTGCAAGCTCATCATCAATTATCCATTCAGTTAAATATGGATCAGATAAATCTTTAGGTTTAGCCATACCGACATTTTGATTTGAAACTAGACCAGAATGAACATAATCACCAGCGGTAAAAAATAAAGTAGGTACACCATCTTTATCGTAAGTAGACGCGCCAGACCACACCCCGTCAGGACATACACTATCAGCGGTAGGGACGACAACTTCTTTTCTAGGTGTCCAATTAACCATATCTTCACTAGTTAGGTGTCCCCAACAAATACCACGCGCGTCATTGAAATATGGACCATTAGGATTGAATTGGAAAAATAAATGATAGACACCGTTATAATATATAGGGGCGTGTGGCTCATTCATCCAATGCTCGTATGGACCTCCGTGATATTGTGGTTTATATACATCAGTCGTAAGTGTATTTTGAATCCAAACATCATTAAAATTAACTTCTTTAATTTCGCCATCAACTAAACAAGTTTCATAATATTCTCTATAATCTTTAAAAGTTAAAACTGAATCATAAAACCTAAGTTCATCTAATAGTCCAGAAATAACTCCTTCTGAACAATCTCCCGATGAGGTGGCGACAGTGTTTTTACCAATTAAAAGTGGTAAGTCGCATCCAACAATTTTAGAAGAGGCAGGTATTTCCATCCTGTTGGCGATTACACCATTGACATATAAAAGCATCTCACCATTTACTCCGTCGAAGACTGCAAGGACACTGTTCCATTCATATTGATTTAAAGGTGTACCTTCATCATAAAGTTGATACCATCCACTTTCTGTTCCTACTCCAAAAGTGACTTTACCATCTCTTTTGTATCCAAGTTGAAAACCAGAAGCATAACTATCATCTTTATAATATTGACTAGCAATCGCTTGTATTAAATCATCTTTAGAATTTTGATCACTCCAATTGTACGCGCGAGGCGCAATCCAAGCGGATATAGAGAAACTATCACCTTCTACTTTATATTCACCACTATCGATGGAGGCAAAAGTAGAATAGCCATCAAACACCATCGCGTCATCAAATATCCCTTCTTTAAATTGAATGTTTATTGGTGATGGTAGGGTTTGTGATTCTAATAAGTGATAGCTCATCTTGATAGAATCTATATGTTTAGATGAATCTATTAATAGCGATTCATTATTTTCTTCAAATTTAAAATACGCTTTTAAGTTTTGTTCATACGCCATTCCAGTAGAATTAGAACAAGAGACACTTGCCAAAGATAAAAATAATAAAAAACTAATACTCAATATTTTTTTCATAAATTATTTTAGTCCGGTAAAACTAACTCCTTCCACGATGTATTTTTGGGCAAAAATATAGACGAGTGCGATAGGTATAGTTGAAAAAGTCAAAGACGCCATTACGACTCCAATATCTTTAGGAGAAGCAGTATTGACTAACTGTAAGAATACTTGTAGAGGTTGAAAGGCTGGGTTAGGGAACATAAATTGTGCAAAGATATATTCATTCCACTGCCCCATGAAAGTAAATATTGCTACGGTTGCAAAAATTGGTTTTGAAAGTGGGACTATCATCCTAAAAAACACTCCGACTCTCGAACATCCATCAATTCTCGCAGCTTCTTCAATCTCGATAGGCATTCCTAAAAAATATTGTCTAAACATATAAGTGTAAAATAAGGAAGCAAAACCTGGTAAAAGATAACCAATGACACTGACTGGTTCAGTGAGTAAACCTAAATAATACAAAATTAAATATGTCGGGACGATACTAGTTTCAACCGGGATAATCATCAACAATAAAATGATGGTTGTCATCGCCTTATTGCCTGGGAATTTAAATCTAGCAAGTGCATATCCCGCTAAAGAATTTATAATTAATACCATAACAATTGTCACCGTGCAGTAGACAATTGAATTTAAAATAGAACGTCCAAAATATTCAAAAGTATCAAATAACTTAATATAGGATACAAACCATTCACTTATGTTCCATGAAGGTGGTAAAAATGTAAAGATGCTATTCATTTGAGCATACACTTGCTCGTCTGTCTTAAATGAATTTGATACCATCCAAACAATAGGGAAGAGGAAAATGAACACTAAAAAAGCACATAGAAAAGCAATAGATATTTTTATCAACAATTTAGATATTGATATTTTCTTTTTTGGTTTATGTAAAGAATATATGCGGTTAGTATTGATGCTTTTCATAATTATGCTTGGTTATCTCCTCCTAATACTTTTCTTAAAGTGAGTGATATTGTCGCGATAATAAAGGTATAGAGTAAGGCGATCGCACTCGAATAACCAACGTCGCGGTATTCGACACCAGTTTTATAAATGTAAAAGGACATAGTCATAGTCGAACCAAGTGGTCCACCATCAGTCATAATCATCGGTTGAATGCAAATTCTAAAAGCACCGATAAGCATAGTTATAAAAACAAATACGAGAGTTGGCTTAATTGAAGGGAGGGTGACGTGGATAAATTGTTGCCACTTATTTGCCCTGTCGATAGAAGCGGCCTCATACATATCTTTAGATATATTTTTCAGCCCACTTAAAATGATGAGCATCTGATATCCTGCACCTTGCCAAGCAGATATAAATATGATGCACGGCATAGCTTGATTAGGATCTTCTAAAAAGAGCGCGGGATTTGCCCCTAGTGCGAGTAAAAATGTATTTATAAGTCCTTCTTGAGAATTTAACAAATTCATCCAAAGCATTGAGGTGACCGCTAAAGAGAGCATAACCGGGACAAAAAATGCCCAACGCAAGAAAGTGTTGAAACGCTTGACGTGATTTAAAAGAAGTGCGAGTCCTAATGCAGTGCCAAATTGAAGAGGCATGACACCTAAGACAAATATCAAAGTGTTTTTAAGTGCGTTTCTAATTTCTACGTCTTCAAAAGCTCTTAAAAAATTATCAAAACCGATAAAATTAACTCTATCGAGTCTTAGCATATTCGCGTCAGTAAATGCATAAGTTAATGATATAAATATTGGTAAGAAAACAAAAATTGCCGCCAGAACGAAACACGGTAGGAGAAAAAGTATACCAGTTACTGCTTCTTTAGTATTGTATTCACTCTTACCAAATGTGAAGTGTGTTTTCTTTTTTCTAGCGACAATATTGTTAATTTTCATATTTTATGCTCTGGCGGCATCCACTCTTTCCATTTGTTCTCTAATTTGATTTTCTAAATCGTAATTAGACACTAAATTCATGTTTTTGATGTAATTTAAAACTTCTCCATACGCATCTTTTAAAACTGGATATTTAACCATTTGAGGACGTGTATATTGATTAGATACGAGATATGAAGCGAGGTCTTGTTCTGGACCACTTTTAAATTCTTCCATAGTATCTAAAAGATTTTTATTAGTTGGGAATGTACCAATCGCGTCATACATCATCTTTGATGCAGTCTCGCCAGTTAAATATGTAAGTACGATTGTTGACGCTTCAATATTTTTGCTATCGTTAGTGATACCAAATCCATACGAACCACAAGGTGAAGCGACAATATCGCTTTTATTTCCGCTTTCATCTTCATAGACAGGATATGGCATAATTCCATAATTATCTTTAAATGCTGAATCAGATTTTTTAATTTCTCTCGCATCCCATGGACCATGGATTTGGAAAGGAATTAATTCTTGGGCAAAAGCATTTTCGTTCGTGCCGTTATATACCCAAGATTCACTACCTGTTAATCCTTCGTTTGAATAAAACATTTCAAGTTGGGCGATGCCTGATATTGCTTCTTGAGTAGTAAGGGCTTCTGTGACGTGATCATCTGTACCAAAATTTGCCCCTGCAGAATATACTAGTCCAGAATAAAGATACATATTACCATCAGTACCAAAATTTTGATTTAATGCGATTTGATATTCTAAGCCGGCGTCTTTCAATACTTGTTGAGCAGTATGAACATCTTTCCAAGACCAAGGATTTTCTAAAGTACCAAAGTCTTCTTCAGTATAGCCAACTTGCTTTAATAAATTTTTGTTGTAATAAAGTCCGCCTGGAGCTTCCATTCCAGAAAGGAAATACATTTTACCATCGATCGTACCTTGTTTGATAACGCTGTCGACATAGGTGTTTTTAACTTCATCACTTAAATATTCATCAAAAGACACAATAATATCGTTGTAAACTTTTGCGGCGACATCACTAGAGTCAACCGCGACGATATCTGGAAGTGAATTAGTCATAATTGAGGCATTAATTTTATCTTCTAAAGTCGTACCCCAAAACGACATGGATATGCGAAGTTGAGTGCCATCGCTTGTCGTATAACCGGCGTTGTTGAAGTTGGTTTGAAGTTGCTTATATATTTTACCTTCATCTTCTGTTTCATTTTTATGAACCCAAACAGTGACGATTTTAACTCCATCTTCTTCACTTGGTTCTCCACCTCCACATGATGTAAAAACAAATGCACTTGTCAAAACAAGAGACATTAAAATTGGTAGTTTAAATTTTCTCATAACTTATTCTCCTTGTGGGAACGATACCATATATATAATACAACCACTATAAAATATGTCAACATTTTTTGTTTATTTACTGTCAAAATTTGTTATTTAAAAATTATTTATTTTTATTTGTTGTAAATATATCGATATTTTAATGATAGATTTCATATAAAAGCGACTATCAAATAAAAAATAAATTATCAATTTTTAATATCTCTTTTCTCGTTGTAAAGATATTATCCTTAAATGCTTATAGAAGATAAATAATCAAATAGTTTCTTGATTTTGTTATTTTTAATGTATCGCTCAAATATTTAAAAATATTCTTCCTCTACTATATTTAGTATTTTTTCTTTATCTTGTTTAATTATACTTTTTGGAAGATAACTACCGTCTTACCACTAAATTATTTTCTAAAAATGTGTTACAAAGTTAAAATTATTTTCAGTTTGTAACACTTATTTGAATGAATATAGTGTTATTTATCATATAAAAAGAGACGTCTTGATTTTAAATCAAGAGGTGTTTTCATTATGATTTACAATTAATGAATGATTCGTAACATTTATTTTTTCTTCAAGTATCACTAGTTAAAACGCTTTTCAAATTATTTTCTATATTTAATAGATATTGTTCATTTTGTAACTATAGAATGCCTTGTAATTGTAAACACTATTCTTGTAATGGTTGTTCTAAAAAATCAGAGGATTTGATCACCATTACAAGATGCAATTCTCAAAAGCCATTAATTATCAGCATAAAAAGAAAAAGCCTAGACATCCATAGAGGTATACTAAGCATAATCTACATAATGGTGCCCGAGGCCGGACTTGAACCGGCATGGTTATTCACCGATGGATTTTGAGTCCATTGCGTCTACCAATTTCACCACTCGGGCGTCTAAGATATTTTAAATACACAAATAACATTTATCAATATATAAAAAATTTTAATTATTGTTATTAGATAAAATCATTACTACCACTATTTTGAAGCGTGCTATATAAGCATTTTGTTGTTCCCACTATGTCATATAATTTGTCTTTACTAACTACACTTCACTTAATAAAACCACTATCAATCAACTATTTTAAATGTTGATTATGATATATTTATTTTTTAATTCCAAAATAGTTATATATATTTTTCTAATTTCAATAAAATCCTACCACCCATTTTTTTATCTTTATATTAAGATAAATTACTTATATTGTATCGATACATTTGTGTTCTAATGCAAATTTTTGCCCAAAATGACATTTTTTTGCATTACATCAATTTTTAAATTTAACACTATTTCTATTGTAATTTTATTGTTAGAGACACTAAACTCGTCTCAAAATTTTAAGAATATTAAAAATCAAGTGATTCCTTTCTATCGTATAGCAAAATTTCAAAATCATGTGTTAATACCAATTTTAAAAATTTGTCTATTTAAGTTAATTTTTAATAAAAAGTTTGGTAATTTTCACTTAAAGATAACTCTTCCTCATTTTCTGTGAAATTATACAAAACTAATATTTCAGGATCATATAAACCATCAGCCTCAATTTGATCTGGAATACCTGTATCCGCTAATTTTTGTTCGCTTGACGGAAATGTGTTGTTAAGCCCTAGAGCCTCAAACGCGAAAATGCTTACTAGTAAGATTGTCTTAAAAAACATATGCACTCCCCTTTTCAAATAATAATAATATCTCGTCTAAGCTATCATAAACTGAGCTAATGGTCGAAGTATTGATAACTATCTCCCCAATTCCATTACAAGATCATTACACATTAGTTGTAAATTAGAAACGTTTGTCGCTTGTAGTCTATCCCACTCTCCACTAAAAGATAAATTTAATGCATTAACCTTATCGGCGAATTCATTTATATTATGAAGGTTCAAGTCAATTGAAAACTCATCGCTATGTATTTCAACAGTCATCCTTTGACGCGGAAATACCAAATCGTATCGTTTATTGTTAGCATCCTCCAAATCGATTCCCTCAGATTTAAAACAATAAGTAACATTAAACTTATCACTATCAACTACTGGAGTCCAATATCGTTGATAATTATTAGTTTTAAACACACTATAAAAATTAGAATATTCATTGAATGATTCAAAAAAATATATGCCAACAACTTTGCTACACCTTCATTTTTGAAAATATATATTTGATAAGTAGAATATTCTAATAATCCAGGAAAGCAATAATCCATCGCGATAGAACAAAACACAAACTTAAATACTTCTAAATCATTTGGTCCGTCTCCAAAATAGATTACTTATTCAAGTTTGAAACCTAGATAATCAACCAGAGCCTGTATAGCACTAATCCTTGAGCATCCTTTATTCTGCAAGCTTACTGTTTTAGTTGTTTCCCAATAGTAAACATCAAAATTCATTTTTAATCTTTCTAGTTCTACTTTTTCTATGTCAAATAAAACTAGGTTATAAAATTTTGAAGTAGCACCTTTGCTTTGAGCAATAAACCCATTTTTCAGCGCTTTTTCTTTTGCTTTATCACTGTTAATAATTTTGTAAAAAAAATAACCTATAATGCTTACAAATTATAGATGTTCGTCAGAAATGGCACTCAACCTACATATTAATACTTTCGACACCTCAAAAATAAAGGGTGTTGTTTTTATTTGTTTATTGCAACACCTCTAGAGTTCGAAACCGACACGCTATAAAATTTTTGTTATATACGAGCATTTAATAAAAACAGGTATTCATTTTCTGATTCTTCAACAAGATTTTTAATAATTTCAATAAAATCAGAATAGTCATAAGTTGTATGTGCTTTATCTAAAGCATCATAGTATTCAACTCTATCTTCGTTTTTAATTATAACAGGCGGATATCCATTTTTTATTAACTCAAAATTAAGTAAGAGTCTTGCAGTTCTTCCGTTTCCATCTACAAAAGGGTGTATTTTTACAAACTCACCATGAAGATAACATGCTCTTACGATAGGGTGTAAATTACTCCACTTTTTATAATTTTCTATTAATTTTTGCATTTCAAAAGGTACATTAATATAGTTAGGAGGTATGTGTTTCGCACCACTAATAAAAACATTTTCTTGACGATATTTACCAGCGTTAACAGAATCAATTTCTTTTAATATTAAGTGATGAATAGATTTAATGTTATATTCAGTTAAAACACAATCTTTTCGAACAAGTTCTTCAATAAAGTCGATTGCTTCCTTGTGATTTATGGTTTCCAAGTGATCCTTTAATGGCTTGCCTTTAATTGCAATTCCATTTTCTAAAACCACTTTTGTCTCAGAAAGAGTTAAATTATTACCTTCAATTGCATTTGAATTATAAGTCCACTCAACAACTAATTTATTTTTGAGTTGCTTGTTCATCAAATTTGAAAATGGTCTAAATGTATCTATCAATTCTTTCTTTTTATCAACTGGTTTAAAATCGATTGAATTATAAAATATATTTTCTTTAACTTTATATCTTTTATCAATAGGCTTTGTTGCCTCTACTGGTATCAACCAAGTTTTGCTAACTTTTATTGCACCTTCAATTCTACCTTCCGAACACAAAGCTCTGATTCTTCTTTCATTGATTCCCCACTTTTCTACAAAATATAAGATATTTTTTAATTCCAAATAAATCACCTCCTTTATTCTGATATCGGCACAATATTATTGTAAAGAAATTGCTATTGTAAGTCAACAC
>CASDYZ010000033.1 GCA_949285325.1 uncultured bacterium
GACTGCAACTCAATGATCATCGGTTCAAATCCGGTAGGAACCTCCATCCTAGATTAAGCCTTATGCGCCTTTAGCTCAACTGGATAGAGTGTCAGACTACGAATCTGGAGGTTGCGAGTTCGATTCTTGCAAGGCGCGCCAACCATCGGGACGTAGCGTAGCTTGGTATCGCGTCTGCTTTGGGAGCAGAAGGCCGCAGGTTCAAATCCTGTCGTCCCGACCAGTTTGAAAAAGTCGACATTTCGTATAAATCGCGGGATGTCGTTTTTAATTTCTAACGATCGTAGATCACTTCTAAAGTTTAGGAAATGTGATATTGTCGGTGTTTATTTCTATTTTGTCGACTAAATTATAAATTTACTTGAAAATTATTTAGATACTTGGATAGATGTAGTGGTTAATGCTCTTAGCAATAAACTTCCTAAACTATATTTAAAATAGTTTAATAATGATTTAAATTGTGGATTTAATATACTTTTATATAATATTTCTAGGGCGATATTATTATACAAGAAATATTTGGCAATAACGCAAAACAATATAGACTTCAAAAAGGTTTATCACGAGACGCTTTAGCTATTATGTGCGACATGGATAGGCCTCAAATTACTAAGATTGAGCAAGGCAAGGTGAGCGCAACGCTGGATACGATTCAAAAAATTAGTGATGCCTTACATATCGAAATATCTTTATTATTTTCTTATAAAAAAGAACTTCATCCTTTTGTTAAATGGGCAGGTGGTAAAACTCACCATTAGAATAATTAAAAAAATTAATGCCTGCGAGTTTTAATAATTATTTTGAACCATTTGTCGGTGGTGGTGCTTTGTTTTTTAACATTGCTCCAAAAAAAGCAACGATCAATGATTCTAATTCAGAATTAATGTGCGTTTATAAATGTTTAAAAAATGATAAAGCTTTTGAATTATTAAAACAAGAATTAAAAAAACATGAAGAAAACCACACTGAAGAATACTATTATCAAATACGTTTAATGGATCAAAATGAAAACTTTTTGTCTTTACCTGATTATATTAGAGCAGGAAGAATGATATACCTTAATAAAGCTTGCTTTAACGGATTATACCGTGTTAATTCGAAAGGTTATTTTAATGTCCCATCAGGCAAAAAAGCTAAAGTAAAAACTTTTGATGAAGATAATTTTGACGCTTTGCATGAATATTTTAAAACAAACGATATAAAAGTAATGAATGTTGATTTTGAAAACGCTACGAAAGATGCTAAGGAAGGCGATTTAGTTTATTTTGATCCACCTTATGACACTCTCGATAACAAGGATTCTTTCACAGCCTACTCAAAAAATGATTTTGGAAAAGATGAACAAAAACGACTAGCGGATGTATATAAAGAATTATCCAATAAAGGTGTTTATGTAATGTTAAGCAATCATAATACTTCTTACATTCAAGAACTATATAAAGACTTTAATATCCACGTTGTTAGTGCAAAAAGAATGATTAATTCTGACGCTAAAGGGCGTGGAGATGTTGAAGAAGTTATTATTACTAATTTTTAGGTGAAAATATGATTAAAAAAGCTCTTATAGAATCCTACTAACTTGATGTTTAAAAATTAAAAAACAAATTCATTGTTTTAAAATGAATAATTCATTATTTTTTTAAGTAAAACAACAGTGGATAGATTTTTAATGCATAATAAACGCAAACAAAATTATTTAATAAATTATGATGAAATCTAAGTAAAACAGATTAGTTTTGCTATAAGTTTTAAGTTTCAATTATATTCTTATAAATAAAGTGATAAACTTTGTTTATCGAGGTAAAAGTTATGCATTATGAAAAACAATATCTAACATTATCAAATGGGGTGCGTATACCTATTATTGGACTTGGTACGTGGTTGATGCCTAATAAAGACGCACCAGAAATTATAAAAAATGCGATTGAGATTGGTTATATACATATCGATACCGCTCAAGCATATGAGAATGAAAAAGGTGTTGGTTTAGGCATTAAGATGTCTAACATAGATAGAAAAGATATATTTATTCAAACAAAAGTAAAGGCGGAAATTAAAAACTATGATGAAGCGGTTAAATCGATTGAACAGTCTTTAATCGATTTAGGTGTTGATTATATCGATTTGATGATTATTCACTGCCCACAACCGTGGGATTTATATGGTAGCGGTTATCGTTATGAAAAAGAAAATTTACAAGTTTGGAAAGCACTTTGTGAATATTATAATAAAGGAAAAATTAAATCTATTGGGGTGTCTAACTTCTCAATTCACGATTTAAAAAACATCATGGATAATTCTTCTATTAAACCGATGGTTAATCAAATTGAGGTACATATCGGTGAAACTAATTTAGATTTAATTAATTTCTGTAAAGAAAATGGTATAGTGGTGGAAGCTTATTCTCCTATTGCCCACGGGCGACTTTTAAGTAATAAAACTATCATCGATATGGCAAATAAATATCATGTAAGTGTCCCACAGTTATGTATTAAATATACTCTTCAATTAGGCTTAGTTTCTCTTCCTAAAGCGAGTAGTGTCCCTCATTTAAAAGACAATATCGATTTAGATTTTTCAATAACTGAAGAAGATATGAATATCCTTAAACAAATGTAATTAATTATGGAGAAAAAGATAAATACAAAATTAATTGTAAAAAGATGCTTTTCATCATTTGTGGGTGGAATAATTATCGGTACAATCATCGGATTATTTTTAAAGGCTCTATCTCTTATAAGTGAAGCGTCGAAATATTTTTATACAAGTGAAAATCAAATAGAAAAATTAGTGATGATTTTACTTTGTTTATCTTTTTCTTTTGTCTGTTATTTATTAATTAAAATTAGGCCATCAATCAATAGTTCTGGCGTGCCACTTATCGAAAGAGATATACAAGAAAATAGACGCACCCCTTATGTGCTTGATATCCCTTTTATGATAATTAACACCGCGATTACATTTTTTGCCGCTCTTCCGTTAGGAAGTGAAGGACCATGCGTGACGCTCGGCGGTAAAATAATGCAACTGACTGACGACATGTTTAAAGACGATGATAATAGTTCATCTATCGCGATTGGTAGTGGTGTCGGCTTCAGCTGCGCTTTTTTATCCCCACTTAGTGGATTTATTTATATTTTTGAAGAATCACTACACAAATTTAAACCATCTATTATCTATAGGGCTATATTTACCTTATTAGGTGCTTTTTTAATGATTTATTTAATTAATCCACACCGCTTTTTCAATATTGAAAATATCGAATTATTAAATGACACACAGACATTATTAATTTTAATATTGTTTGTTTTAAATATTTTAGTCGCGATTATATTCACTAAATTATTGACATATTTAAATGATAAATTCACTCATTATAAAAACAATATCTTTGTAAAATACCGACATTTTTTATATTTTTTAATTATTTTAATAATAGGATTTCACTACTTTAATTACATCGGAAGTGGACAAATAATAATCGATACCATCATAAATAATCAAGTTATTACATCACTGATTTGTCTACTTATTTTTAGGATAATAATGACCTCGTTCTACGGCTCTGGTAGTGTCAGTGGTGGACTAGTAATACCAATCATGTGTATAGGGGCAATTGTTGGACAAATCACTAACACCATCGGTGCATATTACTTTAATCTTTCTTATAATCAATACGGCTTTTTAATCCTTTTATCTATGTGCATGCTTTTCTCCTATATAAATAAATGTCCACTGACATCAATAGCCCTATTCGCCTCATACCTTTATTCAAATAATATCTCAATCTTCTCCTTTTCCTCTTTATGGGGCGTAATATTTATTATATGCGGCACCTTACTACTCAATATTTTTAATAAAAAAGATTTGTATCATCAATTAATCGATATTCAAATTAAATATGAAGATAAATTAAAATTATAGATACAAAATATTTGAAAAATATTTGACAAGATAAACTATTTTGTTATTATTTTTAAAGGAAAATTTAGAAAACACTAGTTATTTTCCTGCATATTTGTGTATAATATATAACGCGTCAAAAATGGGGCTATAGCTCAGTTGGAAGAGCACTTGATTTGCATTCAAGGGGTCG
>CASDYZ010000034.1 GCA_949285325.1 uncultured bacterium
TTATTTTTGACTATTTTCGATGGCTATGAGATGACCATAAATTTTTAGGATACGACATAATGAGCACAAATTGGTAAGATTTGGTAAAAAAATAACCTATAATGCTTACACATTATAGGTGTTCGTCAGAAATGGGGCGAACAATGAGAATCGAACTCACGCATGTCTGGTTCACAGCCAGATGTGTTAACCACTTCACCATGTCCGCCATGCCATGTTATTTTATAACTAAGTGCTAGTAAAAACAATATTTTTTTATTTCTCGTCTAAATTCTTAAACTAATTTACGTTTTTATTGAAGTGATACATTTTATCTATCATCTTTTTTGCTTTGCGAAGGACAATTAATTCTCTTCTTTTTACTAATATCGATATTTTTGTATCGAGAGTTTGTTCGTAAAGTTTAATTGCCTCATCTATACTTACATGTATATAACCAGTGATTAAATGTTTTTCATATTCTTCTAAATGTTTCTCATTTAAAACCTTATCTACTTTAGCTAAAAAATAATGATTGTTATTTTTTCTTCGAATTAAATTATAATAATCTACTACTCTACCAATTGGTGTTATATCTTTGATAGTCACACCCAACTCTTCTTTTATTTCTCTTTTAATCGCGTCTATGAGTGTCTCGTTATTTTCTACACCGCCACCAGGCAGTTCATAATAATCACGATGTCCAAAAATATCATCACCAAAAACATGTATGAGCACTACTTTGTTATCATTATCTAATACAATTGCCCTCACTACATTTCTAGTGTAATCAATACCATTATTTTCAAATTGATCGTCAATTAATTCTGCTAATAATTTCATATTTTAATATAACAAAAAAGAGAGCGTAAACGCCCTCTTTTATTGTATTTAATTATTTAGTTAAAAATACTTTATATCCTAAATAAGCTTCGTATAAATCTACTTTTGAAACAATTTCCATCGGCGCGTGCATGTTTAAAACTCCAATACCAGCGTCGATAACATTCATATTGTAATTACCTAAAATATATGCGATGGTGCCACCACCTCCTTGGTCAACTTTACCAAGTTCAGCAGTTTGCCAATTGATATTGTTTTCATCCATGATTTTTCTAATCCATGCATAATATTCCGGATTCGCGTCATTCGAACCACTTTTTCCACGTGAACCAGTATATTTATTAAAGACGAGACCTTGTCCAAAATATGCGCAGTTATCTTTTTCGCTAACTGAAGGATATAAAGGATCAAACGCCGCGGAAACATCGCTAGAAAGCATACGAGAATTTTCAAAAATAATGCTTCTGGTGGTGAAAAGAGGATCTTTAATACCTAAAAGTGAAGCAAGTTTTGCTACGACATTTTCAAAGAATATAGATTGAGAACCAGTCGCACCAATCGAACCTACTTCTTCTTTATCAACAAGGATACAACAAGAAGTATAATCAACTTCATCGACGTCTAAAATAGCCATTAAACTCGTATATGCACAGCATCTATCATCGTGTCCATATCCAGCAATCATCGATCTATCAAGCCCGTAATCTCTCGCCTCACCTTGAGGGACTACTTCTATTTCAGCTGAAATAAAATCTTCTTCCTCAATGTCGTATTTCTCTTTTAATATTTTTAATACATTTTTCTTGACAGATTCTTTTTCGTTATCTTTCAATGGTATGCTTCCTAAAGATACATCTAGATCTTCACCTTCAATAGCTTTAGATAATGTTTTATTCATCTGATCTCCGCTTAAATGAATTAATAAGTCAGTAATACCAAATACTGGGTCACCTTCATTATCACCGATATTGATATTAATCGTCTTGCCATTCTTTAAACAAACTACACCGTATAAAGCAAGAGGAATAGTAACCCATTGATACTTTTTAATCCCGCCATAATAATGGGTATTGCCATAAGCAAATCCACCCTTTTCATAAATAGGATTTTCTTTAAAATCAAGACGAGGTGAATCGATGTGTGCCCCTAATATTCTAATACCTTCTGTCAAAGGTTTTTTGCCAATTACAAAGGCACAGACATTTTTATTTTTGTTGATGAAATATACTTTATCTCCAGTTCTTAAACTAGTAACTTCATCAGCGTTTATAAACCCTTTCTCTTCAAGTTTTTTAATAGCAAAACTTGTAATAAGTCTTTCGGTTTTACACTGAGACAAAAATGATTTATAACCATCCGCAAAAAACATGACGTCATCACTCTTACCTTCATATTTTGTCCATGCATTTTTTCTATACATAACTCTTTCCTCCTTAAAATAAAAATATTAAGTCAGCAAGCTGACTAATATATTATCTACCAAAGCGAACAAAAAATAAACTATAACGCTCAAATTATTTTATAATTTTACTAAGTCCACCTAAGGAAGTTTCTTTATATTCTTTCTTTAAATCAACTCCAGTGTCATACATCGTTTTTAAAGAATCATCAAAGCTGACTTTGAAACTATCCCGCTCGAGATATTTTGCTAATAAGTAGGCATCAACTGCTTTTAAAGCGTACATCGCATTTCTTTCAATACAAGGGATTTGAACGCAACCCTTTACAGGATCGCAGGTTAAACCAAGACTGTGTTCTAACGCTATTTCAGCGGCTTGGGCAACCTTTTTGCTACTTAGTCCTAATACGAAACTAATCATCGCCGCACCCATCGCACACGCTACACCAATCTCTGCTTGACATCCACACTGCGCGCCTGAGATTGAGGCGTTAGTTTTTGCGATAATTCCAAATAGGCCAGCAACTAATAACCCATCGATAATTTGCTCAGTATTTTTATGTTTAGAAAGAAGGTAAGCAATGCATCCAGGTATTACACCACAAGACCCACATGTAGGCGCGGTTACAACCACTTCTCCGCTCGCATTTTCCTCCCCAATTACAAAAGCGGTAGCCATAATGAGAAGAAATACATCTTTTCTTGCGGAATTTAAATATTGGTCATATAAATATTTACCTTTTCGTCTAACTTGTAATTCTCCAGGAAGATATCCTTCTTTATCCTTGCCTTTTTCAAAGCATTGTCTCATTGTTTGATAGACATTAAGCATGTAATCTCTTATGTCATCATCTTCATATTTTTGAACATATTCCGCTAAATTTAATTGATTATGTTTGCAAAACTTAAGTATTTCTTTTAAATTTTTATGAGGATATACTTCTTTATTATTAAGTAATCCGTCTTTTGTTAATATTGAGCCTCCACCAATAGAAATAATTTCTTCTTCATTGATTTTACTATCGTGAAAAATTTTAAATTTTAAGGTATTTGGGTGGTTAGTTTTGCTTTGGTTATCAAAGATAATTTCATGAGGTATATTTTTTAATTTTAAATCGATTATGTAATCAGTTAAATGCCCGCGTCCGGTAGAGGAAAGCGAACCATATAATTTAACCTCTATTTTATCTATATTTATATATTTTTTTAATACGTAATCAACCGCAAAAGCCGGGCCCATCGTATGCGATGAGCTCGGCCCGTGACCTTTTATAAATATTTCTTTAATGCTTCTCATTTTATTTTTTTAATAAAAATGTTATTGCGTGTTTAAATTCTTTGCTCCAACTCGATTCGTGATGAATTAAATCAGGTGTGTGCTGATAATATAATTTGTTTGGATCAAAACCTTTTTTTAATAAACAATTTCTAACAAGCAAAGTAGGTTTAATAAATTTCTTTTCAAATCCCACTCCTCCGACAAAGAAATAGATTCTTCCAATTTCGTTTAGTGGGGCTTGTATGTATTCAATCATTTCTTTAATACTCTCATCAGTAAATAAGAAAAACGCTGGTGAAAATGAAAGAATATAACCAAACACATTATGGTATTTAAGACCAGTGTAGAATGAACATAATCCACCCATTGAAGAACCACCAATACCAGTTTCTTCCCACTTTTTACTTACTCTAAAAGTTTTGTCTATTTCCGGTTTAATATGTTCAACAATATAGTCGCCTATTACATTACCAGTTGGAATGACATTCTTTTTATTTAAATCTTTTTTCAAATTTTGATAATAAGGTGGGCATAGTTCTTGCATTCTATACATCCCGTTTTTAATATGTGGGCAGTCGATACCAACTAAGATCACGCCATCCATTTTTTTCTCTTTAATCAATTCGTGGATTTTAGTATCTAAGTCCCATTCACCGTATGCGGTGGTATAGTGGTCAACCATATTTTGCCCATCAAACATATATAGAACTGGAAAGGTTTTGTTTTCATCTTCAAAATAAGTAGAAGGAAGCCACACTCTTACCATTCTATTTTGTTCGACCATAAAATCTTTTATAAAAAATTGTTTGGTATAAAGATATCCATACGATATTGCGTTAGGCGTATTATCGTATAAATTAAAATCGTTTATTTTAGAAGGAATATTTTTCATATATTACATTAATGATTGATAAAGCATCTTGATTTCTTCAACGGATGTATCGCGTGGATTACCTGGCTTACAAGCATCGTTAAACGCTGAAGTAGCAAGGAAATCTAAATCTTTTTCTTTAACAATATTTTTTAAATCTTGAGGAATACCGACATCTAAGGCTAATTTTCTCACTGCATCAACAGCGGCTTGACGATATTCTTCTTGGCTCATTTCATCGACTCCATCCACTCCCATCGCACGTGCAATTTCTCGATATTTTTCTCGGGTGTAAGGAGCATTGTACGCCATAATGGTTGGTAAAAGGATGGCGTTAGCTACTCCGTGAGGTGTGTCATATACCGCCCCAAGAGCGTGAGCCATAGAATGAACGATACCTAAACCGACATTTGAAAAGCCCATTCCAGCAATATATTGGGCAAGAGCCATTCCGTCTCTACCTTCTTTAGTGTTTTCAACTGCCCCTCTTAAATACTTAGAAATTAGTCTAATTGCTTCAAGATGGAACATATCTGTCATTTCCCAAGCGGCTTTAGTGATGTATCCTTCTATCGCGTGTGTCAATGCGTCCATACCAGTTGCCGCGGTAAGTCCTTTAGGCATTGTTTCCATCATATCTGGATCGATGATAGCCACCACAGGGATATCGTGCACATCTACGCACACAAATTTTCTCATCTTTTGTGCGTCGGTGATGACGTAATTAATTGTTACTTCTGCCGCTGTTCCGGCGGTTGATGGAACGGCGATAATTGGGACGCATGGATTTTTAGTTGGGGCAACCCCTTCTAAAGAACGAACGTCTTTAAATTCTGGATTTTTAACAATGATACCAATCGCTTTGGCGGTGTCAATGCTCGAACCTCCTCCGACGGCGACAATATAATCCGCACCACTTTTTTCAAATGTTTCTACGCCATGTAAAACATTTTCGATGGTTGGATTTGGTTTGATATCAGAATAAATTTCATAATCAAGACCATTTTCCTTTAAAACACTAATTACTTTGTCTGTCACGTGAAATTTAATTAAATCAGGATCAGAACAGACAAATGCTTTTTTAAATCCACGGGCTTTGGCTTCGCTTGCAATTTCATTAATCGCGCCTCTACCGTGATAACTTGTCTCGTTTAAAACAATTCTATTAGACATATGTATTTATAACCTCCACAAAATATTTTAAACATTTTTTTATTAAAAGTTTAGTATATTTTTATTTACAATGTATACCCTTAGGGGGTATTATTTTTAAAGGAGGAAGTATTATGTCAAACGAATTTAGTAAACAAACAATTAGAACGGAAGAAGATAAGAAAAACATTACTACTCGACTTCATAAACTTATAGGTCAATTAAATGGAATAGAAAAGATGATTGAGCAAGATAGATATTGTCAAGATGTATTAATACAGTTATCCGCGGTAGAAAAAGGTGTTAAATCTCTCGCTAGTTTAATAATTGATAAGCATCTACATACGTGCGTTATTAAAAATATTAAGGAGGGGAATGAACAAGTTATGGATGAATTAAGTGACTTGTTTAAGAAATTTCAATAATGGAAAAGAAATTTGATATAAAAGGTATGACTTGTGCGTCTTGCCAAGCACATGTTCAAAAAGCTGTTGAAAAATTAAAAGGTGTTAATAAAGTAAATGTCAATTTATTAACTAACTCAATGAAAGTTGAATTTGATGAAAAAATACTATATGTCGAAACGATTGAAAAGGCGGTAAAAAATGTTGGATATGAAGCGTGTTCAATCGATAAAGTAGAGACAAAAAAAGTAAATCAGCGACAAGACGAGATAAAAATAGAAATCATTAAATTGGTTGTCTCATTTATCTTTTTAATACTTTTGATGTACATCTCTATGGGGCATATGATTGGACTACCTCTTCCCTCATTTTTAGACGGGGAAGAAAACGCGGTTGCATTTGCTTTTACTCAATTATTATTAACTATTCCGTCATTATTAATATTCTCACATTATTTTAAAAATGGATTTAGATCATTATTTAAATTATCTCCAAATATGGATTCATTGATCGCAGTTGGTGCGAGTGCCTCTTTAATATATGGTATTTTTGCCATCTATATGATCGGCTATGGACTAGGCCACAACAACATGGATATTGTCAATAATTATCGACACAATTTATATTTTGAATCAGCGGCGATGATTTTAACCCTAGTTAGTCTAGGAAAATTATTTGAAAAAATATCAAAAAAGAAAACGACAAAAGCTATAGAAAAATTAGTAGATTTATCACCTAAAACCGCAAGGGTGAAAAGAGATGAAATAGAAATTGAAATACCTAGTGAACAAATACAAGTTGGTGACATTGTTGTAGTTAAACAAGGTGATATCGTGCCGATAGATGGGGAAGTTATTGAAGGGAATGGTTCAATCGATGAATCGAATATGACAGGAGAATCAATTCCTGTATATAAACAAAAAGGTGACAAGGTATATTCAGCCTGTGTTTTATCGAGTGGTTATCTTTTAATTAAGGCGAATAAAGTAGGTCAAGATACATCGATAAATACAATCATTAAATTAGTTGATGAAGCAAGTAATTCAAAAGCCCCAATTTCTAAATTAGTCGATAAAATATCATTAATTTTTGTTCCGACTATCTTTATTATATCGATCGCAACACTAATTGGTTTTTGGGCTGGTGGATACGGATTTGAAAGAGCGTTTAATTTTGCTATTTCAGTATTAGTCATCGCCTGTCCATGTGCACTTGGACTTGCTACCCCAGTCGCGATTATGGTGGGGGTAGGTAAAGGGGCACAGAGCGGACTCATCATAAAAAACGCCGAGATATTAGAGCAACTTCACAACGTTAAAACTGTCGTCTTTGATAAGACTGGAACAATATCAAAAGGACGTCCAAGTGTCACTGATTATATTAAAATTAAGTATGTACAAGACTTAGATTCAATAATTTATTCATTAGAAAAATTATCTAATCACCCACTAGCAAATGCATTGATTGAATACTTTGATTCTAATGAAAATAAAGAACTTAATGTAACAAATTTTAAAA
>CASDYZ010000035.1 GCA_949285325.1 uncultured bacterium
GTAAATACTATTTAAATAAATATCACATCGATGGATATCGACTCGATGTCGCCAATGAAGTGAGTCACGACTTTTGGATAAGTTTTAAAAAAGAACTTAGAAAAATTGATAAAGACTTTATTTTGATTGGTGAAGTGTGGCACAATTCTTATTCATATCTACATTCTTATGAATTCGACAGCGTGATGAACTATCCTTTTTTAACCGCGTGTATCAACTATTTTGTAAACGATAAATTAAATACTACCCAATTTGTCGAAAAACTTAACGAATTGTTGATGCGTTATACGGATAATTCAAATAAAATGATGTTAAATTTACTCGATTCTCACGACATGCCTCGTTTTTACTCTCTTTTAAATAAAGATAAAGATAAATATTTAACCGCGTTTTTACTCCTCATCATGTATCAAGGTTACCCTATGATTTATTATGGTGACGAGATATTTATGGAAGGGGAAAAAGACCCCGACAACAGAAGAGGAATGAAGTGGGATAGTGAATTATTTTCTTCAAAAGAACATCAAATATTTAAAGATATACTCCATTTGAGAAAAAATGACATATTAAATGAAGGTGACATAAAAATATATGAGAAAAAATCGCTTTTAATTATTGAAAGAATATTCAAATCAAAAAAAATATTAAGTATAATAAACAATAGCAAAAGCGAAATTATATTCGACTTTGATTTGAATATGAAAAACTTTAAACAATTATTGTCTCATAGGTATTTAAATTTTACATTCGCCCCCCATTCATTTTTAGTTGTTGAATGCGATGAATAGAAAGGAAAATTTTATGAAAGAAAATGTCGGAATTTTACTCCCTCTATCAAGTTTACCTTCTTCTTATGGAATAGGTGATTTTGGAAAGTCTAGTTACCATTTTATTAAATGGTTAGCAAAAAATGGTTATAAATATTGGCAAATACTGCCACTTAATCCACTGGGGCCTGGCTATTCTCCTTACATGTCAACTTGCTCTTTCGCCTTCGATTATCGATACATAGATTTAGATAACCTAATTGAAAAAGGATATTTAAAAAGAGTTCCTTCATTTCAAAAAAACTCAACCGCGGTCGACTATTATCATGTCGGTGAATTTAAAATGAAATATTTATATAAAGCGTATTTATCATTTTTAAAAAAAGAAGGAGAAAAACCACTCGATAATTTTATTAAAAAACATAGATGGGTTAAATATTATGCGACTTTTGAATTTTTTAAAGCCCGTAATGGTTTAAAGGCGTGGAATGAGTGGGTGGATATAGATAGAGACTACTTCTTGACACATAAAGATATACCAAATATGTATCATAAAGAAATATTCTTCAATGTCTTTATACAATACATCGCCCTCAGACAGTGGAAGAGAGTATTAAATTATGCGAGAAGACATAACATCAAAATAATATCCGATATGCCTTTTTATGTCGGATTTGATTCGATTGAATGTTGGATGAATAGAAAACAGTTCGCCTTCGATGAAAATAACAATCAAACCGAAGTAGGAGGAGTACCGCCAGACGCATTTTCTGAGGACGGCCAACTATGGGGTTCACCGATTTATAAATTTGACGTCATGAAAGAAGATGGATATAGACTATTAGTCGATAGAACTGGATATCTAGCCTCTTTATGCGACTATTTAAGAATCGACCATTTTCGCGCGTTCGACACATATTATGTCATCCCTGCCGGGAGAGAGAATGCAAAAGTTGGGGAGTGGAGGAAAGGACCTCGTGATGAATTTTTTAAAAAACTATATGAAAAATATCCTTCTATCCACCTCATCGCAGAAGATTTAGGAGATTTATTCGACAGCGTCCTCGAACTTAGAGATAGGCTCTCTCTTCCTGGTATGCACATCGTTGAGTTTACGATATTAGATCCTAAAGAAATCGATACATCTAATTTAATCGTCTATACTGGTACTCACGATAACGAGACACTTTGGGGATGGTTTAACAACTTAAAAGAATATGAAGTTGAATATTTAAAAAATAAATTTAAATGTGAATATAAAGAACTTTTTGACAAGATTTTTGACTATTCGTACAATCTAAAAAGTTTTATGACCATCTATCCTCTTCAAGATTTATTAAAACTAGATAACAGTGCGAGACTAAACACCCCTGGGACAGTTGGCTTCCCTAACTTTGTTTGGAAACTAAAAGACTTTAGTTTTGAAAATAAATTAATTTATCCAAAAAATAAATAATTATTCATTTAACAAATAAAGGAGAAAATATATAATAGACATATGGGCGAAAGAAAAAAAGAAATAAATGGTATAAAAGTAATTAATCGTTATACATTTTCATCGTTTTTAAGTGGATTTTTAACACTTTTAATCTCAACTTGTTTTGTCATATCTTTATTTGTTCCGCTCGTAACTTTTACTAACGGGAACAATGTATTAGACGCGGACGGCATCGATTTCATATTATTTTTATTCAATATGGATTCTCCTCTTAACAGCGTCAGCGCCCCTGTGATAGATATCCAAGGTTTTAAATTTAATTTCTTCTACATATTCGCCCCGATTATATTACTAGGTTTACTATTATCTATTTTCTCTTTATTTGTGTCGTTAAAACTCCTTCTTTGGGGAAGATTAAATAAATATAAAAGACCTAAAAATTGGTCATTTACTATTTTCTTTTTCTATTTAATTTTACTCGCCTCATTCTTTGGGGTAAGTTACGTATATAAACTTAATCCAAACGTCGGTATATCCATGGAACTTGGATTATATCCTCTAATTATTTTAGGAGTAAGTTTTGTCATATTCTTCATCAATTTGATTATTTACGCGGTGAGTTTTAAAGGAAGAATATATATCGGTAACGTCGCGATGCCTACAGATGAGGCACTCATGAAGATGCACGGCGGACCTTATATTGTTCAAAACGCTGAGGCAAATGTCAAACCAGTTATCAAAGTTAAAGAAATTCGAAAAATAAAATATGAAAACGCCTCATCTTTACCACCTCACATCTCTTCGATAGGTGGGCATGCCTTTTCACAAAACACCTCGCTTGTGGTGGCCCTTATCCCTAATGGGATAACTACACTTGGTCCAGGAGCATTCGCCAATTGCCCTAAACTTAAAATAGTGTCTATCCCAACGAGCGTGAAAGAAATTGGATATAACTGCTTCTTTAATTGCTATAGCCTTGAAAGAATTAATTACGGAGGCACTAAAGAGCAGTGGAGACATATTAGACGCGGCTCAAATTGGTTAACTAAAGCAAAGACTACGACTGTCGTATGCGCTGACGGGCCAATCATCGTTAACCCTTATCATTAATATATATGGAAGAAAATAAATATATTGTCGATAACAGCGTTTATAGCATCGGTAAAGATATTGAAGGTAATGAAAAGACGACTAAAGATCTTCACGATGTCCTTTTAAAGATGATTGTTGAAATCGATCGGGTGTGCCGTAAAAACTCAGTTCCCTACGCCTTGGCGTTTGGCTCTGCTTTAGGTATGTACAATTATGGCGGTTTTATTCCCTGGGATGACGATGTCGATATCGTCATAGATTATTTCGATTTAGATAAATTGATAAAAGCTTTTCAAAAAGATTTAAGCGATGAATTTTATTTTGATTGTTACGAGACAAATAAAAAATATAACGTCTTGATTCCGACGATGAAATTCAAGATGAAACATACTTATTTAAAAGAGAAAAATGTTTTACTACCTAATAGATGTGGCAGTGAAGACGGAGTTTTTATCGATATATGCGTGTTTATGGGAGTACCTTCTTCATACGAAGAACATATCAAATTGATAAAGCGTTCAAAAAGAATAATGCCTTGGTATGTTTTTTTAGATGGTATACTCCACATCCATCCATATAAATTAAAGAAAAAATTAAAACAATTTGAAAAAGAAGTGGCGATTAAATATAAAGATTCTCCTTTTGTCAGTCAAACTGTCATTATCCCTTTTCAAGATTGGAGTAAAGATTTAGGTAGTAAGCAGTCTTTATCAATGCCACGCGAAGTCATATATCCATTTAGAGAATATGATTTTGAAGGGCATAAATTTTTCTCTTTTAATGACATTAAACAATTTTGTTTACTCCGATACGGGGAAAAGAGTTTAAAAAGAGAAGTGGACGGTAAACTGACAACTATTTATCCAGATAGTAGAAAACATCCTGGCCACTTAGCTAAATTCTCATTTTCTTACTCTTTAGAAGAATATAAAAAATCTAAGAGAAATAAATAAATTTATTGTCAATTCTAAGCGAAAATGTCCCAAAATTTTTATAAACATTAACGTAGAGAATAACGATTATTTTTGAACGCTTCTTGAAAGGAATCATAATTTGGATATCTCCATGGATGATCCATAGGTGGTATCCAATTTTTCTTTTTATTTTTACATTTGACTCCCTCGTCAA
>CASDYZ010000036.1 GCA_949285325.1 uncultured bacterium
AGTTTAATGTTTTCATACTTTTCTTGTTCATTCATCTTAAGTATCACCTTTCTCATATGTGTATAACCTCCGTTATTAGATTATACATTTAGGACATTTTCCCTCGTAACTACTTAAGACATTATCACTTGGAACTTATAACAGAATGTTATTTATAAAGAAATAGTTGAAATTATTTATCAAATTATTTACCATTAGGTAATATTTTAACTTATGAGGAATTTGATGAAAATTATCGGGAAATGCATTCTCAAGGCTCTTATACCGATGAAGAATATATGAACATCATCAAAGACAAATACGAAGAATATTATAACGATGCATTATCTAATCTGAATAGCGGTGAATACAAAAACCTCGATAATTTCTTCATAAACCTTAGAAATTCATACAGAATAAATAGATATAAATCGATGAGCGATATTTATTATATTCTCGCCTTAGTTATATTGATTTTAAGTCTTTTAATTCCTCAACTATTAATTTATTTTAAAACAATTAGAAGCGATATAAATAGCAATATATTAGAAGGACTAAATCAAAAATCATTAAAGTTATATTTATTCAAAATTATCGATATCCCTATTGTTTTAACATTATTGATATATTTTGTAATAATGTTGTCACTAAACGTAATTAACAATATTTCTTTATTAACTTTATATTCGCCGATTAACTATCTAATAATAGGTATTTTAATTGAAATAATATTTATATTGTTGAGAAAATTTTTAATTAAAAATAACAATAATAAATAAAAACCGCGCACAATTGGACTAAATTTTGCTTATTCTAAATATTTATGTGATGTTCTCATTATATGACATATGCAAGTTCATTGTTACTGTTTGACAAATTAACGCGGGAGTATTATATTTTTGAAATAAAGGAGAATATTATAAAATGAAATCAATCAAAAACATTACTTTGCTAGTAGCTATCTCTTTCTCGAGCCTCTTGCTTTTTGGGTGTCAAGATAGCGAGAAAATAAATTTTGAAAAAGCGTTTTCTAGCGACGCTTTTGATAATGTGAGCATTTTGGCGAATAGAAGCATTGGTATCCCCGATTATGCCAATCCCGATAGTAATACAATTTTACAAGCTGAAGAAGGACAAATAGATATAAAAATTGAAAGCGATAATGATGAAGAGAAAGTTTACTTTCATAAACAAGATGGACGCTACCAAAATGAAGAAACAGTTTATTTAGAAATTAATAACGACAAAAAAACAGTTTATGAACAAAATGGTAGTGCATGGACTTTACAAAATTATGACGATTATAGTTTTGTGTGGAATTATTTTTCAAAAGAACACATACTTCCAATTGCTAATTTTTATGAGAACATGAAATATGAAGATGGTGTGTATTTCTCTCATTTATATAATTATGCAAATATATTTGGTATGGACTGTCGTTATAACGTCAACCACATTGAAATTATAGACGATAGAGTGTCTAAATTAAATTTTGAAATACTATTTTATCGCGATAACAATACCGATTTAGATTTTCGTTTAATAGAATATGAACTACAATTTTTACAGTATGGTGGAGTTGAAGTTATACTTCCAGAATATGAAGATTTTTCTGTCACAGAACAGCAGTGGAAAGACGCCCTTAATTTTGTTGGTGTGACAAGTTTAACCAAAAAGTTTACCACTACATAC
Organism: uncultured bacterium; assembly: GCA_949285325.1. Taxonomy (GTDB): domain Bacteria; phylum Bacillota_I; class Bacilli_A; order RFN20; family CAG-826; genus CASEYK01. The sequence goes on from CASDYZ010000036.1 coordinate 1,672, forward strand.
AACGTCACTGAATATTTCATGGATTTTTCTGGTCCAACATATAAAGTTTTATATAAATCATATGATAAAGATACATTAGAACTTGAAGAACAAATATATATTATTCAAGAGGCAAATAGCACAACTTGTGATTTTTATATCTTTAATAATGGTGTCTATGAGTTTGTCGAAAGTGTAGAGGGCTATTCATTAATTGAAAAATATCTAAATTATTATATTTATGACATCAATGATGTATTGTTAGACGCCTATAGCGAAGCTCAGTTTTTATCTAATGAATATTATGCAATATATGATCTTGAACATTTTCAATTCTACGGTCCATCCTCTAGTGATTTTTTGCTATATTTCAATGGACAAAAACAATTGACATCACTACAAGTGAATAATGAATGGAATACTCATTATTACTTGTATGAGTTTTCAAATTACAATTCAACAGTGGTTGAAGATATAGATATATAAAGATGGTAGTTATTCGAAAGGAGAATATATATGAGAATAACCGAATTAAAAAGAAAAGCCAAAAAGGACATGAAAAATGGTTATGGATTTGCTATTTTAACCATGATTTTGCTTAATCTTGTCATAATTGGCTCAATCACTGTCGGCCTATTTATTGGTCTAATTATTGTCGCGGGCGCGGTGCAGTGCTGTTACATTGCCTATTTTAACGATGTGGCGATGAATAAAAGAGAAGGGATCGATTCTACTTACCGCGGATTTAGACAATTTGCCCGGGCATTAGCGCTTTATTTATGGCAGTTATTAATTTACATCGCCCCGGCGATTATTATTGGATTATTAGTATTTATCATCCAATCAGCGACATCAGATCCTCGTGTTAATAATGGCGTTTCCACTGTTGCACTTGGTCTAGGATTTATCTTATATCTCGCATATTTTATTTACGTCATCATCATCTCTTTAAAAATGTATTTTAGTTTTTATATTTTAAATGATGAAGTTGATTTATCAGCATTCGCGTGTATCAAAAAATCATTTGCACTAACAAAACATAGACTAGGTCACATATTCTTATTTGAACTTAGTTTCATCGGCTGGTGGTTACTTGTACTTATCACTTTAGGCGGGATGTACTTATATGTCTATCCATATTACATGACTGCAATGAGCAACATGTATTTTGATGAAACTAAACAATTTGTTAACGAATAAATAATAATATTAAATTAACCATCATTACAAAATAATGGTTGTTTTCTTTTTATAAACAATATTAATTGACTGATAGTCATTGACTGTTGGTCAATTTTATTTATAATTATAAATGTGAGGTAGATATGAATAGAAAAGAGAAGAGTCAAATTACTAGAAATAAGATAGTTAACGCCGCCAAAGAATTGATTAAAGAAAAAATGATAAAGGATATAAGTGTTGAGGATATCACCATAAAAGCGGAGGTATCTAAAGGTTCTTTTTACACCTATTTTGATAAGAAAGAAGATGTCATCGCCTTATTTATGTATGAGAATTGGGAACAACTTAGACACGAACTATTAAATATAGAAAATAAAGAAGAGACATTTAAATATTACGTAGATAAATTTGCTAGTTTTATCGAACAAAAAGGTAAAGAAACATGTAGGAGTTGGATAAGTAGCAATATAGATAATGACTACAAATTATTGTTTGATGAAAATACATTGAAAATGTTTATAAATGACGAGATAATCGTTAGAACTATAAATGCTTATTTATATGGTCTAATGCTATCGTGGGTGATGAGTAGTGACGATAGAGATTTTATAAATATGAGTAGAGATGCTTTACCTAGTTTAATAAGTCTAATGAAGGAGGATAAGTAATTATGAAAACTTTTAAACTGTATAATGACGTAGAGATGCCAGTCAATGGATATGGCGTCTATCAAGTTTCTAAAGAAGACTGTGAAAGAAGTGTATTAGAAGCGCTTAAAGTTGGTTATAGGCACATCGATACCGCTCAAGCGTATTACAATGAAGAAGAAGTGGGAGAAGCGATTAAAAAAAGTGGGATCGATAGAAAAGAAATATTTTTGACCACTAAAGTGTGGATTGATAAATATGGTGAAGGTAAAACTTACGATTCAGTAATTGAATCTATGAGAAAATTAAAGACTGATTACCTCGACTTAATACTTCTCCACCAACCAGTTGGTGACTATTACAGTGCTTATCGCGATTTAGAAAAACTTTATAAAGAAGGCAAAGTAAAATCGATAGGTGTCTCTAATTTCTATCCCGATAGATTGGTGGATATATGTTTATTTAGTGAGATTAAACCGATGGTTAATCAAATTGAAATCAATGTTTTTAATCAGCAAATTGAGGCTAAAAAATGGGCGGATAAATACGGTGTAGTCCTTCAAGCTTGGGCGCCTTTCGCGGAAGGTAGAAACAACATGTTTAAAAATGAGACACTTTTACAAATTGGTAAAAAACACAATAAAAGTGTCGCTCAAGTAATATTGAGATGGCTTTATCAAAGAGATATTGTTTCATTAGCTAAATCAGTGCATGAAGAAAGAATAAAAGAAAATTATGATATTTTTGATTTTGTTTTAGATGATGACGACATGAAATTAATTGAAACATTAGATAACAAAACATCATCTTTTTTCAGCCATCAAGATCCTTCGATTATCGAGTGGTTTGGACAAATGGTTAAATAAAAAGGGAAATATATGAAACAAGATGCAGGAAGAAAAGGTTTAGGAGATTTAGCTCCTAAGTTTAGTGAACTTAATGATGATGTACTATTTGGTGAAGTGTGGTCTAGAGCGGATAAATTATCGCTTAGAGATAGATGTATAATTACTGTCGTCGCATTAATCGCTAAAGGAATAACTGACAATTCTTTAAAATATCATCTAACTAACGCGAAAAATCACGGGGTGAGTAAAGAACAAGCAAGTGGTCTATACGCGATGGAGATGGCAAAAAGAGGATTTTTAACAATCGCGTTTGATCCTTCTTTTACTGGTGAAAGTGGTGGTACACCTCGATACATGAACTCTCCTGACATCAATACTGAAGATTTTCAAGCCGCGGTTGATTATTTAGCTAATCACGATAATGTAGACGCGAATAAGATATCGATAATTGGTATATGTGGATGGGGTGGCATCGCTCTTAATGTTGCACAGATCGATACTAGGATTAAAGTCACAATAACATCCACCATGTACAATATGTCACGCGCCACCCACTATGGATATTTTGACTCTAACAGTGAAGAAGATATATATAATGAAAAGGTAAGATTAAATAATCAAAGAACAATCGATTATAAAAATAATTCATATGCCTCAGCAGGCTCCTTCCCTGACAAATTACCAGATGAAGCCCCTTGGTATGTAAAAGATTATTTTAACTACTATAAAGGAAGAGCGTTCCACCCAATAGTTTAAATTCTACTTGCGGTTGGAGTGTCATTACTTCTCTATCTTTAATGAACACTAAACAAGATGAATATTTAGATGAAATTAGAAGTGCAATTTTAGTTATACATGGCGAGAAAGCACATTCTTGCTATTTTAGTAAAGACGCTTTTAAACATTTAAAAGGCGACAACAAAGAGTTGCTGTTAATACCAAACGCAGTGCACACAGATTTATACGACAATTTAAAGATAATCCCATTTGATAAAATGAAAGACTTTATTTTTAAACATATTTAATTTTTATGAAAAATACATTTTTAGTTTCTTTAATAACGCTGATACCTTTTTTAAATGGTTGTCGTAGCGGTTTAGATACATCTAGTTCAAACGAGGAAGAAAAGATGAAAATAAATGTCAATATTAATGGAAGTGATTTTCTCGCGTCGATAGAAAATAACGAGGCGACAATTGAACTTATACAAATGATGGAAATAGAACCTATCACTCTTCATCTACAAGATTATGGTGGGTTTGAAAAGGTTAGTCCTTTAGGAAGGGATCTACCTTCATCTGATAGACATATCAATACAGAATGTGGCGACATAGTCTTATATCAATCAAATCAAATCGTTATATTCTACGGGACAAACAGTTGGAGTTATACTCCTATTGGTAAAATTGATGATTTAACTAATTTTATAGAGGTGATGGGAAAAGAAGATGTAATAGTCATTTTCTCTTTATTAAAAGATTAATCTTTATAATTATTGTGGTAATTTACTTCTTATCATTAAATAAAAACTAATGAATTAGATATGTATCTAATAATATAATTAGTTCAAAGAGGTAAATATCAATGATGGAGTTAAATGATTTAGATTACGAACTAATTGAAAGAGCAAAAGAAATTATTAAAAAACATTATGATGGTCTTAATTTCACCCACACTGTCGGCGCGGCAATTAGAGGGAAAAATAACAAAATTTATGTGGGTATAAATGTTTATTCTATCCATGGTATGTGCGCTGAACAGGTGGCGATTGGAAATGCACTTATAAGTGGCGAAAAAGAGTTTACTACCATCGTCGCGGTGGATGGGGAAAATAGTGAAGTAATACCGCCTTGTGGCAACTGCCGACAAATGTTTAATGATTACATGAAAGATATCGATGTCATTATTAAAGATAATGATAAATTGATTAAAGTTAAAGCGAGTGAATTATTACCTTATTCATATAAGACAAAATTTTAATTATGAAACAATATGTCCAACAATATAACTCACCTATCGGAGTGATAAATGTCATATGCGATGAGACATCTATTTTAAAATTAGAATTAAATAATATTGATGTAAAAGAAAATCCAAATGACATAACTAGACACGCGATCAAGTTTTTAGATAGATATTTTAATAGAGAAAACCCACCAATTGATGAGCTAAGTTTTAAATTAATAGGCACTCCTTTTCAAGTTTTAGTGTGGCAAAAACTATTAGATATAAAATATGGTAAAACAATAACATATGGTGAACTTGCTAAAATGCTAGCCAATGAAAAAGGAATTAAAAAGATGAGCCCTAGAGCAGTTGGAGGGGCACTTCATAAAAACCCGATACCGATAATTATTCCCTGCCATAGAGTGGTGGGTAAAAACTTTAAATTAGTCGGCTACGCACTTGGTATAGATGTTAAAAAGTTTCTATTAGATTTAGAGAAAAACACATAAAAAAAGAGCAAATCCACATTAGATTTGCTCAGTTTTTACTATTTGATAATCGATATTTCAATCGGTTTTACTTTTGCCCTAAAATCTTCAATAAACGTCAGTATTGATCCCTTGTCTTTTTCAGAACATTTAAAATAAATTCTTAAAGCCGCACCATTATCGAGCTCAACTAAAGTGGTTGAGAAATCTTTATAAATAATTTCGTGCTTTTCTAAAAGTGGGATCAAATCTTTATATACTGGGCAGTTAGGCTCGACTAGAATTTGTATGTTAATCGCTTTCTTATTCGCCCAAATCTCAATATATTTAAAGGCGACAAGTGTCAATAAAGCGATGATGGTGGTGAGTGTGCCTAAAGTGAAATATCCTGCCCCACACGCCATACCGATAGCCATCGTTACCCAGATGGTCGCTGATGTGGTAAGACCTTTGACTGATATACCGTTTTTAATTATTGCCCCAGCCCCTAAAAAACCAACACCAGTGACTCCGGCAGCGGCAAGTCTCATCGGATCGCGCGTCGCTTCACCCGGTACACCGTATATTGAAAGAATCATAATTAAGGCGGAGCCTAAAGAAATTAATACATGAGTTCTAAATCCCGCGGGGTGCCCATTCAATTCTCTTTGTAATCCTAATAATCCTCCAAAGAAAGTCGCCAGTAAAAGCGAGATTAAAAGTAGAATCAAATTACCCCACCAACCGAGGTTATTGAAGAAATTAATGATGTGGATATCTAATCCATCGGGGGTTGCAAAAGCGGTATTTGCAGTATCTGCTAGTAATTTAAAAAGTTTCATGTATTTATTTTATCAAAAATAATTTGTTTCAAAAAGTGGCAATTTAAGCGATGTCAATAATTTCAATACGGGCAGTTGATCCTGATTTACTATCACGGATATAAATATAATAATCTTGAGTTATACCTTGGTATTCAAAAAGCCATTCTAACTGCGAGGCACTTGAACAATACAACGACATATAAGTACCAGTGTCAGGATCAACTATTTGAATATTAGAATAGTAAGGTGTTTCATTGACTTTAATTTGTCCGCTTGCTCTATAGATTTTACCTATCATATCGATAGTGAAATTATTATATAAATCACTAATTGTAGTGTCACCCGTGACTATCGATTTATCCCAGTCTTTAACTATTCCGTCGCTTGATAAAAGAGTAGCGTTAGCTAATCTATTATATCCATCGTACGTGCCTTCAATTTTAAAGTCTTTTGTTATAGTGCCTTCAAACACTAATGTTTCACCTTCTTGATAATCTTCTAAATCTAATCCGGCGTAATAGACAGTAAGTATACCAGTCGAATCAGCAATGTAAATCCCTTGGGCGTTCGCAGTGTATTTTAAATATATTCCGCTGACGATGACAGTCTCGCCTTCATCCATGGCTAATACTTCACTTATTGGAGTAGTTTCATATTCTGGTTCATCGATAACTTCAATAACGACATCTCTAGTTTGACTTATGTTTTTATATGTTAAAGAAATAGTTATAGTAAATGTTCCAAGTGAACTTCCATCAATATTAAGATAATCAATATTATCTTCTTTAGTAACACTATGAACGGTTGAACTACTTGTGTAAGTAACTACTCCTTCCTCACCTAGTTTTTCATCATATGGGAGTAATTCAATTTTTCTATCCCCATAATATGATGGTAAAAATTGATTGTCTAATCTATCTAGCGCAAACTTGACATTATCTTCATCAGTTAAAACAACTTCATCTAATATTTGAACTGGAATAATTCTCCACGCTTCATCTCTAGGTCTAAGTGAATGGATAGCGATTATCACTTCTCTTGATTGTCCGTCATATTCATCGAGCCAACCAAAGTCTGAGCCCGACATTTTAGAATAGCAATACACAGATTCATCCATCGATAAATCAAAGAAATAATACTTAGTAAATCCAGTTTGTTCATTTTTTACGATTGTTGAATTTACTCTAAATAGTTTACTAGTCAAATCGTTTTCTCTAAAGTTTGTTGTAGCGATTTCATTGATTGTAGTGTCTTCAATTGAATCTAATTTAATTTCATCCTTTGAGTCATATATTAGTTCAATGGTTGATGCGACGAGCTGAAGTGCCCCGTGGTAGCCGATTTCATTGCCTACACCAGCTTCTTGTTCTGATTGATAATGGTCGATACTTCCACTCGCTTTTACTGTATAGCCAATATCAAATGTACTTATATCAAACCCGTCCGCATAGACTAAGATTGAACCAGTGTCATCGACGAGATAAAATGCTTCTTTACCATCGTATCCATAAGTGAATTGAGCGATGACTCCGTATATGTCGAATTGCGCTTCATCTTCTCCGAGTCTAGCTATACCAATAGGGGTGCAATCATCTGGAATATAAGTTGAGACAATCTCACTTGATTCACTAGATTCATCCGATGATGTCTCAGTTGATATTTCTATTGAAGTAGTGGAGTCAATAGAAGAAGAATCGGGGGCATCATTACCACATCCTGTAAGAACTAGCCCCGACAATAAAGCGAGCAAAAATAAATAATTTTTTTTCATAAACTCTCCTTTTTAAGTTAATTTGTTTAATATTTTTATCTTTTTTGTTGTATAGGGTGGATATTTTAATTTGATTTCTCTTTTAGATTTAACTAAAACACTTTTTGGATGAGAAAAAGTTTTAAATGAAGCTTCTCCGTGATAATTTCCCATCCCAGAATAACCGATTCCACCAAAAGGTAAGTTTTCACTTGATACGTGCATTACTGTGTCGTTTATACATCCTCCTCCATAGCTCATTTTATTCATGATAGATATGGATAATTTTTTATCTTTTGAGAAAAAATAAAACGAAAGTGGTTTTTCTAGACTCGATATATATTCAAGTATCTTATCTAAATCGTCATATTTAATAATAGGCATCACTGGTCCAAATATTTCTTCTTCCATTATCTTATCTTTAAATGTGACATCTTTTAATATGGTAGGTTCCAGACATAATCCGTCATAGGAACCACCAAACAAGATTTTAGATTTATCGATTAAACTATAAACTTTATCAAAATGTTTTTGATTTATTAAATGCGGAAAATCATCGTTTAATTTATTATTTGTATAATAAAATGTTTTAACTTGTTTTATGAGTAAATCTATAAATGTATCATATATGTCTTTGTGTACGAGCACATAATCAGGGGCGACACAAGTTTGTCCAGCATTTAAGAATTTACCCCACGCAATTCTTCTTACACTTATTTTTAAAGGAGCGTCTTTATGGACGATGCACGGCGATTTACCACCTAATTCTAAACTTACTGGTGTTAAATGTTTGCTCGCTTTTTCTAAAACAATTTTTCCAACACTAGTGGAACCTGTGAAGAATATATAATCAAATCTTTGGTCTAACAATGTTTGATTTTCTTCTCTTCCACCTAAGACGACGCTTATTAGTTCTTCTCTATTAAATTCTTTAAATAAATCGTATATGACTTTCGATGTGTGTTTAGCGTAATTTGCTGGTTTTAGTATGATGGTGTTACCCGCTGCGAGAGCGCCAAAAAGTGGAGATAAAGATAGTTGAAGTGGATAGTTCCAAGGTGCCATAACTAATACGACACCATATGGTTCTTGTAATATATAACCTTTGCTAGGGAAGTTAATTAAACCAGTAGATACTTTTTTAATCTTAGTCAATTTTTTAATGTTTTTAATCATGTATTTACATTCGTTGACTATCATTAAAAACTCTGTCTCAATCGTCTCGAATGGTGGTTTATTAAAATCGAGTTTTAAAGCCTCTATAAATTTATCTTTATATTCATATAAAAGCGATAATATTTGTTTTAATACCTCTATACGAAAAGAAATATCGAGCGTATGTCCTTGTTTAAAAAATGTCCTTTGCCTTTCAATTAATTGTTTTATTTCTTCTTTTTCCATACCCTTAATTATTATACAATTTTAATTTAGTTAATTAAATACTATGAAAATTATATATATCTTTGATATATTGAATATATGCAACCTAATTCAAACGCTTTGCAAAATAATGAGATAAATAATATTAGTCGCGATAAAATTAGTCCATTTGATAAAAGAGTCCACGAAGTTGATTTTCTCCGTGGTATTTTAATTTTAATCGTCATTATGGACCACGTATTTTGGAATTTAAATCACTATTATGGGATATGGGATTCTTTTTTTGATAACTCCAATATATTCGTCCATCAAAACTATTTATTTTTCCACTGGTATTGGACGAGTGCTTTAAGAGAAGTAGTTAGGCAGTTCGTATTATTTTTATTTTGTTTTGTATCTGGCATATCTTGCGCTTTTTCTAAAAACAATTGGAGTAGAGCGGGACTAATGGTTGGAGTGGCGATGCTTGTCAGTATCGTTACTAATCTAGTCGATGCTTGGGGAATATTAGGGCAAACCGCAAGGATTGATTTTAACATTATCCACGTCCTTGCTTTTTCTATTTTGATATACTGTTTCTTTCAAAAAAAGACGTGGAAATCTCTTTTAGCTATGTGTCTCATCTTTATTATTTTTTCTATCTATACGATACCAGCGTTAAAAGCTATACCAGGAAGTGAGGACGCTTTTGTCCCTATGCTTTGGCCTTCTAACTCTATCTTAATGGCGGATTGGTTACCACTTTTCCCTTACATTGCTTTCTTCTTCGCCGGGGCGATTTTATCGACATTTATTTATAAAGATAAAAAATCAATATTTAAGAAAAGTTATAAATTTGAAAGACCGATTTGTTTTATTGGTCGTCACACATTAATTATTTACCTCGCACATCAAATCATTATAATCCCAATATTTATGCTAATTAGTCTAGGGGTTTGTGGGACAATTTAAAAAAGGAGAACAATATAGATATGTTTGAAAACATGACACTTTATGAAGCATTTAAAGTCGCGTATAAAAAAGTACCAAACGAAACAGCGATTTACTATCAAGGGACAAAGATATCTTTTAACAAACTACACGCATTGATAAATAAAGTAGCGGCGACGCTTGTGGACGTATGCCACATTAAAAAAGGGGATACTGTCTTAATATCTCAGCCTAATATTCCTCACGCGATTATTTTATATTATGCGGTTAATAAGATTGGGGGGATATGTAATTTTGTCCACCCATTCACCCCATACAATCAACTTAAATCAATCATTGATAAAACTAATGTTAAAGTCGCTTTTGTCTTTGAACAAAGAGTGGCAAAAGAGGTAGAAAAATTTAAAGAGATAGTCGACATGATTTATGTCACGCGTGTCGAAGATTTTCTCCCTCCATTTAAAAAATTTTTATATCACACTTTCTTAAATCGAAAAATAAGAAAAAAACTTAAAAAAACTTATAGATTTAAAGGGTTTAAGTATTTAGTTGATTTAAAATCGGATAGGAATTGGGCGCCTACCGAACACGATTTTAAAGACGATTTTGCTGTGCTTTTACATTCAGGCTCTACCACGGGAGAGCCAAAAACTATCATGTTATCCAACTGGAATTTTAACTTTTTAGCGGGCCACGCTTTAGAATATTTAAGTGTCAATTTTGAGCAGTTAAAGGGTGGGGGGATGCTTTCAGTTTTGCCCTCTTTCCACGGCTTTGGTCTTCTTTGGACGATGCACGCGCCTATCGTCAATGGATTTGCTTCTATTTTAATTCCTAAATTTTCACCTAAAGCAGTAGTAAAAGCGGGCAAAGATATCAAGATGATCGCCATGTGTGGCGTACCTACTATGTACGATAGATTAGTGAAAAATAAAGAATTTCAAAATCTTAAACAACTCAAATATTTAATAACTGCCTGGTGTGGTGGGGATGCGATGAATGTATCTTTAGAAGAGAGATTTAACAATATTATTAAACGTAATGGGGGAAATGGTCGTCTTTTTGAAGGATATGGTCTAACTGAGAGCATCGCCGCGGTGATAGTCAATACTTTCTCCCATTATTGTCAAGGTTCGATTGGTTATCCTGGAAGCGGGGTAGAAGTTAAAATAGTCGATGAAAATCGTAAGGAAGTAAAAGTGGGTGAATTAGGTGAAATCGCCATTAAGTCACCGAGCAATATGATAGGCTACTATAACGATAAAGAAGCGACTGAGTCATGCATGGATAAAGATGGATGGCTTTATTCTGGCGATTTAGGGTATATGAATAAAGACGGTTTCATCTTTTATAAACAAAGAATTAAAAGAGTTATTAAAATAAGTGGGGTTGCTACCTTTCCGAGTGAGGTAGAAAAGTTAATTGAGACAGTCCCAGGGGTATTAGAAGTATCGGCAATATCAATTCCAGATCCTGTCTTATCTAGTGCGATTAAAGTTTTTGTGGTGGCAAAATTTGTCGATGAAGAAGGTATGAGACAACAAATATTAGATACTTGCCGCAAGTACTTGATTAAGTGGGCGGTACCTAAAGAGATAGAATTTAGAAAATCATTACCACATACGATGATTGGTAAAATTGATTTTAAAATACTCCAGCAAGAAGAAGATAAGAAAAGGAAAGAACAAAATGAAACCTCTAACTAAATTGATAACATTAAGTTTAATTTTATTCACTTCAACTTCTTGTGCGATTAGATTTGAAAATAATTCTTCTAGTATTGAGACATCTTCTTTTTTATCTAGTGAGAGTAGTTCGAGTGAATCGAGTTTAAGTGAAGAAACTTCTAGTGAATTTACCACCTCTATTTCTTCTAGCGAAATAGATGAAGAAAAATTATGGGATGAGACTCAAGATTATTTAAGAAGTGGAGAAAGAGAATTTCTCTTTTATAATTTAAATGATTTTCACGGGGCGGTTGAAAAAAACTTAGACAACATGGAAGTTGGTATAAGTTACATCTCATCTTATTTATTTAGTGAAAAAGAAAATAATCCTAATTCTGGTTTTATATTTACTAATTCTGGCGATATGTGGCAGGGAAGCGCTGATAGCAATATCACTAGAGGGGAATTAGTCATTGAGTGGCTAAATTTATTAGACTGTAAAGCGCAGTCTATCGGTAATCATGAATTCGATTGGGGTGTAAACACCATTGAAGAAAATATTAGCAAGATGGATTTTCCTCTTTTAGGATGTAATGTCATCGATGAAGATAGTGGACTTCTAGTCGACTATTTAAAACCATACACCACCATTACGGTAGAGGGACTACATATCGGTATAATCGGTGTCATAGGAGACGGACTAGAATCATCTATCCTCCAATCTAATATCCAAGGGGTAGATTTTGTCGATCCAGTCCCATTAGTTCAACATTATAGTGACTACTTAAAAGAACAGGGTGCGGACTTCATCCTCTTATTAAATCACGATGACGACATTTACGATGAATTATATGGCTATGTCGATTTAGTGTTTAATGGACATACCCACTCTTATCAAAATGAACTTTTAGGAAATGAAGTACCTGTTTTACAAGCTTATTGCAATGGTCGAGATATTTCTAAATGCGTCTTAACTTATGATTTTGCCACTAATGACATTAATTATAATGAGAGTGAAGTAGTAGAATTATTTAATTTAGATTTAGAAAATGACACCCAAACGGATGAATTATATCAATATTATTTAGATAACTATATTAACGACATTAAAAATGAAGTAGTTGGATACGCTACAAATGGCATCTCTTATTATGATGTCCCTATTTTAAGTGCGAAGTATGCTTATCAATATTATTTAGATTATGGGACAACAAATTATGATATAGTCTCTTCCACCACCAACAGTGCCCGTTCTGAAATTGACGCGGGTGAGATAACATATGGGGATATATATAAATCTCTCCCATTTGACAACATGATTGAAATAATTAAAATACCATCTTCACAAGTATCGTATTTTAAGAATTTTTCTGGATATTATTACGATGGAGATGGTACAAGTGTCGATGGATATTCATATATCATCACCATCGATTATCTAGAACAAAAATATGTATCTTATAGGTATGAGTGCGAAGTGGTCGACTCTTATCCTATCTATCCTCGCGATTTACTTAAAATGTATATCGGGAATGATTATCCTATAAATTAATTATCTCTATCTATGACGATGAGCACCTCAAATCCAGGTGCTTTTTGTTTGATATTTTCTATTAAATAAGACTTTATCTCATCATCTTTTATTTTAGATTTAAAAGGTATTATACAGTCAAAGCTTATAACTTTTTCATCTTTGTCATCGACGTATTGAAAATCGTGAAAATCTAAATCGGATGAATAATTTTGTATCAAATCCCTTATCATTTGTTTGATTTTTAAAGCTTTTTCATTTAACTCTACTATTGGATCAATGTGGATGACTATCTCGCAGTTATATTTTTTAGCAATCGCCCTTTCAATTTTATCTACCAAAGAATGCGATGCGAAAGTCTTCATATTGCCGTCTAGTTCAACATGCGCGGTTAGATACATTTTAGTCGGCCCATAGCTATGGCCTATTAAATCATGTACACCTTGTATTTGTTTAAATTTTAATATGTCGCTTTCTACGCTTTTTAATATCTTGCTATCGACACCTGCCCCGATAAGGGGGGTGGAGGTTTCAACGACCATTTTTATTCCCATGACGACGATAAATATTGATGATGCGATTCCCATATATCCATCTATTTTTATATTTGGATTAATAAATTCAATAATAGTGGATATTAAAATTGCACTGGTGGCAAAAACATCGTTAAATGCATCTTGGGCGCTGGCATGTAAAGAAGACGAATTAATAATTTTACCCATTTTTTTATAAAAGAAGCCTTGCCATATTTTTAATAGTATCCCGATAATTAAAACAATGATGGCAAAATAAGTAATATTACTTCCTCCACCATCTATTATTTTCTCTATCGATTGGTAGCACATAATAGCCGCCCCAGCGACGATGAATAAGGCAATTATTAGTCCAGCGATATATTCAATTCTTTCATGTCCAAATGGATGCTTTTTATCAGCAGGTTTCTCGCTCAATTTAAATCCGACAATATTGATTATCCCGCTACTAAGGTCGGATAAATTATTTATCGCATCGGTGATGATAGAGACAGAAAAAGATAATATACCAACCAATAATTTTAAGATGAATAAAATTAAGTTAGATATTATGCCAATAACCGCGGATAATATCCCGTGCTTAACTCTAACTTTTTGGTTATTTACATTTTGATAATCTTTAATAAATAATTTTCTCAATAAATTGACCATAAAATTAGTATAATACTCGCTACCTTAAATTGAATCAATTTTATAACAAAATTATACACATTAATTTAATTAAGAAGTGAGAAACTAATAAAAATCATGTATAATAATATTTACTGTGGTCATGGCGGAACTGGTAGACGCGCTAGTCTCAGAAGCTAGTGGAGAAATCCATGGAAGTTCAAATCTTCTTGGCCACACCATCTTATAACTAACATTTTGATACAAGTATGAACTGAACCCCATTTAGTTCACCATTATCAGATTAGACACCTCTTAAGTTAAAATATACTTAGGAGGTTTTTTATTATGAAAAAAACTAAACCAAAGAGATTTACCAATGAATTTAAAGCAAAAGTGATTAATGAATA
>CASDYZ010000037.1 GCA_949285325.1 uncultured bacterium
TATTCATTAATCACTTTTGCTTTAAATTCATTGGTAAATCTCTTTGGTTTAGTTTTTTTCATAATAAAAAACCTCCTAAGTATATTTTAACTTAAGAGGTGTCTAATCTGATAATGGTGAACTAAATGGGGTTCAGTTCAACATACTACACTTTTGATACATTGCACACCCCTAGGCATTTTACACGGCGTAAAAATTAGAGCCCAAAAGTGCCTATTTTATCAATATTTTTTCTAATCAGTTCCAAAAATCATCTATATCTTGTTTTTTTTGATTTCTCGTTTTCAACTAATGGTTTAATAGGTTCATCTTATGATTAGTGCTTACTAAAGTTTGAACGAGTATAAGAAAACCACTATCAATAAGTTAATATAAAGATTTAATATCGTGTGTATTAACTTACCAATTTATTGAGAATAAATGTGATGTAATTTTTACGCTTATCACTAAAAACTCAATTGAATGATAGTTATTAAAATTTATAGTATTTCCCAATATCCATAACGTTTACCACTTACTCTTTTAATTTTATTGTTATCTTTCATAACCTTTAAAATGTTTTTAATTGTTCTTATAGAAACACCAATTTCTTTTGATAGATCTTTAATAGTAATATTTGGATTCTCTTTAATAGTTTTTAAAATTAAAGACTCTCTATTATTTTTAGATTTTTCAAAAGTGATATTTGAAATATGTAAATCTCTATTTAATAAAATATTAGATTCTCCCAGAAGAAGATTTCTTAAAAATCTAATTAAATATTCTCTATCTTCAAATATTCCTTTTGAAATATTATTATAATTTGCTCTTACTAAAGAATTTCTAAAATACCATGAGTTCTTTATAAATGTATCATTAGTTACATTAAATCCTAAACTTCTTAAATATTTAATAAAGAAGACTGCGATTGTTCTAGTATTTCCTTCTATAAAAGGGTGTATTTGCCATAGATTAGCAATAAAAATAGCAAGATGCTCAATAATTTCATCAATTGATAAATCTTTATAAATAAACTTTTTTTCTAATTCTAAATCATATTGAAGTGTCTTTTCTAACTCTCTAAAATCACCATAGATAACACTATCGCCATCCAATATCCATTCTTTTTTAGATAAATTAACTCTTCTTAATTCTCCAGGACGCTTCAATAAACCATCAAAAAGAATTTTATGAATAGTTAAAAGTTGACCTACAGTAAAACTAAAGGAATTTTCAGAAATAATTTTAGCTATTCGAATTGATATTTTATCTGCTTCTTCTGTTCTAGGATTACTTTCGGGTTTATTTTCATAATAAGAAGTAATAATAGAATCTAGTACTTCTAAAGAAATTTCACCTTTAATATATCTATTTGTTTCATTTAAAAAATAAGATGAAATTTTAAGTTGATCAACATCTTGTAAACCGATTCCAGTTTCTATAATATATTTATTAAAGTTATTTTTCATAGTTTTATAATACTATATTATTTCCAAAGTGCAATTCCAAAGTGCAAATTGCACTTTGGAAATAAGCTTTATTAGTCAATGTATTACCTTATATTTATATATGTCCATTTTATCTCATTCAAATTACTAGTTGATAAGGGTAAAATAAATTTAACCAAAAAGGGATGCGGATATTTTTTGG
>CASDYZ010000038.1 GCA_949285325.1 uncultured bacterium
TTTGCATTTTTAACATCATTAGGTTTAGTAGCCGCCCTTGCATCATCTTGCTCTAACCCTACTAATTACGAGGGAAAATACGATAAAATAATTTCTCCAAGTGGGGCACCGGCGATAATATTTTATGACGAGGCGATACAAGATAATTTTGAGACTAATTCTATTCCGAGTAATGTCGGGGCTCAGCTTCAGCAAAATAACTACGGCGTCGTGGTCTTTGATTTTTTAAACGGACTTAAATCGATAGACACAAATAATGGGCCGTATAAATTAGCGAGAATAATAACTGGTGGCAACTTGTATTTAGTCGGAATTGGCGAAGATAATAGCGGCGAGCCGACTAAAGATGATTACATCGTCAGTTTTGGTGAAAACTTATTGCCAGATAGAGTATATAAACATATTTATTCTGATGATGTCGTATCCGCGACGCGCTACGTCAGTGGAGTAAGCGATGTCGGTCCAATTTTAAAAACAGGACTACACGCGGGAAATGAAGTCGACTACGTCGTCATCGCTCAACCTGCTTTATACTCCATCACCTCACAAATGAGTGAAGAAGAAAGAAATTCATTAACTATCACCTCGATTAGAGAAAAGTGGGGTGAAGTGACTTCTCTTCCTGCTATATTCCCTCAAGCAGGACTATTCATCAACACTAATATGTACGAAGTACATAAAGCTTATTTTGACGGCTTTTTAGACAATGTTGATGACTATATTACAACTTGTATCGAATCACCAGAAGATATGAAAAATGGTATCGAAAGCATAGGGGACAGCAACACTCAAGTCAATAAATATGGTTTTACCGCCCAAGTAGCCTACAATGTTCAAGTTGATAATAACGGCTTTGCTCTAGTTGATAATGAGACTAACGAGATGCTTGATATCGCCTCCTTTTTAGCGGAAATTGAAGAGGATACATCTCTAGTTGAATACATAATGTAATTAATATTTATTAATTAAATAGTAAAATTTTTATGAATAATTCCACCAAAAAGACCATTTTAAATGCTTTATATATATTGTTAGGTATAGTTTTTATCTTGGTCTTATGGTGGATTATTTCTTTATCGCTTAAAACGACACTTGTTCCTTCCCCATTTGATACGTTTATCCATTTAGGAAATATGCTTTTAGACTCATATTTATGGGAAGGAATCGGAGGAAGTTTATATCGATTATTAATTTCATTTATTATAAGTTTTTTATGTGCGTTACTCCTTGGTATAATCGCAGGATTATGTAAACCAGTCTATACTTTTTTAAAACCTTTAATACTAGTATTAAGAACGCTTCCCACCGCGGCGGTCATCTTCATATTAATCGTACTTACTAAACCTTTATTTGCCCTATTTATAATTGTATTTTTATTAATATTCCCAATTTTATATGAAGCAGTAAGTTCTGGAATTAGAAATATTGATGAGAATATAATGGATTCTTTACGATTAGATGGAGGTAAGACAAATATAAGAAGCATTTTTCAAGTTATAATACCTCTTTCTTATCCGTATATTTCTTTAGGTATCGTTCAAGCTTTAGGCTTAGGTATGAAGGTATCCATAATGGCGGAAGTATTGTGTGGAGACAATTTTATACCAGGACTCGGAAGGATAATATATTACGCCAATCAGACATCTGATATGAAGACAATTTTATCCGTTTCTATCGTCGCGATTATCCTCATAGGTTCGGTTGACATAATCTTAAATATTTTAAAAAGAAAAATAAAAAATAAAAGCTAAAATACGATTTTTGCCCCTAATAACATAATATAAGGGGGTAAAAGTTTATTATGAATGAAAATAGTAAACAAAACAAATATCGGTTTGAGCCAAAAAATAAAGACTCGAAAGATGAGATATCTTTTAGGGCCGCCAAACTTTATGGATTTAAAGAACAACTCGAATGGATAAAACGTCAATTAGAGTACGCTTCGTTTTCTGAGAAGTTTCAACTCAGATATAATCTTAAAAAAGGAGAGATCTACGAATTTGATTGGGGAATAAATGTAAACGCTGAATTTTCTAATCGTCATTATGGAGTTGTTTTGGCGGATTCTAACGAATATAATCCGCTCGTATTAGTTTGTCCGCTTAAAACAAATAAAAATGGACCGCATCCTAAAAGCGACATCGACCTCGGGATAATTGATGGATTAGCTAATTCATCCGCGAGTGTCGCCGTCGTCAACCAAATAAGAACTTTAGATAAACTCCGCCTTTATACGAGGTCTGCGATCGGGGAAATTAAAGATATTAAAAGTAGTAATATCATCGTTTTAGATGAGAAATTAATCAATAAAATAGTCTATGCCTATATGGCGTATATGAACGGAAATTTTGAACAACACCAATAAAAATAGTAGTTTCATTAGTAGATTTTTAGTAGTTTTTTATGTACTTATTTATGTGGATAACTCACATTATTAACTAACTATTATAAATCTACTAAAGAGACATCAATCGTCTAAATATATTGATACATAAAGGTTTTAGATTGTTTGGTTTACATAATGGCAATTATGCGAAGTTGTCTATTTCGTTACTTTTGACTCTAAATAGTATTCAAAACAGCTTTTTGACAAACGATTGTAAATATCGCCGTTTTTCGTCGTTAAAAATTTTCTATTCTCTTCTAAGACAAAGACGAATCCTTTTTCAAAATCTTTTAAGCACGCCTCAATCATATCTTTTGAGTCATAGCCTCTCGTCGGTTCGATTTTATCCGCCGAGTAAACGATCTTACCGATGTCGTTCATCTTCTCTTTTCCTGATGCGTGAAACATGATCGCTTCTAAAATATCTTTATCATCTATTCCAAATTTATTTTTTGCGATGTAGGCCCCGACAAATTGATGGATAGCAAAATTAGGCATATCTAAATAATCTTTAAAGTATGTTTTAAATATTTCTTGTTGCGTGTCAAAGGCTAAATCTTTTCCAATGTCGTGCGCTAGCCCGGCGGTATACGCCTTAAAAGGCTCTTTTAAATGATTGTGAATGGCGATTTTATAAGAAAGATGGGCCACTTCTAGAGAATGCTTATATCTACTCTCTTTAAGCATACTTTTAATATCTTTTATGTAATATAATTCTTTTTCTTCGATGTATAAAAGGACGTCATAAGGTAAATCGAGATTATTTAGGCTACGAATATCAGTTGAGGAAGCATCGTTTTCTCTTCCTTTAACTAATTGCATCTTAAATCTTTTAACATTATTTAGATCGACATCGTAATTAGGACGTGAATAATATATTATGTCAACTAGATTGGCAATTTCATCCGCATCTTTCCACTTGTGGAAAGCATTTACTTGATCGTTACCAATCAATAGATAAAAATGGTCATTTTTATATTTATTTATAAAATATTTAACCATGTCGATAGAATATGTTTGTTTTTTACCTTGTAGAGCCTCAAATAACGATACTTCCATCCTTTTATATGGCTTTATGGCTCTTTTTATCATCTCGACTTTATCGTTAAAATCGACGGTGTCGCTCTTCCATATCGAAACGACCGCGGGGACGAATATTACATCCGCGTCAAATTGTTTCGAAGCTTTGTTAGCCATATTTATATGGCCGTTATGGATGGGATTAAAATTCCCGCCAAAAAGGATTTTATTCATTACTTTTTAAATTGAATTATAGGTCGTAGTTTATTTCTTCTGAACAGTATGACTGTTTTTCCTACTATTTGCACTATTTCGGCGTTTAATTTGCTCGATAAATCAAGGGCGATTTCATTGACTGGGCTCGATACGCCTTTCATCAAATCAATTTTGATCAATTCTTTAGCGATGAGAGCTTTGTCGAGCATACAAATTAAAGTGTCAGTAATTTCATTTTTACCAACTTGATATTTATTAGGTAAGTTTAAAGCGAGTGTCCTCAAATATTTCTTTTGTTCCGTGGTTAACATAATATGTTGTCCTTAAAATAATTTAGAAGGAGTTTCTTTAAGGGCGGCCCCGTGAGGGAAAGCGACTCTTATCGTCTGCCCGTTTGCTTTAAAACTAAACCAGCCGAGCCCCTCGATGGCGATGTCGTGACATAAATCGTCATCTTCCATCTCGTATTCAAATAAGTCGACGTCGGCGAAATTGACAATTAAATCAGATACCGGTCTAACCATACGGCTATGGATATTGTTTTTAAATGTCTCTTCTAATTTAGAAGAATGAACTTTTTTACTTTCTATCCCTTCAGCGGTAAAGGCTTTAAACGCTGTTGGCTCGCCTTTAATTAACGTTATAATCGCGAGTCCTCCAAAAAAGCACGATTCCCCTTCATTTAATTTAAATGAAGTTTCTTTTATTTGCTTTTTAGGAACGATAAATTTCTGTAAATCTTTCTCTACTTTTGAAAGGGCGGATGTATCTAGTGACAATCCTGGTAATTCATATAAAAATGAGGAATTAGAAAGAGGTATTTCTAATACTTTTACATTTGTCCCGGGATAGTTTTCTGTCTTTATGTTCCATCTAAAATTATTTTCATAATTTTTCATGATACGGTTAATCAAACTAGTCTTACCAGATAAAGATGTACCAATCATATAGACATCGTGACCTTGTCTAAATTCATGAATATCGTTAATTAAATCTTTAGGATTATATGAATCATCATTACCGATAATCAGTATGGAAGAAGGAGAAATACCGACGTCGTTAAAGCGTTCATCAAGATACTTAACAAGATGTTCTTTTGGATATTTTTTATGGTTAAATAAATCGTATTTTGTCCCGATAACCATCACTTTTAAACCTTTGATTTTCTTGACTAAATCCATTTTAAAAGTGCCGTTAAAAGAAAATAAATCGACTACCCAAATAATGACCGCATCAGTCGCAATCGCATCGTCTAAAATCTTTAAAATTTGTCCATCGACTTTAGAAGAGAGCTCGCCACTATTGAGCTTTTTCATCTGGTCGAAACATTCTTGACAGTATAGTACGTGGGCGCTGAGCGTCTCCCTTTTAAGCACTGTCGGGGGTATGTAACCTTTTTGGTCGATATCTTCACTTTGTAATATCGTCCCGCATTTGTAACATCTAAGTACTCTTCTTGCTTTTCCCATAAATTTCTCTCCAATCTCTCAATAAATTTTTCTTTTTTAATCTCTTCCTTATCATTTTATCAAATATTCGATTAAAATGGGTGGTGAATTGGTCTTCTTTTACTAATTTTTCTAATAAAATAGTTTTTATATTCGAGTTTTTACCTAATTTTATATCCGTCAGCAATTGATCCCCTATTATTAAACATTCATTTTTATCGATATTGTTTTCTTTAATAAATTTATTCAATTTATTTGGAAATGGTTTAAATGCGGAATATAGACATTCTATATTTAACTCTTTCGCGTAGTTTTTAACTCTTTTCCCACGATTATTTGAAACGATTATTGGCCTTATCCCGCTAGATAGCAATTTAGTTATTAAGTCTTTTGCCCTTTCTGAAGGGGTTTTACATTTATAACTATCGAGAGTGTTATCTAAATCGATAAATAATACTTTAATCCCTAAAGATACATAAAAATCGATATTGATTTCATATATATTATTCGCGTGAGCGAAAGGTATCAACGTCTCTTTCATAATTTACATGTATGATATCATAATATTTTTAATATTAAAATTAACATTTATCAACTCGTAATTTTTTTCTTATGACTATAAAATAAATACTATGAAAGAAAAAGAAGATTTAAAGATTTATATACCACGTATTATATCGAGCTTTAGCATTCTTGGATGCTTAGTTATTTCACCTGTTATTTTTATCTTTGGCGCGCTTTTATCTTTTATTTATTCCATCATCGATTTTTTAAACTATAAAAATAAAGACAACAAGAATTTATATGAAGTTATCTTCACTTCAATCGCTTTAGTAATTTGTCTATTTTTAACGATATATCAAATTGTCACATTTTAATCTAAATCGTCAAATATCGATATTTGTTCGTATGTCGACTCTTCTTTTTTATCTTCTTCAGTGTCACTAGAAGGAGTTAGAGTCATCTTTTTAGCGGTTTTTTCCACTATCGGATGGGAGGTAGTTTTTTTATTGATAACCTCAAGTGGCTCTCCATACACATATAAAATCTTAGTTCTTGGAGGAATATTGATATTCTTTTTAGCGTTCTTACTGACATCGGTAAGGTGGAAATCATCGATAGTGAGTTCGACACTTGAAGAGTCGTTTAAATATAAGACGAGGTGCATCGGTTCATCTTTATCGTTGACTTTTAGGGCTCGTACGAGAGCGTGTGGTTCATTTTTAAAATATTTAAAGACAGTTTGAAGTTTACCAAGTCTATTTGTCTTATATAATTTTGTGTTATCAAAAATTCTTTCGCACCCGCTGTCGGTTATAAGGACGATTTTACTTCTTTCTTGTTCGTCAAAAGTGAGCATTTGGACAGCAATATTTTTATTGAGGTGACTAATAGCCTTCACCCCACCCGCTTTAAGTCCGACTGGGGTTAAATCATTTTCATTAAATAATGATGCGGTGCCGTTCGCGGTAAAGACGATGATGTCAGAATTACCTGTTAAAAGTTGGACGGACACCACTTCGTCGGAAGGAGAAATTCTCATGCATCTAACTGGACGAGAATGTTTAGAATAGTCAATTTGAGATATAGACATCCTCTTAATTTGTCCAAATTTAGTTAAGAAGGCTAAATAAATATCATTTCTAAAGTCGCTGACGAGCATTCCTTTAATAATTTTCTCTCCAGTTTCAAAAGTGACAAATTGATTGAGGTGGGTACCCTCTTCTTTATATTTATTTTCTGTCAGTTTATGGACAGGTATACACACATAATTCCCACGACTTGTAAACGCGAGCAAATAATCAGTAGTTAAACCGATAGAATTACCGATTAATACATCGCCTGATTTAAGGCCTGGTAGAGTGTTGTCGTTAGAACTTTTAAACGATTTGATCGAGCTACGCTTTGCGTATCCATCTCTAGTGAGAGAGACTATTTGTTCTTCTTTAGCGATAAGTTCTCTTTTATCTATCTCTTCACTTTCACCTTTCTCTTCTATCTTTGTCCTTCTTTCATCCCCATATTCATTTTCAATCGCTTTTAAATCGTTGATAATGACGCGGTTTAATTTATGTGGATCTTCAAGTATCGCCTTGTTCTTTTCAATATCTTCTTCAAGCGTCTTCTTTTCTTGTTCAAGTATCAATTCATCAGTGTGACTAAGTTTATATAAAGGCATCATGACAATGGCTTCTGCTTGCTCATTAGATAAATTGAAACGACTGATTAAATTGATTTTTGAATCAGCTTTATCTTTTGATTTTCTAATGATATCCACCACTTCATTGATGTTGATTGAAGCAATGATGAGCCCATCGACAATGTGGAGTCGATCTATAAACTTATTTAAATCAAATTTTGTCTTACGAGTGACGACATCGATTTGATGGGCGATATAAGCGTCGATAATTTCTAAGAGATTAAGCGTCTTAGGTCTACCGTTGACTATCGCCACAACGTTAGCGGAGTAAGAAGATTTTAAAGAAGTCTTACTCATCAAATATTTAAGTATTAAATCCGCTTTCGCGTCCTTTTTGATATCGACGACGATACGGATGCCAGAATAGTCACTTTCATCTCTGACTTCAAGTATCCCATCAATCGCTTTCGAGTGTCTAATTTTATCTATTTCATAAGCGATATTAATCTTGACTACTCGATATGGTATCTCAGTTATTATTATTTGTTGGATATCGCCATTTTTTATCACTTGCGCTTTAGAAGCAACTTCGATTCTACCTCTACCAGTCGTATATATACTCTTTAGTCCTTCACTTTTATAAATTATCCCACCTGTAGGGAAGTCAGGACCTTTGATGAATTGAAGTAGATCATCGATTGAAGCGTCTTTATGTGATAGTCTATATATCGTCGCGCCGATAACTTCTTTTAAATTGTGAGTTGGTATATCGGTCGCTAAAGCGACAGCGATACCTTCAGCCCCGTTGACTAAAAGGTTAGGAAAGCGAGCTGGTAAGACAGTCGGCTCAAATTCAGTGTCGTCAAAATTTAATTCCATGTCGACAGTGTTTTTATCGATGTCGCGAATCAATTCGTTACTTATCTTAGCTAGGCGCGATTCAGTATATCGATACGCGGCAGGAGAATCGCCGTCGATCGAACCATTATTACCTTGGAAATTAACTAGTGGGTAACGGAGTTTCCAGTCTTGACTCATCCTCGACAACGCGTCATAAATTGAACTATCACCATGCGGGTGATATTTACCCATCACTTCCCCGACTGTATGCGCACATTTCTTAGTCGGTTTATTAAAGACGTTACCGTTGTTATACATGCTAAAAATAATACGTCTTTGCACAGGCTTAAGCCCATCTCTAACATCTGGGATCGCCCTATCTTGAATGACGGCCTTAGCAAAAATAGCGTACCTATCCCCCATCACCTCTTCGAGAGGCTGGGTTAAAATATTTTCAACAATGACTTCTTCTTCCACTACTTTTTTCTTCTTAGCCATTATTCTTAACCTCTTTTATAAATGAATCATTATTGGTGAAATCGACGTTATCTTCCACCCATTTTCTTCTCACTCCTGCATCTTTTCCCATCAAGACACTCACCCGTTTTTCAACGAGGAATGGATCTTCTATACTAACTTGGATTAAAGTCCTTGTCTTAGGGTCCATAGTCGTCTCTTTTAATTGGACATCGTTCATCTCGCCTAAACCTTTGTATCGGTTTATTTTATAGTTGGCCCCTATTTTCTTTTTCGCTTGTTCTAATTGGCTGTCATCCCAAGCGTATTCTTGCACAATTTTATGATTGACTTCTTTATACACTCTATATAGAGGTGGGACAGCGACATATACGTGACCATTTAAAATTAACTGCCTCATATAATGGTAGAAGAAAGTCAATAGTAATGTTTGAATGTGCGCCCCATCGGTATCCGCATCGGTCATTATTATAATTTTCCCATATTTTATATCGTCGATATCAAATGTTTGACCAAATCCTGCCCCGATGGTGTTGATGATAGTCGCGATTTCTTTATTGGCAAGTAGTCTCTCTAAAGAGATAGAGTCGGTGTTAAGCGGGACACCTCTAAGTGGAAGAATAGCTTGATGGAGTCTATCTCTCCCCTTTTTGGCAGTACCTCCAGCTGAGTCACCTTCGACGATAAATAGTTCATTTTTCTTATAATCTTTACTTTGAGCGGGAGTTAATTTATCACTTAAAATAATTTCGGTCTTTGCTTTTTTAGAACTCCTCGCCTCATCTTTTGCTTTTCTCGCGGCGATTCTTGCTTGTTGAGAGTCGATACATTTTTTAATAATCTGCATCGCCATTTCTTTATTTTCTGTCAAATAATAAGTGAACTTGTTATATACGACATTAGAGACGATGCTTAAAGCT
The DNA here is from genome assembly GCA_949285325.1 of uncultured bacterium. GTDB lineage: Bacteria > Bacillota_I > Bacilli_A > RFN20 > CAG-826 > CASEYK01. The sequence continues at coordinate 9,448 of CASDYZ010000038.1, forward strand.
TCTGGAGTATTTAATTTACCTTTTGTCTGCCCTTCAAATTGAAGTAATTCTTCCGGCACTTTAAGAGAAATAATCGCAGTTAATCCTTCTCTTATATCGCTTCCTTCAAGTTTTTTGTTATTTTTTAATAATTTATTATTTTCAGCAAAATCGTTGACCGCGCGAGTGATGCCCGCCCTAAAGCCAGCCTCGTGAGAGCCACCATCTCGCGTCCTAATATTATTTGCATACGAATATATATTTTCATTGTAGTCAGCCGCACAGTACTGCATGGCGATCTCAGTAACTATACCTGAGGTATCATAATCGTCAAAATGTATGACTGGGCTAATCGCGGTCTTATTTTGATTGAGATTTTCAACATATTCAATTAGTCCGTGGTCGTAATGGAATTCTTGCGTTTGATTGATTCTTTCATCAATTAAAATAAAAGTGACTTGCTTCATTAAAAAAGCGAGTTCTTGGACGTAATTAGATACCGTCTCCCACTTAAATTCAGTCGTAGAAAAAATGGTTGGATCAGGAAGAAATCTAACGAGTGTCCCGTGTTTTTTGCTCGTACCTAACACTTCGAGAGGAACATCGATTTTGCCCCCGTCTTTAAAACGGATGTGAGAGATGAGACCGTCTCTATAAATAGTGACATCTAACCAACTCGATAAAGCGTTGGTGACACTCGCACCTACTCCATGTAGACCAGCTGCGCTTTTGTATACAGTGTTATTGAATTTACCACCAGCGTGAAGTTCACTAAAAACGAGTTCGACTGCCGGTCGATTTGTCTCTTTATTTATCCCGACTGGTATCCCTCTTCCCTCATCTAATACAGAACAAGAGCCATCTTTATGTAGGGTGATGGTAATTTTATTTCCATATCCTGACAAGGCTTCATCTACCGAGTTAGTCACCACTTCCCAAACGAGGTGATGTAGACCGCTAGAATTGGTTGAGCCAATGTACATCGCTGGTCTTTTTCTAACGCCTTCGAGCCCTTTTAAAACATGGATATCATCCGCTGTATAATTATTTAAAGCCACTTGATGCCTCCTATTGCCGTCTTTAATTATATACAATTAAAGTCTAAAATATAATCTTTTTTGAAACCAGTTTTAATGAATAAATAACTTGTATATATTTATTAAGGGTTTCTTTCTACGTAATTATGTTATCATAAAAATTGAAAAAAATATATATAAATATATATTTAGGTCATATTTTTACCACTTTTATAAAAAAATGCTTAATGAAATTAAATAGAGTATGTTTTAAAATAAAAGCCGGTAAAGAAAAAAGAAAGGTTAATTAAATATGTACGATGTACTTGTCGGGGCGATTTGCTTCATATTTGGATATTTAATTGGTTCAATATCAAACTCTATATGGATTGGGAAAGTGTTTTTCCATCAAGATCCAAGAGAATATGGTTCTAAAAATGCTGGCGGGACAAATTGCGGACGCCTATGGGGTAAAAAGGTTGGGCTATTAATCATAATACTTGATATGCTTAAAACTATCTTACCGGTTTGGATAAGCTACATTATATTAACTTATGTCAAATTTGGTGATACATCTATCCTCCCTCCACCTAATTTACTTGCTAACTCTTCAACAGAAGGATATTTAATAACTTGGCCGATATATTGGCTTACGACATTAGGCTCAATATTAGGTCACTGCTTCCCTCTTTATTATAAATTTAAAGGCGGTAAGGCTGTCGCTTCTTACCTAGGAGTTTTACTCGGGACGAGTTGGATGTTTGGCCTTTCAAGTGGTATTTTATTTTTAATCGTTTTAAAAATTAGTAAACACGTCTCTTTAGCGAGCATCGTCTCAAGTATATTTGGTACGATTTTCATCTGGGTGTGGTCTATCCTACTAATGTGTAACTGTATAAGCCCGAGTCTACCCTACCTACCAATGTATGGACCGTCATTATATCCGTCCTTTGTCTT
>CASDYZ010000039.1 GCA_949285325.1 uncultured bacterium
ATTTATTTATATATATATCTATATTTTATTATTAATACATGAGCCAAAAATTATAGATATTTAAGCCTAGATAAGTTAGGGTAGAGTTAATGCAGTAGATAAATATAAATACATTTATTATCGTCAATAACCAAGTTTGAAAAGTTAATAATAAATTATAAATTGTCTTGATGGCGTTTAGCAAACACAATGAATACTACATTAGCAAAAGCGGTAAATATAGATAATATTCCAAATAGATTATTTGACCTTGTTAGAAGTTCGACGGCGGTCATAAAAGAAGATTTAGTCCCTATATTAAAAAGATCATCTACATTTAAAGCGGTAACTTTAACGATAGGTAAACATATTAAAGCAACATAGATGACAATTATTATAAATATAGTGTTATAGATGTATTTTAATAAATTTGACTTAATGATATTTTTCTTGTTTTTATGCACGTACTGTAAAAGTTCATCGTATGGGACATTAAATAGAGAAGACATTTTCTTAAGTAAATGGTCTGAAGGTATTTTTATTCCATCGATATATTGATAGTATTCATCTAAACTGATGTCTAATCTCTTACATAAATCAGTGTCATTTAAATTTAATTTGTCACGATATTCGATTATTTTTTCACCTATATTCATAATTTAATTTATTTTCCCAACCGATTCTCCTTCTATCAATTTGGCGTCTAGTTCAATCTTATCTACCTCTTTTATTCCGCTTTCCATCATGCGGATTAAATTGCTCGCCAAAGTCTTACCGATAATCTCACAGTTTTGTTCCATGGTAGTTAATTGACGTGGTAATATCTTACAAATTTTAAGTCCGTCAAAACCAGCGATAGAAATATCTTCTGGTGCTTTTTTGCCTAAACAGTTGATAGCTTTAAGCCCCACGATCGCGGTGTAGTCATCAGGATAGAGTATACAAGTTATTTCTGGGTGATTTAGCAAAACATCTTTAGTGATGTTAAAGGCGAGATCGTCATCATAAAATGGGATGACTTTAATATATTCATCTTTAACTTCTATTCCGTTTTTATATAAAGAGTTTTTATATCCTAATAGACGATAACGACTGACAATATTGTCATCTCCACATAAGATCATAATGTTTCTATGTCCTTTTTCGATGCAGTAGTCAGTCAATTTTTCCATCGCTTCAATGTTGTTACAGTGCACGGAGAAAGTGTCGCTGCCATAATAATCAAAAGCGATGGTCGGGATGTCGCTTCGCATTAAATCGAGCATCATCTTATCGACAATCGAACCAAATAAAAGTACACCACTGACATTTCTAGAACGGCAGTTTTGTAAATATGTTCTTTGTCTACCTCTTACTAATTTATCGACGAATAGTAAGTCGTATCCGTGCTTATTTATTTCTGCTTGGAAATAGACTAATATTTGAGAAAATAATGGGTGGGAGAAAGGGCTTTCATCGTTATTTAAAAAGCCTAATATTCCAACGTTTCTAAAATTACCACTAGAAAGACCGCTCGCCGCGGCGTTAGGTACATAATTATATTTTTCCATTACTTCTCTAATTCTTTTTTTAGTTTCTTCAGGGATAGTAGGATAGTTATTGATAACCTTTGATACAGTAGAAGTCGACACTCCACATAATTTAGCAATTTCTTTAATCGTCATATTTTTACCTCTTTTCTAAAACTAGTGTGTTCAACGATTTAGATGGAAAAGATAAGGTAAATATATCGTTATCAATTTTAATGACGGTATCTATGTTAATATCTTTTTCATTTAATACATTTATTATATAACTTTTTTTATTTTCACAGGCACAAATAGATAAATCAGCGTTGTTATTTTTAACCTCTAATGCATAAGCTCCTTCATCGATAAAATGCGAGAAATGCTTAATGGCGTAATACGATGGGTTAACTATTAATTCTTTATTATTTCTATCGTACATAACAGGGGATTCACAGTTATTTCCAACATGATTTATCCCCCCTTCTTCGTTAAGGAGAATGTTCCAATCGAGAAATAGCATTGTCCCGCAGTTGATATTATTTAAATAATTTCTAAAATATCTAATTGCCCCTTTAAATAAACTTCCTTCATTTTTATAATCTTCGATACAAGTTTCAGAAAGAATAAATATTTTATCGTTATATTTTTCATATAATTTTTTAATATTTATAAAATCTTCACTCCCATACCAGTGATAACAAATCCCATCGAACAAAGGCAATGAATTATATTTAGAAAAAGATGTATCAACCCAAGTATATAGATGATCATAATTATGGTCAAAAATACATAATTTCGTGTCAAAACAGCCTTCTTTTTCTAGATATTGTTTATAATATTTGCCTAAATTAGCTTCTTCTTTTACACTAAATTCACACATTTCCCATCTCACTTTTGCTTCTGGTTCATTATTTATCGATAAATAATTAATTATGATATTTTCATCTTTAAAAGCTTTGATAAATTTTGCGACATATAGGGCGTGCCTTGGATAAAAGTCATATAAGAGTTTTCCTTCAAATTTAGAAGAAGAATCTTTAAAGAAGGGAAGCGGAGACCACACCGCGGCTTTTAAATATTTTAGATTATAATTTTTCTTTAAATAATGGATATATTCTATCGTATCGTTTTCATAAGGATAAATAGAAAAATCACTTAAATCTTTATTTAGGGAATAAGAGAAATCACTCGGAGTAAAATCACAGCTTCCGACAGGAATACGACCAGCGTTATATCTTAACCCACTTTTACCATATAATAATTCGTTGAATTTATTTTTTAATTCTTCGTTTAATAAGTGATAATTAAGTAATGATGAATGGGTAAAGGCTCCGCCAAACCCTATGATTTGTTGACGGTGTTTATTCGTTAATATTTCTATTTCAAATTCATTTTGACTACAGGGATTTATTTGTCTTTCTATAAAGAGTTGTCCATCAGTTGAACTAATCAGTCTCGCTTTCATTTTTTGCTAGTCCTTTCTTATATATTTCTTTGTACTGTTTTATATTTATCGTCTTATCAAATAAATACATGAAGTATAAAACAGATATTGAGCAAGTAAAACCAAAATAAAACACTAAACAAACAATGACCACTCCTATTTGAAACATCATTAATGGCACTAAATCGAATAGGAAAAACGGCACTAGTGTTATTAAGGTTATACCAATAATTCTTAAAAAATCTCCAATAAAAAATTTAATCGCGTTTGATATTGACTGTATGAATGTAACATTATAAAACAAGCACTGACCTTGAATAATTAAGCAAAGGGCAAAGATAATGATAAATACCGCGTACATGCCTCCTAAACAGATGATTTTGACATATCCGTTAAGTGAAGAATATTCAATAAATCCCGCCCCGACATGTATTAAAAAATAAATAATGCCTAAAAATAAATAAATAAAAATAAATTCTTTTAAATTTTTTCTTATCCCGATAAAGAAATCTTTATGGACAATACTTCCTTCTCCATAATACATTTTCTTAAAGAAATATAGTCCACCACTTATCCCTAAACCAAAGATGATAATTAATGGGATGAGTACACCATAAGTAATCAAATAAGAATAAATATTAATTTCATCGGTAAAGAAAGTGTAATAAGCATATACGTACCAAATAAGCGCGGGGGCTAAGAAAATAAAAATATAGATAGAGACGAAACAATAATCAAAAAATCTATATCTTAACGATTCTTTTAATTGTTCTTTTCTAGTCGTAGGAAGAGGCTTAGAAACAACATTAAATTTATTTTTATTTCTCATACACTACCTCCAATAAAACTGAAGCGATTAAATATATAATTTAAAGTTAAAAAGGCATTTGAGCTATAACTAGTTTCAATAACAGGATAGATATTGTCGCTATAGAGGTTGATGAGAAGATAATATTCTTCATCGATCTTTTCTCCTTGTTCATCTGTTTCAAATTCTAACCAAGTATTAAAACCTAATTGTGAAGAGTATTCTTCATCTTTAGAATCGTATATTTTTAAGGCGTAAGATTTACCATTATAATCAAAATATTCAAAATTAAAATCATTTGATAATACAGGTAAATAAGATTTTAAGTCGCTAGAAAATTCTAAAAAATTATCATCTATATATTCATCAGTGTCGATTAGATCTTGTCTTGATAATATCAATATATCAGCGTTCGTCCCAAAGGCTTGATAATATTCCCCAATGGATGAATCAGAAGAAGAATATGCGTAGATATTAAGTTCTTTAACTTTATAATCTTCACTAGAAATTTCATGTAAATAATCATATAGATCTTCACCTATATCGATATTTACTTTTTCACATTCTAAGAAGATGTTTATCTTTTCAAAGCTAAAGACGTGATTTAAAACTTGAAATATTAAATACCAAGCGACAAAAATCAAGACAAAAACAATAATTAATGGGAGAGAAAAATATAAGAAAAAGTTAGAGGCGTCGCCTTTATTAAATCCCGCTTTCACTTTTCTTTATCTCCCCGATGAATTGTTGATAATAATATATTTCATAAATATCATTTTCTTTCAAATTTAAATCGACATCTTTTTCAACGCAAAAAGTGATATTTTTATCTTCTCCAACGATATTAAAAACTAGTGATTTACACCTGATTCTTCTTATGGTCGTAAGTGCTGATTGAGTTTCAATATATTGTAAAGTTAAATGCTGTCTAGAAGGATTAGATAAAAAAGAGACGATTATTTTTTTATAATTGGTGATGGGGATAATAGAGCTATATATGAGCATCCAAATAAAAAAAACATAAACGCAAGTGAGGATAGAGGCACTTACCATAAAGATATTCGCGTATTCTCGTGACTGAAAATAAATAAGAAGGAATGCGATCAAAATATAAAACACACTACAACAAAGAATAATCATCCAGTTGATAAAATTTTGTTTTTTTAAATATTTATAAAGTTTTTCATCTAAAATTACCATAAGAAACCGATTACCTAATTATTTTACTATATTTTCTTATTAAATAAAATCAATTTCGGTTGTTTCTCAAGAATTGTTAAAAAATAGATTAAAAAAGGCATTTTTAACCTAAAAATTAGTAAAAATTGAACAAAATATAACTATTTTAACTTTATCTTATTTCTTTTAAAGATTTTCTATTCCTTGAATAAGGGTAGTCTCAGTTGCTATAACATCGATAAAATATTTATTCGTTGAATATGATAGATTGGCATAATTTAAATCAAGTAAAAAATTCTCATCAGTTGAATAAACGATACAAAAATCATTTTCATAATCATCGTTATGATAGATGACATCCTTTCTTTTATTTTCAAAGACAAATCGGCCTATAGATGTCTGGTGTATCCCGCTCCCACAAGAATATAAATAATATAATTCGTGTGTTTTATCTTTCGTATTATTTAAAAATACGATTTGTGAAACTCCATAACCACCAAAAGAGCCTCCGAGTGGATAATAATTGTTTTCATAGTATAGATAAGTCATACCCGATAAAAAGCCTAATTCTAAAAATGGGAATTTATAAATATTACAAACTTTTTCTAAATCTTTAGGTGTTATGTCTTTCGCATAGTCCATAACATCAGGTATATTTTGTTTTAAATCAGTGTAATTTTCATAATGCTCTTGCAAATATTTTTCAAAATTATCAATATTTTCAATATCCTTTAAATTTTTTTCATTAAAAATATAACAATCTTTATATTCTAAATCTTCAAAAACATTGTTCGTGCATCCACTTAAAGAAATACTAGATACGATTAAAAGTGATAAAGACAAATATTTCTTCATGAAATAGCCTCCTTTGTATTCATGCTAAAATCCACCATCGACATATAATTTAAACCGTACGCAAAAGTTAATATAAACAATATGATGCTAATAATTAAAAAAATGACATTGATGATATTTAGTGTTGTAAATATTTTCCCGCGATTTAAAAATAATAAAGTAAAAGATAAAGATATATTTATGATGATGCTTATAAGAGAAAATAAGGCGACATAATTGTTCTTTTTAAAGCAGGCGGTAATTAAAGAAATATCACCATATAAATGGGTTGGAATATTAACCCCATCATAAATGTAAGTTGAATATTGAAAAATAGGTAAGACGATAATTAATAAGAAAGAGATAGATAGCAATATGATAAAGATAAAAAATGCTTTAAATAAATAATTGATTAAACGATTTGTCTCATTGATAAGAGTAGAATTAATCTCTTCGCTTATAAAATAAGATATATCGACATTAAAGCTAGAAGCAATTTTTTCTAAAGTTTCTTTATCGACACTAATCCTATCAGTTTCATATTTAGCAATTAAAGAACGAGACACATATAAAATAGAAGCAAGATCAGCCTGCGTCATATTTTTTTGTCTTCTTAAATTTTTAATTTTCTCTCCAAGTGTTTCCATTTTGCTTTACATAAATATAATAAATCAAAATGCATAAATATAGTTTAAGAACATTGTTCTTTTTTCGTTCAGTGAATGTAAAGCAAAAATAATACGAATAAATATTGTTAAAAACTATGCAAAATCGGCATTATTTTATAAAAATTAATTTAATTTTAAAAATATTCACTAAGTTTTGTTAAGTCGTAATTAAATTCTTTATGATGCTTGGTAGAAATAAAAGTCGCGTTTCCTGCGTTATCAATTCTTATAGGGGCAAGTAAAAATACATGCTCGTCAATCAGCGATAGAAAATCGCTAATTTTTGTATATCGTGCATCATTTTTAATTGCTAAATTTAATTTGCATAGCTCCGTGTGCATGAAGGATATCTCACGGTTGATAAATTCCCCTTCTTTAATTAAATACTCATTTAATAGCACAATTGTTAGAGGCAAAAACTCTATCAATTTGTCTTTTTCAAATATCTTATTTTCCGTGTAATTTACATAGTAAGAACTAATGCTCATATACATCTTAAATGCATAATAATAATCGATATATGGTTGATATAGTGGGATGTCACAAAGAGGGATGATGAGTTCATCGATATCTAAATTATAAATATCAACTAATTTATTTGATTTATCTAACAAGGTTATTAAAAATATGCCTTTATTTTTAGATATTTTATCTTCTTCATATTCGCTGATTATTGCTTCAACGATATGGCTGATAAGATATGAAATTAGTGACTGCTTAGTTTGCTTAGTAAAGATTCTCATGTAGTTTAAAAGAGTCATTTCACCTTCATCTTTAAAGTTTTCTTTTAAAGCTTCATATGATTTAGCGAGATTGACTTTAACTAAATCCATTTCATCGCTGAAATAAAATGATGTTTTATTGACGATATTAAGCCAATAATTTGTTAAGTTTTTAATTGTTTCATCTAACATAATTTAGTCTCCATTTTTTATTTTTTATCTAATCATTTATAGTTTTAAGTAGAATATTTATTAAGTCAAGCATTATGTCTACTTTTATTAAATATTTTATATAAATGTTAAGTTTTATTTTACTTTTTATATACAATAAATTTAATTTGATAACTTATATTTTATATAAATTTATTTCTTTCTTATGAGCGTGACTAATGATAAAACGACAAATATACCGCCTATGACACCTAAAATAATTAGTGTCATTTGGTTAGAATTTTTAACAGAAGCAAGATATTCATCGTAACTATAAAGTACGTCATCATCAATAGTCAACGCCTGCACCTGCGCGGCTTTTGTAAATGGATCGTATCTATAATTGTAATCAAATATATTCTTTTCATTACTCACTTTTAAAACAATATCACCACTAAATGGTTCTTCTCGATTTAAATAAGTATCAAGATTAATTTCTTCTCTATCGATGAAGTAAATTGTATAAGTATCATTATCTAATATTAGTCCATAAGCATCTCTATCTGAACCATCGTCTTCTTCAAAGAAGCCATCTAATAAGACGACCTCCATGGTTGAAGCGGTTAAATCATTTGATTGAATATTGTTACCAGCGTAGATGAAATAGCCCATGATGCCAAAAAAGAATAGGCCAATAACTAAAAGCGCTGAAAAAGATATCCACTTTGAAGATTTCTTTTTACTCGTTCTTCTATAAGAACTGCTAGATGTATAACTAGGTGAGACAGTTGGAGTAATCGGTGTCGTGTTAATTGGTTGCTGGCTGAGTGGAGCCTGACTTACAGGGTTAGTTGGATAAGGTATACCATAAGGATACACCCCGGTAGGAGAAACTGTACCCATCACTTGCCCATTTAACATTTTTACTCTAATAACTCTATAATCATAAATAGATTGATTATTTAATAAATTTCTTTCATTAAAGACATCGAACAAATCTTTATAACCACTTTTACCATCTAGTGTATAAGTGCCTTTTTCTTGAATTCTGCCACGACCTGATGTATTTACTTTACCTCTCTCATAAGTAAGTACATGAGTGATACCACCGGCTTCAAACACCGCACTTTGAAAGGTATCTTCTCCTTCAAATTCAATATTTCTTTGAAATTCATTGACATCGACTTCGATACCGACGACATTTGCATAATAGGCTGGATCAATTTGATTATATCCTCTACGATTGTAACGAGAATTTCTTCCACTTCTACCAAACCTCATAATGTTCACCTCGCTAAATATTTTGTTGTTTACTTTTGCATTATATCATGAATGTAAATTAATTTTTAAATTAGATTTAATTTATAGATTTATAAAAAATAATTAATCGATTATTTTAAAGTGTTTAAGAGCTTTATATAATCCATCATTTTCTATTGTATCAGTCACATAAAAGGCATGTTCTTTAGCAATCTTATGTCCATTACCTAGACAGACGCTATATTTAACCGCATCAAACATCGATATGTCATTTATATCATCCCCGAAGGCAAAAGCGTTTTCCTTTTTTAAATTTAAATAATCAAATATCGCTTGCACGCCTTTACTCTTTAAAAATTCTTTTTGACATAACTCAACATTTTTATCGCTAAAACGATTGAATATTAAATTGTATTTTTTGGCTAAATCTTTTAAGGCATCATCATCTTCTACTGAGGAAAAAATTTGTATTGAAAGAGCTTGTTCATTTTTATATTTTGAAATAGGAAGAGGATAAGGTTCATAAAACACACTGTAAAATTCTTCAATTAGTTTAGGATTGGTGTTTTTTATGTACGTATCATATAAACACATGATGTTATAAGAAAAATGATGTTCATTTAAAAAATTAATGATGTCATTTTTAATATCGTCATCCATAAAATCAGCATAAAGAATTTTATCATCTATGATAGAAGCCCCGCCATTATGTACGACAAAACCATCGAGAGGAATGAGGTTAAAAGTATTTAACATTTTTAATGAATAATATGTACGCGCGGAATTGATTATAAGTTTAATTCCTTTTTGATGTGCTTCTTGTAATGCCTTTATACCTCTTTCGTTAAAAGTCCTCGTTTTATGATCGAAAAGTGTCCAGTCAAAGTCAAGAAATATCGCTTTAATTTTATCCATATAAACACTCCTAGTTAATTTTACTTCAATGTTACTTCAATGATTTATTGAAGCAACTTCAATCATTAATTTAATTTAACAATATCAAGATTAGTTTCATATAATTTAGTATTTTTTTCTACGCTTTCTTTTAAAAATCCTTGTGAACAAAGATTCTTTAAAATGGTATTGCGTAAATAACTAGAGTTAGCCACTTTTAAATATGACGAAATATCTTTTACACTTTTCTTAGTAAAATAGCAAAAAGATAATATAGCAAAATCGTGAATAGATTCATTTAAAATTGGTTTAGTTAATTGAATAGATTCTTGCGATATATCAACACCATTTTTATATGTTAAATCCGGTAAAATAATGGAGAATTGATTATTTTTTGAAAAAATAATAGGTTTATGTCTTATATCAAATGATGAATAGTCTTGCTCTATTTTCTCAAATCCTGTCCCTTTAGCTTCCATCGCTTTTAAATAGACAAAAGTTGAACAGACGACATTATTTCTTCGCTTTGAAAGAAAAGATGATAGTTTGTAAGTAGGTTTAAGTTCACCCACTCCATATAAAGAACCGGGTGAAGTTATACAAAGTCTATTTGGAAATAAATCGACACTGATTTCTGTACCGTTTAAAAAATAATCGCGGTGGGCCAAACTATTAATTATTGCTTCAAACAACGCGCGTTTTGGATAGGCGTCAATATCAATTCTATAATTATCTTTTTTAATATATGAATGATTCATACGTGAATATACAAATTGTTCAATAAAAAAATATGCTCCTATTAAATTACCTTTATATGAGGATGTTGAGATAATAAAATCTCCACCTCTATTGTTATCTTTATATTGATTGCAAACTATTTTTGTGTTGTCTAGTTGACATTTATCGCTGAAAAGAAAACCACCTTTTGTAAGATAATTATTTTCATCTATAAAATTAAATGAACTTAAATGTTTTACGTTTATATTCTTCCCGGTATTTTTATAACAAAAATCATTCATTTGTTTAAAATCATCGATATTAAATTTTATATCAGTTGGAAGAGTGTCAAATTCCACTTCTATGTTATTTAATATCATGTGGCGAATCTCTTCATATGTTGCAGGCGAAGTATATCCATCCCTTCTTACAAATATAAGCGGAAGATTATCGTAAAGTAAAATAACAGGTTTATTTTTTGCTTCTAGAATTTGTATTTTTAATATGTATAAATTACGATTGTTGTTTGAATATTCAATTGTTGATGTAGTGATATCAAGATTGTTTTGAATATGATTTTTAATATTTTGATAAAAATATAGTTTTTGTTTATCGACTTGTTTTTCATCTAATCCAACTAGAGAAAAATCTTTAGAATTGACACCGACGAAAAGTATACCACCAGAAGCATTGGCAAATCCTACCACTGTCTTAAGCCATCCAAGTGGCTTATCATCATTTAAAATTTGCTTACATTCATATTTTTTGTTTTCAGTAACAAATGAAGGATAGATATCTTTTAAGTACATAAAATTACCTCGTGTTTATATTTTACTTCAATGTTACTTCAATGTCTACTTCAATGTTACTTCAATGATTTATTGAAGCAACTTCAATGGTGAGTTTTAAATCTAACAAAGGACATTTACTTTTGTTTTAATTATCTAAACTTAAGATAATTATTTATGTTTAAGTCCATATTTAACTAGTAAGAAAGAACCAATAAATGCGATGACAAATAACGGGATACCAATACCTAAATCTAAGGCGATATTGCCTGCGCCTTGCGAATAATTTATATAGACAGATATTATTTCAGTATTGCAAAACATGCCAATAACTGATCCATAAGCAAGTCCGGTTAAAAGGTGGAATGTTGTGAATCTATTTTTATCCAACAATTTAGTTATTATGTTTGAAAATAAAAGCATGCCGACGATAAAACCAAGTACGAGACATACATATATTAAAAGCCACATTGGATTATCTTGCCACACTGTTAAACTTACTGAATCCATAATAGGCGTAAAAGCACCAAAACACATAAGCAAAGCTGTCGCACTTAATCCTGGTATAATTTGAGTTAAACTAATAGCGATGCCTAAAATAAAACAAATAATATATAAATAAAATGGGAAGGATGAAGAAGAAAATAAATCGTTCATCGATACGAAATCAGTTAAAAAATAAAATAAGAGAGACATTCCTATCGGGAAAATAAATCCAATGATTAAAAGAACATAATCTAAAGTAGTTCTTTTTTTGTTATCTTCTATTTTAATTTCTTTTGCTACCTCGCTTGCCCCACCTAACATAAGTCCGGCAAATAGACATACGCATATAAATGTAAATTGTTCAATGACACTTTTAACAGCAAAAAATCCACTGACAAATCCGATTAACGCCCCAATAAGTATTGGGAGTAAAAATAAAAAGCATATTTTAAAGCGTTTAAATAAATTGCTTAAAGCTTTCATCATCTTGTCGTAGAGTTTAAATATCATCGATATAGTTGAGCCAGAGACTCCAGGGACAATAATAGCTAAGCCGATAAGGACACCATTAATAAAAGCGATGAATCTATCTTTCCACGATTTATATTTTAATGATTCATCGTTATTGTTTTTATCATTTATTTTTATTTCTTCTTCCATTTTTTTGTTTACCTTCACGTGGTAAAAATATTAACACATTAATTGTTCAAACTCTATTTTTTCTTATTGTGACGCCCACTACCGATGAAAAATAATATGATTGCCCCGGCAATAGCAAATAAGGCACATATAGCTAACACAATCCAAAAACCATATTTATTATCTTCAAGTGGGAGATTATCAAAATTCATCCCATAAATTGATGCCACTAATGTCGGTAAGGCAATGACGATTGTCACTACTGAAAGAGTTTTCATGACAGAATTAACATTGTTATTAATGATAGAGGCGAAAGCGTCCATCATACCCGAAAGAATGTTTTGATAAATAGAACACATCTCTATCGCTTGATTCATTTCCACTTCGACATCTTCCATCAAATCGATGTCATCTTCAAATTGTTTATATGTTTGACTTCTAAGCAATTTTGAAAGGACGACCTTATCAGCGTTCAACGCTGTTGAAAAATATACGAGTGTCTTATTTTTATCCATGAGCTCTAACACTTCTTTATTTTTAACTGAAGTTCTTAATCTAGTTTCAAGCATGTCAGTATAAGCGTTTATCTTTTTTAAGTATGTGGTAAATAATATTGCTAATCTATATATGAGATTTAAAGTTAGTCGAACGTGTTTATGTGGTTCAATCTTTTTTACTTTTTTAAATAATTCTTCAATTAAAGGAGACTGATGCTGACATATAGTTACATAGTATGAACGATTATAGGCGATGATAAATGGTACGGTTGTATAGTTAGCTTTACTTTCATCGACAAGAATCGGGGTGTCTAATACGATAAGTGAATCACCATCATCTTTATCAAGACGCGCGCTTTCTTCTTCGTCTAATGCACACATCAAAAAAGAAATAGAAATAGAAGTTAGTTCACTTATCTTTTTTAAATTAGATGCGTCTGGAGAGTCGATGTGAATCCAACTACCACTTTCAATCTTAACATCATCGATATTGTCGTATTTATCGACTATGAGTTTCTTTTCTTTTTCTTTAATTACTTGAATCATGCCTTAATTTTAGCATTTTAAAATTAAAAATAAATAATTATTAAATATAATTTAATTTTCAAATATCAATAATTTTTTAATCTTAGAAAATATACACTTTTCAAATTTATATTTTGAATAACTTCTACCAAAAATTAATGCGTGAATGAATGGTATATAATATGACAATAAAACAATTAATAAAGAACCGAGAATAGATAATAAGAATAATCCGATGAACGTCAATATGTTAAGGATAAGATTATTTAAATTAATAAATGTAAAAGCCTTTAAAATCATTAGATGGACATAATATATTTCAAGAGAATATTTACCTAGAGTTGGAAGAATTTTAACTTTTTTATTTTTGATGAGATTTATTATCCCCATGTACATTAATAGCGGGAAAATATTTATGACATAGACGACATTATAATATTCAAAATAAGTAACTAAACCATATATAGGATATTCATTGACGCATATAATTATTAAAAGTAAATTTGTAAAGATTAAAAGTAAACTTACAAAACGAGATAGATTTATTTTTTGAATTGTTGGGAAAAGAACAAAACCTAAAATGTATATCGGTGTATAAATCATAAAATAATCAAAGCCAATAGAATAATCGCTTACAATGACAAAATTAGCCCGTAACACAACAAGGATAAATAATCCTAATATCAAAATAGAAGATACGATTATATTTTTGCTTTTTGGTATGTAAGAAGATATACATAAACCTATATCAGTTAATACGCTGATGAAAGATAATAGCCACAGTACCCAAAGCCCGCTTATAGGAGTTTGCATCAAAGTGTCAAAGGCATCTGTTAAATTATCCCACTGCTGATATATTAAAATCCTAAGAACAATAAAGGTGAAAAACGGCCAAAAATAATTAAAAGCATGTTTTAAAAATTCATAAGGTAGATGTTTGATTTTAAAAGGCGTTTTTAAAGAGTGAGTACAGCCACTTATAAAAAAGATAATAGGTAGAGTTAAAACAATTAAAAACGAAGCGTAGAAAGTGTCATTAAAATCGTTTATCATCCTTTGAAGGACATGAACTAAAACCACTAGAAGAATGGCAAAACCTTTAATTATGTCAAGATATATAATTCTTTTCATACACTATTTTAATAATAACAATTAATGAAATCAGGCAAAATATTGTTTAAAATAAGTGAATTTTACACTGTTTATGTAGATTTTAAACTAAATTTTATAATTCAATTACAGTAAAAGGTACTTCGATGGAAGGAGTTTGCAAAGTCAATAAATATAAGTGATTGTCTATCCTTTCTAAAGTATTGACTTCGCCTAATAAATTAGAACCCACCCATTCTAATAGATCGAGCGAGATAACATCATATGCATCGGTGGCGGGATCATATTCTTGATAGCCGACACTGACACGATAAGTAAATCCGATATTATATTCAAATACATAATCACCATCATTTAAATTTATAGTGGTAATTTCTCCGTCTATAGTATTAGATATATTTAAAAATAAATTTTCTATATTGTAATCGGTGTCGTTTGTAAATGTAAAAGTTACATCCATCGTCTCATAAATTGGTACATCAGGGGCAACTACTTCAAATTCTTTAATCAGCGTTCCTAGTGAAAAGTTATTTGGATCTAGGCTTATATAAATGTAAGTTGTACCAACACTGACTTTAGTTAAATCAACGACAATTTTGCCTCCGATTATCGCATTAGAAGAAGAGGCGGTAATAGGTTCAAATCTAAGCGCGTCATCCGGGATGACATCTTGATTAGATGAATAAATTTCATCGTCGATTATCGTTATCCAGTTTGCTGAACTAACGCCGTCAAAAACTAGTTGTAAATCTTGGGTGTATGGTATATCACTTTCAAGCTCTTCTTCGGTTAAAGATAAGATTTTACCACTTACCGATTCTCCCCATGATAGGTGATCATCTAAATCATCATATTCTCCTACTTCTTTCATGTCGACACTAATTAAGACATCTTCTTCGGGCATGATAAATGAATAACCCAGCGAACCTTTTATGACAATTTCTTCATTCGCGTACACTTCGCCTATTTCATAAAACGGACTAGTCGCGCGCACATCAAAATAGACAGTGAAACCAGCTTGAGAAGATGTATCTATATTATATACTTCATATAATTCGCTAGGCTCAACACTTATATTATATGTCTTAGGTGTAGGGGGATTATCTCCACACGACGATAAAATAAGCGGAGACAAAACTATAGTTAATCCAATAGATAAAAATTTTAAATTTCTCATATTTTTTCTTCCTTCTATCTATATTATATATGAATATTAATTTTTAAAATCTAGATAAATTCAACTACGCAGCAATTGGTAAAATTAAGGGCGCTGTAACGTATTTCATATTGTCCAATATTAATAAAATTTAATTTAAATATTGGTCGAGCATATTCTTCATCACTGAGTGGTTCAATTACTATATTCTCATTTAAACCACTATCAAATGTAACCGCATCTGCGAGTAAATCAATTGCCTTAGAGCCACCAATAAATTCTAAATATATTCTTATGACATATTCTTTATCAAAATCGAGTCTAAAGACGTTATAAAATTTTTCTTTACCACTACAATCGCCAAAATTTATTTGCTGGGCTGGTATATATTCATCTCCATTAACTTCATAAATAAAATCACTTATCCCGACAATTGATGGTTCATTTTCACCTAAATCAATTACTAAATCATCACTAGATGAACATCCTAATAGTGACACAAGACTCATTACTACAATAGATAGTTTTAATAATGTTTTCATGATATTTACCTCGTTTAAAATAGACAATATATAGCAGTTAAACTCGACAAACAAAACAATAAGAGCGGTACATAGGATACCGCTCATACTTGAAATTTTTAATAATTATTGTTTATTTAATAATGAATTTTGTGCGATGACTTTATCTTTTAAATATTCAGGTACTTGCTCGTAGCATTCAAATTCTCTTGTAAAGAAGCCTGAACCTTGAGTTAAAGAACGTAGTATAGATGTATAATCAAGAATCTCTGCTTCTGGAATAAGGGCTTCAATTTCTTGCCTACCATCTTTATCTTCTTTAAAGCCTAAGACTCTCGCTCTTCTTGATGTCAAATCAGATAAGACGTTACCGACAAAACTAGAATCAACCGATACGCTGATACGAATAATAGGTTCTAAAATAATCGGTCCACATTTCATATAAGCATTTTTAAACGCCAGTATGGCGGCCATCTTAAAGGCAAGTTCGTTTGAGTCGACATCGTGGTATTTGCCGTCTAATAAAGTCGCTTTAACATTTATGACAGGGAAGCCAGCGAGTAAACCTTGTTGAAGAGCTTCAATAAATCCTTTTTCAACCGCTGGGAAATATTGTTTAGGGACATTGCCACCCACTACTTCTTCAGCAAATTCAATGCCTTCATGTGGTTCAAATTTCATATCGACAATGCCATAGAATCCCGAACCACCACTTTGTTTGACGTATCTTCCATTCGCGGTGGCTTCTTTCGATATACTTTCACGGTAGACAACTTTAACTTGTTCAGTTGTCACATCAATTTTGTAATTTGTCTTAACTTTACTCAATAAATATTCAATATGCGTATTAGATAAAGCACCTAACAATAATTGATGGGTTTCGACATTTCTTTTGATGTCGAGTGATGGGTTTTCAATTTTTAAATATTCAAGAGCCTTAACTAGTTTATTTTCATCTTCTTTGTTTTTCACCACTAGTGCTTGATAATAAATTGAAGTAGGTAATTTTGCACTCTTATAAGTGAGAGGATGTTTACCATCACAAAGTGTCATGCCGTTACGTAATTCATCCATTCTTCCCACCTCGACGATATCGCCGGCAAACGCTTCGTTGATATTATCTTTATTTTTACCATTCATGCGGTAGAGATTAGTAACTTTATATCTCTTGTTAAGTTGAGGAATTAGTACATCATCCCCCATTTTAATGACGCCAGAATTAATCTTAATATATCCGACAAAACCAGAGAATTGGTCATAGCTAACTTTAAAACAATACGCGGAGAATGGTGCATCTATTTTTGTGGCGATTTCTTCTTCTTCACCTTTTTCATTAGTGACGACAAATGGTTTTAAATCAGTTGGTTTTGGTAGATAATCGACCGCCATTTGTAAAAGGGTGTGGATACCAATATTTTTAATTGCAGAGCCAACTAATACTGGAGTTAATTCACCATTTAAAACACCAATTCTAAGTCCTCTTAAAATCTCTTCATGTGTAAGAGGGGTATCGGAGAAGAATTTTTCTAATAATTCATCGTCAGTAGTCGCGACGGCTTCACAGATTGTATTATGAAGTTCAAATACTTTTAACTTTTTATCTTCATATATTTCAGCATCTACGCATTCTTTTCCATTATAAATACGGGCCTTTAATTCGACGACATTGACAAATCCATCGAATTTATTTTCGTGCCCAAGTGGATAAGAGAAAGGCACTGCTTCTTTACCTAGTTTAGTTCTTATTTCACTTAAAAGTGCTTCAAAGTCAACGCTGTCTTTATCCATCTTATTGACATAAATAATGGTAGGTATATTTCTTTTTCTAAGCATTTGATAATGTCTAATTGTGCCGACTTGTACACCGCTAGAAGCGTCGACGACAAGAATCGCCCCTTTAATCATTTCAATCGCGGAGATAGCTTCAGTAATAAAATCATCATTGCCAGGAATATCGAGTAAATTATAACGGTGGTCATTGTACTCAAAAGTGATAACTGATGTCGATACTGAAGATAATCTTTTTGTTTCTTCTACTAAATAATCAGAAAGGGTATTTTTCTTTTCAATCGATCCCTTTTCTGGAAAGTTTGAAGCAATTTGATACAGAGCTTCAACAAGAGATGTTTTGCCTGAGGATTGATGTCCTAAGACAATAATGTTACGAATTTGTTCTGGATTGTTAATCATATATGTATATAGTTCCTTTTGTTTTATTATATCAAACTAATGTGCTGATAAATATAAAAATTATTTATAATTATTTATCAATGGAAAATTTAGTTTCTCACGCTTAAATATATATGTAAAAAATCGATATAAATTATAAAATCAATTTTGTTATTTTATTTAAGTTAAAAATATAAAAAGTGCTTAATAATCAAATATTTTAATTAAATTTACATGTTTATTTACTTTTTAATTTGCGGTTGATATCTTTTAATTTTTTATAAGCATCTTTATAAATTTGTCTAGTGTTGATAAATGGTGCAAATTTATTGTTCATATAGTAAATCGAACCATTTATCATCGTTAGATAAATATCATTTTCACTTGCTGAATTTACTAAATGAGAAATAATTTTATCGTTTGGGAAAAGGTTAGGACAATCTAATTTAATCGCGATTATATCGGCGTAATTTCCTTCTTTTAAATAGTCACATTTATCTAGATTAAATATGTGGGCGACATTGGATGTTGCCATTCTAATGACATCAATCGGGGAGAGAGAAGGTAGATTATTATCATTGATTAAATTTTCTAAGTTGAACGCTAAACGCATCTCGTAAAACATCGATAGGGCGTTATTTGATGCTGGGCCATCTGTTCCTAATCCTATTTTGATACCTAGTGATTGATACCGTCTCAAAGGAGCAATTCCACTTCCTAATTTCAAGTTTGAACCAGGATTAGATATGACGCTTATATTTTTTTCTTTCATAATAGAAAAATCATCTTCTATAGGGTGCACTAGATGATATCCTCCACCACCGTAATTAAATAATCCTAAGTAAGAGGCATATTCAACAGGTGTTTTCCTATTATTTTTAACGCAGTTATCTACTTCTGTTTGTGTTTCACTCAAATGCAAAAATACAGGTGATTTTAATTTATTAGCAATATTTGATAATGTTTTTAAATCTTCTTCTTTTACTGTATATACGCTGTGGGCATTAAAAATAAAATTCATTCTTTCATATTTATTGTTAAGTTCAACAAAATAATTTTCATTCTTCAAACAATCTTTATATATTTGTTGGTCTGTCCCCATAGATATAGAACATGGATAATTAAATTCAAGTGCGGCTTTTATAAATCCTTGTGGATATATATACATGTCATTGACATATCCTATACCATTTCTAATATATTCGAGCAAAGCGACTTTTGAAAAAAAATAAACATCTTCTTCAGTCAATAAATTTTCTCTAGGGATAATGTGATTAAAAAGCCAATCTTCTAAAGAGACATTGTCGATTAAACCTCTTAAAAATGTCATCGGACTATGCGTATGTCCGTTTTTAAATGTCGGCATTAAAAGTAGTTTAGAAGCGTTAATTTTTTTGTCAACTTTAATGTCGATATCTCTATGTATTTTTTCTATAAATTTACCATTAACTAATAAATCGCTTTTATAAATTAAACCTTTTTCAATATTTAATATATTGGCGTTTTTAAATAATATCTTCATAATTTAATTTCCTAGTTATTAGTTTACTATAAAGCACACATTTATCCATTTATTTTTAAATTAGATTGAAGGGCTTTTTCTTCTAATTCATCGCTTTCTCTAAACTGTAAATCATAAAGAAGTTTATATGAACTATTTTTCTTCATTAATTGTTCATGTGTGCCTTTCTCTTTAATTTTCCCGTCAGAAATAAGTATTATTTCATCCGCATTTCGTATAGTTGATAGGCGATGGGCAACAACGATTGATGTTCTATTTTTACATAATTCATCAAGGGCTTTTTGGATTAATACTTCAGTGGTGTTATCAAGCGCGCTGGTGGCTTCATCTAATATTAAAATAGAAGGATTTTTTAAAAATATTCTTGCGATTGATAATCTTTGTTTTTGTCCACCTGACAATTTGACACCTCTTTCACCAATATCAGTATCAAATCCATTTGGTAAAGACATTATATAATCATAGATGTTTGCTTTTTTTGCCGCGCTTATTAATTCTTCTTCACTCGCATCAAGTTTCCCATACAATATGTTGTCTTTAATCGTCCCACCGAAAAGGAAGACGTCTTGTTGGACGATACCTATTTGTCTTCTTAATGAATCAAGAGTGAAATTATTAATATTTTCTCCATCTAAAGTTATCTCCCCTTCACTGACATCATAAAAGTGAGGGATGAGGTGACATATAGTTGTTTTACCCCCACCAGAAGGGCCCACTAACGCAACTTTTTCACCGTGAGGAATAGTAAAAGAAATATCATTTAAAATTTGTTTAGATGATTTGTAATGAAAATTAACATTTTTAAAACATATGTCGCCTTTTAAAGGAGGACATATTTTATTTCCTTCATGGACATTTTCTTCTTCTTCATCCATAATCTCAATAAATCTTTTAAAACCGGTTGAACCATTTTGAAATTGTTCAATAAAATTAATGACTTGATTTATAGGAGAAATGAACATATTGACTGAAATAATAAAGGTTGAATAATCACCTATATCAATTGTCCCTTGATATAGAAATATTCCTCCAGCAAGTAAAACAATTATATTAAAGACATCGGTAATAAATTGGCTAGAAGCAAAAAATTTACCCATCGCGTTAAACGCACTACTTCTCGCTTTGACAAAACTTTCATTCGATTTTTCAAATTTTTCTTGTTCTTTATCAATGTTGGTAAAAGCTTTGGTAACTCTAATACCAGAAATTGAAGATTCAAGAGAAGAATTAATTTTCGCCATTGCTATTTTAGATTCTCTCATCGCATCTCTCATTTGCTTACGATAATGAGAAGTGACGATGATTAATAATGGTAAACATGCGAATATAATAAGAGCGAGTATCCAGTTAATAAAACATAGATATATAAAACTTGCTAAGATAGTAAATCCGGCGATAAAAAGATTCTCTGGTCCGTGGTGGGCTACTTCACTTATATCAAATAAATCATTAGTCATTCTCGACATCAATGAACCAGTCTCATGTTCATCATAAAAAGTGTATGGAAGTTTTTCTAATTTATTAAATAAATCGGAACGCATTTGAGCTTGCATTCTCACGCCCATGATATGCCCATAATATTGAATAAAATATCTCAAGAACATTCTAACGACATAAATTAAAAGGAGACTGATAGAACAGATGATAACTAAATCCAATTTTTGATTTGGAATAAAATCATTAAGCATATAACGAGTAATGATAGGATAGCCCATGCCAACAAGGGCAACTAAAAACGCGGCAATCATATCTAAAGTAAATATTAATTTGTGTGGTTTATAGTATTGAACAAATCTTTTAATCAAACTCATGTTATGAAGTCAATTTCCTTTCAATTCGCGAATTAAATATTAATATTAATTAATAAAAATTAAAAGAAATAATTTTAAAATGCCAATTTTTAATAGATATTTTACAAGTTAATTTTAATTATTAAATGTCAAAAAAGAGTATATAAATAAAAGAAATATTCACTTGTTTTAAGTTGACATTTTTCTTATAATACTATTCGCACAGGGGTGTAGTTAAATGGTATAGCAATGGTCTCCAAAACCATTATTGCGGGTTCGATTCCTGCCACCCCTGCCATCTTATAACTAACATTTTGATACAAAGCAAGGGTCTCAAAATGAATGATATTTGCTCGAGAAATCGGGCATTTTTTTGTTTTTGCCGTTTTGCTAGTAGAAAAAAATTGATTTGAATCGACGGATTTTTAAAATTTGGTTCCACTAGAAAAACGAAAGCCTACTAGATAAACGTTTCTCTACTAGAAAAACGATACCCTACTAGAAAAAGATACCCTATGAAAATAGAGATTTAAGTGAAATAAATGCCTCTTGAAGTTCTAAAGACTTTGAGAGGTGTTTATAAATGATCAAGGTTATAGAACTTTTTGCAGGTATTGGAAGTCAACGAGAAGCATTAAAAAGAGCAAATATAGAACATGAAATAGTGGCGATTAGTGAGAACGATAAATACGCAAGTAGAGCTTATGAGTTACTTCATGGTCCGACTAACAATCTAGGTGATATAAGAGAAATAGAAAGATTACCAAAAGCTGATTTATGGACCTATTCATTCCCATGCACTGATATTAGTTTGGCAGGAAAAATGAAAGGTTTTGTTAAAGGCAGTAATACCCATTCATCACTTTTATGGGAAGTCCAAAGATTACTTGAAGTAGCAAAAGAAAATTATGAACTTCCTAAATTCTTATTGATGGAGAATGTGAAGAACATAGTTTCGAAGAAATTCATGCCATTGTTTCAGGTGTGGCTAGACTATCTTGATTCATTAGGCTACAAAAATTTTTATAAGGTTCTTAACGCTAAAGACTATGGTGTTCCTCAAAATCGAGAGCGTTGTTTTATGATTTCGATTAGAGATAAGAATGCGCACTATGAATTTCCAAAGCCTATCCGTTTAACTAAAAAGCTTGCAGATCTATTAGAAAACGATGTTGATGAGACATATTTTCTTAGTGAAAAGCTCATCACTTGCTTTACTGATATGAGCGATAGGCATGGACTCATTCGTGGATTGAGATTTAGACCGAAATATATGAATGAAACTGACTATGCTTTTGCTATCACTACTCACGCTGGTTATAGACCGACTGACAATTACATCATCATTCCTCAAGCAACCAAGGAAGGTTATGAACTAGCGAGTGTCGGAGATGGTGTTTATACAAACCGATGTCAATATAAAAGAGGAGTGGTTCAAAGATCGGTGATTCCTACCATCAAAACATCAGTTAGTGATATAGGAGTAGTCGCTAATGATAAAGATGAACTTATATCTATTCGAAGACTAACGCCCAGAGAGTGCTGGAGACTTATGGGCTGGTATGATGATGAAATAGATAAAGTTATTAATGAGTTTAGTAACACTCAACTTTATAAGATGGCAGGTAATTCTATAGTAGTGAATTCACTTAAATTAATTGTGAAAAGCCTTTAATATGCATATTTTTGAATAATTTTCAAATTTTCCATGTTATAAAATGCTATAAAATGTTATAATGTCATTTGGGTGATTATATGATATTAAAAGATAAAATAACTTATATAAGAGCACATCTAAATTTAACGCAAGAAGAATTGGCAAAGGAAATGGGTGTTTCTTTTGCGACAATTAATCGTTGGGAAACTGGAAAAAATAATCCAACCAAAAAAACGCAACAACAATTAGATACTTTTTGCTCCCAGCACAATATTATTTTGCCAGACGAAAAAGTTCTCAGAGTATTTGAGGGATTTGCTGGATATGGTGGGGGAAGTTTTGCTCTAAAACGTGTTCAAAATCTACATCCAAATTTTAAGTATGATGTTGTTGGCTATTCTGAAATAGATAAATATGCTTGTGAACTTTATGATGCAAATCATAGGGATGCAAGCGGGCGACTTATTACTAACTTTGGCGATATAACTAAAATTGATCCAACATCTCCGTCATTCCCTGATTTTGATATTTTTATGGGTGGTTTCCCTTGCCAACCATTTTCAACTGCCGGAATGCAAAAAGGAGAAGATGATCCTTATGGTCGTGGAACTCTATTTCAACACATTATAAGAATATGCGCCGTTAAAAAACCACGCTATATTTTAATGGAAAATGTAAAAGGCCTTCTTTCTAAAAAATTTGATGCCACTAGAGCATTAATGATTAAACTCTTAAGAGAAATTGGATATGTCAAGGACAAAAACAATCCTAATGAATCTCCAATTGCTTATGCGGTATTAAATAGTAAGGATTATGGAATTCCTCAAAATAGAGAACGTGTATGGATGTTCGCTCGCCTCGGTGGCTTGCCTGATAATTTTAGTGTTGAACCACCTCAAAGAAAAAATGACCTAAAAATGGCAGATTTTTTAGATCCAGAAGGATATGTTCCTAAAGAAATGTATCTTTCAAAAAAGCAAATTGATCATTTAAAGGTAAAACATAATATTCCAAGTTTTAAGGTGGATACCCCACTTTGCCTAGATATTTATAATAAAAAAATCAAATATGATGGTTATTCTATTACTATCACTTTGCCTGAACACAATAGTTTAAGAGTAATTGAAGCCCATAAAAATCGAGAAGTCGTAAGAAAAATGTCTGTAACTGAGCAATTTAGACTAATGGGACTAGAAGGTCTCAAAGGTGTTGGTAGAAAAGTTGATATTGATTTTAATGGACAATCTTATACTCAGTTGTCTAGACGTGCCGGCAATGGCTGGGATGTAAATTTAGTAACCATTCTTTTAGAATATATATTGAATCAGCTTCAGAATTTAGATTTTGATTTGTTTGACTTTTAGGAGGTAGAAGCGATGAGACTTGATATAGGATCACTTATGTTCAATATGACCACTGATATTGGTGGTACGCCATCTTGGGGAACAGATTTGGGACAAGGGGAAGGCTATAAGTTTAATTTCGAGAATTTCGAATCTTTCCTCACGGCCATGCTTTATTGCAAAACTAATGAAAAAGTTTGGTGTCCACTAGGTAAGGGAGGAGGCAGGCAAGATGATTATGATTACGTCTTGGCAAGCCAATTTCAAAAGATTTATGCCAATGACATTGAAGTTCCTGATGCTAAATTTGTTCTGCTTATAGTCAAACAGCTTTCAAGTGCAAGCAACAATCATATTGGCAGACGCAGTTTAAAGTATTCACCAAGAATAGAATTAAATGGTTTTAAATATAATGAAGATTGTTATAAGAAAATTCAAAATACTTTAGGTCTTAATGATAACTCTGCCTGGTTTGTATATGAAATTAATACACAAAATCAAGATGAGTTACATTTTAGAATTATTATCGCAGATAAGAATAAATCCCTACATTTCCATAGCACTGATGAAAGAAAAAGTTTCGTCAATTCGTTGATACTTAAAGAAGATGAGACTGAAGTTGTAAAATTTAAAGGCTTACTATCTTGGTTTGTTCGTCAATTAAGAATCAATAATGATTTGGAAAATGGCATTAAAACATCGGGACATGGTTATAAGGGTGAAAGCATAAGAAAATTATATGAGGATTTTAGAACTTATAATGGATTTACATTAGATTGTAATATTCAATCTGGCTATAATAAATGTTCTTCTAAGGCAAATTATATTCATGTAACAAACACTGGTATCAATATTAGGCCACTTTTTGAATCTAAAGATGTTAATTATTTATATTTGGATTTATATAACACATCTATCAACGGCTATTCTGACCTATTGACAAAAAAATACTTTATTAAAGATTTGGATTTATTTTCTAGTGAAAAGCCTAATAGTAAGTTAAGAGAATTATTTAGAGATTATAAACTTTTAATTTTTGGGCTCTCTAATTCTTTAAACAATGACCTTCCAGTTGATGGGAACTTGGATAAGGGCTCTTTTTCTCGTTGTGGAATAAATGTAATCCTTTATGGCGTTCCGGGTTCAGGAAAAAGCTATACAATCGATCATGATTATGTTCATGCCGGTGAAGCTGAGTCTATAAGGCTCGTTTTCCATCCTGATTATACATACTCTGATTTTGTAGGCCAGATTCGTCCAATAATGAAAGATGGTGAAGCGAGATATGATTTTGTTCCTGGGCCATTTACGAATATATTAAAAATGGCATACCAAAATCCAAGTAAAAAATACTATTTGGTAATTGAAGAGATTAATCGTGGTAACGCTGCTTCGATATTTGGAGACATTTTCCAACTTTTGGACCGTGAAACAGACCATAGCAAAGACAATTATCAATGGAGTAAATACTGCATCTATAACGAAAATATTGCTAAAGTTATTTTTGACGACCCAAAACATGTAATCGAAATACCTTCCAATTTAGGACTGCTTGCTACCATGAATACATCTGACCAAAATGTGTTTACTTTAGATACAGCTTTTCAAAGAAGATGGGACTTAAGACAAATAACAAATACTTTTGATAAGACTGATTTGGAAAGCAAAGAACTAGCCGAACAAAATATATTAGACACATCCATATCTTGGGAAAAATTTATTAAAGAGATTAATAAAGCTATTCTTGCCAATAATGTTGGACTTACATCTGCCGAAGATAAAAGACTTGGCACGCATTTCTTGCTAAAGGACGATCTTATACTAGAGAATGATCGAGAGACTGGCATAACAGAGGAAGAACGTATTTCTCGAAAGTTGCACAATCAGAAATTTGCTGAAAAAGTCATTAAATATCTTTGGGATGATGCATTTAAATTTAATAGGCCAAAAGCGTTTAGATCCAATTATAAAGATTTAGAAAGTCTTATTAATGCTTTTATGCAGGCTCAAAAGAATGCACGTTTTAATATCTTTATCGATGATATCACCAACGCTTTAAATGATGTTGCTGGCGAAAATAACGATAATACTGGCAATGATGGGGATGAAGATTAATGGACGATTCTGATGATATTTTCCAACATTGTCACGTTGACTTAAATGACGATGGTGATCGATTTGTAGGAATAAAAGGAGACCATAATAATTTAATGGTCTATTTTCCTTGCGGATATGAACTTCCAAATGATGAAAATGAAGTTAGACAAGAAATAAGGGATCTTTTTAATGTTTTAGCTGAATTTACAACTGAAGATGACAGAGTTTTAGAAATAGATAGAAATGCAGCAACTATTTCCGTTAGTTTTCCAATACAAGCGTATAGGACCGTAATTGAATACTATCTAGAAAGGCAGAAATATTATTCTGATAATGAAATTGTTTATAAAAGGTCTGATAGCGGTCCTATTAATTTCGCTATGACTTTTAAAAAGAGTAATCCAATAATTCTACCTAATTCCTCTACATTCATGTTCGATGATTATTTTAGAATGCAAAAGTCACCGCAAAAAAACCAAATGATAACAAGGATTCATAAGTTTTGTGTTTATGAAAGCTTTAAAAAACTCGGGATTATCTATACGCCATTAATTCCTGAAAAGCCTGATTTGATGATAGATCCAAAAGACCAAGATATGATCAATTCTTGCATAAATTTACTTTACGAAAAACTTTATGAAACTCGTAACGATGTAGATAATAGATTATTTGAAGCAATGATAAATATGCTTCGTTATTACGGAAGCAATAATGATGAAAAACAATATTATTTTGGGACCGATAAGTTCGAACATGTGTGGGAACGTTTAATCGATAAAGTTTTCGGTGTAAGTAAAGAAGAAAAACAAAAATATTTTCCTCGTGCTTATTGGCGTGTGTTTCTTGGAAAAGATAAAAATAAAAAAAGGCATCCTTTGGAACCTGATAGCATCATGATTTTGAAAGATGCTGATGGGAACAATGAGTATTATGTTTTGGATGCAAAGTATTATAGATTCGGAATTACAGGCAGTATTTCCAACCTACCTAATTCATCTGACATCAACAAACAGATTACTTATGGAGAGTTTGTAAAGAAAAAAGCTGATGGACATAGTCCGTTCAACGCATTTATCATGCCATATAATAAAAACAATAATCTTTTTGGAGTGGACTCTGATATTGTTAACTCATCTGTTGCTTCAGGTGATTGGATTGATCACGAAAGAGAGCCGCACGAAAAAATACAGGGAATCCTAATAGATACAAAAACACTGCTTTGCCGATATAGAACTATTTATAATGATAGGTTGAAAAAGAAACTAGCTGAGGAAATCAAAAAACAATATGATTGAGGTGCATCATGTACCTCTTTTTTTATGGGTCATTCTATATTTTCTTTGAGAAGCACAATTTCTACATTTATCAGAGCAATAGATTTTCTTGGTAGAAGTTGACTTATCGAGTTTGAAGGGTTTATGGCAATACTCACAAATTCTGTATATCTCAACTTCTGGATTCATATAGAAAAGTGAAAAATATAAAGCAGTTAATAAATCTTCTACATTCCATGAGGGTGACATTTTTTCTTTGTTATATGAAGGCTTAATGTTTTTGACATAGTAATCTATTTCTTCTTTAAATGTGTCTTTGGCAACTTGGAAAAGTGCAGGTTTTAAAAAACTATTGTCGCTTTTATCTCTCTTGCAAAAATAATAGTTAACAAAAACATCTATTGCCTTTTTTTCGATATCATCAAATTTGAAATTGCCAAGCACATAGAGCTCATACAAACTTTTGAAATATGGGTTTGCTCTCATGGCTTTAAATTCAACATCATTTGAGTGAAGAAAATCATAATAGAATTCAGAATCTAAAGTAACATTTGTGTTTCTTGCTGAATCAAAGATAGTTATTTTTCCAGTTTCATCTAGAGATTTTCTTTTTTGAGCGGAAAGAAAATTAGAAGTATTTAGTATGATGGTACTCAGTTTATGCGGAGACTGATTAGTGCCTCGATGGAACATTAAGAACTGAATAATTGAAATAGTATCTTCAACATTTAGCCTATTTCCTTGTGATAATTTTGATGAGAGAGCGAGCAATTGACTAAGAAGTCTGTTTTGATTATCCAATTCTTTTAAAGTAATAATTAAAGGCTTGTTGTTTTTAATCGAATTTAAATAACCATTTTTTTCAAAAAAAGTTTTATATGCGTTTATTCGTTTGATGTCTGATTCTTGATTAATAATAGATACAAAAGAACCTAATAGGTTTTCTTCATCAACGCTTCCGTTTTGGCGCAGTCTCACAAGGCCTTCTTTCGCTAAGAACCCTAATGATATTGTTTTGGTATCGTCAGGGCTAAGTTTAATTGCAATTCCATCTTCGTAATTGATAATAAAGACGAAAGAAGGTTGATTTTTCACGATAAATAATGATTCTAGATAAAAATTTTCATTTTTTACTTTGCGTTTCATGCTTGTATTATCCTCCGATATTACTTGAGATTTTGCTTTTGCACTTACTCTTACATAAAGAATAATTGAAAGAATAATTAACAAAACTATTTTAACATAGAAGTAACCTAAAATCATTAGAAAACCAATTACTTTATTAAATATATAATCACTATTTTGGCTATGTATTATTACTCATAGCCTTTTTATATACTTCTCATGTAAGTCAGACGTGGCTTAACAATTCTGCCTCGATACTAGTTAACCATTCGGGTGGAGAAAGGTATGTAGACGAGAAACTTAATGGTGATGTTGCTCCGATATTAAGGCAACAACATTGTCTACAAAATTCAATAATTCTTGTACTAGCAAGAACACACCATTTCATGACTCCGATTTTATCGGTGGCCCCGATGGCAAAAGGGAAGATTGGCGCTATCCAAGCAAAGATCGTCCTTATTACATCTATGTAGAAGGTCAAAAACTTTATGTTCCTGAAGCTATCTATGATGCAACAGTCAGAGACGATTGGCGAATGAAAAAGGAATATGAGCTTCGAACCAAGTGCATCATCACGACTGAAAAAGGGAATACAGCAATTTGTAGGAAATCATGCGCTGAATGCCCTTATTACAGCCAAAGAAGAATGAATCTTATCTCTATCGATTATATGGATGAAGTTCATGGTGTTGATGTTTCTTATGAAGCTCAAGCCTATGTAGGTGGAGAGTCGCCGGCTGAATATACCTCTCGAATAGAAAGAGAAGATGCAGTCGATGAAGCAATAGTGAAGTTTAAAGATCCTATTGATAAAGACGTCATTGCTTTCTTGATGGGCAAATCGACCTTAACTGAAGTGTCAAAAAAACATCACATTTCAATGTCTAATTTGTATCGCAGAAAAGAAAAAGTAGTCAAGGAACTTCAGATTCTTCTCAAAAATTACAAATAAGTGAAAAACCTGAAAGTTGAAGTTCTAAAGAAGTTGAAAGAGATAGCAGGGCTAAATTGAAAGCTAGCTAGGCCTTGCTGCTCCTTCACTAATTTAGGAGGAAACATATGGAAGAAAGCAAACAAGAAAAATTACTCAATGCCATTTTTGGGACTGAACCAAAGCCTAAATCACTTCGCTTTTCATTGAATCTTGAAGATGTGACTGTGGATGTCGCTATCGAGAAAAACAAAAAGAACGAAGTCAAAGGTTGTTCTGGTTCTTGCTCAGGTGGCTGCAAATGCGGAGGTAACAAACGATGAACTATTTTAAATGCAAACCTTCCTATGCAAGCGAGGAAGAGGACTGGAACGCTTGGCGCGATGAAGAACTTATCCGCGACGCATACGAAGAAGAAAAAGAGGTAAAGAGAAATGAATCAAAAGATTAGTGAGCTTCTAATTGAAGTTAAAAACAAAATTGATGAGGCCTTGAATCTTCTTGATTCAAAAGAAGTAAAAGAAGAGAAAAAGGCAATTACTCTGGATGAAATCCGTGCAGAACTCACATCTTTTGCAAGAAAAGGATTCACTAGCGATATTAGGGACATCATTATGGGCTTTGGGGCCAATAAGCTATCCGAGCTTGATCCAAAGCACTATGAAGAAGTCTTGAGCCGCGTGAGGGACATCGCCAATGGAAGATAAAAAGCAACACTGCCTATTAGGCGGTTCGAGCAGTGAGAGGTGGATCAATTGCCCGCCTAGCGCAAGGCTTACCGAGGATATGGAGGATGTAACTTCGGTCTATGCCGAAGAGGGAAGCAATGCCCATGCATTAGCTGAATACAAACTCAATAGGGCTATTGGCATCAACTTGGAGTATCCAAAACTTACCATCTTCAATAAGGAAATGGACGAATATACCGATTCATACGTTTCATTTGTCTTGGAGCAAATCGAAGCC
>CASDYZ010000040.1 GCA_949285325.1 uncultured bacterium
TATTGTTTTTCTATTATCTTCTGTTAGGTGTGACATAAAAATAAAACCTCCTTTCTTACTACCTACAGGAGATTTAATTATAACTTATCAGAGTAAAATCAGCTTTTTGGTAAAAAGCGGAATTTACTTTAAGAATTCACATTAAATTTAAAATTTAAAAATATGTCTTTAAAAAATGTTTTGATATTGCTAAAATCTTATCGAAATTAAGGAGCACTTTTTTATGAAAAATGATAGATGGTTCAATCATGCGACATTTTATGAGATATATCCTCAAACCTTTAAAGATTCTAATGGAGATGGTATTGGAGATTTACAAGGTATCATTTCTAAACTTGATTATATTAAAGATTTAGGATTTAATGCTATTTGGTTAAATCCAATATTTGATTCTCCATTTTTTGACGCTGGATACGACGTTAGAGATTACTATAAAGTTGCCCCGCGATATGGGACGAATGAAGATTTGTTTGAATTATTTAAAAAAGCACATGAAAAAGGGATTAGAGTCATACTTGATTTAGTCCCAGGTCACACTTCAATCGACTGTGAATGGTTTAAAAAATCATGCCAAGAAGAAAGAAACGAGTACAGTCATCGTTATATTTGGACTAATTCAATTTGGGTTTCTCCTACCGATGTATCATCTATTAGAGGTTTTTATGAAAGAAACGGGACAGTTGCGACTAATTATTTTTCAATTCAACCAGCTTTAAATTATGGTTATTTGAATGTAAAAGATGATTTTGAAATGCATATAAGCGATCCACGCATCACACCGACGATAAAAGCGATGCAAGATGTCATTAAATTTTATTTAGATAGAGGTTGTGATGGTTTTAGAGTCGATATGGCGGGGTGGCTTGCTAAACGCGATAACGAACAATTTGAAGGTACAGTTTACATTTGGAACAAAATATTAGAGCCTATTAAAAAAGAATATCCTGACGCTTTCTTTGTCAGTGAGTGGTCGAGACCTAAATATTCTCTTCTTTCACCTTTTGACTCTGATTTCCTCCTTCAAGATGATTTTGCCCCTATGCATATATATATGTGTAGAGGTGATAGCCCTTACTTTAAAAGGGGAGTAGAAAAATCACCTAAAACATATTTTGATTTTTATCAAGATGTTTCTAATTTTGCATTTGAAAGAGATAAATTTGTCTCGATAATAAGTGGTAATCACGACACGATTAGATTAAAAGAAACATTAGACGATGAAGAAATTAAATTATTTTTTGCCTTTCTTTTAACGATGCCTGGTATACCATTTGTCTATTACGGCGATGAAATTGGGATGAATTATCGTAGAAATATGAAATCGATTGAAGGAGGATATCATAGGACTGGTAGTCGAACACCTATGCAGTGGGATAGCACTAAAAACGCTGGATTTTCAACTTCAAAAGATTATTTATATATACCAGTCAATAGTGATTATAAAACTATTAATGTCAAAAAAGAGACATCCGATAGCGGTAGTGTTTATAACATCGTCAAAACTTTAAATAAAATTAGAAAAGAATACGACTGCTTAACTAATGACGCGAGTGTGACACTAGTCAATAAAGATTGGGAAAACTATCCTCTTAAATATATAAGAGAAGGTAAAAAAGATAAACTTTACATCGTCATCAATCCAACTGATAAAACTGTCAGTTACGACCATTTTGATGGGGCGGAGATGATCTATACTTACAAAGACAACAAATTAGATTTTCAAATTTTACCTCAATCATTTGTCATCCTTAAAATTAAATAACAATGAATAATATTAAAGTGGTTTTTGTCGATATTGATTGGACGTTGTTCGATCATAAAAACAATTGCTTCAATAAAAGTGGAATTGAAGCGATGAAACAATTAAAACAAAAGAAAATAAAAGTCATTTTATGTACGGCAAGACCATTTCATAGTCTCTATCAATTAGGGACATTATTTCAATTTGAACCTGACGGATATATTGTCTCCAATGGCGGGGCCCTTTTCTATCAAAATAAACTCATCCACGAGACAACTTTTAAAAAAGAAGAAGTAAGACAAATTATAAAAGTAGCAAAAAAAAATAAATTAGCCCTAGAATATACTACCTCGACTGATAGATTCGCTATATCTAAGAAAACTAAAGAAGTCGATTTACTATTTTCAACATTTAAAGAAGTTGTCCCACCTATTAAAGACTACGAAGGGGAAGAGGTGGTGTCTATTCTACTTTTCGCCAGCGAAGAAAACGATGAACAATTGATAAAAACCCTTCCAAAATCCATTGTTTTTTCGCGATTTTCACCATATTCAGTTGATATTATCCCAGAGATTAGAGAGAAAGGCAAAGCAGTAAAATATATGCTCTCATATTTAAATATAGATAAACAAGACGCGCTTGCCATTGGGGACGACTTAGGTGACATATCTATGTTTAATGAAGCAGGATTTTCTATTTGTTTAGGTAATGGTAAACCACTAGCCAAGCAAGCAAGTTCATACGTCTCTGACAATATCTGGGATGATGGAGTGTACAAAGCATTAAAACACTTAAAAATAATATAATCTAATCATATTTCGTCAAAGTTTCCTTACTAAATTTGCATTTTTAACATTATGAAATAATTTCTTATACTAAAAGACAAAATCTTTGATATACTTATAAGGTATTTAAAAAAGGGGAAATACACTCTATGAAAAAAGGAAAATTATTTTTTTCAACATTTTCACTTGTTTTTGCTTTGCTTATAAGCGCTTGTCGCTCACCTTCTGAGAGCGATGATTCTTCTTTATCATCTTCAAGTGCCTCTATGAGCGAAACATCTGAAGATACTTCAACATCTTTGTCTTCGGTCGAAACTGTAGACGACTACAATGAATTCTTAAATAGTTTCTCTCAAGCTGGACACTTATATATCCATTATAATCGTCCGGACGCACCTATTTATGAATATAATCAATACTGCGTTTGGATTTGGCAAATGTCACCAAAAAATCAAGAAGGCACTCTTTGGGGAGCATCTGACACGTATGTGCGGTGGCTTCTAACTCCAATGTCAACTTCTTGGATGAAACTTGACGGTGATGAAATACATGTTGACCAACATGGGGCAATCATGGATATCGACATGACAAGAACCGACCTTTTAAGTGGTAAAAACGAACTTCCTGTCTCTTTTGAAGGCGCGACAAAGGTTGGTTTCTTAATCGTTTTACAAAGCTCGATGGATGGTGGCACCCACTGGACTAGCGATGGCGGGGCTGATGTTATCATCAACAATTTTGACGAACTTTGGGACGATAGAGATAATGGTTCAATTCATCTATTCTGTACTAAAGGTGCGGTTTCTTCCTACACCTTTGAAGCGGATGATGAAGCACCTGTCAATCCGACAGTTGACGACACGACTGGCATGTATCGTTCTAGTGCGGATGTAGAGAGTTCTAAAACCATTAATGGTGTACCTCCAACTAGTGAATCTTTTAAAGATTTAGGAGTTGGTTATCAAATTTTTGTCCCTTCTTTTAGAGATTCTAATGGAGATGGGATGGGCGATATAAGGGGCATTATCAATTCTTTAGATTACCTCGATGATTTAGGTGTCTCTGTCCTATGGCTCACACCGATTCAAGAAAGTTCTTCTTACCACGGATATGACGTGACGGACTTCTATAAAGTAGATCCTAGATTTGGCACTCTTGAAGATTATCGTGAACTTATTTTTAAGGCTCATCAAAAAGGGATGAAAGTATTGATGGACTTAGTCTTGAATCACACTTCTAAAAATAACATATGGTTCACTCTTTCCCAAAGGGCAGAAGTAGGTACTGACATACATGGTAATGAAATTAATTATAGAGATTTATATCATTGGAAATATAAAGGTGATTTAGTTAGATATTACGATGGCCACATCGACGACAGCAATGGTTCTTTGACTGTCGTTGAAGACGAGGGGTACAAGATGATACCTGTCGAAGAACATCCTGATTGGTATCGTGATGGCGAATCAAATTATTATTATTTTGGTAAATTTGGAAGCGGGATGGCTGAGTTAAATTACGATTCTCAAACGACGCGTGATTTCGTCATTCAAATGGCCCAGTACTGGTTATCTTTTGGTCTCGATGGATTTAGACTAGACGCGGTTAAACATATCTATATGTACGACGAAGTCGATTATCAAAATGGGGACATTATTATTTCTGACTTAAGTGGTAAACGTTCATATAATGATGAAATGATGGAATATGAAGTTAAATTAAATGATTATTCATCTAATTTGACTAAAAACATTAACTTCTGGAAAGAATTTAGTTACGGGGTTAAACGTATTTATCCAGACTGTTTCTTAGTCGGTGAAAACTTCGATGGTTATGGGCATAGAATTGCCCCTTACTACCAAGCACTTGACTCTCAATTTGACTTCTCCCTTTATTATCATAATAATGAATGGCTTTATGGGGAGACCACAGCGGCGGGCATGTCCACCGG
Source organism: uncultured bacterium (assembly GCA_949285325.1). Lineage (GTDB taxonomy): Bacteria > Bacillota_I > Bacilli_A > RFN20 > CAG-826 > CASEYK01. Next base: position 4,478 of record CASDYZ010000040.1, read on the forward strand.
TCAACCTTTAGAAACTTACGAAGCATTTAAAGGCAACGGACAAAACGGAATATATGTCAATGGTGCGGTTGCTTACTCCGTCCCAGAAGGAAATAGAAGCGACTTTATCAACTCGCCATTTACTTCTAACCACGACGTCAATAGGGCGATTAACCACGTCAATGGCGATAAGTCAAAAATAACTGGCACTTCAGTTGAATTTGGTAGGGCAGTAGTCCACGCGGCCTCGACTATCCTCTCACCTGGTATATCATGGATATATTATGGAGATGAATTAGGTATGAGCTCTAATACTGATACCCACATCGCCCTTTACGACAACGAGAACAATATGGATATTTGGTATCGTCAACCATTTAAATGGGGCGATGACACCGAGACTGATGTCACATTTAATATTTATGAAATAACTTACGATTCATATAATGAAAATTTAAGGAGTGAAATAGAGCAATCTCAAAGCGACACTGATGGGGATATGCTCGATATTTATAAACAATTAATTCAAATTAAAAATGAATTTGGTGAAGTTGAATCTTACCAAGGATATTACACCAATGACAACACCGATATACTCCGTTATGACTTAACGTGTGAAAATGGTGTATTTAGAATTTATATTAATTCTGGTTTAAATAACACCAATCACACGACGACGTTATCTGGTAGTCAGATATGGCGTATCAACGGCACGTATTCTAACACCATTCCACCTTATGGAATCGCGGTTGTAAAAGTTTAATAAAGGAGGAAAAATAAATTATATGAAAAAAATATTGTTATCAACCTTATTAGTATTAGGATTATCTCTTCCTTTAGCTGTTTCTTCTTCTAATGTGATAAACGCACAAGCGGAAAATGAAACTTACTATCTAGTCTTAGGACAAAACGGACTATATAACGGCGAAAAAGGTCAAACTTTCGAACAACTTTATTTAGAAAACACCGTTTCGTTAGAACTCGCCATCGGGGACGCTTTACCTACTAAAGAAGAAATCACCTCATCTATCAAAGATGTCACATTTACTTCTTGGGCAGTGTATGAAGATGGTGGTGCACTTAATTTTTATACCACCGCACCTAGCGAGGCACGTATTCTTTACGCCATGTACGACTACACCGGTAGCGGTGAAGATGTCGGTGGTGGTGAAAGTGGCGATACCTTCACTATCTATTTCCAAGACACTGAATGGTGGAATAATGAGGCACCGGCAACTGGGATATATTTATGGAACGACGATGGTAATAGAGTAGCGTGGCCTGGAGAAAGAATGACACATGTCAAATATGACGAGACAGAAAAATATAATATTTGGTCATTTGAAGTACCAGTTGAATACGATAACGTCATCTTTACCCGCGTATCCCCTGAAGGTGCGATTAGTGACTATGGGGCAAAAACTATCGATTTATCACTCTTAGATAGAGGTGAGAACAATATGTATTCAATTTTAGGTACTGAGGCAGTCTGGGGTGATCCAGGCGTCGAAGGATATTGGACAACATACGAGGAATAAAAAAATGAAAACAAAATGGAAATTATTATGTTCATTATTATCTTTAGGTTTAGTGGTGGGAAGCGCGAGTAATATCTCGACTTTAGAAAAAGAAAAAGACACCACTAAATATGATGATGAAATATCTATCCCTTATGAATTAGGTGAGACAGCATATCCTAAAAAAGCTAATTCGCACGGCATAAAGACAATTAGACTCCATTATTTAAATGATGATGGGCAAAACGCTGATAGACAATTTTATATTTGGTTTCAAGGATATAATGGTAAAGCACTTGAGCCAATTGTAACTGAAGAAGGCACACACATGTACATCGATTTAGTTATCGATGAAAATGCGAGCGAAGTAGAGCAAGAAGGCGTTTATTATTATACCCGCCACTCGGATGCGACACTTGTAAATTATATTATCAAATATAGAGGGACATGGGATGGGCAGTCAGTCGACGCGAAGATTGAGTTCGAAGATTATGCCTCCTATGTAACTGATGAAGGTCTTCTCGAGATGTGGATTATTTCTGGTGGTGGTGGTTCAACCCTTCACTATCCTACACGAGAAGAGACAGAATCTGATAAATTTACATCAGCGACATTCACCGATTGGAACACGATTAAAATAGTCGCGGACGCGGCACCGTCGAGTTTTAGCATATACGCTTACGATTCCGCCTTTTTAAAGATGGATGAAACCCAAAGAGCGTCAGTTCTTTCTACTAGATTAATCGCCAACTATAACAATCTTGAAGAATGGACTCAAAACGCAGATGGTAAATATGAATATGAAGCAAAGTTAAATTATTCGGCAAATATTAATATTCAGTACAATGTAAGTGGGTTTTTCCCGTCTAGACCGATGAGTGTTCAAACCTCTATCGTCACTTTTGAAAATCTATATGAAAGTGATAGATTCGAGCGATATTTCACTTATTTAGAAGGTGATTTAGGTGCTATTTATTCAAAAGAAAAGACGACTTTTACCGTATGGGCTCCAACGACTGCCTTAATGCGACTAAGAATTTATGAAAATGGTACGCCAAGCGCATACTATGACATAGAAGGTAATCAAGGCGATGATACATATAAGACATTTGATATGGTATATCGACCAGGTGGTATTTGGACTATTACGATATTAGGTGATTTAAATGGCAAATATTACACCTATGAAGTAAACAATTCCAACGGCACGAATGAAATAGTTGATCCTTACGCCAAAGGGGCTGGTGTCAATGGACTAAGAGGTTATATATATAATTATGATGATACTGACCCAGAAGGTTGGGATGACATTCCTCCCGTTTGGGATCATGATGAAACATTCGATATCGATACACCTACTGAATTATCGGTATATGAAGTTCACATCCGCGATTTAACTATGGATGATACTTGGACATCAAATAACGACGTTCAAAGAGGCACATATAACGCTTTTGTTGAAGAAGGTACGACTTATAGTGATGGTATTTCGACAGTGACTACTGGTTTTGACCATCTAGTAGAACTAGGTGTCAACGCCGTTCAACTCTTACCAGTATTCGACCACGACGATGATGAATCTTACGACGTCGATACTCACGAGCTCCGCTACGCATATAACTGGGGATATAATCCTTTGAATTACAATGTCGTTGAGGGGGCATATTCATCAGACCCATACGATGGGGCAGTGCGTATTGAAGAATTTAAAAACATGATATTAAAACTTGCTTTGAGCAAGAACAATATAAGAGTGATTATGGATGTCGTCTACAATCACGTCAGTTCTGCAAACGCTTCTAATTTCAACATCTTAATGCCTAGATATTATTTTAGACACGCTGAAGATGGTTCATATATGAATGGTTCAGGATGTAACAATGAAATTAAAAGCGAAGCACCGATGATGAGACGCTTTATCGTCGACAGTGTCTATTGGTGGGCGAGTGAATATAAAATTAAAGGTTTCAGATTCGACTTGATGGGTTTAATTGATGTTGAGACTATGAAACAAGTTAAAGAAACTCTCTATGAATTAGATCCAGATATCGTCGTATATGGTGAAGGTTGGGCTGCTGGTACTCCTGGTACAAGTGAGCCTACCGCGACTAATCAAAATGTCTACAGCATGCTTTATGCATCTAGCGATTCACCTGGTTATGTCGGAGGGTTTTCTGACACTGGTAGAAACGCTTTAAAAGGTGAAAATAATAGAGGTGGTTGGGAAGAGACTACTAACCCTTATCCAGGATATGGTTTTATCTCTCAAGGCGTGAATGACGTAGGTGATAAGCCTGATAAAGTCGCCGATATGCTTTTAGGTTTCAATAGAGGTGTAGGGGCGAACAATTATCAGACTATTAATTATGTCAGTTGCCACGACAATTATACCCTTTGGGATCAACTTAATTACACTCTCGGGGTAGGGGTTGATTACGATCCTGCTCCTTCTTTAGAACCTAATCCACTAGAAGTAGCAAAAGCATCTTTAGCCGCCCATTCTGTCGTCATGTATTCACAAGGTATTGCCTTCATGCATGGCGGAGAAGAATTGTTTAGAACTAAAATTTTAAGCGAAGAAGATTTAGTTAATTCTATTCCATATGAACCAGGTGTCCATCCGGTGTGGAGTCCAGATAGAAACGTCATTCCATGCACCGCGGATGTCAAGATGTATGGAAAAGTTATATCTCACAATTCTTACACTTCTAGCGATGAATGTAATTCTTTTAAATGGGATAGAAAAATATCTATCGACTATCAAGGACAAAATATCGATATGACTTCATTTAGTGAAGCTTTCAGCGAGATGATTAACAATCGTGACATCTCTCCTCGCATCATGTGGATTGATTATACTAGCGAAGAATATAGTACAGTAGCAAACACTTGGAAAGCCGATAATGGTGCGGTTGTGGCTGGTTATTTTAAAGATGTAGAAAATAATAAAAATTATCACCTTATTATTTCTTGCCGTGACGGTGGCTCTATCGGTTACGGCGGGATTAAAGAAGTGATATTTAACAGTTATGGTGGTAATAATGGTTATACATTTAATAACTCAACTCTAACTCTATCACCTTATCAATTCTTATTTGTGGAGGGATTATAATATGAAATTTAAATCATTTTTACCGCTTCTTACTCTATCTATTTTATTAGTTGGGTGTGGCGACACTCACGACGATTCTTCCTCAAGTGAAAGTGGAGGTGGGGAAAATTCTTCTTCTATCGATTCATCTTCTAGTTTAGAAGCAACCGTCTTAGTGCGTTTCTTTAAAAGCTATTCTTATGGAGATATAGAAATAGGATACGATGAAAATAATGGTGATGATCCATATCATCTAGAAGATGCATATGACTATTACTACGCCGTTCCTGGTTCACTATTTGTCGAGCCAGAAACTCCTACTACTCCAGAGGATCCAGCCTTCCCTTATTTTATCGGGTGGAGTGAAAAACCGATCGTCGATAGCGAAAGTGATTTGATCGATTTCACTTCCGACACTGTTCCAAATAGAGAGCTTTACACCCTCTATGGTATTTGGGTAAGCGAACAACCGACAAATTAATTAAAATTGTTGAATAGAGGAAGGATAATGCGTTTACATTTCGATTTCTTGCATTTTCCTTCCCTCTACTTAAAAAATATAAAAAATACTTTACAAACGAGGTAATGAGCGATTAAAATTATCCCGTAAGCAAAAAGGCGATTAATTTCTATCAAATAATTGCCTGACAATCAAACATAATAATTTAGATTTTTAAAGTCTTGATTATAAGGCCTATTGGCAAATTTAATTTTAAAGGGGCACAAAAATTAAAATGTTTCTTGCATGCATCAATAGTAATTATGCTTGCTGTCAACGTTTTGTTAGCTAAAACGCTTTATTTAGGCGTCTTTTTTATTTACTTAATGGAGGAAGAATAATGGCTACTAAAGAAACAAATGAAAAAAAAGCAGTAGAGAATGCTTTCGTCTCACTTAGACACATCGACAAAATTTATGAGAACAATGTCCAAGCTGTCTTCGATTTCAATCTAGACATCAAAAGGCACGAATTCATCGTCTTTGTCGGCCCTAGTGGATGTGGTAAATCAACAACCTTAAGAATGATTGCTGGTCTAGAAGATATCACTAAAGGTGAACTTTACATCGACAACGAACTATGTAACGACAAGACACCAAAAGATCGTGACATCGCCATGGTCTTCCAATCATACGCACTTTATCCACATATGTCAGTGTATGACAATATGGCCTTTGGATTAAAAATTAGACGTATGCCTAAATACGAAATTGATAAGAGAGTTCACGCAGCAGCAAAAATTCTTCAAATTGAAGAATATCTCGACCGTAAACCAAAAGCACTCTCTGTTGGACAACGACAAAGAGTTGCCCTAGGTAGAGCAATCGTTAGAAACGCAAAAGTGTTCTTGATGGATGAACCTCTCTCTAACTTAGACGCAAAATTAAGGGTACAGATGAGAAGTGAACTCGTCAAACTCCACAATGAATTAGGAGCGACGACAATCTATGTTACTCACGACCAAACTGAAGCTATGACGATGGCGAGCCGTATCGTCGTCATGAAACTTGGTAGAGTTCAACAAATCGGTACCCCTATTGAAATTTATAATCACCCTGCTAATTTGTTCGTCGCTGGATTCATCGGTTCACCTGCAATGAACTTCCTTCGCGTTCACTTCGACGCTAAAAAAGGTGTGGCGACAACAAGCGATGGACACAAGATTGAAGTACCTGATGAACTATATAAGGGTAAAGATATCCCAGAAGATGTCATCTTAGGTATCCGTCCTGAAGATTTATTACCAGTCGAGGGCGACAAAGAAAAAGACAATGCATTCGATATCACTGTCAATGTCGCTGAATTATTAGGTAATGAATATTACATCCACGCTGATTTTGGTGGCTCTGATTTAATCTCTAAATTCCCTGCTACTAAGATTATTAAAATTGGCGATGAATTAAAAATCCAATTCAAAGCTAAAAAGATTCATTTCTTCTCACCTGAGACTGAAATGGCTCTCAATTAAGGTAACTACCGAAAGGTTACAAATATAATAAACATACAGTCTTTGTACTGAAAAACAAAAAAGGAGGAAAAGTATGTTTAAAAAAGTTTTAGCGCTTGCTGTAGCGTGCGTTGCACTTGGTTTAACTGCTTGTGGTGGTGGCGGTGAAGATACAACTAGTATCGATGATATGTTTACTGTCAACACTGAAAGCTTTGAATCCCCTGTTTTAACTGTTTCTATAATCGGAAGCAGATGGGGCAATTGGGATCCAGCGCAAAGTGCAGCAGATGAAAACAATCTTTTTGAATTCGTTGATTCATCTTTGTACACCAAAACATTTACTGTTGCAAATGGTGACAGCTTCAAAGTCATCGTCGGAGGCACTTGGCAAGAGCAATATGGTGCTGAAGACATCAACTGGGAAGATTCAGAAATGAAAGGCATGATCGAAGGTGAACTTGGTGACTTTAAACAAGGCACAAGTAATCGCACTAACTTCAATGTCGTCGCTGATGGAGAAGTTACAATCGAATTTAGACCATATGATTTCACAGTTCCAGAAGCAACTGATGAAAACGGCAATCCTATTTCAGATTTAAAGAGTAAATTGACCGTTAAATTTACCCCAACCCCAGCAACTGATGCTGAATAATTAAAAGGAGAAAATTAATTTATGAAATTATCAAAAGTTCTTCCACTCGCTGCGTTAGGCTTGGTCGCAACTCTTGGCTTAACTGCTTGTGGTGGTGGAGGCGGTGGCGAAAGCGAAGGCTCAACCAACGCCAAAATCATGATTTGGGCTACTGCTGCTGAAGAAGCAGTCGTTACCGAAGTCGTCAATGAATGGAATGCTGCCCATCCTAACAACACATTCTCATTCGATTATACTGCTGTTCCAGAATCTGAAGCTGGTACGACAGTTATTAAAGACCCAACCGTCAATGGTGCACCTGCATTATTCTTATGTGCTGATGACCATATCGCAAACTTAGTCGCTAACGACTTAGTCTTAAAAGTTACCGGAAGTTATGCCGATACTATTAGACAAAATAGTACCGCAGGCGCGATTACTGGCGCTTCATATAATGGTGATTTATATGGCTGGCCAGTCTCTAACGACAACGGCTATTACCTCTATTACGATGCACGTTATGTCACTGACGCGCAAGCTTCATCATTTGAAGGACTTTTACAAGCCGCAGCAAAAGCTGGCAAACAATTCTTAATGGATGTTGGTAATGGTTATTACGCAAATTCATTCTTCATGTCCCCAGAAGCTTGTGGTCTCGATTCATTGAGATGGAGTAGAAGTGACGATGGTGTTTCATACGAAGTCTCTTGGGACAGCGATGAAGGCGCAAAAGTTGCTGAATATATTTCGAGCTTACTCGCTCCTGCATATGATGCTGGTACTTTCATCGGTGGCGATAACGCCGCAATTCTTAAAGGCTTCCAAGAAGAAACATTAGTGGCTGCCGTCACTGGTACTTGGATGCAAAACGATTTAGCCGCCCTATTAGGCAACAACCTCAAAGCAACCAAACTCCCTACCTACACAATCGATGGTGAAGAATATCAAATGGCTTCTTTCTCTGGTTCAAAAGTTTATTGTATCAATAAAACTCGTCCAGTCGAAGAACAAATGGCCGCTGCTGAATTAGCACAACTCCTCGTCAATAAAGAATCTCAATTAAAGAGATTTGAAACTCGTGGAACTATCCCATGCAATTTAGAAGCTGTTGAAGATCCTGCTTATACTGAAAACACTACAGTTGGTAACCTCGCTCTTGCATTACAAAATGATACCGCGAGTGCACCTCAATCAGTCTGTGCTGAAGGTAGATACTGGGATATCGGACAAGCCATTGGTGAAGCTCTCATGAATGGTATTTCAGAAGATACTACTTGGAAAGATTTCTTAAAATCTCAACTCGATCAATTAAGAATAGCTGCTTAATTTAATTAATTAATTTTGGTAGGGTGGGCCTTAAAAAGCTCTCCCTACCAAATAAAATCTCAAACAAGGAGAAAATAAATGGAACAAATAGAAAAAACTCGCAAAAATGCAAATGAAAAAGAAAACAAGATGAATACGAGCGTATTCTCTCGTCCAGTTAGATATGTAAACCCTGTTGTTTATTTTTTCATTGGCGTTGGTAACGCCATTAAGAAGGCTGTCATATGGGTTTTAGATTTAATTTGGTCCATGCTCCTTTCGATTGTAGCTTTCCTTGTCTATGTCGGTAAGGGTATTCTTGCGGGTACTGTTGGTGTTTATCGTTTCTTTAGACATAAATGCCATCAATTTTATTACAATAATTTAGAAGGTAGATTATCATATATCTTCTTCGGCGCGAGTTCGTTTGCCAATAAACAGTACACAAATGGGGTATTATTCATCTTATTTGAAGTTGGATATATTGTACTATTTGCGCTATTTGGTGTTCCTTCAATCGGAGGACTTGCTAACTTAGGTAGTGTCCCTACTACGACAGTTGGAGATGGGATGTTTGAACAAGTCATTCCTGGTGATAACTCCATTATGATTCTCATCTATGGATTGTTATGGGTCATGTCCATATTCTTATTCTTACATATTTGGAATAGAAGCATCAACAGCGGTTATTTCAATTACCGTGTCAAACGCTTTGCAATCTATGAAAAAGCGTTATCAGAAAGAATCCCATTCTCTAGATATTTAGATGAAAAAATTAACCTTGCCATCCACGGACAATTAGAAGGATACGAAGGTAGGAATGTAAAAGCTAGTGAATTTAAAAAGATTTTTAAAGATGAAATCGATGCTGAAGTAGCAAAATCTGATTATAAGACGGCGATTAGTTATTCAAAATTCTTAATTAGCGGAACTATTTCACATTCTTATAAACATTACAAATTAGTTGATAAAGAAAACAAAAAACACGCAAGGTTAGAAGCGAAATTAGAAAAATATAAAACTAATAGAGCAAATGCACTCGAAGAATTAAAGACGAGAAACAACGCTTTATTAGAATGGTATAAAAACGAAAAAGTTGATGAAATTGTTTCTAAATTTGAAACGAAAAGAAATGAATATCGAAATAAGATTGAACAATTAAAAGTTCAAAAAGAAGAAGCTGTTGAAGCTTACAATTTAAAAACATCTCAATATAAGCAAGACAATGAATACCTGATGGAAATTTATCAAGAAAAGAGAAAACTTGGTCTTGAAAAACTCGAGGCAAAATATGATATCCAAATCGAAGAGACTGCCGCTAAAATTTTAAATGACAGCGATCTAAGAGCTAAATTAATTGAAGAATACGCTGACAATTTAGATATCAAAATTGAAAAGCATGAAAATAAAACGATGCTCGGTGTTTCTAAACGTGAACAATCCATCAATAAACATACCCACAAGATGGCTGAAATCCTTAAACGTTATACTCCTTACACCGAGACAGAACATACGAGAAATAACAATCGATATGGTAAATTTAACCGTTATTACACTGATTTAACTGAAATGAATAACGAAATTAAATTCTATCAAAATTATTATCGTCTTGTCAGTGTGTTTAATTCTTCATATGGCAAATTTGAAGAAAAAAACGAAGCAAATAGAAAAGAATTAGAAGATTTAGCCACTTCTAGAGATGAAAAATTGGCTAAGACAAGTCAAAAATTTAGCGAAATTCGCGCTAGAAAAGCAGAATTAACTGAACAACTTAATGGCTATAACGCCGAGTATAAAGCTCGCGCGACTGAACTTAAAGCAGGGCTTAAAACTAATTTAGCCTCGACTAACGATCCTCGTCAGATCGCTGAATATAAATCAAAATATATGTACGATTTAGCCGCGGCAAAAGACGAATTAGTCGATAAGACTACTGAAGTTATGCGTTTGCTTCACGATCTTCCTACTAACAAGATGGCTAAAGCCCTTGAAAAAGAAGAAATTAAAGAAACAAATTATTCTTATAAACGCGATAAAAAATATTTAAAAACAAATTATACAGCACCTGTGTACGCTAAAGAAGAAGTAGTTAATACTTTAATTCTTGAAAACAACATGGAATATAAGGACGCTGTATACTATGCTGAAAAATTAATCGTTAGACGTAGTGCTGATTATGTTGAAAGTGCTCTAGATGTCAATTTAGGTAAATCAGTCCGCTTCTTAACTAAAGAAGAAGTAGAAAATAAGATTGACGAACTCACAAGTAAAAGAGACGCCTATATCGCTGATAATCCAAATAAATATGTTGGACGTCCTAGAACATTTGCTGAACAAACCAAAGGTTTATTCAATGAAAACTTCCACATTACTATTCTCCTATTACCAGTATTAGGTATACTCTTGTTTACCATCGTGCCGTTGGTGTTCTCCATCTTCGTCGCGTTCACCAACTATTCACAAGGTCACATCCCACCGATGCAGTTATTTACTTGGATTGGATGGGAAAACTTCATGACCTTATTTAATCCATCCGCTGATAGTATTTATTCAGCCTTACCTAACGCCTTAGTGCAAACGATCGGCTGGACACTCATTTGGGCAGTGGCCGCGACATTCTCTAACTATTTCTTAGGAATTATCGTCGCTTTGATGATTAATAAAGATGGTATCAAATTAAAGAAATTATGGAGAACCATCTTCATTCTCACCATCGCTATTCCTCAATTTATCTCACTCCTATCTATTGGTACTTTACTAAAAGATACTGGTGCGATTGGACAACTTTGGTATCAAAATTTTGGTACAAGATTAGGCTTTGGTTCAAACCCTAGCACTGTCGATATTCAAAAATTAGTCATCGTATTAGTTAATGTTTGGGTCGGTATTCCTTATACTATCCTCTCAACCACTGGTATCTTGATGAATATTCCTAAAGATTTATATGAATCCGCCAAAGTTGATGGTGCTGGTACTGTCACCCAGTTCATTAAGATTACCCTTCCTTACATCTTATTCGTCACTGGCCCTTACCTCATCACTCAATTTGTCGGTAACATCAATAACTTTAACGTCATCTTCTTCTTGACGGGTGGTAAACCATCGCTAGAAGGTAGTGCGTTATTAGGATTAGGTCAAACCGACTTACTCATCACATTCTTGTATAAGATAGTTACATCAGTCAACAACCCACAATACGGTATCGCAAGTGTTATCGGTATTGTCGTGTTCATCATCTGCTCTTTCTTCTCTATTGTCATGTTCAATAAGAGCGGAGCAATTCAAGAGGAGGATCAATTCCAATAATGAAAAGTTTAAAAACATCACGTATTGTTTCTAACATTGTTATATACGTACTATTAATTATCATGTCAATTATATGGATTGCTCCAATTGTTTGGTTGGTGCTTCAATCCTTCGGTGATGGTGGTGTTGGTGATGGAGCTCGATTGATTCCTCGCAATTTAACTTTCGATAACTATTTATGGCTCTTCTCCAATTTCACTGGATTAACTAATCCTACAGCCAATACACACGTATTAGACGGCAAATTTGCTGGCTGGTTCTTAAATACCTTAATTGTCGCCGCTATCACTTGTATCATCTCGACAATATTCGTCCTTGGTACAGCCTACGCACTATCGAGATTTAGATTTAAATCACGTAAATTATTAATGAGAATCAATCTTATTATCGGTATGTTTCCAGGTTTCTTATCAATGATTATCATGTACTGGGTTATGAGAGATATAATCCATCTTCAAGGTTCGTATTGGTCGCTCATCTTCATCTATAGCGCCGGTGCG
>CASDYZ010000041.1 GCA_949285325.1 uncultured bacterium
AGTGCACTTGGAATATCAACTTTTTTACCATTGACTAAGACGTGGCCGTGGGTAACTAACTGACGAGCGCCTCTTCTAGTTCTTGCAAAACCCATACGATAGACTAAGTTATCTAATCTAGATTCAAGAAGTTTCATAAAGGCAAAACCGGTAACTTCTTTACTAGCAAGAGCTTTCATAAACAAGCGTCTAAATTGTCTTTCATTGACACCATAAGTAAATCTTAGTTTTTGTTTTTCAACTAATTGTTTACCATATTCAGACATCTTTTTTTTGCGGGAACCGCTGTGCATGCCTGGAACTGGATTTTTGGATAAGTCATGGTGTTTGAATTCTTGACCTGTTTCAAGAGTTGAGTGAAGCACACGACGTGAAAGTCTATATTGTGGTCCAGTGTATCTCATGATTGTCCTTCCTTTCTTTATTTTTTGCAAAATAATGAATAGGTGTGAATCCCATTCTCCCGGGTGTGAAATATTTACGTTTCGCCTCGTAGCTATGGTTACTTCGTTTCAGCCGCATCTCACATCAGACGGAGTGTATTCACATGCTGCATTACATGCGTCAAATAATATATCTTATTTTCTTCCTCTATGTCAATACTATTTTACTATTTATAGAAAAAATGACTAATCTATTTATTTTATTTTGTCTATGAATAAAAATAATTAGTTAAAAAAGGTGACAAAAACAATGTTTTTGTTTCATATTTACTTTATAACTAGTAAAATACATATTGACATAAGAAGTTTTTGCTGTGTCAATTAGTTTAGTGTCTAGGAGGTCTATTATGTTCTCTATATTTGCCCTTTCAATAGATAATTCAACGCTCATCGCGATTATATTTGGTTCTGTCGCTGGGTTGATTGTCTTATGTGTTTTAATCTTTGTCTTATATAAATTTGTCTTCATCCGTCAAAGATATAAAAAACAAATTAAAGAACTCGATCGTTTATATTGTTATTTAGATGGTAAATTAAGAGGGCACGATTCGCAGTACATCCATAGACTTGAAATCATTTCACAAACTAATTTGCTCTACGTCGACTTATACACTAAATTTTCTAAAAGATTTAAAGATGTATTAGAAATTGATGATAAATATGCTGAATCGATGATAAAGCAACTCAATTCACTCATTGAAAATAGACAGTACAAAAACTTAAAATCAGTTATCGCTGACGCGAAAAAAGCACTTAGTATTTTTGAAAAATCTGTCCACGAACTAGACAATCAACTCGAAGAAGTTATTAAGCCAGAAGAAGAATCGAGAGCTAGAATTGTAAGACTTAAAGAATCGTACCGCAGTGTTAAACAACAATATGTTCTCTCTCAAACCGACTTAGAATTAGTTTCCTCTTCTTTTACTACTGTATTCAATCGTTTAGATAATATGTTTAAATCTTTCGATGAACATATCGACGCGGCCGAATATGAAGAAGCAAATAAATTGATACCGTTAATTGAAAAAGTTATTCACGCTTTAACTAACGTGCTTAAAGTTTTACCTAATCTATGTGTATTAGTGCAACAAGTGATACCAGAAAAAATTAACGCTTTAACCGCTGAATATGATAGTTTTGATGGACAAGGCCTCCCTCTATATCACCTATCTTTTAAACATCATTTAGATGATTGGAATTTCCGCCTACATCAAATAAGCGATCAACTTGTAGATTTAAATACGGAAAATGTCCAGACAAGTTGCGACGCGATTATAAAAGAAATAAACGATATAACAAACCAACTTCATCAAGAAGTGGAAGATAAAAGAATATTTGTCGAAACACATGAAAATGTCTATAAGAATGTTTCTAATTTAGAAAAAAATTTCCTTAAATTAATCGCCCTTCTCCCAGAAGTAGAAAAAATATACATCGTCACTGATGAGAAAAAGAGTGAAATCGAAGAATTAAAGGACACAATTAACAAATTAGGTTCAATCAAAAGAACGCTTGACACCTATGTTCACTCTTCTACAAAACAACCATTTTCTTTATTAAGAAAAAAATTAGATGAATTAAAAGAAGAATACGACAAAGCAAATAAAGGTGTCGTAGGGTTTAAAAATTATATCGATTCACTTAAATCTTCATCTGAAGAAGCTTATTCACTGGTGTTTGGTTATTATTATCGATGCAAACAAATTGAATTTATGCTCCGCTCATTAAATATAC
>CASDYZ010000042.1 GCA_949285325.1 uncultured bacterium
TTATTAAAAACTGGGCAAAACTATAGTCAATCTATCTCTGATTAGTGCTTAAATCAGTGAACATTTTAAAACTTTATCTATGATATAGTTTTTTCGTCGTGGACTTTAAGAAAAAAATACTTGATAATTGTAGGTATGAAATATTTAATTTTTTCTGATTCACATGGTGATTTGAAGTCAATTATAAAAATACTTTCAATATTTGATAATAATAAATATGATTATTTAATTCATTTAGGTGATGTTTTATATCACGGACCTAGAAATGATTTACCAAATTCTTATAGTCCAAAAGAAGTAATTAAATGTTTAAATAAATACACTGATAAGATTATTTGTATTAAAGGGAACTGCGACGCAGAAGTGGATGAAATGGTTCTATCTTTTAAAATAAAGAAAAAAATTGATTTAGATATAAACGGCTTTCACAGTCATCTAGAACATGGTCATCACTTAAATAAAAATAAAATATTTAATGACACTGACATTGTTTTTTATGGACATACCCATGTCAGTAAAATTGAAAAAATAAATAATACTTATTTTATTAATCCTGGTTCAATTTCTATTCCTAAAGAAAATCAAAGCCCTTCTTTTATTTGTTTTAAGGATAATAAAATACAAATTATTTCGCTTTTAAGCGATGAAATTATTCAAGAAGTAACAATTCCTAATAAATAAATTATTTGTAAAAGAGACTTTTTTATAGTTAAATAATATATATGTTTGAAACCGGACTAATTACTGACCCATCAATCGATCCGCTGAGTAGCACCATCTTAACAGGTGAGGCAACAGTTTTTGGCATTCCTGGTTGGATATGTTGGATAATCATCGCCGTTATGCTTCTTATAAGCGGTCTTTTCAGTGCATCTGAAAATGCTTTTTCAAATTGTAATAAATATCATTTTAAAGTACTTGCCGATCAAGGAAAAATTACTCCTAAAATAATAGTTAGATTGACGGAAAAATTTGAGGATACGCTCGTATCGGTGTTGGTGGGCAATAACATCGTTCAAACTTTGATGTCATTTATTTCTGCGGTGTTATTTTACGATTTAGTTCAAGGAACTTCGCTTGCAAATTATGAGGCACTAATCTCAACTGTAGTAATGGCGTTTTTAGTTTATATTATCAGTGATACTTGTCCTAAAATTTTATCTAAAGCTATACCTAACAAGATGGTATATATACTTGCCTGGCCTGATTTTATATTATCGATACTTCTTTATCCTATTATTTTAATATTCCGTCTCATTTTAAAAGGTGTTCATAAAATCTTTAAAATTAAAGATGAAAATATGTTGACTCGTGAAGACTTTATTGAAAAAGCTGATGAAGCAGTTTCTCTAGATGAGACAACTAACGAAGAAGAACAACTTTTTGAACCTAACGAGATGAATATATTAAAACGAGCTTTTTATTTTGATACGGTGGAAGCAAGTCAAGTTTTAACACCTTTAGAAAAAGTTGTTTCTATCAATGTCAAAGATTTAACTAACAATAAAATTAATGACATTATATTAAATAGTCCTTATTCTCGTTTTCCAATTTATCAAGGTAAAAAAGATAACATTGTCGGTATATTTTCAGTCAATACTTATTTTAAGGAGTACGCTGAAGATCCACACCTCGATATACGTTCTATTCTATATCAACCTCTTTTTGTCTATAAAAATCAAAAAGTTGATGAAATCTTTTCAGCAATTAACAAAGAAAAAATTCATTTAGCTATCGTTAAAGATGAAAACGAGAAAGTCATCGGCATGGTGACGATGGAAGATATTTTAAATGTTTTAGTTGAAGAGCAGACTGTTAAACAAGATAAGAAGGAGGTAGTGGAACAATGATTGTACTTTACGCAGTTTTACTTGTCCTATCTATTGTCTTATCATTTTTCTTTTCAAGTGCCGATATGGCGTATGGCTCAGCTTCTTTGACTAGAGTTGAAAAAATAATGAATGACAACCCTTTTTCTAAATCAAAAAGACGGGCGTATAAATTATCTAAAAATTATGATAAGACTATCTCTACAATTCTTCTTTTTAACGATACGGTGAACGCTGCACTTGATACAATCGCGACTCTTTTAGGTATCGCCATCGCGGTGGAGATTTTTAAAATTGATAATCCGACTGTTCAAGAATCAATTGGTTTTGCTTTTTCAATGGGGAGCTTAATTATAAAGATTATTTTTGGAGAAATTATTGCAAAATCTTTAGGCAAAATATTTAATTATAAAATTATTGATTGGTATTCACTCACCATTACAATTTGCTATTACGTAACTATTCCAATTACATTCTTAGTCGGTGGTTTTGGGGCAATTATTACTTACCCTATAACTAAAAATGTCACTGATATTGTCATTCAAGATGACGAACTGCACGAAATGATAGATGAGGCAGAAGAAACTGGTGTAGTGGATGAAGAAAAAGCTGAACTCATCCGCGGGACAATAGATTTTGCTTCTACTGAAACGTATGAAATATTGACTCCACGCGCAAAAATTTTCGCCGTTGATATAACGACTCCTTTGAGTGAAATAATGGCTAACTCTAAGACATTTACATATTCTCGTATCCCTGTTTATGAAGATAATATCGATAATATTATCGGCTATGTGAGAAGTAGAGATTTAATCAAAATGAAAGTGGGAGGTAAAAGTGAAAATATCTCAAATATCGTTATAAATATCCCTTCATTTACAAGAACTACTGAAATAAATGAAATTTTAAAATATTTTAAAGAAAATAGAAAACATATCGCCGTAGTAATTGATGAATATGGCGGTACCGAAGGTATTATTACTAGAGAAGATATCCTAGAAGAATTAGTCGGTGAAATTTGGGATGAAACAGATGATGCGGACGAACCAATATCCGAACGTTCAAACGGCACATTCGTCGTCGATGGTGGGATGAATCTAGAAGATTTTTGTACGACATTCGACCTCGACTATGACGAGATAGAAACCGAATACGTGACTATTGGTGGCTTTATTATAGAATTATTAGACGACAATTTTGCTAAAGTTGGCGACGTAGTTACTCTTCAAGGAGTAAAGATAGAAGTCATCGCTTTAGGTAAACACCACACAGTTAAAAAAATGATTGTTACGCCAAAACAAATTAAAAGCGATAAAAATGAATAATTTATATTTTTAAAGTAATTTCTTTTAAGAGATTTTTAATATTTTTTTCACTTAGTGATGAATGTATTTTATCAAAAGAATAATACGTCTTATTTTTCAGTAGATAATACATTTTATTAATAATTAAATCAATGTCGTTATTCGCTTTATTATATTTTATATTTAAGTGATTGTACTGCTCGTAAAATAAAGTGAGCAAACACCTTCTTCCAAGTGAAAGAATAGAAGGTTCAAGCCAGTAGAAAAACTGTGCTTTATATTGTTCCTCGTAGGGTAAACATTTCACGTAGAGATTTAGCCCTTCGTTCGCATTGTGATAGATGTCGACAAAAACATAATCAAAACGATTTTTCTTTCCTCTTTTTAAATATTCATAAGCGTCCATTTCTACGATTTGTATTTTATTTTTATATTTAAAAAACGGAAGTATTTTATCATTAAATATTTTAATTATTTCTTTATTATTTTCGACTACGACAATTTTTTTAACTTCTTCTTTAATTGAACACATGTAGGGAAAATAGCCTAACCCTAGTCCAAGAACAAGAATTTCACCACTCATCAAATTGATGATATTTTGCATGGAATTAATCTCATTAGGGGTTATACTCATCCAGATTACATCGTCTTGTAAAAGGGCTAAAAAATCATATTCTTTATCGAAATAACCTATTGGAGAATATTCTTCATAATAGTTGTTATCAACTTTTATTTCATCGAGAGAAAATAGCTGATAAGGACGATATTTTAAATATAAAAGCGAGAGTTTATTTAACTTAAATTCACTTGGTTTTACGTTAAAATTGTAGGGATTTGCAATGTATTTATCAATATTGCATTCTTTTATATTGTTTAAAAAATATTTTTCACCAATCTCAATATTTTCACTTTCATCTAAATCGATATGGTGATATTCCATCATGAGTTCATATATAGCCTGGTCTTGAGAAATATTTCTTTCTTGTTTTATTTTTTCTAATTCTTCTTTTTGAATAAACGCCCCGTCGTCAAATGTTGAAATATTTATATCCGCGACTGACATATTTATTTCTTTTACATCGAACAGTTTTAAGAATTTAGATTGATCTTTTTTGTTAAATAGAAATTTCATAACAATATTAGTTTAGCATTGTTATAATAAATTTGTGAGAGACATTATATTATTAATCTTATTTTTTATAAGTTCATTTGTTCATCTTTATTTTGCTTTTAAGGAAGACGAAGTCAATAGAAGTGTTACAAAAGTTATCCCGATGATTATTTTAATTATATTTATTTTTAGTGTTAACCATACGGCGTGGCCTATTTATATAGGCGCATTATGTGGGTTAATAGGTGACTCGCTTTTACTAAATAAAAAGAATTTAAATTTTTTCCTTTTTGGCACTTTAATATTTTTATTAGGTCACCTACTTTATCTATCTTATTTTATCTACTGTAATTTTACTTATTTTGTTTCCCTTTATTATGTTTATATCATCGCTTTTGTCGTTTTTATAATCGCCTTTATTTTAATTTATCGAATTAAAGCAAAAATGAATAAAGTTATTAAATTTATCGGTTCTTTTTATATGTCGCTTCTTCTTTTTAATTTAACACTAGGTATAGCAAGTTTATTTAACTCTAATATATGTATTTATTCATCTATATTTTTTACTCTCGGATATATTCTATTTATTTTAAGTGATTCAATCTTAGTTTATACAATGTTTATTAAAGATATTAAAAGAAGAGATTTTTATATAATGTTTTTATATTTATTCTCGCAGTTACTTATTGTTTTCTCTTTAATTATCACTATACTTTAAGATATGGGTTTGAAAAAAGGATATTGCGTTTATTGCGACGCGCAAGATAAAAGAGAACATATAATCGACGTCAATCCTGACGCGAAAGTTTTCTTTTGCCCTAAATGTCTTCATCCTTTAGATCCTAAAGACGCCATACGGGAATATCAAAAATATATTGCTAAACTTTTAAGCAAAGCTGACTTGACACTTAATAGATATTCAGAATTTTATAATGCTTATCAATCATTTGCGTATATTTTAGAAATTGAACCTAATAACTTTAAGGCGAGGATAGGAAGAGTTATATCGCTTTTATATTTATCAAAAGTAAGAACTAGTCAAATTACTAATGCTTTAACAATATTTAAAAATGAAAAGTGTAAGTACTATCATAAAAATGAAAAATACGACCAATATTTTGGCTATCTTACTATCATCAATCATATCCTCGATGAATATCATAAAAAACTTTATAAACGATTGACACTTAAAAGAAGATTTTATGATGCCGAATGCATCATCACTTATTTTTTAAGAAATAAAGAACTAGTAAGTTTTAAAGAAGAAATATTAGATGAAATACAATTTTTAAAGGACAAAGTATCTCAGTCTATGAAACTAGAAGAATTTGAAGAAAAAATAGTTAAGCAATTAGAAAAATTTAATAATGAAATAAAATCGTCTTACACATCCGCCCAAGGATATAAATATACTCTTATTGATTACGATAAAAACGGGATACCTCTTTTTGCTAAATCTGAAGATAAAGTGGCAAAAAGTATTTATCGTATAAGATATAGTTCCTTAGATAAAGAAGAAAAAGGTAAGAAAGTCATAATTAACGATGTCATATTTTTAGATTGTGCAAAAATAAATAATTTTCTTAAGATAGTATTACCTTTATACATCGTATTTTTTGCTTTGATGATAATATTTTCTATCCTTTCAGGTGCGAGCGGTGGTGTTGGCCGTGACAGCTGGCTCATATATATGTCGTTAGCTATTTTGTTCGCTTTATTAGGAATTTCATTTTTAATTGTAAGAATTGTTTTAAAACAAAAAGCTAAAATTAAAAATTAGTGATGATGTGCTTTCTTTTTTGTAATTAATTTATTTAATAATAAATACGCAACTAACTTTTTTAACGCTTTCGCGCGGTGAGAATAAATATTTTTTTCATTCTTACTAGCTTCACCAAACGTCTTTTCTAAATCGTATGAATAAAAGCAAGGATCGTATCCAAACCCTCCTTCATAACTTGTTGGTTCGACAATTTCTCCTAATGCTTCACCGACAAAAAATAAAGGTTTATCTTCAACATTTAATAGACAAATTGCACAGACAAATCGCGCTTGTTTATTTTTGTTTTCTAATCTTTTTAATATTTCTTTTATCGCGTTAGTATGACCGCCACATGCAAGACTGTATCGATTTGAATATAGTCCAGGTTTATTATTTAAAGCAAATATTTCCAGTCCTGAATCATCAGCAATTATTGGTAAAGTAGTGGCGTTTTGAGTGGATTTTGCTTTTATTAAAGCATTTTCTTCATAATTTTTACCATTCTCTTCGACATCTTCAACATCTAAACATATGTCATTTAACCCATATACAACAATAGAATAGTTAGATAATATTTCTCTAACTTCTTGCAGTTTATGTTTGTTTGTAGTGGCTAGTATAATTTCAAAATTCATCGTTAATTATTCTAAAACATATATTCAAAATATTAAATACAATAAAACGATTATTTATGTATAATTAAAGTTATAAAAAAACAAAAAAAGCATGGATTATCATGCTCAATAAACTAGCTGGAGCAGGTGACGAGAATCGAACTCGCATAGTCAGCTTGGAAGGCTGATGTTCTACCACTGAACTACACCTGCATGTGCAAAAAGTATTATATAACTTCTTGCAAACGATTTTCAACGATTTAATTTTTGATGAAATTTACTAAATCATCTTTAGCCATGTACCCTAAAGATTTTTTAACGGCCTTGCCATCTTTAAAAAGAATTAAGGTTGGAATTGAAGTTATGCCAAAGTGTCTTGCAACTTCCAAATTTCCTTTTAAATCAACATCAACTTTAACTATACTTGCGCCAGTTAATTTTTCATCGTCGATCTCTTCAAGTACTGGTGAAAGCATTCTACATGGTCCGCACCAAGTGGCGAAAAAATCAACTAATACAACGCCTTGCTTAATTGCGTTTTCAAATTGTTCTTTACTTTCAATGTGTTTAATCATTTTTAATTTTCCTCCTATAAAATACTAATTAAATAAAATATTACATACAGCAAGAATAGGTGCAGTGGATAATATACATAGCAACCATATTCGAACCACTTTGCATTATATCCTCTTTTGCCGCTATAAAGCAAAAGAAACGCTCCTGCAATTAACGAATAAGTTTGTAAGTTGTTATCGATAAAAACATAATCAGATGGGATTATATTATTAAGTAGATAAAATAAAATACATACAACAGATAACAAAAATATTGAAACGACATTGACAACGATGCGATATTGATTAGTATTTTTCATCGTCGATAAATCAATGCCGTATTTTTTTTCATTTAAAACGAAATAATAATCGACTAATTTATATGCACCATAAAAAGATAAAATCATCAATAATGAAAGCATAAAATATTGAGGTCTAAGAAAATAAGGTAGCCACCAGACAATTACTTGATAATCATAATAATATTCATAAGCAAATAATATGAATGATAAAACGCCATATAAAATAGGGATGATAGACATTATTTTCACCCATATTTTTTTATTTGTTAGACAATAAAGCATCAATAGCCCGAGAAGTAGATCAATAAAAATATTACCTTGATATAATCTATTTTTAAAACCAAATTCCATTATTATTTGAGCGATCAATATTACGATAGCAACACAAGATAATCTCAGTGCATATTTTTTTATAGAATGAGTGTGTATAAATCCTTCAACAAGCAAAAAGCAAAATAGCGGTAGAGCAATTCTACCAATTGAACGGAACACATAATACAAATTATTAATTAATTCTGTAGAATCAAAAAATTGTAATAGAAAAACTCCAACGTGATCTAAGCTCATAGCAATTATGGCAATAATTTTAAGAATGAACCCCGATAAAAAATTAAATGAATACGTCTTTTGATTAATTTCTTTTTCCATTAATTATATTAAGCGTGTCGACACAATGGAGATAATAACTGAAAATAGGTTATTAAACATGTGGGCGTAGCAACTTCCTCCTAACCCATCTTTATCATAGGCATATGTAAGGACAAAAGCACCAATGATGTACGATGGCAAATTTATTAATTCATTGATAAATTCATCTATGTCATCAAAAGAATTAAAATTAAAGTGGATAAGAGCAAAAACAATAATCGTCAAAATGTATGCAAGAATTTTACTTTGTCTTCTTAAAAAGTTGAATAATCCTACTCTATAAGTAAATTCCTCGCAAATTGGGCCTATTATTCCAAATACTAAAATACTTGTAAATGGATAAATAGATATTATTGATTCTAGATTATTTTGATTGGTATTGCCGCTTGTCTCGTAAAAAAAAGATAATATTAAACCATATAGAACGCTGAAGGAGATAGCAAAAACGCCATAAGAAAACCCTTTTATTAATGCCCTTAAATTAATAAAAGAAGAATATAGTTTATATAAATATGGGATTATGGATAATATTAACGCTAAAAAAAGCAAAGTATATGATGTAAATTGTAGGATAGAATTTGCTTTTATTGAATTTAAAAAAATCTCAAGTGTGTTTACATCAGGATAAATAGAAGCACCGACCAACTGAATAAAAAATGAGACGATTAATCCAATAATTTGAAAGCCTAAAGAACCAATTAGAAATAGTGCAATTTGTCTATCAAATGGTAACCAAAACAAGTTTTTTTGTATTACATCTTGTTCGTAATTTTCATTTAAAGTTCGACACGAAGGACATTTTTCTAAATTCGAATCATATTCTTTTTGACACTGTACACATTTGTGATTTTTAATAAACATTTACCTTGCCTTTTATATAATAAAAATATACACTAGATACGAGAAAAAAGGGAATAAAAATTGATTTATGATGAATTTAAATTTATTGATTGCGGTCGATGAAATTGTCAAGTACATCGACATTGGTTTACTAGGTCTTTTTGTTTTAGTAATTATCGCCTTTATTGTCGCGGCGATTGTCGGCTATAAAAGAGGTATCTACCGAACAACTTTTGGTTTTATTTACATGGCCTTGATGATTGGAGGCGCTTTATTAACGCTTGAACCTTTAGTTAATTTTATCGGTGAATTTGATTTATCATCCATACTTCCTTTTAAAACGATTGTAATTACTAATGAATCGACTGGTGCATCATTTTTTGTCCCTATCACTAGCGTTTTTGAAACATTGAACAATTCTTTTTTAGGATTATTCACTTTATATAACATCGAGGGCGACGCCACAGTTTTACTTGCCTTAACTTCTAGCGTTTTAAAATACGCAGTGTTTTTTGTACAAATAGTTTTAATTTTAACTCTCGGCGCATTATTTGGAGTTATTTTGTGGTCGTTATGTTTCAAACATTTAATTCCTAAAATTGCCAGAAGAAAAGCTAAATTGAAAATAGTGTCAATGTGTATGAAAAGCGTCCAATTTGTCGTGGTCACTGCTTTATTTTTCTCGCCTATTTCTTCTCTTATCAACACCGCAAATAGTATCTATCAAAATTCTAAAGATAATGAAAACAGCGGTATACCTAGTGAAATAGGAACATTTTTAGACACTTACAATAATTCAATTTTTGCCCAAGCATTTTTCAATTGGACTATGAATGACGATGGGCTTACTCTCGACATGCAAATAATGAATGAAATTACTAGTGCGACAGTCAATGGTGTCAGTGTCTCCCTTTACGATGAAATAAATAATATTGGAAACGCCGCCTCAACTTTGATGAACGGAATTATTTTTGATTTTGATGGCTCTTCAAGTCCAGTTATTGACTATTCTTATTTTGTCTCTACCGAAGCAGTTGACGCTTTATTTTCCCTCATTCAAAATTCGAATATTATCATGCTAGTTTTACCGATGGCGACTACTTTTGCCATCAATTTACCAATCTTAGAAGAATATATTGACCCAAATTTATTGAATTTAGATGATTTTGAATGGTCTAATGCTGAAATAGATGTCATTCATACGATGATGAACGATGTTGTCCATTCTGGTATTATCGACAATTTCTTCGATTTAGAAACCGGACAAATCAAAGAAACAATTGTCGTCGATGATTTATTAAATTCGATGTTCGACCCTGAAAGTTATAATTACATTTTAAGAATCTTACGTTCTATTGATGATTCTACATTGCTTTCACGCGCTTTACCGTCCGTTTTGTACTCTCTTTTACAGATGGAACAGATGAGTGAAATGACTTCTTATCTACCATCTAGTTTTGATGAATTAAATGATATTCAGTGGGGATTTGAATTATCTATTGTCTATGACACTATCTATCAGATGAACGCGGTTGATAATCGACTCTTACCTGCTCTTCTTAAATCGTTCGATCAAGATGAAAATACTCCTTCAAATAAAAAGTCTTCAAATAACAGTGAAGAGAATGAAGGCGATAACGATGTCGATATGATTCAAATTGTCATCGACAACTTGAGCGTTTATCGCGATTTACTTCTCGGGCCAACCGACTCAACTGGTAATCTTTTAAATGTCGATGGAAATGGTTATTCTATCGTTCACGATAAAGATGGTAATCAAATCGCTGGGCGTAGATACAATTTATTTGATTTAAAATTAATGAATTCTCTTTTACCGCCTCTAGTTGATATGTTAAGCGAATCATTATCATCTTTAGACGGAGAAATTCAAATTGACACCGAAGCATTAAATGATGCGGTAGATGAATTATACGACGGTAAGCCTGTCAAGAATTTTAAATTAGAATTCCACCGTGTATTTGATTGTTTACAGGCTCTTTCCGCAAATGGTCAAATCATCGACGTCATTAACAGCGGTGGTCAAATAATCCCAGAAGGTGGAAACATTATCGATATTGATCCTGAACTCATCGATTCTATTTGTATCGCCCTTCCTAAAATTGATGACTCTAAAATTCTTTCTAGTGTCGTATTCCCTCTTTTAGAAAACATGCTTTTGGATGAAGAGTCCTCTAAATACTTAGAAGAAGTTGGACTAGACCCAACAAGTTTTGATTTTTCTATCGACGGCACAGGATATGAGTTATCTAAATTCTTAAGCACCTTTGATGATTTAGCTGTTCTTTTAGACGCGATTGAAAAAGCAGGGGATGACACTAATTTATTGATTGAAAGTTTAAGTGGTAACAGCGAGAGCATCGCAAATATTTTAGACGCTGTATACGATTGTAAAGTGATTAACCCAACTGAGGATAAAGATAATTTCTTCTCTTTATTAGAATTTGTCTTTTCTCAAACTAATCAAGAAGGTTTAAATTTTAAAAAGGATGAACTTAAAGCTCTCGATTTAAAGTGGACTAACACGAGAGACAGTAATGGAGAACTATATAAAGATAAAAACGCTAATCCGATTTTTGACGGCGAAAATGGTTATTTTACCAACGTTATCAAATCAGTTGGAGAAAGTGGTATTTTAGAAATCGCTCAGCCAGGTTTTGATATCGGTGAAAATATCGGTGAGTTAGAAAGTGAGTATCATGTTTCTGACTTTATTAAAACTGCCGCTAAATCGTCTATTTTTAGACTTACTCTAGGCGATTTCTTCGATGCAACTTTAGAAGAGACTGGCTTATTGGATGTCGAAAATAATATTACTTTTACCAATGTTACTGATTGGGAAAAAGAGGCGGATATTCTAGGCAAAATTTTATTAGGAATCGATAAGCTTGAAATAGATTTACAAAACTTTAATATCACTCAAGTTAGAGATGTCGTCACCTTAAATGATACGCTTCATGCCTTATCAGATTCTGGTATATTCACTGATAAAAATGGCAATTATCTCCTCTCATCATTTTTGTTTGATAAAATTAAAACAGGTTTTTCTCAATCGGATATTGATTTACTTAAAGATCCAGATGATGGAAGTGGAGTTGTCACATACACTGAAGCAGAATCTGACTTTTTAAAATTAGATGAAAAAACTGATTGGAACATCGACAATTACGAATATGATTTTGATACTTCTAAATATGTTAAAGGAGAATACATCCATTATTACGACAACCCTCAATTTGCTCTAGATTATCAAGAATATTTCACTCAAGATGAAATTGGACGCATTGTCAAAGTTATCTTTAACTTGAAAGATGTAGATTTAGATAATATTCTCTCAACTTCTAAAGAGACAATCTTTGAAACACTTCACGCTGTTAACGACACTCAAACACTAAGGATGGGTATTTACAATTTATATGAAGTTGTCGGGCAAGAAGTTAATACTCGTGGAGACATCATCGAATTTGTCGATTTTGATTTAGCTAACAATGAATATTTAATTGATTGTAGTAAACAAGAAAGAGATTATGAAATTGATTTACTTGAGAGAGTATATGAATTATATGATTTACTTTCCCAAGATAAATACCAAGGTGTCTTCACTGGTAGATTTAACCTATCTTTAGTTGACGAAAACATGATTGTTACTCTTGAAGATTCTTTAAAAGCAATCAATGAATCTTACGTTTATCATCGTGCAGGCCCAGTAGAAAATAACGATATTACTTTATTCCAAGATTCTATTATTTCGCTTTTGAGCAGTGATGAATTTAAACCTTATTATTACAGCGAAAATAGTCCAAAGGATGTAAAACTTGGCTTAATTGATGGAAATTATACATCCGTTGATGAAAAAGCTCTCTATAACGTAAAAGCTATTATGCCATATGAGGTGAACGATTATTCACCTCAACAAGAAGAAATAACTAATGTCATATTAGTCGCGAGAAGTTTCGTTGGGGCGGTTGATCCTTCAACCGGTAACAATTATCCTAAACTTATCAAAAGTAATGGTGAACAAGTTTATTCTTTATCCGACATGGATTACGCCAATGTGAACAACGCGGACGCTGTTTATAAAATTTTAACGAACGTCAATAATTCTCAGCTTCTATTCGATTTAGTCCCTGTCGCGCTCTCCGACAGCTTAAGTAATTCTAATGATTTGTTAGATTTTACTTTTATCAACTTAAACGATGTCAATGTTTATTATCAATATTTAGGTGCTACTGAAGGCGTCTATAATTTTGATAATAGATTTAGTGATAATGATATAGAATTAGTTTCTAATTTACTTAGAGAAGTCGCTTTGTATTTAAGTGGTGAAAAATCTTCTATTCCTGATTTTGAAAATATGGGCAATTTAGATTTTGATGGTTTTAACTATCTACTAGATGAAATTGCGTCTTCGCCAATTTTCCACACTAGTGGTCCTCTCTATAGTATCGATAGAGAAACTGGTGAAAAATATGATGTTACTGAATACACTTTATATCAAGATTTATACGCAGAAATTTTATTAAATAGTAATTTAGTAGATTTCATTTTCAATAATCAAAATCCTAAAGATATTTATAACAGCGACACCGCTTTATATACAAATGCGAATGAGAAAGTTGTTTACATTTTAAACAATTACATTAATAACGACATATCTCTATCAACTTTAAGCGAATATAACCAAGAGACTGTCGACATATTAAAATCTATCGTCGGAGATGGCACTGCCTCTTATCCTGGATTAGGTTTAAATGGATTAGATTTTAATTCAATTGACATCAATTCAATAGATAAGCAAGCTTTAAAACAAGTTTTAACATCGATTAATGATTCACATCTATTTTATGATTACGCCCCTAACTTATTAAATTTTGTCTTACAAAAAGTTGAATTAACTGGGGCAAATTACATCGATTTAAACGACGTCAATATTTATTATCAATATTTAATAACAAACAATAATGAAGGCTTTGATTTTACCGTTCGATACAATCAAGACGATATCGATTTAATTATTGATATGATTGATAAAATGAGTGGTGATGAATCTATCATCCCTGACTTCGACAATTTAAATAACATCGATTATGAGGGATTTGAACAACTTTTGAACGACTTTGCTTCTTCTAACTTCTTCCACAAGGGAGGTCTCGTTTATAGTGTTATCGACGACAATATCGTCTATACGAGTGAGCACACTGTTTATCAAGAAATTTATTTAGAAATTTTACTCCACGACAATTTAAAACAGTTCTTATTTGATACAGCTAACCCAAAAGATGCCTATTATTCAAGTATTGGTTTATATACCGATGCATCTAGCAAGGCTAATAAAATAATTGAAGATAATCTTTCAATCGAAGAAAAAATTACTAATTTAGAAATTATTAATAATGACACTGTCAACATACTCCTTTCTATTTTAGGAGATGACACATCGCTAAATCCTGGAATTGGTATCGATGGTTTAGACTTTAACATTATCGATATAAATTCAATTAATTCCGCGCAATTAGAACAAGCGTTAATCTATATTAATGATTCTAATGTCTTTATGGATTTCGCCCCTAATTTATTAAAAGAAATATTTACTAAAGCAAATGAAAGTGTCAGTTCACCTGACATGATTAATTTCTCTTATATTAACGAATATTACCACTATGGTAATTCTACTGATTTAGATTATTCAGCAAGATATAAAGAAGAAGATTTCTCCCTCATTACTTATATGATTGATTTAGTGCAAGAAAAAGGAGATAGTTTATCATCTTCATTTAATGATCTCGATTCGATCGATGTATCGATGTTTAAAGATTTATTAAAAAGAACAAACGAAAGTTTCTTAAGCCATCGTGGGGGACCTAAAGATAGTTATGAAATAACATTCTTCCAAAATATTTTGTCCAATATTTATTCAATGGATGAATTAAGTTCATATATATACAATGAAAATTCTCCTAAAGATATAGCAAATGCTTCACTTTACACTTCTAGCACTCAAAAAGCCCAATATATCGTCTCGTCATTGATGAATTATGATGGCAGTGGTTTAAGCTTAGACACACAAGCAGGTGAGTTTGGTGTATATGATGTATATGATGAAAGTGGAAATTTAATAGAAGACGGTTCATATGGCGAAATAGGGTTACTCGCTTCATTTATTGAAGAGGCTAAAGAGTTATCAACTATTAATTTTGATGATCCTAATTTTGATTTATCTTCTATAGAAGGTGATAATGTCGCCTCCCTTTTAAACGCATTAAATAACACCAATACTTTATATGACTGCGTACCTAATATAATCTATTCATTCTCGACCGCAATCGATGGGGAACTTAACAATGAAGATGTTAAATTTAGCGATGGTTCACCTTATTTTGTATACGAATATTATAGCAGTGAAACAAATTATTCATCTCGTTATCCAATAGTTGAAATAAATAGGATGGGTGACATCGTCAATGATTTAAATGAAATTAAAGTTAGATTAGATGGCTTTAATGGCGATTTTACCAATATTGATTTAACCGCAATCGACGATGAGACTGTCGATTTAATTGAAAGTTTCACTTCCAATTTATATAATTCATTCGTTTATCATAAATATAATCAATATTTATTAGATGAAGTGAAAGGCACAGTGTTTGAACAATTTGTCATCTCTATTGCCGACTCTTCAAAAATGACCTCTCTTCTTTATAGAGATTATTCACCTAAAGATGTCAATTATGCAAATGCACTCGACAAGATGTTTGATAAAGTAAAAACGATGACAAGTGTCGATGAAAATAAACAATCTCCGTTTGGTCGTCACTCGAATTGGACGGATGAAATAACCGCTTTATTCGATTTGATGAAAGACGCGAAAAATATGTTAGAAGAGGGTGATACTTTCGATAACATTTCACTAGACACCATTTCTCCTACACAAATTAGAACGTTCTTAATCGATTTAAATAATATCGATATATTAAGCGACTGTGTCGATGGATATGTATATGACGGATTTAAAGATTTAGATTTCCAAAAAGTCTCAACTTATAAAGAAAGAGATTACAACAATTATTTCTTAACTCAAGAGGAATATTATAACCGCGACACCCTATCTGGTGAAATTATTAATTTAACAACACTTTTTGAAGAATTTGCTGTCTATGATGAGCAAGGCGTCTTCTTAAATTATAAAGATTTCAATGTCGATGATTACACTGACTCTTCAACTAATTTCGTCCCGATATTTGAATATTTAGATAAGAGTTATATTTATCGTGGTGAATACGAAAATATTGAGGCAAGAGGCGTATTTATGTATAACGTCTATGACAAATTCTCAGTCACCCAATACATAAGTGGTTCAGACGAACTAGAAAAAATGCGACTCTTATCCAATCTATTCTCAGTTGACGGATTTAATGGAAGCGCTGAAGGTTACGCCATTAACAATTTATTAGTTTCTATTGAAAATTTCTCCACTGATAGTTTTGATCCAACCGTGTTCAATGATGTTTATGTCGCCGCTGGTGTCATTACCTCAACTACAAAATATTCTTACGATGCATTTAATGACGACAGTAACATTCGCTCTTATTTTGCTAGCGATTTAATTGGTAATATTATCACTGACATGTTAGAAGCTGAATACTCAAATCTAGATGCTCATAATATTGAATATCGAAAAATTCAAAATTTAGTGCCAACCAATATTGATCATATCGATGAAAATACCTATTCTCGTTTAAATGAATACGAAAAGAATGGTATACAAGGGGCAATTTCTCTCATCAACATGATTAATCATCCAGAAAATATTGAAGAAGAAGTTTTTAAATATGACTTTGAATTAATGGGCATGAATAATGATGACGGCTTGTCCGCGAATAGTGGTTATGGTAATTCTCAAATCGCAACGATTTATTATCTATCGAAAGTTTATGCTGATGAACTCTACGATTTGCCGCTTAATGATGAATATAAACCAACATTTGTAGATATAGTAGATTCTAGTTCTCCTTACTTCTACTTTGAAGATTTTGGTGTCAAACTTTACGATAATATTTTTAAAAATTTTTCTTCGATAAGCGGATAAAATTATGTACACATTCTCTGGTATAAACACCAATGAAATTGAAGTATTATCTTCTAAATTTATCGCTATATTCTTCGGGGTAAAAAATAAAGAAGAATTTGATGATAAATTGATAGATATTAAAAAAGAATATAAAAAAGCAAAGCATTATTGCTATGCGTATAAACTTGAAACATCTAGTAAGTCAAGTGATGATGGGGAACCTAAAGGCACTGCCGGTAGACCAATGCTTGAACTATTACATAAAAAAGATTTAGTGAATGTCGGTCTTGTTGTCGTGAGGTATTTCGGTGGTAAAAAACTTGGTGCTTCAAGGCTTTTAAGAACATATGTAAATGTCGCAAACGAAGTGATAAATAAAAGCGAATTATTATTAGTTATGAAAATGTAGAAAAGAGGTTTAATTTAAATGAGTGAATGCAATCATCAATGTGAAGGCTGTCCAAGTGCGGATAGCTGTGAATCAAAAATTGAAAAAGCTGTATTTAATAAGGCGAGTAAAGTTAAAAAAGTAATTGGTATCCTTTCTGGTAAAGGTGGTGTTGGTAAATCATTTATCACATCATCTATCGCTGTATCTTTAGCCAAAAAAGGCTATAATGTCGGAATACTAGACGCTGATGTGACAGGTGCGAGCATCCCTAAAGCATTTGGGGTAAATGAACAAGCTGTTGGCGATGGTACTTATATTTATCCAAAAGAGACAAAGCTTGGTATAAAGATTATGTCGAGCAATCTACTTTTAGAAAATCCGAGCGAGCCAATTATTTGGAGAGGCGTATTGTTAGGAAGTTTAATTAAACAATTTTATGAAGATGTATACTGGGGAGATTTAGATTATTTATTAATCGATATGCCACCAGGAACTGCTGATGTCGCTCTAACGGTATTTCAACTCCTCCCACCTAACGAATTAATTATCGTTACTTCTCCGCAAGATTTAGTTTCTTTAATCGTTACCAAGGCAATGAAAATGGCGGACATGATGAATATACATCTTTTAGGTGTTATTGAAAATATGTCTTATGTCATTTGCCCTCACTGCAATAAACCAATTTATTTGTATGGAGAATCACATATTGACAAGTTAAAAAGCGAGATGGGATTTACTCTTTTAGGTAAGATGCCACTAGACACGGATGCAGTTAAATTAATTGATGAAGGTAGAGCAGAAGAAATCACCTCACCGATCATAGATGATATTGTTGATAAATATGTTGTAAAGGAATAAGTAAATTTATGGATGAACTTGAAATAAGAAGATATAAATTATTTGAAAAAATGGATGAAAATTCTATCGCTTTAATATACGCCGGGACGAGCAAAATTAAAAGCGAAGATGAATTTTATCCTTTTTGTGCAAATACGAATTTCTATTATTTAACTAACATTGAACAAGAAAATTCTGTTTTGTTATTGATTAAAGGAATAGGTGAGACAAAAACATATTTATTTGTCGATGAATATAGCGAATTAAAAGAAAAATGGACGGGGAAAAGATTAACTTTTGAACAAGCTAAAAGTATCTCTAAAATCGATAACTGTATGTCGACAAATAATTTTGAAACGATACTAGATATGTGCTTAAATCCATCTGTTAAACAGTACGGAGATATTAAAAATGTCTATATTGATTTAACAGAAGAAATAAAAGTATACCCAAGAAATTCTACTAAAGAAGTTAAATTAGGATTAGAAAGAACTTACCCACATTTAAATTTTAAAGACATCAAACCGATTCTATGTGAACTTAGAATGGTTAAAAGCGACTATGAGATAGAATGTATCAAAAAAGCTATCGAATTAACTAATAGAGGTCTATATGACTTAGTTGCTTATATGAAAGCTGACCAATATGAATATCAACTAGCGGATAGATTTGAAATGTATGGGAGAAGTCTATCTAGAGATGGACTTGCGTTTCAAACGATTGCCGCCAGCGGAGAAAATGCGACAATATTACATTATCCGACACAAGACGAAAGAGTTAAACAAGGTGATTTAGTTCTTTTTGACTTAGGATATCGTTATAAAAATTATTGCGCTGACATATCGAGAACTTATCCAGTCGATGGTGTTTTTACTCCTATCCAAAAGAAAATATATCAAGCAGTATTAAACTGCAATAAAGCAGTCATCGAATATATTCACGAAGGATTAACACTTAAGGATTTACAAAATTTTGCTTCTGAATTTTTAAAAAACGAATGTGTGAGATTAGGCTTGATGAACGCTGATGAGGACATTAGAAAATATTATTATCACAGCGTTTCTCACCACTTAGGAATCGATACTCACGATACCTCTATAAGAGAAAAACCTCTTCAAACAAATAACGTCATTACTGTCGAACCAGGTTTATATTTTAAACAGTACGGAATAGGGGTAAGAATTGAAGACGATGTCGTCATTAGAGGTGGAAAAGCAGAAGTGTTGTCACTCAATGTCAAAAAAGAAATTGATGAAATAGAAAAAATGTTTAAAAGTAAAGGAAAAATGAATGAATAAAAAATTTATTCTTTCTATCGATCAAGGAACAACATCAACTCGTGCGATATTATTTGATAAAAGTGGCAAAATGTTTTGCTTTGCCCAGCGAGAAATTAACTGTATTTTTCCTCATAGCTCTTGGGTGGAAATAGATGCAACTTCAATTTGGATAAGCGCCGTTGACGTCATTAATGAAGTATTAATTAAAGCAAATATTAGTTTTGATGACATTGATTCTATAGGTATTACTAATCAAAGAGAAACAACAATAGTGTGGGATAAAAATACATCTCGACCGGTATATAACGCGATTGTATGGCAGTCGAGACAATCACAAAAAATATGTGAAAAATATTCAAGATATAAAAACTATATCCATAAAAAAACAGGTTTATTAATTAATCCATATTTCAGTGCTTCTAAAATTCGTTTTATCCTAGACCACATACCTAACGGGCAAAAACGGGCTGACAAGGGCGAACTATTATTCGGCACAGTCGACTCTTGGCTCATCTATAAAATGAGTAAAAATAAAGTTCACGCGACCGATGTCACCAACGCTTCTAGAACGATGCTTTTTAATATCAATACTTTGAGTTGGGACCTTGATTTATTAAAATTACTTAACATTCCTAAAAGCATGCTACCGGAAGTATTACCTTCTTCCTACGATTATGGAGTGGCGTCATTTTTTAAAGACGATTTGCACATAAGAGGAGTGGCGGGCGACCAACAAGCCGCCCTATTTGGTCAGACATGTTTCAAAAAAGGTGAGGCCAAAAATACATACGGCACGGGCTGTTTTATGCTTATGAATACAGGTAAAGAACCTATATTTTCTAAAAACGGCCTTCTTACTACTATCGCTTGGAAAATAAATGAAGAAGTATATTACGCACTTGAGGGATCAGTTTTTATCGGCGGGGCGATAGTGCAGTGGTGTCGAGATGAAATGAAACTTATTACAACTTCAGCAGAAAGTGAAGATGAGGCAAATAAATGTTCTTCATCACACGGAATATATATTGTACCAGCATTTGTTGGACTCGGTACCCCTTATTGGGACGATAAAGCACGAGGTGCAGTATTCGGTTTAACAAGAAGTAGCAATAAACATCATTTTGTAAGGGCGTGCCTTGAGGCAATTGCTTATCAGTGTAAAGATGTTTTTGAAATAATGAAAAAAGAAACGAATATAGGAAATGATTTTAACACATTAAAAGTCGATGGCGGGGCGACAGTAAATAATTACTTAATGCAGTTTCAGTCTGATATATTACAGTGTGAGATACTCGTCCCTACATCTAAAGAATTAACCGCTCTTGGGGCAGCCTATCTAGCGGGCCTTTCTAGCGGATTTTTCCCTTCACTAGAAAGCATTTCAAAGATTCATGAAATTAAATCACATTTTCATCCAACTATAGAAGAAAAAGAAGCAAATAAATTATATGGTGGGTGGAAAAAGGCTGTTAAGGCAACTAGAATGTTTAAATAATTTTTATATTAATGAAACATTAAAATTATTTATAATATCTATATGGCGTCTTCTCAACTTATTATTGCACCAAAAAGTGCTCATAAATTTTTGCTACAAAAATACAGGGCTAATAACTATTTTTGTCCTATTAAAATAATGGATAAAAATGAATTAATAAATTTATTTTTTGCTAAATTTAATAAAAGTGCCCTCTACTATTTAATGGATAGGTATGATATAACCTACGACATTGCAAAAGAAATGCTTAATATATTTCCTTTTTTATCTACTCAAAAAACTTTTGATAATCCAAAAATTAAAGACATTCAAAATAAGAAAATAGAAGTAGAAAATCACTTTAAACTTCTTAATAATGAATATGCTTCTCAAATTTTTAAAGGGAAAGAAATTATAATTTACGCCTATTCAAAAGACGACACTTTATTAAATAAAATTTTCTTTTTATCTAATATAGAAACAAAAGATTTAAAATATATCGATATAAGAATAGAAAAGGAAGATCTATATTTGTATGAATTTGAAAACATTGAAAGTGAAACATTATATGTTCTAAATGAAATTGCTAAATTAGTTGATGAAAATAATATTAACCGTATATCGCCAGAACATATTTACGTCTATCTTTCAAATGACGAATATCGATATCAAATAGAAAAATATCAAGATAAATTTAATTTAAAATTTAATAAAATTTCTTCTAATTCGTTATTAAATGTGCCACTTATACAATCTTTTTTAAAAAAACTAGATGAAAATAACAATATAGAATTATCTTTTCAAATGGTGGAGGATTTAAAAAATATTGACAATGAAGAGACTTATTTTATCATGAAAGATATCGTCGATGAAATAAAAAAACTTCAAATAAAAAACGATATTAAAATTATCGCCATCAAAAAAGAAATAGAAAATACAAATATATATTCTCCTTCTTTTGATAACGGGATAAATTTAATTAATGACATCACTCTCGATGAAGAGGGATATGTATTTATTTTAGGTGCGGCATTAAATCATTTTCCTTCTTCAATTAAAAATAATTCCTTCTTACTAGAAGAGGAAAAAAAGGAAATTGGACTAGTGTTAACAAATGAACTTAATTACTTATCACTTTTCAGTGCTTTAAATGTTTTATTTAGTAAAAGCAAATATACTTTTATGAGCTACGCCCTTAAAAGTGCCTCTTCTAATTTTTCTCCTACAACTATATGTTCTGACTTTAAAATAAATATTAAAAAACCAGATATTGTAAAAGAATATTATTCACCATTTTATGCGTTATCTAGACTTGCTATGGATGATGATTTAGCTAAATTTTATTCTTTTGAATCACCGACTAGAAAATATTTATTAAATTGTAAAAATATCCATAAACTTGATACATACGATAACCAATTTAAAAAATTTGATATTTATAAAAAGGATGATGAATTGCTTTTATCATATTCAGCGACAAAAGATTACTTATCATGTCAATTTAAATATTATTTGAGCCGTGTTTTAAAAATAGAAGATAATTCCGACACTTTCAATATGGAACTTGGTACTCTTGCCCATTTCATCTTAGAACATATGCACGATAAAGATTTTGATTTCGATAAATTATTTGATGAACAATTTAATCAAAATACATCTTGGGATATGGAGAAAAGAATCGTCGTCAAAGGGCTAACTAAAAAATATTTATTGAATGCCGTGGACGCGATTAAAATACACGAATCTTATATGACTAACCCATCCGTTTTTTTAGAAGAAAAACCTAATTATTACCATCTAGTAGATAACATATATTTAACTGGTCGCATCGATAAATCAATTGTCATCGACAATGATTATCTAGTCTTAATCGATTATAAGACTGGTTCAACTAAAGTAGAATTCTCTAAAATTGAAACTGGTGAATCGCTTCAATTACCTACTTATGGGCTACTCGCCCAAAAAGATAAAAATCTCTTTGAATATTCTTCTCGTATCGGAGGCATGTATCTACAAGGAGTAATACCTAAAGATATACTTTTAACTAAGGATGAAGATGATCTTATATACGATAATTTCAAATTAATTGGTAAGTCGATAAATGACACGGATGAACTTTTTAAATTTGATTCGACGTGTAGTGCTAGTTCAACTTCTTCTTTTATAAAGGGGGTGAAAATCACTAAAAGTGGAGATTTTTCTAAAGGTAAAAGTAAAGAGCCGATATATTACAGTTTTGATGAATTTAATAATATTGTTGAAAAAGCTAAAAATATATATATAACTTCTGGCGAAAGTATTTTAAATAACGATTTTTATATTAATCCAAAAAGAGATAAGAATAGTAATTCTTGTGAATATTGCCATTACCGCGACATTTGCTATGTCAAAAACAATCAATTTATCTTTTTAGGGCAAGATGAGGATGGTGAATAAATATGGATAATAAATTCTCACCTAATAAAAGTCAACAAAAAGCAATAGAGACAAGAGGCTCAAATATTTTAGTTTCCGCCGGCGCGGGCAGTGGCAAGACGACTGTGTTAAAAACAAGAATTGTCAAACTTATAATCGAGGGCACACCTGTCGATCGCTTTTTAGTTGTTACTTTTACTAAGACCGCCGCGGAAGAAATTAAAACTAGAATTAGAGACGAAATTAAAAAACAACTTGTCGATCATCCCAATTTAAAACCTCAACTTGATAAGATCGATGAATCCCACATCGAAACATTCGACGCATTCGCCTTGTGGGTTGTTAAAAAATATGGTTAT
>CASDYZ010000043.1 GCA_949285325.1 uncultured bacterium
TAAACGTCAGGATAAAATTCTAGCTTTTGTTCATTTGTGATTCCTAAATTACATTTAAATAGAGTGACAAATAGAGTGACAAATAGAGTGACATATGGTACATAATTAGCAACAGTTTGCAGTAATTTACCATAAATTTAGTATAGACGAGTTAACATCAGAACATAAGCGCCTTTGTTGTTATGAATAAGATAGGAATTAGAAAAAGGAAAGTATAATCAAAACTCCATGAATTTCTTTTGCATATATATATATGTAAATCACATTTCAAAGAAAAGCTTATATTCTTGTCAGATTCAAAACTAAAAGAGAAGCAGTGAAGCTATCCATTTAATTTCATTAATGTTGTAGATTATCAAATTCAACCAAATGTGGTTAATAAAAAAATTAAATAAAAGTTAGTCAATGATTTTAAAATCATTAAGAAATAATCCTAATATTACTCTTGCGGGACTTTATAGAGAAAGTGGATTTGGACATACCACAATCCAAGATAATTTAAATAAATTACAAAATTTAGGTATTATTAAACGCATAGGTTCAAGTAAATTAGGTTACTTGGAAGCCTTGAAATAATAAGAAATAAAGCCATTAACAAAGATTATTTAATCTATTACAGTGATTATGAATGCAATACTTATGATAGTAAGTGAGGCTTTGTTAATTGGGGGCTCACTATATAGTGCATAGTTTTAAAACAAGGGCAGCATCTATTAAGCACTATTTAAATTATTAAAAGAAAGTAAACTTTAAAAAGTAGCTATTTTAATCTTTGTAGATAAATAAAGAACTCATCTAAGAATTTTTTCAAAAAGGGAAGATTTGCAATGATTTTTGGTGTTAACGTAATTGTATAAGAGCAAAAAAAGAAATGAAAAGTACTGCTTTTGCAGGTTTATTTGCTAAAACAAAAGAATTTTTTTAAAGAATAAAGGTACGGTTTTGATGCTGACTTTTTTAAACTCCTAAAAGTGTTCATTTACAATTTTGAGGTCATTTAACTCATTTTGTAAAAAAATCGATACTAAGTCACTATTAGAGACTAGAATAGTTCGCACTAGTTCAAAATGGCGGTCTTTTTTATACTCGTGCAAACTTTTGGTAATCATTAGTGCGAACTTTCCTTTGTTCTATTAGGCTTACATGCTAGTAGAAGGTGTATCGATGATTAATAACAAGCATTCAGCAGAGCGTGAGTTAAATTAAGTTTGACGAAACTTAAAAAAGCTATTGACAAATATTTTGCGTTTGGCTAAACTTAAATTGTCAAAAGTCAAAACAAATTTTGAAAGGAGATATTAAAGTGCCATACACAAACGAAAACTATAACAACATTAAGAACTTAGTCTTGCAACAAAGCATGATGAATACTGATTATATTCAGTCGTTTATTGAAGATGTTTATTCTATATTAGTAGCCTCGAAGGCAATTCAAAATCCTAAAATTGATTTAGAATCAAGAGACTTAAAATCTGTACCTGAAGCTTTACATAATGCTTTGATTAATTTATCGCTATGTGAATTAA
>CASDYZ010000044.1 GCA_949285325.1 uncultured bacterium
GTTTAATGTTTTCATACTTTTCTTGTTCATTCATCTTAAGTATCACCTTTCTCATATGTGTATAACCTCCGTTATTAGATTATACATTTAGGACATTTTCCCTCGTAACTACTTAAGACATTATCACTTGGAACTTATAATTTAGTTTAATAATAACAAAATCATCTTTATATTGCTCTTTATCTATGATAAAATATGTCTCGCATTTATTGAAAAGGAGAAAAATATGGCAAAAGAAGATCGTATATCATTCACTCTAAAATGCAGCGTATGCGGGGAAGAAAATTATATAACATCTAAAAATCGTAAACACAATGCGAATAGATTAGAAGTAAATAAATACTGCCCTCGTTGCAATAAAAAAACTCTTCACGTCGAGAAGAAAAAATAATCTCTATGATGGTCGTTCAATGTATTATTGATTTGTATTCAGATAGTTCAAACACTTATATCATATACGATGAAAATTTAAATGGTATAGTTATCGACCCTGGATTTCACAAAGGACAAATAGTTAAATTTGTCGATGAAAATAATATTAAATTGAAGGCAGTTTTGTTAACACACGCGCATTACGACCACATTCGTGACGCGAAAGATATTACAAATTTATATGGCGTTGATATTTATATATCAAACGTCGATATTGACTATGTCGACGATATTAAATACAATGCCTCGTATCTATTTGGTGAATCTTTTAAATTAAATTGTCCGTGCAAACGTTTTTTTGAAGGAGAAACATTACATTTAATTAATGAACCTATCCAATGTTTTCTAGTCCCTTTCCA
This sequence comes from uncultured bacterium, assembly GCA_949285325.1. GTDB lineage: Bacteria > Bacillota_I > Bacilli_A > RFN20 > CAG-826 > CASEYK01. Next base: position 792 of record CASDYZ010000044.1, read on the forward strand.
TACAAAAGGGTCATCGATATTTTATTTGAAGAACAGCCATTTGTTATTTACTGGTGATTCTTTATTTAAAGGGATGATAGGTAGAAGTGATCTAATTGGTGGGGATGCATCTAAGATTGATGAATCGCTAATTAAAATAATTTCTTTAGATAAAAAAGCATCTTGTTATCCAGGGCATGGGCAAACGACAAGTATTATCTATGAATTAGAACACAATATGTTCGTAATAAAAGCGCTTAAAAATAATAGTAAGGAGAAGAAAAATCATGATTAATGTCACACAGTTAAAAGAAGGCAATTATTTTATCGAAGATGGGGCGATTTATTTAGTGATGAATGTCGACTTAAATAAAAACGCGATGAGAAAAATGATCGTCAAATTAAAAGTAAAAAACATGAGGACTGGTTCGATTACCGAAATGAGTCGTAACAGTGGCTATAGCATCGAAACCATTAGACTCGAAAAAAGACAAATGCAGTATCTTTATGATACTGGCAATGCCTTGTGCTTCATGGATCAAGAAACGTATGAGCAAATCGAAATCAATAAAGATAGACTCACTTGGGAAATGCAGTTTTTAAAAGGTAATGAAATCGTTGAAATCACTTCTTATGAAGGAGAAGTACTCGGTATTAACCTCCCGGCGAAAGTCACATTAAAAATTACTCACTGCGAGCCTGCAGTTAGAGGTGACACCGTCAACAGAGCGACTAAAGACGCGGTTTTAGAGACTGGACTTAAAATTAGAGTACCTCTTTTCATCGAAGAAGGGGAAGAAGTCATCGTCAGGACTGACACTGGCGAATACGATAGTAGAGCCTAAAAATTGAAATGGGAGAATTATTCATATGATGGAAATTCAAATTTGGGTGTTTGTTTTATCCCTTATCGGCCTCCTTTTAGCGGGCGGTGTTGCTGGATTCTTTTTAGCGAGATGGTGGTTTAAAAAAGAACTTGAGAAAAATCCACCGATAAATGAGAAGATGATCCGCGCGATGTTCGCGTCGATGGGAAGAAAGCCAAGCGAAAAACAAGTTAGAGAAGTGATGAGGAGCATCAACTCGAATAAATAGTTAAAAATAAGCGTATCTAATTTAAAGAGGTACGCTTTTTTATTTT
>CASDYZ010000045.1 GCA_949285325.1 uncultured bacterium
TGCATAAGTGACTAATAAATGAAGCTTTCGTGTTTCCTTTTATCGCCTTGCTGTCTACTTTTAAAACTAGTGTGTCTACATCTTCATGTAATTGTGTATAAAATCACCCCCTTACTGTCTACTTTCTTTATAGCAGTTCAATCGTTTTCCTAAAAGTGGATTTTTACCCTTCATTTGACCGTTTTCATTGCATTCAAAATACTAAAGTATTTTGCAAAATACTTCTTGACGCGGGGGGGGGGTAATATTTATAATAATTTCACAAAAAACAAACGAGGAGGAGAATTTCGTATGTTTTCAAGAAAATTATTGACAATCGGCGCGCCTATTCTTGGTATGGTAGCGATTGTCGGCAGTGGTTTTTCAGCCTGGCACTTCCAAGCTGAAGTAAGCGCTGAAAAGAACCTCAATGTCGAGTTAACTCCAATTGCTGATTATGGTGACATCGTTTTCGCTGATAGCGATTATTATGTCGTTCTCGACCAAGGTGGTTACGCCAATTTGAGTGATGAGACCAAAGGTATTAGAGTCGAAACTACTTCAGGGGCTGATAGAGTCAGCGTTACTGACATCGAAATCGACTATTTCATCGAAACAGAAAAATATAATGAATTAGTCGGTGATGGATATAACCAACTCAACGTCTCAACTTACATTTGCGTCAAAGAAGCTTTAGCAGAATACGTCGGAGTAACTGCTTCTAACTTTGTCTCAACTTCACTCACTGAATCCACATTCAACGGCTATACAGTCTATGTGAGAACTCAACAAAACCTCACATTAGGGGATACGACTATCGATCCAGCTTCAACCCCGGCAAAAACTGTCAGTGGTGACGCGCTCGACATCGATGTCTCTACGACTGGTTTAGTTAACGCAGGTTTCCAATACGTTGCGGACGCAAAACCTGAAAATGAAACTGAATGGAATTCATTAAGCGAAGCAATTACTAGTGCAGGTGAAGGCGCTATTAAAGTTGTCTGTGTCGCTTCATGGGTTGCTGGTAACTAATTATTTACATTACATTTTAATTTAATCATTAATCTTTATTTTATTTTAAGGCGATGAACAGTAATTCTTTAGTCGATATTGCTCTTGCCATCGCAGTGGTAGTCATCATTTGTTTGACTCTCACTTTTTCCCTTCTTTATTGGGCGTATGGCAAATACAAAAGACTTAGCATTAAATCTGGACAAGAAGATAAGGACTTATTAGTTCAAATTAAAAAGATGAACGATAAGTTCATAGAGAAGTCGAAAAAAGTAAGTGAAGGTACTAAAGCGAATGAAAGTATATCTTCTTTTGCTGAAGATGATTTTAAGGAAACATCAAAATCCAAGAATAATGAACTTCCTAAAACTTATCTCGATAGATTAGTTTATCAAAATAGTCACTTCTCTCCTTTAAGGATTGTGTATCTAACTCTTTATTCTTTTATCTTGGCATTTATATTTATCGTCATGATTATTTGTTTCACTTACCGTGGTAGCGGAGAAGTTCTTTATATTAGCAATACTGCTTACATCACCATACAAACTGGCTCAATGTCTAGTGCGCACGATGATAATACCTATATTAAAGAAAACAATCTCACTAACCAAATTGAACAATACTCACTGATTGGTATTGAAAAGATAGAGGAAGAAGAATTAGAAGTATTCGATGTTGTCGCTTTTTATATTGGTGACGATATATACGTTCATCGCCTTATAAATATCTTAGAAGATGAAAATGGTGTAAAACATTATTGTTTTAGAGGGGATGCGAATAACGCTTCTTTCTCAGAAGAATGCTATATCGAATTTGATAAGATTATCGGTCGATACACTGGTTATCAATCGTTATTCTTAGGTGTTAGCATCACTTACTTACAGTCAAATATCGGTATTATTTCTATGTTTATGGCGGTAGCCTTCCTCATCAATTTAGAAGTGCACGAAGAACTTATTGATAAGACATATTATAACCGTAAAAAAAGCCTATGTTCTTTATTAGATTTAGGTGAGATAAGTATCGATAACGGAGGTAATAAATAATGTTAAGAAAATTATTTTTATCATTACTTTGTATCACCTCTAGTATATCGATAGTAGGTATTGGTTATTCTGCTTGGTATTTTGTCGATAATATGAAGGCGGTTGAGGCGACAAACACAAATATCGGTGTCGTTTTAGATGACATTCAACATCTAGGTAGATTTAACAGAGTAGAATTCCCATCTTTTGTCGTTTTAGAAGAAGGGCAAAGCCCGACTGATTTATATGATGGTGTCAGCTTCTTTTCCATAGGTGAAAATGACGAAAGAATATCGGATGACAATTTAAATATTGAATTTAGTTATGACCCTTCACTTGCCTCATCTACTGACATAAATGTATCTTTACGTTTAAAAGTGTCATTTGCAGGTAATATTAGTAATTACATTGAATTTTATCCATCTAGTCAATCTAGCGATGGTTGGGTAGATTTTTCTTATTTTAATGACCAATATGTTATAAATAACAATATCCATTCACTAGAAGTATCTTTAACCGATTATTTTAAATATGTATCTTTAGATGTCAAACCAAATACAAAGGGAAAATATACAGCTCTATATCAAAATTTATCAAATGGAGAAAACAAAGTAATTTTTGAAATAGAAGTGTATATTGTTGAATAAAAGAATATGAGCAAGATTAGATTTTCTAAATACATCGCATTGATTGGTGGATTATCACTAATCCCAACTTCAGGCTTAAGCGCTTGGTATTTTTCTAATATCAATCACGTCCATGAACTAGATGTTCAAATCGGTGTCGATGACATTGAAGAAAATTATTCTTTTTATGACACTTCAATAGAAGAAGAGACATATACAATTTATTTTTACCCAAGCATTTTATATATGTTTATGAGTGATACACAAATAAATAGTATTGGGTATGTCGATGTGACGACTAATGCGGATGGAGAAGCTAGTTTTAACACCACAAATGTAAATGATGTAGCTTATAAAGATATAGTTAAAAGTAATACTTTTTTCCTCGACGATAGTTACGATAAAGTTTCGGAAGGCAATCCTTACTACCACACCAATGTGTATGGGATGAATAGTAATAACGGTTTATATAGTGGGGAAAATTATCAAAATGACTATTACACTCCTGATTCAGGCGAAAAAGAATTTTATATTGGACATACAGAAGAGGAGGGTACATATTCTTCTAATCCAGATGGACGATATCCAAGATATATGCACCTATACGATAGATTTGGGTATTGGAGAGATAGAAATTATACTCAAGGTCGATACTCCCCAATTAGGATAAGCGGAATAACTACTCTTTCAAGTGGCCTATTTGCGCAGGCGATATCTACACCATACTGCGACATGAGTGATCCTAATGGTTATTACATCAATTATTTTTCAGCTTGGACTTCACAAAATTATTCAACAGATGAATATGGATGCTTTCAAAACGCTGATTTAGATATGACTTATGTCTTTGATGTGCTAGAAGGATTAGATAGGTACGCTGATGAGGATAATGTCATTAGGCTATATCCATTCTTTACGTGTGGTAAGAATTATAATTCTAGTGCTAGTAGATCTCAAGGGATGAGAGACGCGATTAGAGCGACAGTAAATGGTAGTGAAGAACATTATATGTTATATACGACTGATGGTGAAGAAGATGGATATAAATATAACAACGTTCCATCTGTCAAATATGCTTCTTTATTAAATGTTGATGTCGATGAAAATTTTACTTTAAAAATTGATTTATCATTTTGTGAAGGGAATGTCAGTTATAGCGATTGGGAAGAAAATTGTTTTAATATAACCGCCAGTAACGTAAATATAGCTACAAATGGACCAGGGCTATATAACTTTTATGTCGCTATCGGTAACTGTGGGCTATTTAATGGAGAAGTATATTATTGGCCAAGGGAAGAAGGGACAGGAAGAGAATCTGTTCCAGACGTGAATATAAATGATATTTTTAATAGCAATACATTTGATGAACTCTCAGGAAAAAGATTGACTGAAATTACTTATGGTTTATATGCTTATGATGAACTTGGTGGATACCTTTGGAATGAAGATGATGGATTCACCCGCCCAATGGTTATCGCATATGAAAAAGTGGTGGATATTAAGCTTATTCATAATATTGACAGTGATAATAACGATATAGATGGTTATGTCGATAGTGTATATTACCAAATGCCTAACTTCATCAACAGTGCTTCCACCGATTCTTTTACCGATATAAATGGTAATGATTTAACTTTCTCTTATGCTTATGTATTACGTAATGTTGATTTAATAGAAGAATATAATACTCATTTTCAAATTAGATTTGGGAATATTTATAATAGCTCTATTTCAATCGCTGAGCCTTCTAGTCCAATTATATTGAATGGACGGACATTCCAACCATATACGACTTATTTTAATGCGTTTGGCATTAATATTGTTGATGAACAAAAAGTGAGCAGTCCAACTAGAAATGAATATTATTCTATATATGATTTTATCCTCACTTATCCAGGTAGTGGCGATTCTTTAAATTTATATGCTTATCGACATGAGAATTTGTTTGTAAAAATATTCGAAAATAATCCTGATAAGAATAATGATGGATTTGCTATCCATTCTTCTTCGACAAGTGCTGAACAAGATTATGGATTAATTTGGAAGGCGACTTTCGCTAGCGGGGACTATGTCGATTTAACTGACTTTGATGAGAACAATAATTATTTAGGAAACACTTTAATTAATTATTTTAATGATAACAATATAACATCTTGTTATATCAAAGATAGGGTTAGCGGGGTCATCGTCTTCACTTATCAAAATAATCAATTATCTTATTCTTTACCAACTAATAATGGTCGATTTGTCATAGAAAAGAATTATATTTTCTATTTAGATAGTATAAACGCTGTTTAGATGTTATATTTTAAATATGGATTTGAAATTATTTAAAATAAATGAAGGAGAAAAGCCTTTAGATAACATTAAAGAAAACTGCGGATTGTGTGCGATTTTAAAAGATGTCGGGGTGATAGGTGATTCTTTATCGAGTGGAGAATTTGAATCAACTGACGAAAATGGTAATATTTTGTATCACGATTTTTATGAGTATTCGTGGCCGAGTTTTTTATCTCATATAACCGGAGGGAAATATTACAATTATTCTCGAGGTGGGATGAGTTTAAAAGAATTTTATGAGTCTTGGGCGGATAAAAATAAATTTTGGCAAAAAAGACAAGTTTATATTATAAGTTTAGGTAACAACGATTTATTTTTATATAATCAAAAGCCTGGCTCACATCTAGATATCGATATAAATAATCCAAATAACAATCCTGACACTTATTTTGGATATTTAGGTAAAGTTATATCAAAATTAAAAAGTATACAAAAAGACGCGAGAATATTTATTGTATCACTTCAAATAGATCGCATTGATAGCAAAAGAGATGAAATTGCCCTCTATGTTGAAAAAGAATTAGAACAAGTAGTAAAGATGTATTCTTGTACATATTTGATAGATATAACTAAATATATGATTCCATACGATGAAAAAGTGAGGGAGAAATTTGCCCTCGGTTTCCACCCTAACGCATGCGGATATTACGCATTCGCTCTTGTAATAGGTAATTATATTGACTATATAATTAGAAATAATTATAAAGATTTTATAACCCTTCCTTTTGTCGGAAGAGGAATAGAAAATAAAAATTATGACAAATAACACTTATAATAGGTTGACAAAAAATGTTAATAAAAATATAATTTTTCCCGTGCGTAAAAAGAGGGGAGCGATAAATAAATGAGTAAATTCACATTTGATAAATTGACTAATCACTTCATCGTTTCTGGATATTATTTTCAAGGTTCAGAAATCTATGGTGGTCTATCTAACACTTGGGATTATGGTCCTTTAGGTAGTGAGATTAAAAACAATATCAAAAAGATGTGGTGGAAGAAATTCGTCCAAGAAGCACCGACTAATGTCGGGATTGACGCGGCAATTTTAATGAATCCTAAAGTGTGGGAAGCGACAGGTCACGTCTCGACATTCAACGACCCATTAATCGACTGTAAAAACTGCCACATGCGTTTTAGAGCGGACGAATTAGTCGAACATCAATTTAAAAAAGAAGAAATTGGTGAATTGTCTAACGATAAGATGAATAAACTAATTCACGATAAGAAGTTAGTGTGTCCTAACTGTGGTAAATCTGATTTTACTGACATAAGGCAGTTCAACATGATGTTTAAAACTCACATCGGGGTGACTGAAGATAGTAAGTCCGCTGTTTATTTAAGACCAGAAACCGCCCAAGGGGTATTTGTCAACTTTAAAAATGTTTTAAGGAGTACAAGAAGAAAACTACCGATAGGGATATGTAATGTTGGCAAAGCGTTTAGAAATGAGATTACTCCCGGTCAACTAACCTTTAGAACAAGAGAATTTGAACAGATGGAAATGGAATTTTTTTGTAAGCCGAATACTGACCTCGAGTGGTTTGAATATTGGAAGAAGAAATGTCTAACATTTATTGAAAGTTTAGGAATTAAGCAAGAAAATTTAAGATATCGCGACCACGATAAACAAGAACTCGCCTTCTATTCAAAAGCGACGACTGACATCGAATACAATTTCCCATTTGGTTGGGGAGAAGTGTGGGGGATTGCCGATCGAACTGACTACGACTTAAAAAGGCACATGGAATATTCTAAAGAATCACTTGAATATCTCGATCCTGAAACAAATGAAAAATATATTCCTTACTGTATCGAGCCATCTGTCGGCTTAGATAGACTGACACTCATGACTTTATGCGATGCCTACGACGAAGAAAAGGTCGGGGATGATGTACGTATCGTCATGCACCTTTCACCTTCACTTGCCCCTTATAAGGCGGCGGTTTTCCCTCTAAGTAAAAAGCTTGAGGAAAAGGCAAAAGAGGTGTGGACTATCTTAGCAAAATATATGAATGTCATATATGATGACACTGGTAGCATAGGTAAGAGATATAGAAGGCAAGATGCAATTGGTACGCCCTACTGTGTGACGATTGACTTCGACACTTTAGAAGATAACTGTGTGACGATAAGAGATAGGGACAGTATGAATCAAATCCGTCTTCCTATCAATGAACTCGTCAAATATTTAAATGTAAAAATATTTTATTAAAAAGATTAAATTTACAACATCTAGTATTTAATTAGTAGTTTTTTAGTAAGGAGGTAACATGCCAAACTTCGATGATAGCCTCGTTAGAGATGTCTTAGACCACGCTGATATAGTCCGCATTATTTCTTCTTACATACCTCTATCAAAAAGTGGGAAGAATTATGTCGGGATATGTCCTTTTCACGACGACACTAATCCGTCTTTATTCGTCTCGCCAGAAAAGAAGATATTTAACTGCTTTGTCTGTCATACTGGGGGCAACGCCATTACCTTCGTTGAAAAATTTGAAAAGATACCTTTCTTCGACGCGCTTAAAAAAGTCGCTCAACTATCCGATTATAAAGACGAGAGACTAGAGAGAAAAATATATCAAAAGCCTGTCGATGAACGTAAACAAGCAATCTATAAATGTTTAGAAGATTTAACGACTTACTATCAATACGCCCTATCGACTGAAGAAGGGGAAGAAGGACTTAAATATTTTAAATCTCGACACTTAGATGAAGCGATGCAAGAAAAATATCGATTAGGTTACGCCTTCCCTAACGGCGAATTGACTTGTAGATATTTGCAGTCTAAAGGCCATTCTTTAAAAACGATTGAAGAAATTGGTAACACTTACTTCTCTAATGGTAAATTAGTCGATAGAAACCAGGGTAGAGTGATATTCACTATATGTGATAATGAAGGTCGCCCTGTCGGTTTCAGCGCCCGTAGATTATCTAATAGCGATGAAGCTAAATACGTCAACAGTGCGGAGACAGAAGTATTTAAAAAGGCGAGCATTTTATATAATTACCATAGAGCAAAGCAAAGTGCCCGTATCGATGGCTTCGTATATATATGTGAGGGATTTTTCGATGTCTATGCCCTCGCTAAAATTGGGATAGATTCTGCTGTTGCTCTCATGGGGACAGCGTTTGGGATAGAACATGTCCAACTTCTTAGACAGTTAGGTGTAGAGGTAAGGGTGTGCCTCGACGGCGATAAGGCGGGGCAAACTGCTTCTTTAAAGGTGACTAATCTACTCGCAAGAAATAAAATACCCACTCGCATCGTCGATACGAGAGGTAATTTAAAAGATCCGGATGAAATTTTAAATGAAGAGGGAGAAGATGCTTTAAGACAATATTTAAATAATCTTGTCGATAGGATTGACTTCGCTCTTTCTTACTATCAACAAAATAGCAATTCAAGTTCTATAAGTGAGAGGAAAAGAATTGTTGAAAGTTTTATCCCGATATTAAAAAACACTAAAGATGTGTTTGAAAGAGACAACTATATCATTAAACTTGCACGGGCGACTGGATTTGAAGTCGAATCGATAAGGGCTTTGATAAATAGGTATGAAGAGAGTTCAACCGATGTGTCACCTCATCAAATTATGCAAACCTTTAAACCTGAGAAAAAAGGGCTTAGGAGGCTCGAACTTGCTGAGCGTGAGTTTTTATACCAAATGCTTCAAAATCCTTCCGCGGTAGCATTCTATGAAAAAAATATCGAAGGATTTTATGATGAGGTGTATAGGAAGATCGCCACATTCTTAGTTGACTATGTTAGAGAATATGGGCAGTTTGAACTATATGAAATAATATCAGCACTTGAAAATAGTCAACTTGAAGACAAAGATGATTTAATCGAAAAGATAAGTGAAATTTATTTTGAAAAAAATCATCCTTCTCAGTGCGATGAAAATTTACTTTACGACTACTTAAAAGTAATTAACAACGAGAAAGAGAAAATATTTGAAAACGATATGCTGACGCAGAGCCTATCGGGAAAAGATGAAAGAGAAAAAGCTCGTATCATGAGTGAATACAATAGGAGAAAGATGAGAAAAGTTAAGAAGGGGGATAGTTAAAAATGGGAAAAGAAGAAGAGAAAAAGAATAGAGGTCGTCCTAAAAAGAAGGTCAATGAACCTGGATCACCTCGCATTGCAAAAAAGAAAATCAAACAGGAGATGATCGATGAAAATGGGGAGATCGTCCCTATTGAAGAGATGGAGAAAAAACTTTTAAAGAAAGCAAAAAATAACGACAACACCATCGAACAAAGTGAAATATTCGACTTCCTTAGCAACTATGAATTAGGGGATGAGGTAGTCGACCAAATCATGGATTTCTTCAAACAGAACAATATTAATGTCGTCAGCGACGACGAAGAGGAAGAAGATGACAGTTTAGATAGCATCGACGATAAAGATATCGATATCGATTCTGAACCAGACGATTTGTTTGATGACGACATCGACTCTAGTGAAGTTGAAGATGATATCGACTACGAGAATTTAGATTCGTCTTTAAGTGGAGAAATTAAAACTAACGACTCGGTGAAGATGTATTTAAAAGAGATTGGTAAATACAATCTTTTAAAACCTGAAGAAGAACCAATACTAGCAAAAAAGATACTAGAAGGTGATCAAGAAGCGAAGAAGAAATTGATAAACGCTAATTTGAGATTAGTGGTCAATATCGCTAAGAGATATGTTGGTAGAGGGATGCTATTTCTCGATTTAATTCAAGAAGGTAACCTCGGTTTGATGAAAGCAGTCGATAAATTTGACTACACTAAAGGGTATAAATTTTCTACCTACGCGACGTGGTGGATACGTCAAGCGACGACTAGGGCAATTGCTGACCAAGCCCGTACGATAAGAATACCGGTACACATGGTGGAAACGATAAATAAAATATCGCGCGTCAAAAGGCAGTTGATTCAAGATTTAGGAAGAGAACCAACCGCGGAAGAGATATCCGAACAGATGAAAGATAATGTCAACCTCACTCCAAGAAGAATTAGAGAGATTCAGCGTATCGCACTTGAACCTGTATCACTCGAATCTCCAATCGGGGAGGAAGATGATTCACATCTAGGTGATTTTATCGAAGATAAAGAAAGTGAGTCACCAGTTGAATATACGACCAATCAACTTTTAAGAGAAGAACTTAGAAAAGTGCTCGATGAACTTACCGACAGGGAAGAAAGAGTCATCCGATTAAGATACGGGCTAGATGACAATCGTCCGAGAACATTAGAAGAAGTCGGTAAAGAATTTGGGGTGACTAGAGAAAGAATCCGTCAAATTGAAGCTAAGGCTATTAAAAAACTTAAACATCCGACCAAAAGTAGGAGATTAGGGGATTATCGCTCGACAAAATAAATCGATTAAAGAGGAGGTGAATAAATATGGTCCATCTATCTGAGAGACTAAAATGTATTTACGATATGGTGCCTTACGCTGTATGTGCTGATGTGGGGGCGGACCATGGTAAACTTATCATCTCACTTGTGGAAAATGATAGGATACCTAAAGGTTATGCGATTGAAAATAAAAACGGTCCATATAACAGACTATTAAAAGCCATTATAGATTCTGGATACATCGAAAGAATCGTCCCTCTTTTAAGCGATGGGATAAGAGATTTACCTCCATCTGTCAAAACTATTGTCCTCGCTGGTTTAGGTGGGAATTTAATCAATCAAATTTTAAAAAAACATATAGAGAAACTCTTCAATGTCGACACCATTATCGTCGACGCGCATACCAATGTAAAAAGCGTGAGGCAGTTCATTTCTCAAAACGGGTTTATCATCGCTGAAGAGAGAATGGTAAAAGAAGATGGTGTCATATATGAAATCGTTAAATTCATAAGAGCCCAAAGAGCAATTTACAGCGATGAAGATTTAGAATTTGGCCCAAAATTAAGTGAAGAAAAATGTGCCTTATTTAAAGAAAAATATCAAAATAGAATAAATCAGATTGAATCAATTTTAAAAAACGATAAATTACCACATTCGAGAATAATAAAATTAGAAGAAGAAAAAAATAAATTGAGGAATTTGATTTCATGAACACGAGACACTTGATTTCAAAATTAGGGAAAATGTTTCCTAAAAAAATTGCTGAAGACTACGACCACGTCGGTTTGATGTGCTCTTCTTTAAAAAAAGAAACTAATCACATCTTGCTCTGTCTAGATTTTGATTGGGAGGTGTTTGAGATGGTGAGGGATATGGAAAATAAGCCCGACCTCATCATTACCCATCACCCGTTTATCTTCGGTACAAAATATCAAGTATTTAAAAACGATGAAGATAAGAAAAAACTTTGTGATTTAATGGAAGAGCTAGCCATTCCAATCTATAGCATACATACAAATTTTGACAGTGGCTATAGAGGGATGAACGACGCGCTTAGCAAAGCTCTTGGCTTATATAATATCGTGTCGGATGAATATGATAAAACGATGCGTGTCGGATATTTAAAAGAACCGATGTACATATTAGATTTTGCGCGCTTAGCAAGAGATAAATTAAATGTCAGTTATGGGCTACTAATTGATGAAGGTAAGACTTACGTACAAAAAATATCTATCATTGGAGGTGGTGGCGCGAGATCGTGGAAGAGGGCAAAAGAAAATGGCTCTGATATATTTATATCAGGGGATGCCCCTCATCACGTGAGAAGAGATATCGTCTTAAATCACTTTAACTATTTAGATTTACCTCACGAGATAGAAAAAATATTTATGGATCAGATGAAGACGATTCTACTCGAGATCGATAAAAATCTAACGATCACGACAATCGACCACGAAAAAGAGCCAAAAGTCATCTAATCTAAATCGACAATCATTTTATAAATATCGTCAACGACTTCAACTGGAGTAGATGTCCCAGAGCAGATGGCGATATTTTTTTTATCTTTAAGGACAGATATATCTAAGTCATCAGCTTTTTGAATCAATAGCACAAGGGCGTCTTTATGTGTATTTTTAGCGATTTCAAACAATCTATTAGTGTTAGATGAATTGTAATCACCGACCACTATAAAAGCGTCGGTATCATCGTTTAAATTGATGATGTTTTCTTGTCTAATCCTTGTGGCGTTACATATCTCATCCATTATTTTAGCGCCTTTAATATGTTTTGATATGTGGGAGTGTATTTTAATTAAATCTACGTAGTTTAAAGTAGTTTGATTTACCACTAAAGGAGCGTTATCAGTAATTAAATGGTAGTTAAATGGTAGATTGATATCATAGAGAAAAACATTGTTTGAAATCGATGTCGCCGCTTTTGATTCTGGATGATTTGCCACGCCGACAAATATGACTTGATGATTTAGGGCAATATACTTTTTTATCATCTCAAAATTGAGATTAACTTTAGGACAAGTCGCATCGTAATATTTAATATTTTTCTTTTTTATATATTCATCTATTTCTTTTGGGTGCCCATGGGCACTTAATACGACAACGTCATCTTTTTTTACTTTTTTAATTAATTCTAATAGTGATTTATGTTCTTCATATAGTGTCTTTATACCTAAATTATTTAAATAATTTAAGACGATAGAATTATGCACCAACTGCCCTAAAATATAGACATTTTTATCTTTGTTTTCTTCTTTAGCAATCTTTGCTAAATTAATGGCCCTAACCACACCAGCGCAGTAGCCGTACGGCTTAATTATCTCTACTTTTCTCATAGTTAAATAATATCATGAGCGTGGTGGTTATTTAATCGTTTTTGTTAATGTATAATAATTTAAAAGGTAGGTAAATCGTTATGGAAAAAGAAAAATTATATATCGGGGCTCACGTCTCACTTGTCCCACCTCTTTATTTTGAAGGGAGTGTTAAAGACGCGATTGAAATGGGGGCAAATACCTTTATGTTTTATACAGGTGCCCCTCAAAACACTTTAAGAAAGCCAACCAAAGAATTAAGAATAGAAGAAGGGATAAAATTAGCCAAAGAAAATAATATCGATTTAAATAAAGTAATCGTGCACGCCCCATACGTCATAAACGGGGCGAACACCGTTAAAGAGGGAATGAATGAATTCGCCATCAAGATAATTAAAGAAGAACTTAAAAGAACGAGTGATTTTAAAGTCAAGACGATGGTACTTCATCCAGGCGCACATGTCGGGGCAGGTGTCGAAAAAGCGAGTGAAAAATTAATCGAAGTGTTAAATAAAGTATTAAATAACGATGATAGCGAAGTTAAAATCGCCATCGAGACTATGGCGGGCAAGGGCAGTGAAATTGGTGCGACCTTAGAAAATATAAATAAAATAGTAACCTCAATCGACAAAAAAGATAGAGTAGGAGTATGTTTAGATACATGCCATCTTTCTGACGCGGGGTACAATATTAAAGACGTCGATAATTTTTTAAAGATGGTCGACGATATTATTGGGATAAATAAAATATTGTGCGTCCATATAAACGATAGCAAAAATGAGAGTGGGGCGAGAAAAGATCGACACGAAAATATCGGTTATGGACATATTGGATTTGATACTTTATATAAGATAGTTCACCATCCTCTTTTAGATGGGATACCTAAAATATTAGAAACTCCTTATGTAAATTCTACTTCACCTTATAAAAAAGAAATTGAGATGCTAAAAAGTGGTGTCTATGAAGAGGGGTGGAAAGATAAATTATAATTTATCTATTTCTTCTTTTAATCTATCGAACGCCTCTTCTTCTTTTACAGTGGCGATTATTTCTTTTTTCTTAAATATGACGTAGTGGTGACTACCTCCAGCGATGCCAATATCAGCGTTTTTCGCTTCTCCTGGCCCGTTGACGATGCACCCCATGACAGCGACGTGCATATTTTTATTAATTTTTTCTAAATATTCCATCACTTGTCTAGCTAGTTTTTCCACGTTGACTTGTGTTCTACCACATGTCGGGCAAGACACTAGTGTCGGATAATTTTTATATAATCCAATGTCGTGGAGGAGTCTTTTTGCCGCTTTTACTTCTTCTTCAGGTTCGGCGGTTATTGATATCCTTATCGTGTCGCCTATCCCCTCTAATAATAATGGAGAAAGAGTGGAGGCACTTCTAATAAGGGAAATCTCACTAAACCCAGCTTCAGTTATACCTAGGTGGAGTGGGTAGGGGAATGTCACACTAGCGATTTCATACGCTTTTATAGTCTCTAGACAATCGCTCCCTTTAAGGGAGATGACTATGTCGTAAAAATTTAAATCTTCTAATATTTTTACATGTTTTTTTGCAGAGGCGACAAGCGTATTAGCCCCGTACATAACATCGTAATTATGGATATCTTTATCGAGTGAGCCAGAATTGACGCCAATTCTTATAGGGATATGTCTTTCTTTTGCCATATCGACGACTTTTTTAACGTTTTCCACGCTTCCAATATTGCCAGGATTAATCCTAATTTTATCTATACCATTTTCCATCGCTTTTAAAGCGAGTCGATAGTCGAAGTGGATGTCGCCGATAAGAGGAATATTGATACCCTTTTTTATTTCTTTAATCGCTTCAGCGTCTTTTTCGTCCATTATCGATACACGCATCATATCCGCCCCGAGCGAAGCACATCTATTTATTTGAGCGATAACTTCTTTATAATTTTCCGTTTTGATGTTACACATCGATTGAATGAGTACTTTATTTTCTCCCCCAATAGTGATGTCTTTAATTTTAATTTTTTTAGTTTTTTCTCGTTTAAGTTTTTCCATACATATAATTATAAACTAGAAAATGGATAAAAGAGTAAATAATAGTTGTCTTATGACTTTAAGTAAAAACGGAATTTACTTTAAGAATTCACAATTTAGTTTAATAATAACAAAATCATCTGTCAATTCTAAGCGAAAATGTCCCAACATTTTTATAAACATTAACGTAGAGAATAACGATTATTTTTGAACGCTTCTTGAAAGGAATCATAATTTGGATATCTCCATGGATGATCCATAGGTGGTATCCAATTTTTCT
>CASDYZ010000046.1 GCA_949285325.1 uncultured bacterium
AAAAACACGATAAAATAGTGATGGGAATTGTAGGATTAATTCCTTTTGTTATTTCTATGATAGGATTAATTGTTTTGATGATACTAGGTTACAATTTATAAATCTAACTTTATTATAATGTAAAACTTAAAAAATAAATAAAAGAAAGGCATTTAAGGCGTTCGCTTATCGATATTAAGGGCATTTAAGGCGTTTTCCAAACACATTCTCAAAAATTGACACCGATTTGCGATAAAAAATTCGGTGTTTTTTTGTATATTTATATACTTTATATATAAAATATCGTAATTTCTTTACCGTAAATCACTTGACATAACAATTTTAAATTTGCAAAAAATGTCAACTTTACGATAGCAAAAACAGGGCTCGCACCCGAACAGCCGTGTTGACAGCCGAATTTTACAAGTTATAAATAACTCGACTTATTTTCATAATTATTTGATTCCTTCATATAGGAGGATGATAGAAATGATCACTGATTATGGCTTTGTGCTTGCTAGAGGGGATAAAGGATTTAGGCACTTTCTTAAATACACCTTATTCGAGGTGCAAAAGTGTATCAGCAATTTTGAAAGCAATGGGATAAGCAGAACTCTTGAAAGGCCGGACAATTATGCCATCGCAAAGAGGATTAAAAGTCTATATACCGAATACATTGATGGGCTAAGTGATGATGAAAAAGATGCCGTTAAGAAAATTAGATATGGTAAGGTCAGGTATGAAGAATATGCGAGTTTCTATGGTGGTGTATATAAGATGTGCTATGCGAAATGGGAAAAAATCTTCTTCAGAAGAAACATATATGGGAATATTAATAAAACAATATTAGGATGGCTTATACGTTCAATAAGGGAACAACAATATATTTCAAGAGCGGAGATATGCAGCTCTACCGGGTATTCCTATCCTAGGGTCAGGCACTACGAAATGGGAAACACGCTACCGACATTGGACTTCCTTTTTAAGTTTTCGAAAATATTCGGATGCTCGATTGATGAGTTAATTAAAGTGGCAATCGAGAAGATTTAGATTTGGAGATTCTTTAGTTTTCTATAGAAAGTTCCTCGAGTTAATCCTGACATGTTAATCGCAGTTATTACTGTGATTTTCTTTTCTTTATAGAGTCTAACAATATTATCAAAATCATCAGGTGTAGGAGTGGAAGGCCTGCCAAATTTAACTCCTCTTAGCTTTGCCATTCTTATTCCTTCAGCTTGGCGTTGCTTCATGGTTTCTCTTTCGTTTTCCGCAACAAATGATAGGACTTGTAAAACTACATCCGCGATAAACTTACCAACAAGATTCTTTCCTTCAATTCTTGTATCAAGTAAAGGCATATCAATAACGACAATGTCTATATCCTTTTCTTTAGTAAGGATTCTCCATTCATCAAGGATCATATTGTAGTTTCTTCCAACCCTATCAATAGATTTCACATATAACACATCTCCTGATCTTAGTTTTTTCAGGAGTTTTTTGTAGTTTGTTCTATTAAAGTCTTTCCCTGACTCTTTATCGATAAATATTTGAGAGTCCAAAAGTCCGACTTTATGTAACTCATCTATTTGTCTATCTAAGTGTTGATTGATTGTACTTACTCTAGCATAACCATAATTCATATTCATTCCTCCGGTTATGCTATCTATCACTTAAAAGAAAAAGACAATCAAGATAATTGTCTCAAAAGGTATGGTTTTCGGTAATTGGATAATTGCGTTAAAAAATAACAAATTATGGAGCTTTTATGATATAATTTTTAAGAATACGAAAGGCATAGGTTTTGGATTATGAGCATGAACATATTAGGTGATATAAGAAATCAATATTATGATTTCAATTACAACGCTAAATTTTTAGAAGTATTGCATAAATCATTTGAGATTTATTTAAGAACAAGTGCAAGAAGCAATGAAAAGCTAAAGGTTTTGCACGGGTTTATTTCAACCACTTTGCAAAACTTAATCGGTTATGAGTACAAGATTAATTCATTAGGGTTTAGAGATGATAAAGAAGCCTCTGCTCCTGGCAGATATATGGACAAAAAGATCGATATTACTGTTAGCAAAAGAGGGAAGATTGTTGCTGGTTTGGCTGTGAAGTTTGTTATGAGTAACTACTCCCAAAATTCAAACAACTATTTTGAATGTATGTTGGGAGAAACCGCTAATATCAGAAGCAATCGAATTCCATATTTTCAAATATTTATTATTCCAGATAAGATTCCTTACTATGACAAACAGGGTGGAATTTCTAGATGGGAAGAAATAACACAACACAATTTAGATAAATACGTTAATCTCTCAAAAGATGATGCCGATGTTTATATGCATACCCCGAATAAAACCTTTGTTGGGGTTGTTCATATGGATGATTGCCCATGGAGCGTCAGAAATTTCCAATTATACAAGAACTATTATTTGACTCATCCATTCAGTTTTTCTTATTCGAATAGAAAGATTGAATTTGGCAATACCGTTATCTATAACGATTTTGATTCGTATATAAAGAAAATTGCCCACTTCATTTTATCAATCTAGGTGATTTTTATGAAAAGTGAAGTGAAGAGTAGGGGCAAAATTTATACCCCAAAATATTTGGTAAAAAACATTTGTGACATGGGTGGCTATGTCACTGGGGAGATAAATAAAAAACACGTTATCGATAATAGTTGTGGCGATGGTGCATTTTTGTGTGAGATTGTTGAAAGATATATCAATGATTATTTGGTTTTTTCAGATGACAAAGAAACTTTGAAAACCGAAATTGAAAAATATATTCACGGAATAGAATTAAGCGATATTGAATCAGAAAAATGCAAAGAAAACATGCAATCCATATGTTCTAAATACGGCATCAAAGATGTTAAATTTGACGTTGTTTGCGCTGATACTCTTCAAGTCCTTCCTAAATATGCGTGTAAAATGGATTATGTATTAGGGAACCCACCTTATGTACGAGTCCATAATTTTGGCGAAAGCTATGATGAATTCAAGGATTTTGAATTTGGCCAGGGTGGAATGGCAGATCTATATTTGGTTTTCTATGAGGCTGGCATCAGAATGCTGAATAAAAATGGTGTACTTTCATATATTGCGCCAAGTTCTTTTTTCACAAGTCTCGCAGGAAAGAATTTTAGAAATTGGATTGTTAGAACAAATAAGGTTGTCTCAATCTGTGATTTGAAACACTTCCAGCCATTCAATGCAACTACATACACTGCGATAGTAACAATTTCGAATAATAAATCAGATGATATTCTTAGTTACTATGAATATGATGCAGAAAATTTGCATCCTAAAAAAGTAAGCGATCTTAGACAAGACGATTTTAATATTTGTGATAATTTCTATTTTGCAACAAAATCTACATTAAAAAGATTACGTAAAATTCTTGAATTTATTCCTTTTGGAAGTAATATTAGCGTTAAAAATGGATTTGCAACTTTAGCAGATAAAGTATTCATAGGCAATTTCGAATTTAGTTCCAAATACATTATAAAAGTTTTAAAGGTATCGACAGGCAAATGGTATCAATGTATTTTCCCTTATAATCAAAATGCTAAGCTGATTACTCTAAAAGAATTGGAGTCTGATAGCAAACTCTATGAGTACATGTTATCCCAAAAGGAGAATCTGGTTAGTAGAGATGCTGAGCCAGGATCGGATTGGTATGGGTTTGGTCGCACGCAAGCAATTAACGATGTCAAATATGAAAGAATTGGAATCAATAATCTCTACAAAGATGTCAGCGATGTAAAAGTTAGTAAACTTCCAGCTGGGACGGGCTGCTACAGTGGTCTTTATATCATGAGTGAGTTTTCCTTCGATGAAATATGCAAAGCATTAAAAAGCAAAGAATACATCGAATATATATCTATGCTCGGAAAATACAAAAGCGGTGGATATTACACTTGCTCTTCAAAAGACATAAAACAATACCTTAATTATTACTTTTATTCAAAAGATTAAACCGCCATCGTAGGGAAATTACCATTAGAAATTATCCAATGTCAATAAAAAAGACAAAATGTTAACTAGAAGTCATCCTTTCCGCCATTTATTGGAAATTTGCAAATATACGAAAACTGAATAAATATGCTAGAATGTGCCCGTAAATGGGCGATTTTGATACATTGTGGACTAAAATTTATACGTTGATTCACAAATAAATGATTTTGTCAAGGCATTTAAGGCGTACAGTAAGGACAAACGATAAAAAATTCTCGCCTTTTGCGAGTTTTTTAATTATATTTACTTGTTTTCGTTATAAATCAGCACGTATGTTTAATTAATTTGTATTTGCTACATTTTAAATAGTAAAGATGCAATTAGTATTGATATATATTTTTATCGCAAGCACAAATTATAGTTATTTTGTTTTCTAGTATTTTAAAAAAATATGGTGAACACAATTATCTAATCAAAATGAAATGTCAAAAAGCAATGTGACTCTTTTAATTAGACCGCTTGAATATTGTATATGAGTCTTCCTTTATTTTTATAAAAATAATGTCGCTTTTATATGCATAATGTGTCATATATAATGGAGATATCTTCTAAGGAGGAAAAAAGCTTGAAAAAGCTTGAAACTTCATTAATTTCAGCATTACAAGAAGGCGATAAAACTAAAATTACCTTAGTTTATGAACAAATTTATAACGAATATTATAAATTGTTATTTTTTGTTATCGGCAAATATATAAGCGACAGCGAGACAATAAAAGATTTAATTAACGATACTTTTTTAAATTTCTTTAATAATTCCACTAATGTAAATGGTTCAATTAAATCTTATTTAACTAGAAGCGCTCATAATATCGCATTAAATTACATAAAGAAAAATAATAAATTATCCTTAATTGAGAATGATGATTTAATCGGAGTCAATAGCGATACCGCCAATCTATCATACAATGAAATTGTCTCATCCCTACTTAAAATTTTGTCATATAAAGAGGTAGGGCTAATAATTGACCATGTCGTATTTGGATATACTTTTAAAGAACTAGAAACTAAATACTGTAACAACGCAAAAAATTTAAATAAAGCATACGAAAGAACAATTAAAAAATATCGAAAGGAAAATAAAAATGAGAAAGGATGAAAAGAAAATAATCGATGAAATCAACTCTAAAATAAATGAGAGCGGAGATTTTAACGAAATAAAAGAACAGATTGTTTTTAAGGATTTTGTAAAAGAATCAAAACAAAAAAAATCTTTTAACAAAAAACATTTTTATTGGATTACTCCTCTAGCTGCTTGCTCGCTTGTTTTTGTTATTGTCTTACCTACTTTTTTTGATAAAGTACCACCAAATACTACAGAAGAAGCAACAACTAGTGTGAGTAATGATGATGCAGGAACTGTAAATAACAGTTCGAGTGAAGTATATGAGGATATGAATTCATCTCAAACCTCACCTGTCTTACCTTGGGATTTAAAATCAGACATTGAAAAATATAGTTCTATTTTCTATCAAGGTATTACCTATGATGTTTTTTCTACATTAAATGAACCTTTAGATATTGATTATATCGATACATTATTAGTGGAAGATGTTAGCGTAAAAGGATATGACATCTATGAAGAAGAAGAACATACCGATTTAGTCGATGTTTATTCAATTAAAAAAATAGATGCACAATGTTCAATCGCCGTTTATTTTAAAACATCTAAATTGTATTATTCATTCAATAATACATCTTACAAATTTAATACATTAGGTGAAATGATTGATAAATTAAATTTGAAAGAATATCTAGTTAATACAGATTTTGTTTTAAATCAAAATGGCGTTAGAACAACATTTTTAAATTCAAAAGAAATATTTTGGACACACATATTTAACGATGAAAATCTCAAAAATTCTTCCTTAAGTAATAGTGCAAATTACACTAATTCAATTTTATCTTGCGGAGTGGACATCGTCCCACTTGGTGAAATAAATATATCGGTAGGATTAAATGAAAAAGGATATATTCAAACTAACATATTGGCGAGCGCTAAAACGTTTTATATAGGCGAAATGAAGGTTAATGAAATCATTGATTATGTAAAAAATAATTATCGAGGAGAAAATTGATATGAAACACAAATTTTTAACATTTTTACTTCTTCCATCATTACTTTTAATTGCCAGTTGTGACACTCATAACATAGATGATAGTTCATCTAATAGTGAGGAAAATATTGTTACTTTATCTAGTTTATATCCTTGGATTGATGAAGTCATCGCGTCTCCTGATAAGGTAGAAGAAATTAGGGCTGAATCAGGTGCGGTTGGCGTTACCCCTGGAGTATTAAAAACAATTCACTATTCAACAAACAATGAAGATGTAAATACCCTCATTAATTTTTTAAATGAGACCGCTACTGAGATACCGACACTAGAAGGTCAAATTTCTGGTGGTAGTTATCAACAACTTAGAATTTTATTTAATAACACTTATTACTATATTAATGTAAATAATGGCAATGTGCTTGTCGATGAAAAATATTATTCTTTAGATTCTTTCCCGTCTTTAAGATATAGCGACCCTCTTTATGCATTTATAACGCAGGGATTTGATGATGTAGATGTATATGTTAATGATGAACTTGTTGAACATAAAGAAAATTATTTAGTTAACCTCGAATTTCGACAAAATGTCGATGCCATGTTATATGAATTTGATGACGATACCTATATGCTTACTTCCTTTGATTCTAAATTATATTTAAATTTCGACGGGATAACATTTAAACTTGCACATATAAATAGTAATGGGGAAGAATATGTAGAAGGAATTTACCAAATAGTGGGTGACAATAATTTCAAATATTTGTTTGAATAATATATTAAATAATTGTGTTTTGCGGTATTTTTAAATTCAAATTAACGTTTTTTAATTGATAAATTATCAATTTTAAATCGTTTGATATTGAATTTAGTGATTCGCTTGAGCTAGATGGTTCACCAACAAAAGTTATAATAATTTGATAGATGATTAAAACGATGCCTAATGCAATTCGGTAATATCCAAACGGAGTAAATGTTTTAGTGTTGATAAATTTCATAAAATATTTAACTGTCAAAATAGAAACTATAAATGCTACTAAACATCCAACTATTAAATATCCCCATTCTATAGGATATAAACTACCTCCGTCGATTATAAATTTGACACTTTTTAGACCGCTAGCCCCAAACATAATAGGAATGGCAACTAAAAATGAAAATTCCGCGGCGACTTTTCTATTACATCCAATGAGCATCGCGGCGATAATTGTAATCCCGCTTCTTGACGTGCCAGGTATCATCGCGAGCACCTGTGCGCATCCAATAATAATCGCACTTTTATAACTCATTTTATAAATGTCTTCTACTTTGAAATCTTTGTTTCTTTTATTTAAAAAATATTCGACAAGAATAAAAATAACGCCGTAGACAATAAGGGTGATGGCCACCGTAATTGTATTCATTAAATATTGTTCTAATATATCGTCAAATAATAGACCAAGTATTGCGGCAGGCAGGCAAGCAATAAGAATATTTAACAATAAAAACCACGTGTTTCTTTTTTCTTCGTTCGTCTTATTTTTACCAAATGGCCAAATCTTTTTAAAAAAGGAAATCAGTACTGCAACTATGGCGGCCAGTTGTATGACGATGATAAATAAATCAAAAAATTCACTTCTTATTGAATTATTAACTTGTAGGATATCTTCAAATATTATCATATGACCCGTTGAAGATATAGGTAACCACTCTGTTATACCTTCTACTATCGCGATGATAATTATCTTTATAAAATTTAAAAATTCTTCCATATAGATTTAATATTATTGAGTTGAATGTTGTTTTACAACAATTATTATCTTTTCCCTTTTATAACGTTGAATAAGTGTAATAAAATTTTATGTGTTATGAAAAAGAACATTTTATTTATCTTTGACTGTTTTGGGGTGCTCGTAAATGAAATTGCCCCTATTTGGTTTAATAAATATTTTAAAAAAGAAAAAGCAAACGAATTAAAACATTATTATTTTAAAAAAGCTGATATAGGCGATTTGACAATTTTAGAAACATTAAAACAAATATCTTTAGATTTAAATTTTGATTACTTAGATTTAGTAAATGAATGGTGTAGCCTCATATCTATAAATAAAGAACTTCTCGATTATTTAAATGATATTAAAGATAATTTTTATCTCGCTATATTATCTAACGCTCCTAGAGGATTATTTGAAATAGTATTTAAAAATTATGACATTAACTCTATTTTCGATAAAGTTTTTATTTCTGGTGAAAATAAAATGGTTAAGCCAGATTATAAATTTTATAGCCTTTGCATTGATTCTTTTAATGTTAGTTTTGACGATATTTATATGATTGATGACAATGAAAATAATTTTAGTCAAATTAAAGACAAAGGTATTAAAACTATACTTTATAAAAATAATAGTCAAATAAAACACTTATTTGATAAAAATTTTTAAATTAACAATTAATTTTGTTATAATTTCTTGGTGAGGAAAAAATATGTTTGAACAAGTTTTTAAAAATTATGAAGCATTTTATAACATGGTTTTATCTACGACGATTTTAACTAATAAATTAAATGAACAATTTGAAAAAGACGCGACACAAATCATCGATTTTATTGGTAATGCATATGGACTTGATGAAGGGCTGATTGAACAGTGTAAAAAATTGATTTTAAATGAGTTAATGTCGATTTCTTTAATATCTGATGCGACTGCTTTATATAGCAGAAGAACTTTTGAAAAAGACTGCCTAGAAATAGATGCATTATACGATATTAAATGCGATGTACTGTCAAAACTTGACTCTATGTTTAAAGATAATACTTTGCTTCAAAAAGATATAAATCAATCTTGGTTTGATTTTCATCATTATAAATCATATGAACCATACGTAAGATTTAGAAAAATTAATTTTACCGCCGGGGTTGGAGATCCAATATGCACTAAGCAAGCAGGTATTATGAAAATATTAGGGATTGGGACAAAAATTGATATTGAAGAAGGCATTAAAAGACTACTTCAATCTGCCTTTTGGGGCGACATCTCTAGCATAAAATTTGTTGCCTATGTTTATAAACAACAAAAAAACGACGACAAGTGCAAACTCTTTACCCAATTAGCAACGCTGTGTGATAAATATTTACTACTAGGTAAAACAGAATTAGATGATGATATTAAAAAAGATTATATGGAGGTCGCGACATCGTATTACTCGATTATCGCTTCGATTAAGCAAGACATTATTTTGCGTTTTAATGTTTACGATATTGATTTTTCTTTTGTTGAAGTGGTACTTAAAAAATCATTACAGTTTAAGCAAATTATGAAATATATAAACGAATATAGAGAAGGAAAATGGAAAGAAGAAACTAATTCATCATACTCTAGTGAAACAAGAATTGGCTTTTCTATCTAGGAGGGTTTAAATGAGCAAGAAATCTTATACCGAATTAATAAGAGAAGAATATTCTCAAAAATATTTAGAAATGTCAAAGAAAATAAGTTATTTAGACTTGTTAGAAAGAGATGATTGCGAAGTCGCCTTATATAAAGATTTACCATCGACAAACATCGATGGATATCCTGTCGCTTCTGACTTTGTCGATAAAGACGGTAAATCATATAACAATGAAGAATATTTAAAACTTGATAAAGATAAACAAAAAGAATGTGAACTTCGTTATTTTTTCCTTCCAAAAAATCACGAACTATACGTAGGGGCGACTGGTAGTGGTAAAACGACGGGATGCGTCATCCCACAGCTAAGAGCCCTCTCTTCTAAAAAGAACAAACCAAATCTATTTATCACTGATCCTAAAGGTGAATTATTTGATAAAAACGCTGAGCATCTAAAAGAACAAGGATATAAAATTTTCTTACTTAATTTTAAAAAACTTGATCGTTCCGATAGATGGAATATGTTTAGTGATTTATATGAGAAAAAAATGGAAGAGCAAAACATTGGTAAAAATGTTAAATATTGTCGAGATGATGTCAATAAAAGAGATATTGAACTTTATAGCGATATTTCTTCTTTCAATAACAGTTCTTATTTTGAATACGACAACAAAGCTTTTGCCAATGATACTGACTTAAACGAATATAAAGCAATACAAAAAGAAAGAATCGAAGCAGAACTAGACTCTTTAATAAATGAAATAGTCAATATGATGATTGTCGTCCAATCACAAAATGACAAGATTTGGGAATATGGGGCGCAAGATTTATTAAAAGGATTAATTAACTGCATGCTCACTGATTTATCAAATCCTAAAAGTGGTTTTACACAAGATATGCTTAATTTAAATAATCTTCAACGATATTATTACGCCTTAAAAACTGATTTAACTGATGCTGATCGTATGTCGTCTGATAGAAATAAAAAGTTTAATAATCACCCGTTATTAAAAGATAAAAGTATGAGAACTAAATCGTATTTATCTGCTTCTTTGAATAACGCTCCTAACACGATGAGGAGTTATTGTGGTGTCTTTGACAATTCGATGAAAGATTGGTTTCAAGCCCATATTTTCTCCCTTACAACTGGAAACACTATAGATATCGATACAATCGATGACACTCAACCTTATGCCATATTTTTAATCACCCGTGATTATGAGAAAAGTGATTATCGTATCGCAGGCATATTTATCGATTACGTATATCGCCACCTCATTTTAAAAGCGGAAGAAAGCGATAACCCAGTAGAATTTCATTTCCTTTTAGATGAATTTGGTAACATCCCAAAAATAAAAGATTTTGAAAATAAAATCGCTACTGCGAGAAGTAGAAACGTTTGGTTCCATCTATATCTACAGTCTTATCTACAACTAGATACAATTTATGATAAAGATGTTTCTATCATCATTCGCGACAACTGCAATACACAAGTATTTTTAGGCGCGCAAAATAGAGAAACTAAAGAAGAATTTTCTCGACAATGTGGAAAACAATATGTTCCAACATTTGCTTCTTATTCTGACTTGCACGCCCCTCAAACATATATGGAAGTGCCACTTATTCCAGTATCTAGCTTAGATGTAATTTCACCTGGAGTA
>CASDYZ010000047.1 GCA_949285325.1 uncultured bacterium
AGACGCGTTAGAAAAATTGTCATTAAATGATGCATCTTTACAGTTTCAAGCAGAAACTAGCCAAGCGTTAGGCTTTGGTTTTAGGTGTGGGTTTTTAGGTCTTCTCCACATGGATATCGTTCAAGAAAGATTAGAGAGGGAATATAATCTAGATTTAATCTTAACTGCCCCTAGTGTCATCTATCACGTATATTTAACTAATGGTGAACTTATAGAGCTCGATAACCCCGCTAAACTGCCAGACTTAAGCCGTGTTAAACAAATAGAAGAACCCTATGTAAAAGCGTCTATCATGTCGCCTAAAGAATATATCGGCCCAATTATGGATTTATGCCAACAAAGAAGAGGGATATATATCGACATGGAATATTTTGACGACACGAGGATGATTATCACTTACGAATTACCACTTAGTGAAATAGTGTACAATTTCTTTGACAAATTAAAAAGTTGTACGAAAGGTTATGCTTCATTCGACTATGAGTTTTCTTCTTATAAGAGTGGAGATTTAGCTAAACTCGATATTTTATTAAATAACCAAGTAGTTGACGCCTTATCATCTATCGTCTACCGCCCTAGTGCGTATCAAAGAGGACTAGGGATAATTAGAAAGATTAAGACCGTCATCCCTCGTCAACAATTTGAAGTACCAATACAGGCCGCAATTGGAGGGAAAATAATCGCTAGAGTCGACGTAAAGGCGGTGCGTAAAGATGTCTTAGCCAAATGTTATGGCGGGGATATCACCCGCAAAAAGAAACTCCTAGAAAAACAAAAAGAGGGGAAAAAGAGGATGAAAAAGATTGGTTCAGTCGAAGTCCCTCAAGAAGCTTTCATGTCGATTTTATCTATCGATGACGATGAAGATAATTAGATAAGTAGTAGAAAAATAGTAGATTTATAGTTAAAATATTGTAATTGATAAACTTTGTTTATATAATGTTTAAGTAAGGAGTGAATAAAAGTAGTATGGCAAACAATGATTTAGCAATTAGATTCACAGAAGAAAACTATGCGACTCGAAGTGAAGTCGCTAAAGATTTAAACATGGGTATAATCGATGGTATTTGGTCTAACATCCTCTCATATAGAGCAAATTTCAATCGATATTTATCTCTTAAAGCTATCAATAGAAATTCTTTTAAGTTTTGCTACTGCGCGAGTGTTTCGTCAAAAATTGAAAACGCCGATATGAGCTTGATGAAAGTGATGAAAGAGATTTTAAAGATCGATTCCACTAATGGAGATTTAAAAACATTCACTAACCGCTCATTAATCGCTTGTTTAAAAGAAGTGGCGAAATTACATTCTCTAGATGTCACAGATGAATATTTACGGGCGATTATCAACAATGAAATACTTATTGACCCTTCTTATTCGATATTAAAAGATTACGCCAGTGGGCTTAAATTTATTGAAACTTTAGGGAGTGAAGATATCGATGTCGACTATCTCGCACAGATTTATTCAATAATGACTGCGACACCAGAACTAGTTAGTTTTTACCGCACTAAAGAAGATACGAGTAGAGAAAACAAAGTGCTTATCGATAGAGTTTATACCAGCGCCCCAACAGCACTTATTGAAAGGATGATGGATGAACTATTTGAATTTATTCATTCTTCTCCTCTTCCAACTATCGTTAAGGCGATAATCGTCATATATTATTTTGAACTTGTTAAACCTTTCCCAGCCCACAATGAAGAGATTGCTATCTTACTCATGAAAGCAGTGATAGGCAAGGGCAGTGTTCCTTCAAGTGCCATTTTGTTAAACTTTGAAAAAATATTAAATATCAACAAAGATATCATTAACAAAGTTAATGAAGAAGTACAAAAAACCGATGATATTACTTATTTTGTCAACTATATTATTCCTTTTGTAATTGATATTGAACAAAATTTACTCGATAGCATCGCTTCTTTTAAAAGTGATGTCGTCAAGAAAGATTTTTATAAAGTCGATGAAGTTAAACCTGTTATTAAAGAAGAAGTTAAATTAGAGGCAAAAGAAAAAATTAAGCCAGTTGAAAAGCAAATAGAAAAAGAAGAAGTTACTCAAGAAAGAGTAGCCTTCACCCCTAGTGTTGAACAAATCGCTATAAGCTATATACCACCGGCGTTAGACGAGAAAGAAGCCTCGAGATTAGAAGAACACCTTCTTGAACTCGATCCATCGATGAGAAGAGGGGAGGCAGCCTTTTATGCAAGACACTGTACACTTGGGAAGAAGTATACTATCGCCCAGTGCAAGAAATTTTTATCCTCCGCTTACGAAACCGCGCGTAAAACGATGGAAAGACTTGTAGAATTAGGATATTATAGAAAAGAAATGGTGCGTAATAAATCAGTTTATACACCAATACCTAGAAAGTAGGAAGAATAAATATGCCACAAGAATTATCGATATTTCTCATTATACTCGCCATCGCGGTGGTGCTCGGCATCATCTCATTTTTAATCTACCGTTTCATGTCTTTAAAATTAAAGGATAAAAATGATGGTAAGCCTAGCGACGAAGAAATTGTCAACCAAGAATTAAAAAGGATTTTAGAGCCTGTCGAGGATGAAAAGATCGCCAAAGAAATAGAAGAGTACGATGAAGATAATCTAAGTGATAACAAGCCGGATAAAAAGGATGAGAAAAAAGATTGAGTCTTTATATATTCACATCCCTTTTTGTGAGCACATTTGTCACTACTGCGATTTCATAAAATTTTTATATAATTCCACTTGGGTAGATGAATATTTACTCGCCCTAGAAAAAGAAATCAAATCTTATCATATTAAGTCGATTAAGACTATCTATATCGGAGGAGGTACTCCTTCGTGTTTAAATTTAAAACAATTAGAGAAATTATTTAAAATAATCGCTCCTTTGAGTAAAGATGTAAAAGAATTTTGTGTGGAGATTAACCCTGAATCACTCGATATCTTTAAAGCGCGATTATTTTCTTTTTACGGTGTCAATCGGGTGTCGATAGGAGTTCAATCGACTAGCGACAAGATACTTAAATACATCAATCGTCACCATACTTTTAAAATGGTAAAACAAGCGTTTTGTATACTTAAAGAAGTAGGAATAGACAACATCAATGTCGATATTATTTTAGGTCTACCAATGCAAGACAAAAAAGATATAAAAAAAGATTTAGATAGATTAATTAAATTAAATCCGACACATTTTTCTTGCTATTCTTTAAAAGTGTGTCCTCACACACTCTTTTACCTTAAAAATATTAAAGAAGTCGATGAGGATATTTCTTTTGATCAGTATAAAATGGTAAACGATATTTTAGAAAAAAAAGGTTATACACATTACGAGGTATCAAATTGGGCAAAAAAAGATAAATATTCACTGCACAATTTAACTTATTGGAAAAATGAAAGATATTACGGTGTAGGTCTAAGTAGTGCCTCATATATCGACGATAAAAGATGTAAAAATACATGTAATTTAAAAAAATATATGCAAGGGGAGACAATAGTAGAAGAAGAAACAGTGGATAAAAAAGATGAGGAAATATATGAAATAATGCTTAGATTAAGAACTAAGTGGGGGATAGATGACGATGAATTTAAAAGTAAATTTAATTTTTCATTCATCGATAAATATAAAGATAAGATAGATCGATTGATAGATGGAAAATTTTTAAATAGAGAAGAAAACAGTGTCGTTCCAACTTTTAACGGCCTGATGGCCCTTGATTATGTTATACTAACCTTATTAGATGAAAGGGGATGAAAAGTGAATACTGCGGGCATATTTAAAAGGATATTTATATATTTATTCGATCTAGCGTTATCTTTTGCTTTTGGGCTTATCTTACTTTGCTTTATCCCAGTATTATCTTTATTAAATGATTTTATCTATATCATTTTAAGCATCATCTTAGGATTTATATTATATTTTCTATATGTTTTTATCGTTTTATATTTGACTAATGGATACACTTTGTTTTCTTTTTTCTTCTCTTGTAAGATAGTGGTCGCTAGTGAGAAAAAAATAGCAATTAGTAAATGTATCATCCGCGCGTTATTTGAATGTTTAATTATTTTTCCTTTTATTGATTTAATATTCTTAATAGTCCACAGAAGTGGAAGAGGTGTCATCGATAGAGTTAGTGACACCTACATGATAAGCACTAATTATTATTAGATTTGTCGACATTTGTCATTTGTTTTAAGTAAGAAAACGATTTATTAAAATTATTTTTTCTCTATTTTTTTAAAATTAAAAATTTTAATATTTTTAATAGACATTTTTTTCTTGCATTGAAAAAAGTATGAGTTGAAAATGAAAACAAGCTTTTATTTTTTTCGGAAAGGAGAATGAATATGAAAAAAGGATTGCTTATAATCTTAGGCACACTTGCCCTTTGTGTTTCATTAGTCAGTTGTGGTGGTAGAAGCGACGACAGTTCCTCTCTCGACACGACAACAAGTGAAACTACTAGTACTGTTGAAGACACTAGTGAAGATGTCACTACAAGTGAAACAACAAGTGAAACTACAACGAGCGAAGATTCCTCTACTACATCTTCTAGTGAAGCGACATTAAATAGTGTTAGTTTATCTGCTAGTGAGACGACACTTACGCTTGGGGATACTTTACAGTTAAGTGTGACGACAGACCCTGCTAGTGGGGTAACATTAGCATATACATCTAGCGACTTAGAAGTCGCCACCGTATCGGAGACTGGATTAGTCTCAACCGTCGGTGTCGGTAGTGTCGATATCAGTGTCAGTGCGAAACTTGGCGAAACTACCTTAACTGACGCTGTCAATTTGACAGTTAATCCTGATGTCGAAGAAGTACTTGCCTCACTTCAACACGAAATTGCCCTCACCGGCACACTCGAGGCTTCAATCGATGGTGAAGTAGTTGAAACTCATACAATCGATACTTACCTCAATACAAACGCTGATGCTTTGGAAGCATATTATCATTATGATAAAGATAATCCTTCTTTAGCGAGTGAAACTCACTACAGCTCATATCAAGGTTATCTCGCTACTTATGTCTTAAATAGTTTAAATCAAATAGTGGTGTTCACTATGGTTGATCAAAATTATGAAGAGAAACCTGCTGCTGATTATATCATGAACGGTTTTGACTTAGTTTCAGCGAGCGAATTAGTCGTCGTGGATCCAACCCACATCACTCTTTCAATAGATGCGGCTCACGCTGCTAGTACATTATTTATCGATATAACTGGCTACTCTAGTGATGGAGGAGCAGAAGTTGAATTAGTCTTAAATAAAGACGGTTCTATCGCTTCAATAGTTCTTGACGCAACATATAGTTCAACTTTGGCGATGCATTATGTTGGTACTCTTACTACTAAGAGTGCTCTTAATGTTCCATCAAATGATCCTCTCCCAGAATTAACTGGCACTGATGAAGCATTATTAGATTCATTTATCGATGGCTTAACTAATGAAAATTATACTTTAGGTATCAATGTTGAAGATTTAGGTGTCGCTTACGATGTACTCCTCACCCAAGAAGGTTTAGTTTTAAATGGTACAATTTACGCCCTTGTTGACGAATTAGGAGTCATGGAAGTTACCGTTGACACAAGTGTAACCCCTAATACTTTAGTAGGTGCGAGTGAAACACCTATAGGTAGTGCAGTTAGTGAATTATTATATCCTGTCAAAGTTTCAAGTGATATCTTCGTCCCACAAGGTTCAAATCAATACACAATTAGCCCTCGTTTAGCGTTCTGGTACGAACGGTATTATGGAGGCATCTTAATGGGATTAGATCCATCTATCGCTTTCGTTGATGATTCTTTCCCAGCGAGTGCACTTAGCTCTGTAATGCTTACACTAGAAGCAGACGCTGACAACAATGTCACTGATGCGACTCTTTCATATACCACTTTATATTATGGTTATATTGAATGCACAGTATCTATTGAAATTACTGACATTGGTACGACAGTGTTCCCATACGTTGGACTAGAATTTGTTCCATATACTCCACCAACCACGTGGAGTGAACTCGACGCTAGTTGGTATAGTGCCACTAATAGTGCGCTTGGTGTTGATTTAAATGACGCACCATATGTCGAGGCTGATTGGATAACATATGAAAATGAAGGTGAATATGGCGTTCAAGCCCTCTATTCAACTTCTGCGGAAGCTACTACTGCTTCAGAAGCGGTTGTAACTACATTTATAGCAGATGGCTGGACAACAACCGGAGAAATTGATGGTTACGGTTCACCAGTCTATGGTAAAGAGGGAACTGAGTTAAGAATTTCCACCTCGGCGTGGGAAGCAAACGAAGGATATGTATGTGACATTATATTCTTTAACGCTAGTGCGTTCGCTCTTCCTGAATCTTGGAATGATGTCGATACAACTTGGGTAGAAGACGCCTCAGCCTTCGTCGGCGCGGATGTATCAACAATTCCTTTCTATCAAGCAATGTGGAAAGTTGGTTATTCATATTTTGATGATGAATATTACTTAGTTACAACTGTTACTAGCGAAGCCGCTGCTAGTGAATTAATAAATGGTTTTGTTCAAGTTTTAACTACTGCTGGTTGGACAGAATTTGAATATACTGATCCATATGGATATACAGTATATGTCAACGCTGATGAGACTATTGCCGTCGCCCTTGGATACTGGGGATATAGCGATACTTCCATCCAAGTTGAAATGTATGTGTACGCTCCTGATATGCTTTTACCTCCAGCAAGTTGGGAAGAAGTAAATCCAGACTGGTACGCAACAATGTGTGAAGAAACTGGTGTCGATATCAGTGAATATATCCCATATATAATCGCTGATTGGCACGCTTCAACTTGGAGTTCATACGCCAGTGTAGAATTTAGTGATGAAACAGAAGCTAACGCATTCTTAGATCAAATGAAAACTGAATTAACTGAAGCTGGTTGGATTGATTCAAGTGAAGTTGATGAATACGGTGTACCTATTTATACCCACACTGAAGTCGACTTTACTATCTCTTTATATGTCGATCAATATGGATATGAAGGTAATTATACATACGATGTCACTCTCACCATTATTCCAGCGAGTGATGAAGTAGTTGCATAATTAAATTTATTACTAATTATTTAGTAAATATAAGTGAGAGCCCTCTGATCAGGGCTCTTTTATTTGTTTTGCTCAAGTATTTTAAAAATATAAAAAAATTAGCACTTATGTATTGACAGTGCTATTTTATTTTGTATAATGTTAGTAGCACTTGAGACGATAGAGTGCTAAAAGGAGGTAGTTATGGGCTTGAATAGAAGCGATACGATATTAAAATACATCGTTGAATATTTCATTAAGCACGCTGAACCAGTCGGATCGAAGACTTTAATAAGCGAATATAATTTACCTTTTTCTAGTGCGACTATTCGAAATGAGATGTATGATCTTGAACAAAAAGGTTATATTGAAAAACCTCATACTTCAAGTGGCAGAGTCCCTTCGAGTAAAGGGTATCGATATTACTGTGAACATCTTCGTCAAGGTGGGGTGGATGAACAACTTAGATATTCTCTTCAACAAGTATTACAAGGCAAGATTAAATCAGTTGAAGAGACGATTAAGGCGAGCTGTGAAATATTGTCACATATGACGAATTTAGTAAGTGTCGTACTCGGTCCGGATGAAAAAGAAGAAAGACTAGCAAATGTCCAACTCATCCCGATAAGTGAAAAGACAGTAACATCGGTATTTGTCACTGATAAAGGGTATGTTGAAAATAAGACATTCATCGTTTACGATAACGTCAACATCGACGATTTAATCAAGTGTGTACAACTGATTAACGATAGATTAAAAGGCACGCCTGTCATTGAACTTGCGGATAAGATGGAGGCACTTAAACCAGTTCTTACCGACTACATAACAGGTAGTGACTTAATCTATCAAGCGTTGCTTGAAACCTTTATCCGTTTTGCGAGCGATAGATTGTCGCTATATGGGAGAGAAGAACTATTCAAACACAAAGAATTTAGTGAAGATGCTTCTAAATTAAAGCAAGTATTAAAGTTACTTAGCGATAAAAGTGTCTTTAAAGAAGTTGGAAATAATGATGATGAATTATCTCTCCACATCGGGGACATTGAAAATAATCCAGACGTATCCCTCATCAGCGCGAAAATTAAACTAGGGGATGAAAATAATACCATCGCACTAGTGGGACCAACGCGCGTCGATTATGAGAAGGTGATCTCCGCGATTGAATATGTCGCGAATGAGCTGAGCGAATATTTTAAAAAGATGAATGAAGGTGAAGATGAAAAAGAAGGAGGAGATAAAGATGGAGATGCATGATGAAGATAAAAAAGTTGATGATTCAGTAAGTGTAGAAGAAGTCGAAAGTAAAGATATGAAGAAAAGTTTTAAGAAAAAACTTGAGAAAAAAGATGAAGAAATAAAAAGACTTCAAATTGAAAATGAACATTATAAAAATGAATATTTTAGAGCCTATGCTGATACACAAAACCTTAGAAAAACATTAGAAAAAGACCATCAAGAGGCCATTAAATATCGAGCGGAAGGATTTATTGAAGGTCTTCTTCCTATCTTAGATAGTTTCTATATGGCATTAGAAGGGTCTAAACCTTCAAGCAAAGAAATAGAAAATTATCTAGTAGGATTTAGATACATTTATAAAAACCTCGTCGCTGTTTTAGAAAACGAGGGAGTGAGTGAAATCGACCCTAAAGAATGCGATAAGTTCGATCCGCTTTCGATGAACGCTATCGAGACAATCTACGACGAAGGAGAAGAAAATATCGTCAAGAAAGTATATTCGAGAGGATATAAACTCCATTCGAGAATCGTTCGCCCTTCTCTAGTAGTCGTCTCGACTCACATTAAAAAAGAAGATGATTCAAAAACTGAATCAAATTCAACTAACAACAATGAAAATAACTAATATATACATAAATTTTGGAGGTAATTAATTATTATGTCAAAAGAAGTTATTCTATGTATCTATTTAGGTACAACAAATTCCGTCGTCTCTTATTTACAAGCCGATGGAACGGTTAAGGTTATCCCTAACCCAGAAGGTACACCAACTACCCCGAGCGTCGTCGCTTTTAAAGCGAACGGTGAAGAAATCGTTGGTAACGCTGCTAAAAGACAAGCTATCACTAATCCTGATACAGTCTCTAGCATTAAAAGAAAGATGGGTACATCAGAAAAAGTGCGCATCAATTGTTTAAACAAAGATTTTACTCCTCAAGAAATAAGCGCGAAAATACTAGCTTACATGAAAAAGTACGCTGAAGACAATTTAGGACATAAAGTGTCTAAAGCTGTCATCACTGTCCCAGCCTACTTTAACGACGCTCAACGTCAAGCGACAAAAGATGCTGGACAAATCGCTGGACTCGAAGTAGTGCGTATTATCAATGAACCGACTGCCGCCGCTCTTGCGTATGGCTTAGAAAATCAAAAATCAGAGAAAATATTAGTCTTTGATTTAGGTGGTGGTACATTCGATGTCTCTATACTAGATATTGGTGATGGTACGTTTGAAGTTATCTCGACTGCTGGAGACAACAAGTTAGGTGGCGATGACTGGGACGCTGTTATAGCGGATTGGATAAAAGCACAAATTAAACAAACCGCTGGTGTCGACATCACTGATAAAGGCGCTCTACAACGTATAAAAGAAGCGGCAGAAAAAGCTAAGATTGAACTTTCAAGTTTACTTGAAACGACCATTTCCCTACCATTCATTTCCATTACTAGCACTGGACCAGTCAACTTTGAAACTACTCTTTCAAGAGCTAAATTCCAAGATTTGACTAGACACTTATTAAATAGATGTGAAGAGCCAGTTAGACGTGCTTTAAAAGACGCTCAACTTACAACTAACGATTTAAATCAAATATTATTGATCGGTGGTTCAATAAGAATGCCAGCTGTTCAAGACTTAGTCAAACGTTTGACAGGTAAGACTCCTAATTTATCAGTCAATCCAGACGAGGCTGTATCAATTGGGGCAGCCTATCAAGGTGGTGTCGTCAGTGGCGATGTCAAAGATGTCGTCTTGCTCGATGTTACTCCTTTGACTTTAGGTATTGAGACTCTTGGGGGTGTCATGACTCCACTCATCAATCGTAATACAACTATTCCAACGACAAAGAGTGAAATCTTCTCAACTGCCGCGGACAATCAACCAGCCGTTGATATCATGGTGTATCAAGGTGAAAGACCGATGGCCCACGACAATAAGTTGTTAGGTCACTTCCAACTCAATGGCATCAAGCCTGCTAGAAGAGGTGAGCCTCGTATTGAAGTTACTTTCTCCATCGATGTCAATGGTATTGTCAAAGTCAGCGCGAAAGATTTAGATACTCAAAAAGAACAAAATATTACAATCTCAGGTTCTAATGGATTATCAAAAGAAGATATCGATAGGATGATAAGAGAAGCAGAAGAAAACGCTGAAGCAGATAATAAAAGAAAGGAAGAGATAGAAATCCGTAACAAAGCCGAATCATTAATTAACGATATCGACCTCGCTATGCAAGAAAAAGGTGAAGGGATGGATCCTACTCAAAAAGAACAAACTCAAAAACTTAGAGATGATTTAAAAACCGCTCTTGATAACAACGATATTGAGACACTTAAAAATCGTCTTAATGAACTTGAAAAAGCGGCAGCCTTCATGCAACAACAAGGTATGAACAACAATCAAAACAACAACAATTCAACTCCAGGAACAAATCCTGACGATGTCGTCGACGCTGATTTTTCCAATAAAAATGGTGGCGACAACAACGCTTAATATTTAAAATAATATTATCGAAGAGGGGAGCAATTCCCCTTTTTGATAACATAATCAAATAATCGTGGGAGGAAAAAGAAAATGGCATCAAAGCAAGATTATTACGAAACGCTTGGGGTTAAAAAAAGTGCCACAAAGGACGAAATCAAAAGCGCTTATCGTAAAT
Organism: uncultured bacterium; assembly: GCA_949285325.1. Lineage (GTDB taxonomy): Bacteria > Bacillota_I > Bacilli_A > RFN20 > CAG-826 > CASEYK01. The sequence goes on from CASDYZ010000047.1 coordinate 10,949, forward strand.
TAGCTAAAAAATATCATCCAGACAACAAAGAGACGGGTGATGAAAACCGTTTTAAACAAATTCAAGAAGCCTACGATATTCTCTACGATGATAAAAAGCGGGCGGCTTACGACCAATTTGGACACGCGGCATTTGAAACTGCTGGCTCTAATCCAGGGGCTAATCCTTTCCAAGGCGCAGGTTTCTCTGGCTTTGGATTTGGTGATAATGGGGTTGATTTAGGCGATATATTCTCCTCCTTTTTTGGAGGCGGTAGGCGCACTAAAAGGAATCCGAGTGGCCCTCAAAGAGGAGAAGATTCTATCTTAAGAGTTAAAATCGACTTCATGGATGCAGTCAATGGTAAAGATATAACTCTACCACTTAATATTGAAGAAACTTGTTCTTCTTGTCACGGAAGTGGGGCAAGAACTGCTCAAGATGTCCACGTTTGTAACCACTGTAATGGTCGGGGATATGTCAACGTTCAAAGAAGAACATTGTTTGGTGTCGTCGAGTCACAAGAAGTGTGTCCTAACTGTATGGGTAGTGGTAAAGTCATTTCTGATAAATGCCCTACTTGCGGTGGGAAAGGATATGTCAAAAACAATGTCGATGTCAAAGTTCACATTCCTGCTGGTATAAATAATGGTCAACAAATCCGTGTGGCGGGAAGAGGCGAAAGAGGGAGGAATGGCGGGCCTAATGGTGATTTATTTGTCGAAGTTGTCATTAAGCCTCATCCAATCTTTGAAAGACAAGGTAACGACATACATGTCGAGGTGCCTCTCGATTTTGTCGACGCGATACTTGGTACAAAAATCGATATACCGACAGTGTATGGAGAAGCGACTCTTTCTATACCAAGTGGGACTCAGCCAGGACAAGTGTTAAGGATGAAAGGGCAAGGAATTAAAGATTTAAGAACTTCTCGTCCAGGCGATCAATATGTTCATCTAAACATAAAGACACCGACAAATTTAAGTAAAGAACAAAAAGAATTGCTCTTAAAATTTAAAGATGCGGCCAAGCCTAATTCCTCGTTTTTTGAAAAGTTTAAAAAAAGTTTTAGAAGATAAAAATCTAATTTGCTATTAAATCCTCCTATCTTATAAATAAGGGGGATTTTTTATGCACTTTATTTATCAAGATAGCAAAAATTCGTGTGGATTTACTTGTTTAAAAATACTTTTAGCTAATGTTAATAAAGATAAAAATTATCTATTTATAAAAGAAGAGAGAGAAGATGATTTATCGTATTTTGATTTGATAAATATTGGTAAGAAATACGATTTAAATTTATCTGGATATATATTTGACGATAAAAACAAAATTAAAAATATTAAAAAAAATTTTATTTGTACGATTGAAAAAGAAGATAAAAAACACGCGGTCATCGCAAAAATTAAAGGTGAAAGAGTAGAAATAATTGACCCGATGTACGGGAAGGTATATGTCAGTTTTAAAGAATTTAAAAATATATGGAATAAAAATGCATTGATGATAGAAAATTATAAAAAACACAAATTAGAAAATAAAACAAAAATAAAAATAATACCGAGGCGTTATACATTAGTTTTAATCATATTTAAATTATTATCTTTATCCCTTTTAGTGTCAGGGCTTGGTTTAATTGATAAAAATGTTCATTTTTCTCTACCTTTAATCGTCTTATCTTTTTTTATGATATGTGAGATCACATACAAATATTTAAGCGTTTATATTTTATATAAAATAGATAATAACTTCATAATTAAAAAGACATATAAAGATTTTGATTTTAAAAGCAAAAAGCATTATGAAATATATGAAACTTATAAATCTAAGACATTGTTTTTACCGCTTAATTATCTATTTTCATTTATTAGCATTTTACTTTTGATGTTTCTCATCGTCTTTAACAATGTCAATAATCTCATCTTTTTATTTGGGACGATAATTATATTTATAATCGATATCATCTTCATCTATCCAAAAGAGAAAAATAAAAAATATAAAATAGATACTTTAGAATATGAACTCATCAATAAAAAAGATGATAAATTAGATATATTTAAAAAACTACATCAATGTACTTATAAATTTGTCAATTTTATATCGCTTAAAAGGACGATATATTTAATAATTATCTTCATCTTAATTGTCGTTAGCATGTTTATAAATAAAATCATTTCTTTGTCTTTCATATTATTTTATTTTGTTTTGACATTTTATCTATTTGAGCAAATTGAAAAATTCACTCACGTAAAAGACGATATCGATAAATATAATTTAATCAAAATCAAATTTATAAAAACATTTGTCGACTAATTTAAATAAATAAATTTTATCGACTATTTAAAAAATGCTATAATAACCCAGGTGGACATCATGTTTTCTTCTTTAGATGATAATTTTAATGACTATGAGATTATTTTTAACAAATTAAAAGACGATACTTTATCATTTTTAAAATATAATTTTAATCCGTCTATCAATGTCGAGCTTATTGACGATATACAAATTCAAAAAATAAACAAAGAATTTAGACAGATTGATAAACCTACTGATGTCATTTCTTTAGCGTACTTAGAAAAAGAAAAAGATAAAGAAAAAATCGTCCATTCAAAATCTTTTTATGTACTAGGTGACATCTATATATCGATTGATAGAGCAAAAAAGCAAGCAGAAGAATATGGACACTCTTTAAAAAGAGAAATGTGTTTCTTATTTGTCCACGGGCTATTACATCTATTAGGTTTTGACCATATCGATGACACGCAAAGAGAAGAAATGTTTAAAATACAAGATAAAATATTAAACGAAAGAGGAATAAATAGATGAATGAAAAACTATTGTTAGAAAAGGCAAAAGAAGCGAGAGAATTATCTTATTCTCCCTATTCTCATTTTGCGGTAGGGGCCGCCCTTTTAAGTAGAGACGGGACAATTTATAAAGGGGCAAATATTGAAAATGCTTCCTATCCACTTTGTATGTGTGGAGAAAGAAACGCCATATATAACGCCTACATGCACGGGGTGAAAAAAGAAGATATACTCGCCCTCGCCATCGTGGCGGACACCGATAACGTATGTTCTCCTTGTGGGGCGTGCCGTCAGGTAATATGTGAACTATGTAACGATGAGACAAAAATTATTTTAGGTAACTTAAAAGGTGATATAAAGGTTGTCACCCCAAAAGATTTATTACCATTTTCCTTTTCAAGCGAGGATTTAAAATAGATGAAATCGGGTTTCATACTGATTATTGGTCGACCTAATGGTGGTAAATCGACGATCATCAATAAAATCGTCGGGCAAAAAATATCGATAGTAACTTCTAAAGCCCAAACGACGAGAAACATCATAAAAGGGATATATAATGATGTAGATTCTCAAATCGTTTTTATCGACACTCCTGGTATTCATAAACCAAGACAAAAGCTTGGAGAAGAAATGAATAAAAGTGTATTTAAAATAAATGATGACGATATCGACGGGGTAATTTTAGTGGTAGATTCTTCTATTCAATTTGGATTAGGGGATGAATTTCTATTAGAGAAGATTAAAAAATATCACGTCCCTATTTTTGTTGTTTTTAATAAGATCGATTTAGTGAGAATTGACCAAATTGAACAGTTAAAACAAATTTATAAAGAAAAATTACCATCCGCGAGACAAATTGAAACAGTCGGCACTGAAGGATTTAATATTGATGAATTAATATGTAATATTAAAAGTATATTAAAAGAAGGGCCTAGATACTACGATATCGAGGATAAGACCGACGTAAATATCGTCTTTCAAATAAAAGAAATAATTAGAGAAAAGACATTGTTATTTTTAAAAGAAGAAGTGCCTCATTCTATCGCTGTTTATGTCGATAATATCGAGTGGGAAGAAAAACCAATTTTAATACAAGCGTCCATCATCGTTGAAAAAGACTCTCAAAGAGGTATATTGATTGGGGAGAAAGGTAAGATGATCAAACGCATCGGACAAAAAGCTAGAGAAGATATTGAAAAATTGATGAAAAAACATACGTATTTAGAATTGACTGTCAAAGTTGATCCTGATTGGCGGAATAACACTTCATCGCTTTTAAAATTTGGATACAAAGTTAAGTAGTATGAATGTCATTATTTTAAAAAGCAGTGCGTATAAAGAAAAAGATGGTATAATTCACTGTCTAAGCAAAGACAAAACAATCGATATTTTAGTTAAATCTTTATATTCTAAAAAAGGTAAATACAACAGTTTAAATATTTCTCTTCTAAGAGCGAATATTGAACTTAATGAAAGTAAAAATTACCGTTATCCTCTTTTATTAGATGTAGGTGAAATAGACTCACCTCTACCAATAAAATATGACTTAAAAACTACTAGTTCTTTACTATTTATCTCTGAAATTGCGAATAAGATTCTTCCATCTGACGAGCAGTATTTACTTTTTGATTTATTAAATAAATGCTTAGATTATTTAAAAAGAAATATTGACCCATACTTAGTCGATTTATATTTTTTAATAGAAGCGATCAAATATCAAGGATACGATTTTGATTACGATAAATGTCATATATGTGGCAGTAGAAAAAATATTATTGATTTTAATTTATATGAAGGTGGTTTTACTTGTTTAAACTGTTTAAAGTTAGATCAAAGTGCTTGCTTTTCTAAAAATGAATTGTCCCTCTTATACGATATAACTCACGTCGATAGTTTAGAAAAGATAAATGAAAAATATGAAATTCATTCTCTACTTAAAATAATGGAGCAATATTTAATATTCATCAAAGATTCACTAGGCGTCTATATCAACGCCTTTGATTTATTAAAATAATTATTTATTTCTAGTTTTTTTCTAATTTTATAGGAAAATAATTTTAAAAAAATATAAAAATTTACGAAAATAAGTTAGATATCAATTTTCCTAAAATTATTACATCTGCACTAGTCAAGAGAAAGTAGACACATCTAACAATATTTTTCTTTAAATTGCTTTGG
>CASDYZ010000048.1 GCA_949285325.1 uncultured bacterium
ATCGGTGAAAATCCTTCTGACACATCGATCACTTACATAAGTGAAAATGATTTAATCGCAAGAGTGAGTGGTGATGGATATATTTATGGATACAAAAAAAGTGGGACAGTTCGTATTTATGCTTTTTCAAATATGGATAATAATGTTTATGACTATATCGATGTTGTTGTTGGTGATGTCATTCCAACATCTATGTCAGTTAATTTAGAAAATAATTCCCTTTCTCGCGGTGCGTCTTTAACTATTAGACCCACCTTTGCTCCTATTAATACAACAAATACATCAATAGCCGCGACTAGTTCAGATGAAGACATTTTAAAAGTAATAAATAACGGTAGAACTGTCACTATTCAAGGAGTAAGTGAAGGTGAAGCTTATGTAGAAATAATTTCAAACGCAAATCCAAGTTTAAAACAAAATGTAAAAATTAATGTTACTCAGCCTTTACCAAGTGAGGATGAATCGTATGATGATTTCGTTGGATTTATTAGAAAAAGTTTAGGTCATTTTCTCTTATTTTTTATCGATGGAGCTTTAATTTATTTTTCCTTTTATATGTTTTTAAAGGATAATGAAAAGATTAAGCTTTACATGATTTTATTATTCACTATCGGAAGTGGATTTTTATTAGGTTGCTTAAGTGAATTATTACAATTTATTCCTCAATCACGTTTCCCTTCTTTTATCGATATTTGTATCGATACACTTGGTGTAGTAATAATGTCTCTTATCATTTACGCATGTATGGTGATATATAAGAAAATAAAAGAAAAAAAGAAAAAATAAAAATATTTGCAACAAAAAATTAATTGTTATATAAATATTAATCGAAATTATGGCGACTTATTTATTAATAATTATTTATGTCATATTTATATCACTAGGGCTACCAGATTCTGTCATCGGCAGCATTTGGCCATCTATTGCATCAAGTTTTAACATCGATGTTGATTTTCAAGGATTTGTCACTATTACCATATCTTTATTCACTATTTTATCGACATTTTTAACTATAAAATTAGTACAAGTAATAAAAGAAAAATATATTGTCATTTTTTCTATTTTATTAACTTCTATTGGTCTATTATGTTTTGGTTTATCAAACAATTTTATATTATTGGTATTAAGCTGTGTTCCTCTCGGCTTAGGGGCTGGGGCAATCGATTCAATTTTAAATAGTTATGTCGCCAATCACTATAAAGCGATACACATGAATTTTCTTCACGCATTTTGGGGAGTAGGAACAATTGTTTCACCTATTGTTTTATCACTCTATTTAAAAGATAATGAAACTTCCTGGCGGATAGGTTTATATTTTTTATCAGCGTTACAATTTATCATCTTTTTATTTTCTTTTATCAATATTAAGGTTTGGGATAAGGTAGAGAAAAATTTTTTAACTAGAGAAAATAAAGAAGAAGAACATATAAAAGTTGGCTTTTTTTAAACTTTTAAAATTAAAGGTGTCGTCTTTGCTATTTTTGCTTTTTTCGCATATGTTGCGATTGAATCGATATGTAGTTATTGGTTTTCAAGTTATGTGACTTATGGGTTAAATAACAAAATACAAGTATCACCGTCCACCATCGCCATATGGACATCGCTATTTTTTATAGGGATAACTTTAGGCCGACTCATCGGCGGACTCATCTCTTTTAAAATAAATGACAAAAATAGAATGAGGTTAGGTGAATTAACAATTTTAATCGGTATAATTTTACTCTCAACCACCGCGATTGATGGCGTGGATAATGCTACTTATTTAAACGTTATTTTACCTCTATCTTTTATTGTTATCGGTATAGGATGTGGACCTATTTATCCAGCGATTATCCACGATACACCGACTCGATTTTCTAAATCTTTAAGTCAAAATGTCATCTCAGTGCAGATGGGGTGTTCGTATATTGCTAATATAAGCGCCGCGCCACTATTTGGGGTGCTTGGTAAGAATGTTTCTTTTTTATATTTACCACTTGTCGTATTTATATTTTTGATCATCTTATCTATAGGTAATGAAATAGTCGCTCACAAAACAAAAAATAAAGATAATTTAATTAAATAATTTATAAATATTTTAAAAATATAAGCAGTTTTAATGTTTTTTATTTATTTTTAATACCAATCATGTTTTTCGTTTCTATTTAATTTTTTAATATTTTCCATATCGTCTTGGCTAAGATTAAAATCAAATATATTTAAATTCTCTTCCATATGTTTTATATCGCTAGAACCCGGTATGACAATAACACCTCTTTCCACGTACCACCTCAAAACTATTTGGGCACTTGTCTTATGATATTTATTTGCAATAGATACTATAGTTGGATCATTTAAAATAGAGAATGTATATCCTCTTCCGCCAAGTGGATACCACGCCATTACATCGATGTTTTTAGAGTGAATAAATTTAACAACTTCTTCATCTTGATAATATGGGGGTAGTTCGTTTTGTACAAGGGCTGGTAATATTTCTATTTTTGGTAAAAAGTAGGATAATTCATTAACGTAGTAGCAACTTATACCAGCACATCTAACTTTCTTTTCTTTTATCGCTTGTTCTATTTCTTTATAAGCATATACGTCATCACTACTTGGGTGATGTAGCATCATCATATCGACATAACCAATATTAAGTTTTTTTACCGATTTCTCTATTTCTTGTCTCGCTCTTTTATATTGACTGGGATAAAGTTTAGTGATGACAAATATTTCTTCTCTAGCTATATTGCTATCCCTAATTGCTCTTCCTACTTCTTCTTCATTGTCGTACATTGAAGCGGTGTCGATTAATCGATATCCAACTTTTAAAGCATCTTTGACCGCTTTATAACATTTTCACCTTTAAGTGACCATGTGCCAAATCCGACATATGGTATTTTAACGCCACTATTTAAAGTTACATACTTCATCACTATCACCTCTTTTTAAATTTTATCATCACCTATAACATATAAATAGTTATCAATTACGTTTCACCTCGTGATATAATATTTTTGTGTGTACAGCGATAAGGATAAAGCATTTATTTGGTCGAAATCTCGATTTAGATTATGACTTTAAACAAAATATTATTTTTATTGGCAGTCATTATGATTTTCATTTTACTAAATTAGGTAGTAACAATAATCACTATAAGATACTAGGAATGGGGATAGTCATTGATAATTATCCACTATTTTCTGACGCTTTTAATGAATGTGGTCTCGCTGGGGCGGGCCTTAATTTTCCAAATAACGCATTCTTTTTTAAAGGGGATAATAATAAAAATAACATTTCTCCATATGAACTTATTCCTTTTGTGTTATCTAATTTTAAAAATATAAAAGAGGTAAAAGATTTCTTGAAAAACGCTAATTTGATTGATATTCCTTTTTCTAAAAATTTACCTAATGCCCCACTACACTATATATTTGCTGATAAAGATGGATGTATCGTCTTAGAGCAAACAAAAGAGGGATTAGCAATATATGATGATGAATTTGATGTATTAACAAATAATCCTCCTTTTCCTTTTCATAGATTAAACGCATTAAGGTATTTAAAATTATCAAATGAATATCCATCAAATCAAATTCCTACTTTAAATTTATCTCCTGATTCAATTGGTTTTGGAAGTATTGGCTTACCTGGTGATTATTCTTCTTCATCTAGATTTATTAAAGCTATGTTTTTAGCTAAGAATATTGTCTTACCAGAAAATGAGGAAGAAAAAGTAACAACTTTTATAAATGCATTAACTTCATTATCTTTTATAAGAGGGGTAGCAAAATCTAAAAATAATCAATTTGAAAGAACGATATATTCATCATGTATGAACTTAAATGAATTAACTTATTCATATAAATTAGAATTTTCTAATAAAATAATCACTATTAAAATGAATGATTTTACTACTAAAGATATTGAAATAAAATCGAGTATATAAAAAAATGAAGGAGGTTTCCTTCATTTTATTTGTCTATAAATTATTATTATTTATCATCTAACTTATCAAGTTCGTTTTCAAAATATTTTGGATAAGTAGATTTAGAAATACAGTATTTATAGAACGCTTTTTCACTTTTGATGACACCTAGTGAATTAAAATATGTTTCTTTTTCTAACAACCACATATTTTCATTCAATATTTCAGTATCTTCGTCACTTGCTTTAGCTAAAAAGTACAATGCATCGAGATAAAGAGCAAATTTATCTGACCAACTACCGCTGTCGTCATCATTAAGTTCAAATACTTTAAATTCTTTGACAAATTTTAAGACTGGATTCTTTTCTAAAGAAATAACATCCTCTATTTTTAATCCTCTTTCAATTACTTCTGGCTCACCATCATCATTTAAAACAAAATTCTTTGCTTGAAACGCCAATATGTTAGTAACGGCTTCACTAGGCCCGACGTATTTTAATGGTTGAACATTGATGTTATTGACAAAACAATCAAAATAGACAGTAGGTATTTTACTTTTTTTATGATAAATGTTGACAAAACTAACAAAGCTTAATTTCCCATTTGGATAATCTTTATCGTCATATTCTTTTTTTAATCTGTCTTCAAGCAAATAGCATTTAGGTGAGGTGTAGTCCTTAAGAGTTTTAAGCCCATCTTCACTAGAAAACCAATCTAATCTTTTGTTTTCAGGATTGTATTTATTTTCATCTATATTGGTGTTTGGTTTTGTTTCTTTTTTACCAAACAAACTGCTAAAGAAAACCATATTTTTTCCTCCTTATTATTAGGTTTATTTTTTAGAGCTCATTACCAAAGCGCTGGTAACATCGCCTTTGGCGACTATCCGATTATAGAAATCTTTCGTTACATTTTCGTTTTTAAAATATCGGCCCAAGATTCGATTATAAAAATCATAAGCTACTTTATCACCATTTGGTTTTTCCTCAATGTAACCAATAATGCGATTATAAAAATCTTTAATCGGTACTTTTGACATATTTTAATCGCGCCTCCTTTCTATCATTAATAATTGCATCAATAACAAAAAAATAATTTATAAATCTTTGCAAACATAAAAAAATATGTTTAAGTTTTAATTAGTCTTTTTAATCAACAATAGCAAAAAAATATTCAATAAATCTAATTAATAAATTGTGACGTCAAAAAATGATTAAATCCTTCTATCAATTATTTTCAAATTTATGAATTAACAATTTTCACATTATTTAATTGTTGTTTACAAATAACTAACGACATCGGAAATCTTCTTTTACTTCAATATGACCTCTAGCAAGTTTTTTAGGCTTTAAAGTTATGATAAAGCTTAGTGAACAACAATTTAACGTTTACGAAGATTGTGAATTTTATGCACACCTCTAACAAAGATGTTCGAATATTCAAGCACCATTAGATGGGAAATCTTTTAGGAATAAATATGATAATTAAAAATTGCAATTTTTTCTTTGTGTTATCACTTAAACATCATATTGATGAAATATATAAATTTACTCTTTCTCATTATACTTTTTATCAGCAGATAATTTCTTTTTCAAAATATAAACATCTCTTACCACACTTATTAAAAATTGAACAAATGAAACTACTAAAATATATAAAATTATAAGCACGGCAAGTATCACAAAAGAAACCCATCCCCTAAGAATGGGGAAAATTAGAAAAATCGCTACTAAAGTTAAGCATGAGGCAAAAATTAAAATAAAATAAAAAAATCTAATCCAAAAACGGTAGTTTATGTTCCTTGTATCCTTAAGATAACCAGCACATGCTTTAATTCTTTTGCTTTTTGTTTTGACACTAAGCAAACTCCCACATTCAAAACAAATTTTGTTTTTAATTTCATCATCACTTAATTCTTTTGAACATCTAGGGCATTTATATTCATTCATGAACGACTCTCCTTTTTTAATAAAATCGCATTAAGTTTTTAATTGAATAGACATTTAATAATAATACCCCCCCCATCTTTTGACAAGTGTTTTTCATTGCTGAATTTTGTTTATTTTTTAATTAGTGTTAATTAACGGCGCGTACAAAGAACTTTATTATTATAAACTCTATTAAAATAAAAAAAAATCGATACAAAGTATCGATAATTTGTTCTTTTGGCGGAGTAGGAGAGACTTGAACTCTCGCACCGGAAATCCGATCTACCTCCTTAGCAGGGAGGCCCCTTCACCAACTTGGGTACTACTCCGTAGCGGTATTAACTATAACATAATTAATACGCTTTGGCAAAGAGAACAATTTTTTTTGCTTTTTTTCCGCACACTGGGCAAGTATCGTCGAATGGTATTTGATTAAAAGGCATACATCTTGCACTTGCGGTGGTAAGTTCTTTAATTTTATCTTCACACTGCTGTTCTCCACACCACATCATCTTTGCAAATCCACCTTTTTCAAGGGCGGTTTTTAGTTCGTCGACAGTGTGTACTTCACTTATGTGTTCTAACAAATAATTTAATGCTTTGTTATACATTTCTTCATGTATTTCTTTAAATAATTTTGGTAAGGCGTCCACTACTTCATCGTTTTTTAAAACATTTTTTTCACCGTTATGTCTTTTAACTAGTGTGACGACACCTTTTTCAATGTCACGTGGACCTAGTTCAATTCTAATCGGTACACCTTTCATTTCATATTCGGAATATTTCCAGCCAGGAGATTTATCACTTTCGTCAATTTTGACACGGACTCCACTATTTCTTATTTTTTCATATAGTTCACGGGCGGCTGGTATGACTCCTGGTTTATTTTGTGCCACTGGGATAACTACTGTTTGAATAGGTGCCACATATGGAGGGAGCACTAATCCGTTATCATCTCCATGCACCATAATAAGCGCGCCAATAAGTCTAGTAGAGACACCCCAAGAAGTTTGAAATGGGTTAGTTAATTTACCGTCTCTTCCTTGATAAAGTATATTAAAGGCTTTGGCGAATCCATTTCCAAAATAGTGAGTTGTACCTGATTGAAGGGCTTTACCATCTGGCATGAGCGATTCGATTGTATATGTTTCTTCTGCCCCAGCAAATTTTTCTTTATCAGTTTTTCTACCTTTGACAAATGGTATAGCTAAGAGATTTTTACCACATTCGTCATATATGTCTAACATATGTAGTGTTTCAGTTCTTGCTTCTTCTTCTGTCTCGTGCATGGTGTGGCCTTCTTGCCACAAGAATTCTGAGCCTCTTAAAAAAGGTCTAGTTGTCTTTTCCCACCTCACTACTGAACACCACTGATTAAATAGTTTTGGTAAATCTCTATACGATTTAATTATTTTTGAATATGTTTCACAAAATAAAACTTCTGATGTCGGCCTAACAATGAGTGGATCTTCTAATTTATTTTGTCCCCCGATGGTGCATATTAAAGTTTCAGGAGCAAATCCTTCGACATGTTCTTTTTCTTTGTTTAATAAAGAAGAAGGTATGACGGATGGCATATATACATTTTCATGTCCACTTTCTTTAAATCTCTTATCTAAATAAGATTGTATTTGCTCCCATATGGCGTACCCATATGGTAGATAGACGATAAAACCTTTAATTGATGAATAATCCATCAATCCTGCTTTTTTACATACGTCAGTGTACCACTGGGCAAAATCATCTTCTTGCCTAGTGATAGAATCGTTTTTAATCTTGTTATCACCCATAATTAAACCTCTTGTATATTAATTAAAATTATTATCTATTTGGGATAATTTTTCCATTTTTTTCTTATCTATTGGTAAAAGCATATCGTTAGAGTAACTTATAGTCTCACTTGAAACAAAATTAATGCCACTTTTAATAATTAATTCAATGGACGCCCACCCCTCCATGTCGGTGGCGATAATTGGCTTTTTATACCTTAAAAGTTGTTCCACTAAAGTGTGGATAGATAACCTTATCCTATTATTTTTCTTTATCTCACCCGTCATAGAGCTACCAGCGACGAAAAAATCAAAATTAGTATAAATAGAAGGATCTAACAATAAATTTTTATCTTTCATTAAAAGAGCTAATTCAAATCCTAATTTATGAAGTTCTTTCATCTTCTCGTTAAAGACATCGATAATATAAGCATTTTCATTGACTTCTTGCTCGTCGAAGACAATGACTAGACGAACATTTTTAAATGAGCTCATCTGTGGGACTATTTCTATCAAATTGTCGATATCCATCATCCCGACTGGGAAAAATAATCGGCAGGAATTGTCAGGTTTTTCATTAGCAAATTTAGGAATGATAGTCCTTGCCACTTTAGCGAATATTTCTCTATTTTTATTTATTTTAGAAGCGTATCTTGCTATCTCATTAAATGATGTAAATGATGAATCGTACGCTTTTACATAGACAAAATATCCTAATATTTTCTTTTTAGAAGCATTGACTATTGGTCGATATAAATATCTAATTGAACCCTGTTTTAACAAAGAATTAATTTCATCTTCATATTTAGAAAAATCTTTGTTGGAATTGATAGTTTTTTGATATAACATCACTGGTTTTTCGTTTTGATGAGCGTTTATAGAGCATTCCTGCGCGTGAAAGACAATCTCGTCAAAATCATGATAAAACGCAAAATTTTGTACGACACCGATAGAGAAATTTATCGTATTTTGAAAACCATTTACTTTAATAGCCTTATTTAACGATCTTACGATAGAATTCGCGAGCCTCATCGCATCGTCGTTACTAGAAATATGTAAGTCAAATAAAATTAGTTCGTTGTCGCCTATCTCGATAATTTGTCTAGGCCTTTTTGCCACCAATGCGTAAGGATATATTTCATTCCTTAAAGTCATCACCATATATCTTTCTATTTTTTCATTTGTCAAAGCTTTTTGTTTCATGTAGAAAAAGCGGATACAAAAAGTATAACCATTGATAGATTTCATTGTGTTGATTTGATTAGCCATCACGCTTCTTGCCACCACACCTATCGAGTGCTTTTTATTTTTAACTTTATTAATTGAATTAGTCGGCGTTATATATCTAAGAATATGGCTCTCAAGATGAATTAGACCTAAAGAACTTTCATAATGGAGAAATTTTAATAAAGAGAAATAAGAAGAATGTCCGCGGTGGATGACGACATCTGCTTCTAGATATTGCTCGACATTTTTATAATCTACACATATAGAGAAAATCCAGTTTTTAACCTTGTCGACATCATTTGGATGAAATCTTGCGTAAAATGTAGCAAAATCCATCGTCCTTTTCGTCCTTAAATCACTTCTATTAAAATATGTGATAATATTCTTTTTAACATCGATGATAAAAATTCTAGTCGTGTTACTCTCTTCTTTAATCTTTTTGTAATAACGCTTGGTTGCACTGTTGACGATGATAAAAGATGAGATGAAAAAAATAATTAATAAAATAAGAACAATCATCAAAATGAATGTTGATAAAAAAATTGGATCCGTAAAATCCCAACTGCTCATACGTAAGTAATTATAGTTAAAAATAAAATATTTATCTATTGATAAATCAATAATGTTAAAAAAATATATCAAAAAAAATTAATTATGGTATAATTTTTATTCGAGTTAGAGGAATACCCAAGTGGTTGAAGGGGGCAGTTTCGAAAACTGCTAGAAGATGCAAGTCTTGCAGGGGTTCAAATCCCCTTTCCTCTGCCAATTATTTAAATACACACTCAATATCCGTCCATCGGATATTTTTTTATTTAGTTAGATAAGTAACTGATTTAAATCTTTTTAAAATGTGGAACATAATCAATTGCAAATACTAAAATTAAAATATATTTGGGAAAAAATATACGTTGAAATAGGGAAAAAATCTACATTGAAATAGGGAAAAAATCTACATTGGCTTTGACTTTTTGTTTGAGATTTGTTATTAATTTATTAGGGAGAAAGTTAAAATGAAACAATATTTGCCTAGATATTTAGATGATATATTAGAAGAGATGCTCACTTATGTCGGCGCGGTTTTAATAGTTGGACCAAAATGGGTTGGAAAAACAACCACTGCCGAAAGGCACGCGAAAAGTATCTTAAAAATGCAAGATCCAGACATGATTAAATCGTATTTAGCAACCGTTGAAATAAAACCTTCAATATTGCTTCAAGGTGAAACGCCAAGATTGATAGATGAATGGCAAGTCGCCCCTATCATTTGGGATGCGGTGCGGGCTAAGGTTGATGAAATAGGTAAAACTGGTCTATTTATACTAACTGGTTCGACTTCTATTGATAGAAGTAAGATTATGCATTCTGGAACAGGTAGAATAGCTAGATTGATGTTGTATCCTATGAGTCTATATGAGTCGAACGATTCTAACGGGAAAATTTCTTTAACTGCATTATTTGATAATAAAAAAATCGATATTGACGGAATAAAATCTAACTTATCGATTGAAGATTTAATACTGACTGCTTGTAGAGGTGGTTGGCCTACTACTTTAGATAAAGATAAAAAATCATCCATTATGATAGCAAAATTATATTTAGATAATATTTGTGAAGAAGATTGTTCGAGTGTGGATGGAGTAAAAAGAAATCCTCGAAGAATGAGGACAATACTAAGTTCTTACGCGAGAAATATTTCTACATTAGCAAGTGGTAAGACTTTACTTGATGATGTTAGCGCAAACGATATAAATATGGATTCTAGAACGTTAAAATCATATTTAACTGCTTTAGAAAAACTATATGTTATTGAGGAAGTTCCAGCGTGGTGCCCTAATATTCGCTCAGCGAGTGCGATAAGAAGCTCTAATAAAAGAGAATTTATCGATCCTTCCATCGCTGTTGCGGCATTAAATTTATCACCAGAATTATTGCTTCATGATTTAAATACTTTTGGTTTTATTTTTGAAACATTATGTATTAGAGATTTAAAAGTTTATTCATCTAAATTAGGTGGATCTGTATCTTATTACCACGATAAATATGGATTAGAGGCTGATTGTGTTTTACATTTAAATGATGGACGTTACGCATTAATCGAATTTAAATTAGGTGGAAAACAAATTGATGAAGGGGCTAAACATCTTTTAAAAATAAAAGAATTAATATTACAAGCAAATAAAGAAAATAAAAATATCAAAGAACCTGATTTACTAATGGTAATTACTGGTGGCGAAATGGCCTATACGAGAAAAGACGGGGTTAGGGTTGTTCCAATAGGATGTTTGAAAGCTTAATAGTCAATAAGCATATATTCATATTTTGTTATTTAGATTAAAGTTTTAAAAAATTTAGATAAAAAATGTAAGATTTAATTTAACTTACATAATATAAAATGCTACACCGCAAATTAAACTATATTATTCGACTGGTTTTATAAAGAAATTGCCAAATACTTGATTTAAAGGTGTGACAGCGATAAAAGCGTGGATATCGACTTTTTTAGCCACCTTAACCACTGTTTTGACTTCGCTTGAAGAGACGACCATGGTGATGATGTTTCTATCCGCACCAGAATAAGCTCCTTTGCCCTTCATTATCGTCGCACCGTGGGGGAAATACGCTACTAAAATTTCTGACATATAAGGGCTTGGAGAAATAATTTGAAGTTGAACTTTTTTATTTCTGACATTGATATAGTCAATAATGAGAGAAACGACAAATAAATAGACGATAGAAAATAAAGTAGAAACGACAGGTTCCTCCCATTCAGATGGGGCGTTGATGAACAACAATATAGCGTGCAAGGCGACGATGACACCGTTCATCATAACAGCGTATTTACCGACACTTGTCGATTTTTTAAGAGCAAAATAGTAGGTAAATATATCAATCCCTCCACAGGAGAAATCGCCGACAAACGCAATCGCGGACGCCACACCAGTACACATACCAGCAAACAAAGATCTAATAAAAGCGTCATCCATAATAAATTCGCTAGAGGCGATAGCTTGAGATACTCCCCAAACTGGTAAAAGTGAAATAAATATGGAAGAAGTGACAACATTTACAATGGTAAAGATAGCAAACTTCTTTCCGATACATAAATAAGCGAAAATTATAATAGGTATATTAATTACTGTATAAAGTATTGACTGTGCGTCATATATATTTAAATTTTTTAACCCACAAAGTTGAAGGATTAAAAATATGTTTTGGCTTATACCACTCACTCCACCAGTAACGATTGTAAGCCCTGTTTCTTCAAATGGAGTGACAAAGCAATTAAATCCGATAGCGAATATAAACGCTGACAAGACAGATAAAAATAACGCTTTTGATGATGATAGTACATCTCTTAAAATATAGTGATCATATAAGAAGTCGTTAATTTTTTTCTTGATTTTTTGTGTTTTCTTCATAAAATACAAACGATAACATTTTTTACGAAATTAATTTTAATAAGCATTATCCGCTAATGCAATATAATAGCGTAAAAAGAGTTAAAATTTTTGTCAATAATATTTATTGAAATGAATAAGTGTTAATGCTAGAATAAATGCGCTATATGTATATATAGGAGGGAACAATAAATGAAAGTATTAAGAGCAATCGGTGGATTCTTCGTAAAAATCGGACGTTGGATTAGAGATACAGCGTGGGTACAACCACTACTTATCGTCGGTGGTATATTCGCCATCGTATTTTCTATTCAACCGACAGTAAATTGGATTGAATCAATGTTTGATTCTGGTAGTAAAGATGTTGCTTACTACAATAATTTCCGTTTGAGTTTAGAAGGTTGTGAAGACGAAGATAGCGAAGCTGATGAATTATTTAAATATCTTCAAGCAAGAGCGGATGAATCCGCTACCGAAGAGCAAATAAATAGATATGGGGATAAATTCTTTATCGCTTTTGTCCAAGAAGATTGTGTGGGATGTGAAAGTGCATATTATGGTTTTGAATATCTTCAAGACAACTGGGATAGAAATGGATATACAATCAACGATGACTCATCATTCAAGTTATACACCATCTTCATCGATACTGAAAACGATGACGATGTCAATTTATTCCAAAGATATTTTTATGGTAATTATGGTGAGGTATTTGAAACAACATCTGGCACCATCCAAGAAAGTTACTACTATATCAATAATGGCGGTACTTCTTCAACATACGCTACTGAGGTGAGCAACATGGAAAGTGAAGAGACATTTGTCTCGCCTACTACTTTCTTAATTGATTTCTCAGATGATTTGTCATATAGAAACGAATACGGTGTGAGCGAAGTATTCTTCGCAGTCGATGGCACCGCTATCGGGGGTGGCTCTGCTACTTCTCCTCAAGCAAAAGCACGCACCTTATGCGATGCTTGGAATCACGAAGGCAAATTTGCTAAAGATTGGCAAGAATAAAAATTAAATTTAGTTAACCGTCAATCTGACGGTTTTCTTTTTTGGAGAGATAATATGAAATATTTTGTTTGGGATCAACTTAAAAATGCTAGGGCTATCACCACTACTAGAGATATTGGCAACATGGCCTATCAAGTAGAAAAAGAAGACCCTCAATTAGTGAGGCTTAGAAGAGGAAAGGTGTCCTCTTATCTAGGGATAGATAACACGCATCTCATCTTCACTCACCAAACCCATTCTGATGTCATTAAAGAGGTGACATTATCCGATATTGGTAGAGGTTGTCTAGATTTTGAAAGCGGGATAGAAGCTGACGCCCTATATACGAGAGAAAAAGGTATCGCCATCGGTATATTTCACGCCGACTGCACTCCTTTATTTATTTCTTGCCCTAAAATTGATTTAGTGGGCATTATCCACGCTGGATATAAAGGAACACTAAAACATATATCATATAAAGCCATTAATCACATCAAAGAGAAATATGATTTAAATGGAGAGGATATATATATTCACATCGGGCCCGCTAGACAATTTTTCACCTTTCATGTATCTAGTGAAGAGCAAGAAAATATAATTAAAAATAAATGTGAAAAAGCTCTTAGAATGAACGGGGAAAATGATGCGTTATTCGACATGCCTTTCTCTAATATAATTGATTTGATAGACGCTGGTATACCACTGACTAATATAACAAGCTCTATGATAGACACTACCGATGACGACAACTGCTACAGTGCGTTTATAAAAGAAAAAGATGATGGCCGTATGGCGTCCATCATCATGATTGAAAATTAATGTAATTTAGATGATATTTAAATCAAAAATGATGCAGATTTCATCTTTTTTTTAGCATTTTAATGACGCAAGGTGGAACTAGTTCGCTCACATCTTTACCACCTTCATAGAGTTCCATAATCGCTGAAGAAGTGATAAAACTATATTTACCATTCGCCATAAAAAAGACCATGTCGATATCTTTTGAGGCAAATCTATTTGCACTTGAAAGTTGAAATTCATATTCGAAATCACTGACCGCCCTAAGCCCTCTAATCATGTGTGTGGCGTCATGTTTTAATGCGTAGTCGACACTTAATTCATCACTCATATCGACGACGACATTATCTAAATCTTTGGTCGCTTCTTTCATCATTTCAATTCTCTCTTTTGGAGTGAATCGACCATTTTTATTAGGGTTATGGGCTAAAAGGAGGATGACTTTATCAAAAATAGATAACGCTCTTTTTAATATGTCTAAATGACCATTGGTAATTGGATCAAAACTTCCAGGATATATAGCAATTTTTTCTTTATTTTTCATCTTCTTCTACGTTTTCTTTATTTTCTTGTTCTATTTCTTCTCTTGTAGGAGCGGGTTCAGTTTCAAAATGATATTCAACTACTTCTTTATTTTTCCACTCTTTCATCTGCGGCATATCTAATATTAACAACACCAATAACGCATAGACGAATTGGACAAAAAACATAATAGAAAATTCACTGGTGATAGTAATCAAAGAAAGTAGTAATAAACATCCACATGTGACTATGTCAAATATTGTGGCGAATCTATCCATTTTTTGTTTGTTAGAGGTGAATTTGATGACGTTAAATATACACGCTCCAATGACTAACAGTGCGGCGATCACTGAACATACAATACAAATAACTATATATGAATTTGTATATGTTGCGGGGGCAAATAATAGATAAAAGGCTGAGGCGACACTGCTGACGCTTGAAATAAATAAAGAGACACTTAAAAGGGCTAAAACAACGACCAAGAATATGTCCCATCTAATATTTTTCATATTTTTTTCTTCCTTTCTTAATAGATTTTGTTCTTATTTATATGATATCACTTTTTAAACTTTTTTACTTAATTTATAAAAGAGTAAATAGGTGTCCTTATATTTTTTATTTTTAAATAATTCAAAAAAAGATATTTTCTCATTTAGATATTTATCGCTTTCAATTATCAATATGGAATCGTTTTTAATTAGTTTTAAACTATATATTTTATTTAATATTGTTTCAAAATTGTCATTGTTAAATATATATGGCGGATCTAGATAAATATAGTCGAAAGAAAGATTATTTTCCTCACACGCTCTTAGGGCACTTAAATCATCTAAATTGAATAAAAAATATTTGTTTTGCGGGATTTCAAGTATTTTTAAATTGTTTTTTATACACTTATATGCTTCTCTTGACAAGTCGTTAAATACGCATAATGACACTCCTCTAGATATGCTTTCAATCCCTACCACTCCACTTCCGGCGTACAAATCTAAAAATGTTTTATTTTCTAAGTTTGTAAGGGAAGAAAATAAAGCTTCTCTCACCCTATCTTTTGATGGGCGAGTTATAGATAGAGAAGGTATGGTTAAAATTCTACTTCTATATATTCCACTTATTATTCTAACACTATTATCTTTATGCATATTGCCACCCACTATTTTGGTTTAAAGTTGTATTTAAGTTTCTCACTTAAAGCATAATTAAATCTATTTAAATATTTTTGATACAACAAATAATTTTTCAAATATTTTTTTACTATTTTATTTTCGTATAGTTCTTTTTTTGCATTCGATAATGCCATTAGTGTCTCTTGAGCTATTTCACTATCTTCACCTTCTCGATTAATTGTTTGATTATATTTTAAATTGATATCGTCTTTAATTTTTGTAAGTTTAATTACTTCTTTATCTATTTTCATCTTTTTCTCATATTTATTCATCAATTTAAAACATCTCAGTTTATGTAGATGTTTTTTTAAATCGATAGTAAGTAAATAAATTTCGCTATCCATGGATACATATTACTACATTTTAAAACATAAATGTGATATTATTCATTTATATGAAATATAAATTAATTAAAGACAATAACCCAAAGTTAAGAAAGAAAAGTGAAGAAGTATTAATACCACTAAGCCAAGAAGATAAAGAAACACTCGATTTCATGCTCTTCTATTTAAAAAAATCTCAAGATATAGAGTACGCTCAAAAGCACAATATCCGCCCTGGTGTAGGGCTAGCAGCCCCACAACTTGGCATATTAAAAAGGATGTTCGTCATCTATTATCAAGTTGGAGAAAATGAATATAAAATATATCAATTAGTCAATCCTAAAATCATCGCTTTTTCTAATCAATTAGCCACGCTTGAAGGTGGGGAAGGATGCCTATCAGTCGACGCGGTGCACGAAGGATATGTCCATAGACATAATTCCATACAATTAAAAGCTTACGATTACTATTCTAAAAAAGATATAATTATCAACGCTGATGGGTATGACGCGATTGTCCTTCAGCACGAATACGACCATCTCGATGGTATTTTGTTTTATGATAGAATCGATAAAGATAATCCAAAAGCGATAAAAAAAGACGAAGTGATTATAAAATAGTATTTTAACTATCATTTAACTAATAGATTTTATATAATTATTTTAGTGATTTGAGAACACATAGTAATTGAATTGTTATATAGTATCAAGGAGGCACAAATGAAAAAAACAAACTCTTCCTCTGTCAGCATTTATGCGTTAGGTGGTTTGGGCGAAGTTGGTAAAAACATGTATTGTTTTGAGACGGAAAATTCTATCGTCATCATCGACGCTGGTGTCCGTTTTCCTGGGGTTGAACTACCAGGTATTGACTATATCGTTCCAGATTATACGCATTTAAAAAATAATAGAAATAAAATAAAAGCATTAATTATAACTCACGGGCACGAAGACCATATAGGTGGTATACCTTTTTTACTTCAAACAGTGTTAATTCCTATCATTTATGCACCTAGACTCGCCGCGGCGATGATTAGAAATAAACTTGAAGATTACCGCATGGGGCAAAAAGCTAATATTGTCGAATACGACAGCGACTCAGTATTTGAAGTTGAAGATTTTAAAATATCATTTTTTAGAGTCACCCACTCCATCCCTGACTCTTTTGGTGTCGTACTCGATACGAGTGAAGGACGCATCGTCTCGACTGGTGACTTTAAAGTAGATTTAACTCCTATCGGCCCTGATATCGAGTTAAATAAGATGGCAAAACTAGGGAGTGAGGGAGTCGATTTACTTTTAAGTGATTCGACAAATTCAGAAACTGAAGGATATACGCCTAGTGAAAAAAATGTTTTAAATTCTATTGAAGAAATATTTGACATCGCCCCTGGTCGACTTATCGTCTCCACTTTCTCGAGCAATATTTCTCGTATTCAACAAATATGTAATGTTGCTGCCGAGCACAAAAGAAAAATAGTTATTTTAGGTCGCTCGATGGAAAGGACAGTTGAACTGTCGAGAAATTTTGGATATATCAAAATACTAGACACGCAGATAATCGAACCAGATGAGATGAAACAATATAAATTAAATGAGATAGTTATCTTGTGCACTGGTTCTCAAGGTGAACCGATGGCGGCCCTTTCTAGAATCGCCACCGGGGAACATAAAGACGTTAAAATATTCCCAGGTGACACGGTGGTCTTTTCTTCCTCAGCAATACCAGGAAATGGGATATCTATATCTCGAGTTGTAAATACGCTTACTCGATGTGGGGCTGACGTCATAACTAATTCTATTTTAAGTGATATCCATTCATCTGGACATCCTGGTAAGCAAGAATTAAGATTAGTCTTAAAAATATTTAAACCAAAATATTTTATGCCGATGCATGGAGAATATCGTATGCTTCGCACTCACGCAGAAATCGCCTGCACGGTAGGGCTAAGTGAAGATAGGTGTTTTATCTTAGATAACGGTGATTCTTTAATATTAAACAACCATAAAATCACTAAAGGATTTGCGGTTGAACATGGCTCTACTTATATCGATGGTAAAGATGTCAACGGTTTAGCAGAATCAGTTATCGACGATAGAAAAACATTGACTGAAGAAGGTATGCTCGCCGTATGTGTTGCGATCGATACAAGAAATAATCAACTACTCATCCCACCAACCTTCTACGTCAAAGGTTTAGTGTATCAAAGCTCACAAGAAATTTTAGATAAATGTAAAGAGATAGTAGAAATTAATGTCAGGCGTTTGCTCGCTGGCCACACTAATTTTGCTGAACTTAAAAATGTCATGAGAAATGTCGCGGGAGACTATTTATTTAAACAGACTCATCGTCGACCGATGGTCATCCCAATCATCATGTCAAAAAGTTAATTTATTATGATCCTTTTAGCGTCTAAATCTCCGCGTCGAAAGATGCTTTTGAGTGAAATTTGTAAAGATTTTATCGTCCTTTCTAGCGATGTCGATGAATCGAGTTCTTATAATCTACCTTATTTAGAGTGTGTCAAAGATTTGGCAAAGAAAAAAGCACAAAAAATATTTGATAATCATAAAGATGATGTAGTTATAGGTGCGGACACCATCGTTGTGTTTAACGATAAAATTATCCATAAACCAATTGATGAACAAGATGCTTACCATATATTAAAAATGTTATCTAATAATGAGCATTTAGTGTTGACCGCTTACTGTATTTGTTATAAGGATAAACAGATTGTTAAAGTAGTAACTTCAAAAGTTAAATTTTTTAAGTTGAATGATGACACTATATACAAATATATAAGAGAAAAAAAGCCTCTTGATAAGGCGGGAGCGTACGGTATACAAGACTCTTCAAAAGAATATCCTATTGTGGAAAGTTTTACTGGTTCATACACTAATATTGTCGGTCTACCGATAGAATCGTTATATAGAGATTTAAAAGATTTAAAAATAATTTAATATTTGTTAATAATTTCACCAACATTATTGTCCTTATCGTTTAAGACGATAGTTATTTTATTTGATGAAAGAATAAAATTAGTAGCCCCAAGCGTTTTAAGTTGCTCTTTATCAATTAAATTATAATCTTTAAGTGAGGCGATTAATCGAGAACCTTTTTGTTCGATAGAAATGATATTTTCTTCTCCTCCTAAAGAATTGAGCCATAATTTTTTTATTTCTCCCTTATCGACTTTCTTTTTCTTAAATTTTGGGACGAGGATAAAAATAAGAACGACGATGACGATGAGAACAAATACCCCGAGGGCAATCCATATCCCATTATTTTTTAAAAAATCATTAAACAAGGTTTTAAACTGTCCCATATCAATCAATAAATCCCTTTCTAATCGATTTTAAATATGTATGTTCTTTAGAATATAAAACATTTACCTCTTTATTTGATAAAGATATGTCAATCTGCTTTAAATCATCAACTTTTTTTGTCAAGTGGTCAAAGCCTATGACGACATCAAAAAACTCACCTTTAAATGTGATGACACTTTTCGACGGTATGATTAATGATGAATTTAGACTGTGAAACTTGCTATTTTGTATGGAAGAAATCTCACTTAATTCTAACAATTTTAAATCGTGATGGATGAGCGCCCCGCCAAGCGACCTATTGAGTGCGGTGCTACCTAGACTCGACGATACACATAGCCCATTTCCTCTAAATAGTTCTAACAACTCACCATCAATATAGACGTTACTAATTAAAGTTGAAAAAGGATTTTCAATTCTAATTTCATTAACCGCGTATATCGTCTCAACACTATCTTTATAAGAAAAATTTGCTTCTAATAAATTAAATTTATGATGTTGGACGCTATTTTCTTCGAGTTGGATAAACATGTCTTCAACACTATTTAAGTCAAAGTCGTAAAAGAAGCCGAGATGACCGCTGTTAAGGCCGATAAAGACTATGTCATCTAACTTACTTAAATAATGTTGCACCGCGCGTAAAAAAGTACCATCACCACCAATAAAAATAACGACATCAGGTTTATCTTGATTTACATTATGATGATATTTTTTAATTAAAGATAACAATTTATCTTCAATTTCTTTATTCATATAATTACTTTTTTTAAAAATTGCAATATTCATATTCGACCTAAAAAATTATATCATGAATATATATAAATATACATAAAAAACAAGGAGGTACATCGATGAGTAAAGAAATTGAAAAAGAAGTGAGAAGCATGCTCGATGAAGATAAATATTTTGAAATGGTGTCATTTTTTCTTCGTAATTATCCAAAAACTCCATTTTTAAATATTATAAACATTTATTATGATACTCCTGAACACACCATTTATAATTCTAATGCGGTGCTTAGACTTAGGATAACTAACAAAAAACCTCAACTTACTATCAAGATCGGGATAGATGAGAATACCGCGAGTGAAATAAATCAATCACTAAGTGAAAAACAATATCACGATTTAGTTCATAAAAGCATTTTCCCACTCGGTGAAGTGTTAACTAAATTAAACGATTATGGACAGATGATACATAAATATGAAGAAATAGGCAGGATTAAAACCAAAAGATTAGAAATTAAAACTGATGACGGACTAATAGTCGTCGATGCGAATACTTATTTAAATATTAAAGATTATAATATTGAGATTGAATGCGATGAGATAGACAATGGCAAAAAATTATTAAATCGTTTAAGTGAACAGTTTAAATTTAAAATAAGTGACAATTACGTCACTAAATTTAATCGTTTAATGGCAAATGTTTTAAAATAATATTATTTATCGTCGTCTTTAATTTGCTTGATGTGGTCGCACTCTTTATATTTAGGGCAACGACCTTCTTGGCACTGCCACATGGCGATTCTTTGCGCGTGTGGGATGAACACTCTTATATCGTCAGGATTATAACCGACTTGAAATTTCCTATCATCAATCATGATAGGTCTTTTTAAAATAGAAGGATTTTCTTTTATAAAAGAAATAAGTTCTTTGACAGTCATGCTATCGATATCGACATTTTGTTCTTTTATAATTTTTGAACGCTTAGAAATGATGTCGTCAGTCCCATTTTCTGTCTTAGCTAAAATATCTTTTAACTCCTTCTCGTTTAGCGTGGCGACAAATATATTTTTTTCCACGTAAGGGATATTTTGTTCTTCGAACCATTTCTTAACTTTTCGACAACTCGAACACGATGGTGACGTATAAATTTTAATCATATTTTTTACCTGTTAAAATTATACACCAAATAATTAGTTTTATATTAAAAAATGATAAAAATATTTTTTTACTATACAATCGTAGTAAAAATAGATGCGATACATCGCTTATAAGGCAAAATATACGCAAAAGTCGGGTATTTTTTATATTTAACCTTAAATTTAAAAGAATCAAAAAATATAAAATAAAACGATAAAAATCTATATTTTGACAATGACAAAAAATAATTGCGTTATAGTTTACTTTTATATCTTTATCACATAACATATAGACACCTAGAGCGAAATATACATTTTCTCTCTACATGTTCTTAATCAAATTTATTTTTTTCTAACACTTAAGGGGGACAAACAACTATGTTAGAAGTCAAAAAAAGAAATGGGGATATTGCACCATTTGATTTATCAAAAATTGAAAACGCAATTAGAAGAGCGTTCATCGCTGAACACAAATCGTTTACTGAAGATATGATATCCACTCTCGCTTTTAAAGTCAGCGCGGATTTTTCTAATAAAGTAGTCGATGATAAAATTGGAGTTGAAGACATCCAAGACTCAGTCGAAAATGTCCTTTTACAAACTGGATATATCGACATCGCTAAATCATACATGATATACCGTCGCCAACACGAGAGTTTAAGAGAGATGAAATCGACTGAACTCGATTATAAAAAGACGGTCGATAATTATTTAAAAGTCAATGACTGGCGAGTGAAAGAAAATTCCACTGTCACTTATTCTGTCGGTGGTCTTATCTTATCTAATTCCGGGGCGGTGACTGCTAATTATTGGCTTAGTGAAGTATACGACCCAGAAATTGCAAACGCTCATAGAAACGCCGACATGCACATCCACGATTTAAGTATGCTTACCGGCTACTGTGCAGGTTGGAGTTTAAAACAATTAATTAAAGAAGGTTTAGGTGGGGTGACAGGTAAAATAACAAGTTCACCAGCTGCTCACTTATCAACCCTATGCAATCAGATGGTCAACTTCTTAGGCATTATGCAAAACGAATGGGCTGGCGCGCAGGCATTCTCTTCATTCGACACCTATCTTGCCCCATTTGTCAAAAAAGATAATTTGACATATAAAGAGGTAAAACAATGTATTCAATCATTTATATATGGTGTCAACACTCCTTCTAGATGGGGGACACAAGCTCCATTCACTAACATTACACTCGATTGGACTGTTCCTAACGATATGGCGGAATTAAACGCTATCGTCGGTGGAAAAGAACAAGATTTTAAATATAAAGACTGCGTCAAAGAAATGGCGATGGTCAACAAAGCATTCATCGAAGTGATGATTGAAGGAGATGCGAACGGTAGAGGTTTCCAATACCCAATTCCTACCTATTCAATTACTCGCGATTTCGATTGGAGCGAGACAGAAAATAATAAACTACTATTTGAGATGACCGCAAAATATGGTACACCTTACTTCTCAAACTACATCAACTCCGACATGGAGCCAAGCGATGTTAGAAGTATGTGTTGCCGTCTTAGACTTGACTTAAGAGAATTAAGAAAAAAATCTGGTGGATTCTTCGGTTCTGGAGAATCGACTGGCTCAGTTGGTGTAGTCACCCTCAATATGCCTCGTCTTGCTTATTTAAGTGTCGATGAAAAAGATTTCTACAACCGTTTAACTAAGTTGATGGACATCGCCGCGAGGAGCTTAAAAGTAAAACGTAATGTCATTACGCGCTTATTAGAAAACGGATTATATCCATACACTAAAAGATATCTCGGTACATTCAATAACCACTTCTCCACTATCGGTTTAGTTGGTATGAATGAAGCGTGCTTAAATGCGAGATGGATTAGACAAGACTTAACTCATGAAACCGCACAAAAATTTACTAAAGATGTCTTAAATTTCATGAGAAGTAAATTGAGTGATTATCAAGAGATGTATGGTGATTTATATAACTTAGAGGCTACACCTGCCGAATCGACAGCGTACCGTCTTGCTAAACACGATAAAGAAAGATATCCAGACATCATCACCGCGAGCGATAACGATGAGACTCCTTATTATACAAATTCATCTCACTTGCCAGTTGGATTTACTTCTGACATATTCGCCGCACTCGACATCCAAGATGAACTTCAAACTTTATATACTAGTGGGACTGTCTTCCACGCCTTCTTAGGTCAAAAATTACCAAGTTGGCAGTCTTGTATGAATCTAGTGAGAAAAATCGCGGAAAATTACCGTCTTCCTTACTATACGATGAGTCCTACCTACAGCGTTTGCCGTCACCACGGATATCTAGACGGTGAACAGTACGAATGCCCAATTTGCCACGAAAAGACTGAAGTCTATTCAAGAATTACTGGTTACTACCGCCCAGTTCAAAACTGGAATGAAGGCAAATCAAAAGAATTTAAAGATCGTAAAGTTTATGATTTGAATAATTCAACCGCACCAAAGCATCCTATCAATCAAGAAAATAATTGTGAAGATAAGCCAAAAAGAACATATGAAGTTAATGAACTAATGTTATTTACTTCTAAAACTTGTCCAAAATGTCAAATGGCAAAAATGATGCTCGATAAAGAAAATATTAAATATAAAAATATGGATGCGGAAGAATTCAAAGATGAAGCTAGAGCTTTCCAAATTAAACAAGCACCGACACTACTCGTACCAGATGGTGACAACCACTATTTAGTTTACGATAATCCAAGTGAAATCAAAGCGTATATTGAAAGGATTAAACATTTAAACTAATGTACGATGTAATTATTGTCGGGGGTGGCCCTTCCGGGATGAGTGTCGCTCTCAATGTACTTAGAAGTAGTAAAAAAGTTTTGATAATTGAAAAGGAGAATTTCGGCGGGCAAATCGCTAATTCTCCTCGAGTGGAAAACTTCCCAACTATCAAATCGATATCGGGATTAGAACTATCTAATAGACTCTTAGAGCAAATTGTCGAACTCGGTGTCGAATTTGAAATGGAAACTGTCACTTCTATTAAAAAAGAAGATAAGACATTTTTCGTTAAAACCAATTACAATACTTACGAAGCTAAATCAGTCGTCATCGCAAGCGGAGTCGAACATAAACATTTAAATATACCTGGAGAAGATTTAAAAGGTGTCTCCTACTGTGCGGTGTGCGATGGGGCGTTCTACAAAGATAAAGAAGTCATCGTTATAGGCGATGCAAATACCGCATTACAATATTCTCTACTTTTATCCGACTATGTCAAAAAGGTGAAATTATGTACACTATTCAACAAGTTCTTCGCCGACAAGATTTTAGTCGATCGGGCGCTTAAAAAAGATAATATTGTCGTCTATCACAATTTAGACTCTTTAAGATTTGAGGGGGATGATGAGGTTAATAAGACTGTATTTGTCAATACCCAAACAAACGAAGAATTTACTCTTAGATGTGACGGTGTATTTATCGCCATCGGGCAAATACCTTCAAATGAATATTTAAAAAATCTAGTCGATTTAAAAGACGGATATATAGTTGTCAACGATAAAAAACAAACTAAGACAGTCGGTTTATACGCTGTCGGGGACTGCACCTATAAGGCCGTTAGACAACTCGCCACGGCGATGGGCGATGCGGCAGTTTGTTCATACCATTTAATCAATTATTTACAAACTATCTAATATCCACGAAGTTTAACAACATCGACATATTTACAAATAATATCGACAAATTGTTTGGCCTTTGTCTCATCTATTGGATGAAGGCCTTTTTTAATGCAACCTTCGCTATCGACAAATTTTTGAAAGACAAGTTTTTTAGCCCCTTTTATGAGTTTACCCATTTCTTCGATTGACTTTTCTTCGTGAAATTCTTTGACTAATGTCGTTCTAAATTCATAATCGATAATGTTTTGTTTTAATATATTAATTGATTCTACTATCTTTTCTAAATCAATATTATTTTTACCGATGGTAATCGGATATTTTTCTAAACTATTTTTAACATCCATCGCCACGTAGTCGATAAGTTTATTGTCGATTAAATATTTCATTATTTTAGGATTTGTCCCATTGGTGTCTAACTTAATTAAATATCCAAGTTTTTTAATCGTTTTAATTTTATCGATTAAATCATCCATCAACGTCGGCTCGCCTCCACTTATCGTAACCGCATCAATTAAACCAATTCTCGATTTTAAATATTTTAATATCTCATCAAAAGAGATAGGTTCAACTTCTTTTGAAGGGAACACTAAAAAAGAATTGTGACAAAAAGGACAAGCAAAATTACAGTACGCACTAAAAAGGGTGACACATACTTTTTCATCGTAATCGACGAGAGAAAACTTTTCTATTCCATAAAATTCCATATATTGATTGTAAATCAAACAAAACATAAAAGCATTTAAAAACTAATAATTGTAAAAATTGTTCATCACTAATAAAATTATGTAGGAAGGAGTTAGAAACAATGAAGACGATTTTGACGGGAATTAAACCGACTGGTAAATTGACGTTAGGTAATTATATAGGGGTACTTAAAAGATTAAAAGATTTTCAAAATCAAGGCGAGTGCTATATTTTTATCGCAGATTTACATGCTTTAACTCTTCCCATAGAACCTAGTGAATTAAATGAAAATTCAATCGATATCGCTTGTTTTTATCTCGCGGCAGGTCTAGATCCAAATAAAATTACTTTATTCCTTCAAAGTTCCGTTAGCGCGCATGCAGAAATGGCAATCATCTTACAAAATTATTTGTACATGGGTGAACTATCGAGGATGACACAGTTTAAAGATAAATCATCAAAGATGAATAAAAATTCAATCGGTTTAGGTCTATTTGCCTATCCAGTCTTAATGGCAGGCGATATTCTTTTATACGACGCGGATGAAGTACCAGTTGGAGAAGACCAAATCCAACACGTTGAACTAACACGCGACTTAGTTAAAAGAATAAACAATAGATATGGTGATGTATTTAAGATGCCAAGTGCTAAATTTAATAAAGTAGGGGCGAGGATCATGTCGCTAAGTGATCCGAGTAAAAAAATGAGTAAATCAGATCCTAAAGGCGATATATTTTTAAAAGACGATGTTAAAACAATTCGTAAAAAAATAATGTCGGCAGTGACTGATTCAGGATGCGAGATTAAATACGATGAAGAAAATAAACCAGGGATATCTAATTTACTCACTATCTATGCGTGTATGAAAAATATATCTATTGAAGAAGCAGAAAAAGTATTTAATGGCTATCGATATGGCGATTTTAAAAAGTGTGTCGCTGATGCGGTAATTGAAGAAATCGAACCATTTCAACAAAGATACATAGAGATTAAAGAAAATAAATTGTATGAAGATGTCTTAAGACAAGGGGCTTTAAAAGCGAATAAAAAATCTCAAGAAGTATTAAATAGAATCAAAGAAAAAATAGGATTATTAAAGGCGTAGTTTATGGTGGAAAAAGAAAATCGTTATATGTTTTGTCTCGATATGGATGGGACATTATTAAATTCAAAAAGCAAAATACCACTTCAAACAGTTAAATATTTACAAAAATTAGAAAAAGAAGGACATATAGTCGTTTTAGCTAGCGGTAGACCACTTAGGGCGCTTAAATCGTACTACGCCCAAATCAATCTACATACACCTATCGTTTGTTATAATGGTGCCTACTGCTACCATCCTTACGACAACACATTTGAAGAGACACATTACATATTTTCTAAAGAAATAATTAAGCAAATTTATATCGACTCGAAAGAGGCAGTATTAAATGTCATGTGTGAAACAAACGATAAAATATGGCTCATTAAACCGAATCAAGATTTAGCGACTTTCTTTTGGCACGACGGCATGCGTGTCGTATATGGCGATATTTTAGAAACATTGACTGAAGATCCTTGGACGATGATAATGCACGACAAAGGACCTGAATACGATAAAATTATAATCGACGCGGTTAAAAAACATCCTGGATTCGATGTTCGCTTTTGGTACAACTCTTCCTATAGTGAGATTTATTACACCAAAACAAGCAAAGCGAAATGTTTAGAAGAAATTGCTAAATATTACGATATCCCCCACTCCCACATGGTGTGTATTGGGGACGCGAATAACGACATTGAAATGATTGAAAAAGCTGGAATTGGTATCGCGATGAAAAACGGCTCAAAATTACTGTTAGAAAAAGCAGAATATATATCTGAAAAAGATAACGATCACCAAGGTGTAATGGTGGAAATTAAAAAGATATTAGAAGGTAAATTAAAATAATATTTTTTAAAATCTTGTTAAATTAAGCCTTTTTTGAGGCTTTTTTTAATTTATTTATCGTTTTATTGCTCTAAATTTAATAGTTTTAAAAGTTCTATATACATTCTTTCAATTCTAGATTGAGAATCTAATTTACTTTTTGTCACTGCCCCTAGATAAAATTTGACTTTAGGTTCAGTACCACTCGGCCTAATGGCGATGTATCCGCCGTCATCAAAGATAAATTTCATGACGTTAGATTTATCTAATTCAATCGAGGTAGTCTCCCCGTTAGAAATACGGGTAGAATTTAAATAATCTTCCACCGCCATAACGGTGTGGTCGTCGAGTTTTTCAAGTGGATGTTCTCTTAACTGTTTCATTAAATCATCCATTTTTTGTTGGCCTATTGGACCTTTAAATTCAAATGATTTAACGATGTCTTCGTGATAGCCATATCTTTTACTTATCATGTTGTAAACATCTTCTAAATCCATACCTTTAAGTTTGTAATATAAGGCCATCTCAGTGTAGAGTAAAATTGCTTGAAGTCCATCTTTATCACGCGCGAATGGAGCGACTAGACATCCATATGATTCTTCATAACCAAAAATAAATGTTGGTCCGTGATGTTTTTCATAATAATCAATTCTACTACCGATATATTTAAATCCAGTTAAAAATGATTCAGTCGCTACCCCAAAAGAAGAAGCGATTTTTTCTCCAAGTGGTGAAGTGACTACCGTATTATACATGACACCTTTTTGAGGTAAATCATTTCTTTCTTTTCTAATCGTCAGAATGTAATTTAAAAGCATTGCCGCCCCTTCATTACCGTTGACGAGGTGATATTCTTTATCTTTACCTAAATATGCGAGCCCCACTCTATCGCCATCTGGATCAGTCATGACGATTAAATCAGCGCTATTTTCTTTCGCGACTTTTATCGGTTCAATAAATGAGCGTGGATCTTCTGGGTTTGGTGAAAGGGCGCTAGAAAAATCAGGATCAGGATTGCACTGGGAAATAACTGGGACAACATCGTATT
The DNA here is from genome assembly GCA_949285325.1 of uncultured bacterium. Taxonomy (GTDB): domain Bacteria; phylum Bacillota_I; class Bacilli_A; order RFN20; family CAG-826; genus CASEYK01. Next base: position 28,516 of record CASDYZ010000048.1, read on the forward strand.
TAAAATCTTTAAAAATACGCATCGCGTTGACATAACTTGTCCCGTGGTTAGGGGTGAACACTATTTTAAAATTTTTCTTATTCAATTTAGGATTTAAACTAATTTGTTCAACTAATTTTACATATTCATCGTCGATACTTTTATCGAGTACGATCGTCTCACCAGGATTAGAAACTGAAGTGTAAACGACATCTAATTCATTTGGGAGGTCATTTATAATATCGACTAATCTTTTTATTTTAGAAGGAATCAATTGACACCCAGTCTCGTCATATACTTTGTAGCCGTTATATTCTTTGGGGTTATGAGAGGCGGTTATCATTATGCCCCCTACCGCTTTTAAGTATCTGACCGCAAAAGAGAGTTCTGGGGTAGGTCTAAGTGAATCAAAAACATAAGTTTTAATCCCAAAATTATTTAATGTCTTGGCAGAAAGTATAGTAAATTCTCTCGATTGGTGACGATTGTCGTGCGATATGACGACACCTTGAGTTGTAGCTTGTGGGAATTTTTCTAATAAATATATAGCAAAACCAACGGTTGCTTTTCTCACGGTAAATTCATTTAATCTATTAGTGCCAGGACCTAATATACCTCTCATCCCGGCGGTGCCAAATTCAACATTTTTATAAAAAGCATCTGCTTTTTCCTCTTCACTCATCTTTTTAAGTTGTTCTTTTATGACATTATTGACTTTGCTAGAATTTAGCCACCTTTTGTAATTATCTTGAATATTCATACTTTTCCCCCTTAACAATTGCTATATTATTTCACAAACATTATATCAAAATCAAATATTACGAAGAATATTTTTATATTCTTCATTTAATGATATTTCGAATGTTTTATTTTTTAAATACTTTAAAATACCGGATGTGTTATTAAATGTAATCTTGTAGGCAATTAAAAATTGATTGGTAAAATGGTATTTATTTTTAAATTCATCGTTAAATATAAAATCACCATATTTATTGTCACCGACGACGGGGTGGGATATATAAGACATATGCACTCTTATTTGATGAGTTCTCCCACTTAATAATTCAACCTCTAAAAGTGTCGTGTCTTTATATTCTTTAATGACTTTATATTTAGTGATCGCTTCTTTGCCTTTTTCTTTGTCCACAAAAACCATATTTTGTTGACTATTTTTTACAATAGGGGCATCAATTGTTCCTCCGCTTTTAATATGGCCCGCTACTAAGGTGAGATAATATTTTTTTAAATTATCTTTATCTTTAATTAATTTAGCTAGTTCGTGAAGTGTTTCAATATTTTTACCAATTAGCATTATTCCAGAAGTGAATTGGTCTAGTCGGTGGGCGATGGATGGGGTAAAGGCTTTATCAATATCAGGATTATAAAAATTAGTAAAATATAAATATTCTAAAACCAATCTATCGACACCTTTAATGCCTTTTTTTAAATCGCTTTGGCTTGGTATACCTCTAGGTTTATCAATAATCAATATATTTTCATCTTCATATATAATCCATGGTTTAATGGTGTTTGATTTAATTAAATTAGGCGTTTTACCATAATCTTCAAACGCTTTATCGTCGATATATATTTGCACTAAATCGCCAGCGTTTAAAATAACATCCTTTTCAACTTTCTTACCATTTATTTTTATGTCTTTTTTTCTCAGCACCTTAAAAATAAAACTAAGTGGGGCGTTAGGTAGAAGCTTCTTAAAATATTTTTCGACACTTTGCCCACTTTCAAGATTATTTATAACAAATTCTTTCATAAAAGATATTGTATTAAATATATTTAAAGCATGCAAAATTTTTTACAGTAAATATATGAGTTGAGATAAAAATATAAATTATATAAATGTAAAACAATAATTATTTATTTAAAAATAAAGTTTATTAAATAAAGAGTGCAACTTTTTTAGTTTTTGGTATAATTATATTCGCGACTTAAAAAACAACCTAAAAGTCAGCTTGGAGGAATACCCAAGGGGTTGAAGGGGCGGGCTTGGAAAGCTCGTAGACATGTAACAGTGTGCGTGGGTTCAAATCCCACTTCCTCCGCCAGCAAAAGTACGACATGTCTGATACAAACTTAGAAGATTTCTAAGGATGTGCAGACTTTTTTAATTTTTGGGCTTGGATAGCCACTTTTTCAAATTCACGCTGTTGGTATGGTGGGTGTGAAAAATGTTAAAAGAACCTAAAAACCATCATTTTTAAGGTTCACTTTGAAACGGCAGGTGTACACTATTACACGGTAACTGCGCACCCTATCCTTTTAACAATATTGATAATTATTGACTAGCGGATAAATAAAGTCATTTAAGGTTTTAAACAGGCAAGTGGTACGACATATACACCATCTTCTCTTTTATATGCGTATTGATTTTTCGAAATTACTAATAAAAATGTAGCTTTTTCGATTAAATCATTATTTATCTTTTTAAGGTTTGTGGCAGCTAAATCTATGTCGTCGTCATTTCCTAATTTAATTTCAACTAATCCAAAACTACCATCATTAAAAAGAATAACCGCATCTGCTTCTCTTTCTAAACTATCTTTGTAATGATAAATTGAAGCATCAATAACACTAGCGTAGATTTTTAAATCTCTAATCGCTAAAGATTCAAATAAAAACCCAAAATAATTCATATTTTTAAATAAAGATTGAGGTGATTGTCCAAGTGCTGCGCTAGCAATAGATGGATCGACAAAATATCTTGTATTTTTTGTTCTAATAGCAGTTTTGCTACGTAGATTAGTATTCCACGCCACTACTTCATCAATTACAAATAATCTTTGCAAAGCTGAAAAATATTTTTCAAAAGTTCTACTATCAATATTTACATCATTAATTATTGTTGAATCTGGACACTGCGTACCAATATTTCTAGCATAAGATCTAAGTAGTTTCACTGAAACTAGTTCATTTTTTTTCAAATCTAAATCTTTCAAAGAAAAAATGTCATCTTGATATAGAATTGTAAAATAATCCTTTGCTTGTTGTAACGCTACTTTTTCACTCTTATTAAGAGAGAGTGGCCATCCACCTCTACAAATATAAAAAGCATAATCAAAAATGGTTTTATTTGAGCTACTAGGTTTAAAATTACCTTCTTTTAAATCAATAAGCGATACGCTTCCATTACTTTCACCACTTTCAAAGAGCGACATCGTTCTCATTAGTTTTTTTGTGATTCTTCCATTTCCGGTGTGTTGCTCTTTAGTTATATCTTCATCATAATCAGATTTTCCTAATTTATAAGTAACACTACCAGACAAAATATATTGTCCAAATTCGCCTGTTTTATCTACCTCAACTTTTATATAGTCCCAAATAAAAGAAATCATTTGCCATTCATCGATAAAGATTGGTTTCTCTCCTTGGTTTAAAAAATATTCTGGCGAAATTTTTGCAAGTTCGATAATTTCTTTTCTAGTATTTAAAGGCATTAAATCAACAATAGTTTTTGCGTGTCTTCTGCACGTTGTTGTTTTACCGCACCATTTAGGTCCAACAACTAAAATTGCCCCTTTACTTTCTAAAGAAAAATCTAATATTTCATCAAATAGTCTTGGAATATACTCGTTTTTCATAGCTTAATTTTACAAAAGTAGAAAGTTAATATCAAGCACAATCCAAAAAATATCAGTAAATTAATCCAAGAAATATGAGTAAATTAGTCCAAGAAATATGAGTAAAGTAATACATGAAATGTGAGTAAAATAATTGACAAAAATTTTCTAGGACGGATTATTCTAAACCAAACTATTTTAAATGCTTTCAATATTTGATATAACCTAGAAATCTAAAAGATATTGCTAAATTAGTTTAAACTTCGTGTTTCTCTGTAATAGGGCATTTAAACACACGGTATAGGATTAGACTATATTTTTATCAATGAGCTTTTATTCTTTAATATGTGTTAATTATCGATATTTATCTATTCTAATCGAATCGAAATTTTATCAAGAAGTACTTTGCCTCCTATGCAAACTCTTGATGGTTTTTTTGAAGGACATTCTGTACCAGTAAATGAGAAACTATCCGAGTTGTTTTTACAATTACACATCAGTGAAAAAACTAATAGAGGAATCCCCACTATTACTAATAAATATGGTAAGAAAGCAATAGCCATAAACGAAAATACAATAGTAGTAACTATACCATTTAATCGTATCAATGAAGTGGGTAATAAAGTGGGTAATTAATTACTTACCAAATCTCAAACACGAGTCCTCGCGGAAATTAGAAATAATCCAAATATTACTAAATCTCAATTAATGATAAAATGCGAGTTAAGTAAAACATCGATTGATAAAAATATTAAAGCTTTAAAAGATAAGAACTATATAAAAAGACAAGGTTCAAAAAAGACTGGATATTGGGAAGTTATAGAAGAAAAAGAACAAGATTTTAATAATGTCTTAAATGATTAATGTAAAAAGAAATTGATGTTATTATTGATAAATCATCTAGTTCTTAATTTGGCTATGTGGTTTTTATGCCTAGATGATATTTTTAACTTGTTTCAATTTACACTGCCGCCAAAATTGCTTTTAAATCTTCATTCGGTGGATAAGAAAGCGCTTTAGTTATATTAAACAAAGATAGTTTTAACATTTAAAAGATAATTCTAAATATAAATCTTAATAAATTTATAAAACTATACATTGTCTAATAATTATCTATATAAACGTATCTTAATAAAAAGCATTTGATATAATCGCATTGTATGGAGCCACTAATCGACATTAAAAATCTATCCAAACAATATAAATCGAGCGATGTAAAAGCAATAGACGACATATCTTTTGAAATACGTAAAGGAGAATTGTTCGCCTTTTTAGGCGTCAATGGTGCGGGCAAATCCACCGCTATTAATATCTTAGTGGGCATCATCAAAAAAGATAATGGCGAGATATATATTGAAGGTAAAAATATTGAAGAACAATCTTCTTTACTTAAAAATGATATCGGTGTCGTCTTTCAGTCATCCTTGTTAGATAAACATTTAACTGTGAGACAAAATCTATTTTTTCGAGCGGTACTTTATGGGATGAATAAAAAAGAATTTGAAGAAAGGCTTAGTTTTTTCAGCGCACAACTAGAGTTAAAACCTATATTAAATAGACCTCTAGGCAAATTGAGTGGGGGACAAAAAAGAAAAGTCGATATTGTCCGGGCTTTAATGCATAAACCAAAAATATTAATATTAGACGAACCTACGACTGGTTTAGATCCAAAGACGAGGCAAGAAGTATGGTTGTTAATTAATACTTTAATTAAAAAAGATAATTTAACCGTACTTTTAACTACCCATTATATGGAAGAAGCAGTCAATTCTAATTACGTCGTCATCATCGATAAAGGTAAAATTGTATGCCGAGGCACGCCGCAAGAATTGAAAAATAAATATGCGAATGACTATTTAAATATATATAAATATAAAGATGAGTTATTAGATGTATTAAAAGAAGAGAATGTTAAATATAAAAAAGACAACAACAAGATTCAAATATTGTTCGATTCCACAACAAGCGCGAAAGATTTTGTTATTAGTTATCAAAAATACATATATGACCTAGAAATTATTAAAGGTACGATGGATGATGTATTTTTAAATGTAACTGGAAAGGAACTAATATAAATGAATAAAGATCTTACTTCTTTATATTATTTATCAAAAAGAAATGTAATCTTATATTTTAAAGATAAAATGACATTTTTTGTTTCTTTAATCACTCCGATGATACTACTTATTCTTTTTGTCACCTTTTTAAATGACACTTATAAAAATTCAATAAATAATATTTTTTCTTCAGTAAGTATAGATAATAAATTAATCGACGCGTTTACTGGTGGGTGGCTTTTTTCTTCCGTCTTATCCACTTCTACTTTGACAGTAACGTTTTGTTCAGGGATTATGGTTATCGATAAAATAAATAATGTCGATATCGATTTTAAAATTACTCCTGTTAAACCTTTTATTTTAAAACTAAGTTATGTTTTATCTAATTTAATATCCACTTTGATAATTGCTTTTATTTTACTTATCATCGGGATGATTTATCTTGCTTTCATCGGCTTTTATTTAAGTGCGATAGATATTTTATTAATAATTATAAATATTATCCTTTCATCTTTATTCGCTACACTTTTAGCGAACATCATTTGGACTTTTACCCGTTCTAGCGGGGTGACGAGTGGTATATGTACACTTGTCTCAGCCTTATATGGATTTATATGTGGGGCGTATATACCTATCAATTCAATGGGTAAACCTTTCCAATACATCACCTCGTTCTTACCTGGTACATATTCCACCATTATATTTAGAAAAACATTTTTAAATGGGGTGCTAGATAAGATGGGTGAAACCGCGCCTTCTATTACGATAGATGAGGTTGCCAAAGCTTTCGATGTCAAATTTTGTTTCTTTGATTTTGAATTAAATTTACAAATATTATTTATTTTATCTATTTCTTTTATTGCTATTTTGTTTATCATTTTATTGATAGTTAGTCTACTTAGAGACAAAAAAGAAAATAAATGAAAATATTACTAATTTATTATACTGGTACATATAACACTCGCTTTTTATCGAATAAAATAAAAGAGAGATTTATCTTAGATAATCACGAAGTCGAACTCGTTGAATTTAATAAAGACGCACCTACGATAGATGCTTCTAATTACGATTTAATCGGTTTAGGTTATCCAATATATGGATTTAATTCTCCTAAACCTTTCAATCAATATTTAAAAAGTAATATAAAATTTAAAAAAGGGCAAAAATATTTTATATATAAAAATTCAGGAGAAACTTTTTCACTTAATAACGCATCGAGTAGAACGATAAAAAATTTAGGTAGAAAACGTAAGATAAAACTAGTGGGTGAATACCACTTCGTTCTACCCTACAACATCCACTTTCCATTCGAGGAAAATTTCATAAAAGAAATATTACAATATAATGAAAAATTACTCGATATACTCATCTATAATCTAAAACAATATAACATTAAAATTATCAATTCTAATATATTTTATGATATCGCTTCATTTTTTATTTCTATTCAAAAAGTGGGTGGACCAATCAATTCATTTTTTTATAAAGTTGACAATAATAAATGTATAAAATGTATGAAATGCATCAATGAATGCCCATCAAAAAATATATATATCGATAAGAAAAATAAAATTAAATTTCATCACGATTGCTACATGTGTATGAGGTGCTCGTTCTACTGCCCGGCTAACGCGATTAACATCGGTTTTTTAAACAGTTGGAAAGTATCTAATTATTACAATTTATATGCATTAGATAAAGATAAGAAATTAGTTGCTCCTTATATAAAAGGAGATGAAAAAGGATTTTATAAATGCTTTAAAAAATATTTTGATAAAATAGAAAAAGAATATCAAAAATTCAGTCAAAATATATGAAAAATACTTAAAACTATACTTTTTTTAATTTATTTAGAATAAAAATATACATTAAATTAAATGAGGTAAAATTATTAATTTAATAAATACATATCGAAAAAATAAAAAATACAAATAATCTTAAATTGACGACTGATTGTAAATCTAAACTATTTTTATTAAGCAAAAATTCTTCAAGTGAGATTATTAAAATTCCCCTTTCGTTTGTATATGATAAAAATGGTCTATTGATAACTAAAATCTTTTTAAAAGAATTTTTTACTTTAATCAATACATCATATTAATTTTCTAAATGTTTGCTATAAGGTATATCATCCATAATTTGAATGAAATATTCTTTACTAGATATTCTTGCAATAAAATCTATTTCGCTTTGAACATAGACATATTTTCCTTCTTTATTTTTCTTTTTCTGCGTCAGGAATCCAACATCGACTCTATATCCTCTACCCACGAGTTCATTGTACACTACATTTTCAATTAAAAATCCTTGATTAGTTTCTCTGAAGTTGATGCGTATATTCCTAAGTCCAATATCTTGGCAGTAATATTTACATGGTGTATTTAAATATTTATTCGTCCGTATGTCATATCTATTTACTTTATCAAAAAGGAAAGCGTCGGTTATCTCTTCGAAAAATCTAGTTATCGTCTCATTATCAATTTTTATTTTTCTTTCACTATATAAATAATTAGCCATGTTGAGAGGATTAGTTAAAGAACCAGTAACAGCGCAAAGTGCATCGACAATCATATATAATTCATCGATTAAATTAGTGTTGATATTTCTTCTAATATCATCGATATACACTTTTTTCATTAAATTGTCTAAATATCTTTCTTTTGCTAAATCGGTTTCCTCTTCAAAAAGTCCAGGCATCCCACCGTATCTAATATATTCATTTAATGCGAAGCGTTTATCTTTTTGATAGGTATCGTAAAACTCACTAAAATAGAGAGGACGGACATTAATCTCACTACCTCTATCTTTAAATTCATCATTTATATCTTTAGATAAAAATTTAGAATTAGAACCTGTGATATATACATCATAATTTGGATGTTTGTTAAGTGAATTGACACATCGAACAAAATCATTAGCTAATTGAACTTCATCGATAAATATATAATATTGAGTTTTGTCATCGTTTGCCTTATTTTCTATATATTCTCTCAACTTGCCTTTTTCTCTTAATGCATCATTTTCTTCATCATCTAATTGAACGATAATAATTTGATTTTCATTAACTCCATTTTCAATTAGATACTGCTTATATATTTTTAAAAGTAAAAAAGATTTACCACATCTTCTAAGGCCAGTGATAATCTTAACTTTTGAAGAATGCCTTTTTGAAATTAATTGATTTAAATAAAAATCTCTCTTAATCATATATAATCTCCAATCGCAAAAAACTAGAAAATTCCACTTTTTTGCGGTTCTCCAAATTAACTACAACTTTATTTATTTTTCGAGGTAATGCGATTAATGTTCATTTAAAACTTAGGGGCAAAGTTACCTAACTTTTAAATGATATATTAATGCTTATATCTTTTCATTTAATTTAAAAAGAGTAAACTAATTAAAGAAGAAAAGAAGTGAAAAATATTATGGAAATAGATTATGAAGTATTAAATAAAATATTTAATAAAGATTATGAAATAATCGATAAAATCCAAGGTGGGATGACTAATTTTTCTCATCTTATTAAATCAAAAAATAAATATTATATCCTTTATCAAGGGAGCGATTTTGCTAATCTATCTATCGATAGACAATTAGAAAGACACTGTCAGTCTCTTGTCTATTCTCTTAACATTACAAGTAAAAATATATACTTTGATATAGATAAAGGGATAAAGGTAAATGAATATATATTAGGTGATTCTCTTAATAATGTAGATAATTTTTCATATGAAGCGGTAAGTGCACTTCTACACACACTCCACGACTCTCACCTTAAAAGTGGTAAAACATTTAATATGTTAGAATCTATGGATAATTATTTAAAGATATTAAATAAACAAAATGTTAAATTAGACGATGCTTTTTATCCAATGTTAAATTTAATTAAAAATAATTTTATTTATTTATCATCATTTAAAAAGACGATATGCCACAACGACTTTCAAAAATCTAACATCGTTAAAAGTGTAGATGATAAATACTACATGATCGACTTTGAATTTATGATGGATAACGACTTAGTGTACGATATTGCCGCGTTTGCAAATAACGACATGAAAGAAGGGCTAAAATTATTAGATGTATATTTTAACCATCAAATAAATGATGATATTTTAAAAAGGTTTTATTTTTACCGCATGTATCTATCTCTTCAGTGGTACGTATTAGCAAAAATTAAAAGTAAAAATGAAGATAATGATATATTAGGTTTTGACTTTAATAAAGTCGCCTCATTCTTTTTTGACAATGCTTTATATTGTTATAAATATTTAACGACTAATTTTAAATAATATTATTTCTTTTTAAACATCTTACTAATTTTATTAAATAAAATGTTTATTGGTTTTGCCACCACCGGGAGTAGCATAGTGACCACTAAGAATATAAAAGAAGGATATATATCTAGAAAATTAAATGTTTCTTTATCGATTAAAAATCCTGTTGCGTAGAATAACAATAATATTAAATAAGCGATTAAGGCGGATAAAAGTAAAGATAACTCAATGATAATCAATATCGTTATTATTCTATTTTTATGCCCTTTGTGTTTAGTGTTTATTAAAAAATCAAAACAAGACGAATAGATAAAACCACTTATGCCGAAAAAGACAATCGATATAATAAGTATCAATATTGAATCTAATAGTTCGTTATATTTAAATGAATAGACGATTAAAGAGGAGAAAAGGACCATCAAAAATGTTGAAAACATAATCAAAAGTATCGATGACCAATTCTTTTTTATCGATATAAATAAGTTTTTAACAAATTGTTTTTTGCTTGGTTTTTGATTTTCTTTATCTTCATTTTCATTTTCACCAACGACGATAAAATAATAATTGTCGTTATTATTTTCTATCTGCTCCTCATCACTTTTGTCGTCTATCAGTATGACATCTTCGTCACTAGTTACACCATTATCTTGTTTAACAAAATCGTTAAATATGAGGACAGGATAGGATATATTATCAAAATTAGCTATAGTCTTTTTAATTATGTTGATGTTTTTCTTATTTACTGCATTTGATAAATCGACGCTGACGTATTTAGCGTCTAATTGTTTGAGATTTATCAATATTTGATTTATTTTATTAACATTATCTTCTTCTTTATCTAAGGGTAATTTTTTTAATTTTATTAAAGTATTATAGATGTTATCTTTAAAAGAATTTAATTCATCTTTAGTGGTGAGAAAAAACGCTTTTAAAGCAATATTTTTACTATTTATTTTATAATTTATCCATATTTTATTTTCATCTTCATTAAGTGGTAAAGATATAAAATCATCATCAAAATTTAAAACAAATTTTATAATATTGTTATCTTTATTTTCGCCGTTAAATAACAAATTAAACAATGTGTCATTATCTATATAATTGACACCATTGGTAAAAGAATAATTACTTATTTCTTCTTTTCCCTTATTTGTTTTTGTTATATCAACTTTTAACATACCCTTTTAATAAAAATATATTACCATAACGATAAGTTAATTTTAATATTTAACATATTAATCTCTATGGTACACATCTTTAGTGTAAACTTTGTGCATGACATCTACTATATTCTCATCCACCCTGTTGGCGATTATTAAATCACATTTATTTTTAAAAGTATCTATATCCTTAATAACATTGATATCTAAATAATTATCAGCGGCTAAATTTGGTTCATATAAAAATATTTTACTTTTATCGTATTTATCTTTTAATCCATTTAATATGTCGATAATCGAACTTTGTCTAAAGTCAGTTACACCTTGTTTCATATTTAATCGATAAATACCTACATACTGCCCATCTTTTATATTAGATAATATGTCGTCAATAATATATTTTTTTCTAATCTCATTAGATTCGACAATTGAAGAGATAATAATTGAAGGTATATTAGAAAATGTCTCTTTAAGTTGTTTAGTGTCTTTAGGTAGACAATAACCACCATAACCGAAGGATGGGTTATTGTAAAATTGACCAATTCTTTTATCTAGGCACACCCCATCAATTATATTTTTAGCGTTTAATTTTTTACTAGATGCATAAGTATCAAGTTCGTTAAAAAAGGATATGCGCATCGCTAAAAAAGTATTGGCGAACAATTTAGTGCTCTCCGCCTCTTCTAAACTCATAATTAAAGTTTTAACACAAGCATCTTCACAAGCCTCTTTAAATAAATCGATAATTAGTTCACCTTTATTATTAGTTATATCGCTGACACCCACTATTATTCTTGAAGGATGTAGACTATCGTATAACGCCTCCCCTTCTTTTAAAAACTCTGGACAAAAATAAATGTCGATATAATTATATTTTTTTATTAAAGACGACGTATATCCTATCGGTATTGTCGATTTAATAATAACTATACATTTATCGTTTATTTTAAATAATTTATCTAACACATCTTCAATAGATGAGGTATCAAAATACTTATTTTGAATATTGTAATCAGTCGGTGTCGCGATTATGACTATATCGGCATTTTTACATTCATTTATATCTAAACTCCCCCTTATATTTAAAGAGGGATTATTTTTAAAATAATCATCGATATCTTTATCGATAAATGTCGATTTTTTATTGTTGATTAAATCGATTTTTTCTTTAACGATATCAATCAATACCGCTTCATTATTTTTTGAAAGCACTAAAGCGTTAGATAATCCGACATATCCCGCTCCAAAAACACAAATCTTCATAACTTTAATAGTATATCACTATTTCTTCGATACATCTTTAGATTTAAGTACTTGACCAATTGTTTTAAAAAATATTTTCGCATCTAACCAAAAATTAATCTTGTTGTAGTATTCTCCATCCATTTGTCCTTTTGATATAGGATCGAGTTTGACTCTACCACTCACTTGGGCTAAACCAGATAGTCCTGGTTTTAATTTAATGGAATTATTTTTTCTTCTCTCTTCGATTGTCTCTTTATCTTCATAAATTAAAGGTCTTGGGCCAATGAACGCCATTTGGCCAACAAATATGTTGAGTAACTGCGGAGTCTCATCGATAGAAGTTCTTCTTAAAAATTTACCAAATTTAGTCACATATTTATCTGGATTATCAATATGTTCACTCGTCTCGTGTGATGGGGCGTCTACTCTCATTGATCTAAATTTTATTAAAGGGAAAGGCTTAGAGTTTTTCCCGCATCGATATTGTTTAAAAAATGGGTGTCCGCCACTCGCAACTGCGTTTATTGGTATCACCCACCACCAAAGAAAAACAGAACATAAAATAATACCAATTAAAGAACCAAATATGCCAATTAGTCTTTTAAAAGGTAGATATAGTTTTTGTGATGTTCTCATTTCTATTTAACTTTCCTACCCATTATACCAAAAAAATCTAAAGAATAAAGATAAATATTTTTTATCGATTTTAAATAATATTTTCTTATTTATTTAATATTATTAAATATAAATTTAATTAAACTACAAAT
>CASDYZ010000049.1 GCA_949285325.1 uncultured bacterium
ATACACCAAGGTGAACTAATTATTATCTTAGGTCCTTCGGGTGCTGGTAAAACTACCCTTTTAAATTTGATAGGGGGGATGGAAAACGCTTCTAGCGGTCAACTTTTAGTTAAAGGTATTGATATCACTAGTTTTAACAAAAAACAGTTGACAGAATATAGAAGAAATCAAGTTGGTTTTGTCTTTCAATTTTATAATTTAATGCCTAATTTAACTGCACTAGAAAATGTTGAACTTGCGACAGAATTAAAAAAGGACTGTCTCGAGCCAAAACAAGTATTGACGGACATGGGTTTAAAAGATAGATTAGAAAATTTTCCTTCTCAACTTTCTGGTGGTGAACAACAAAGAGTGTCTATCGCAAGAGCGATCGCTAAAAATCCAGACATCATATTGTGTGATGAGCCGACAGGCGCGCTTGATTATAAGACTGGTAAAGTTATCCTTTCAATATTACAAAACTTAAGTAGAAAACAAAATAAGACAGTTATAATCGTCACCCACAACTCCGCTCTTAAGGATATGGGAGATAAGACTATACATATTAAAAATGGAAAGATTGAATCGATAGATATAAACGAAAAGCCAATCGATATTCATAATATTAAGTGGTAAAGCGTATGAAAATGAAAGCTTTTTTGAAAACTGTCTATCGGATGTTTAAAGTCAATAAGGCGCGTTTTGCCTTATTGATATCAATTATTACTGTCTCTTTGTTTTTGTGTGCTGGGTTAGGGGTTACACCTGACGCGATGACTAAAAGTTTTCGCTCTTCACTTGAACAATATAATGTTTCTGATATTTTAATTAAATCTACTAATGCAATTGGTTTTAATAATGATGAACTATCATATATTGAAAACGATACTAACGTTCTTGCGCTTGATAAATATTTTACTTTTGACACTCATTATAGAGATATGGAAGAAGATGAATATTACCGTATTTATTACAAAGATTTAAAAAATAACATCAATAAGTTTGAACTAATTGAAGGCAGATATCCAAACGATGGGAGTGAGTGTCTCATCATTAAACCAAACGGATTTTTAAAACAGTATAAACTCGGTGATGATATCACAATTGCTTCTCCAATAATGCCAGCGATGACATCGACTATAAAAGTAGTGGGTATCGTCAACGCCCCGCTTTATTTTGGCTATGTTGCTGAGCCATATCTATTAGATACCGACATATATCTCGACAGCATTATATATTTAGATAGTCAGTATAGTCCTCTAATATCTTCAATCTACAATGAAATATCGATAAAATTAAATACTGACTATCAACTCTATACCGATAAATATAAAGATTATGTCAAAGACTATCAACAAAATTTAATAACTAGTGATATTGGTAATAATATGTCGGTATTGACTCTATATGAAAATGTATCATACGCCTTTTTTGATGAAGCGGTTAATAAAGTCAATTTAATATCTATTATTTTCCCAATATTTTTTATTTTAGTTTGTTCTTTAGTGGTGTCTATATCTACCTCTAGATTAATCGCTGATGAAAGAAACATTATTGGTTGTTATTATTCACTAGGTGAACCTCAATCTAGAATAATAAATAAATATTTTTTCTTCCACGCGCTTATCGTCATACTAGGGACGATATTTGGTGTTACTCTTGGTATATTTGCTGTGCCTGCGGTAGTGCACCCAACATTTAATACTTGTTTTCACATGGGACCTTTGATGTTTAGTGGCAATATTTGGATAGGTATGACCTTCTCTTTAATTTTACTAGTGGCTGTTTTAGTTATATGTTTAACAGTTATTTTCTCTAATTTAAAAGAATCACCAGCGGCCTTACTTACTTATAAAGCCCCAAAACCAGGCAAAAAAATATGGTTAGAAAAAATTAAATTTATTTGGAATAGATTATCTTTTAAATATAAATCAAGTGCGAGAAATATATTTAGATATAAAAAGAATATGATTTTGACAATATTATCCGTCTTAGGTTCAACCGTATTAGTGTTTGTCGGGCTAGGTTTATTAGATAATTCTATCGCTCTTAACGATGACCCACTTTATGGTGGGATAGCTGATCCTATTAAAATTATATCCGCGGTTGTACTACTATTAGCCTCACTTTTATGTGGCCTTATCATATTTAATCTAGCCAATATGAATATAAGCGAGAGGAATAGAGAACTCGCGACACTTAAAGTATTAGGATATTACGATATCGAATGTTCTTTTTATACATTTAGAGAAATATTTACCCTCTCAATTATCGGAGGATTATTAGGTTTACCAGTTGGATATGTGCTTATGAAATTTGTGTTAGAATGGCTTGAATTTGGAAGTGTAAATAATATTAATTGGTACTCATATATCATCTCGTTTGTACTAATCATTGTCTTAACTTTAATTGTCAATCTTTGCTTATATCCAAAAGTTAAAAAAATAGATATGAGCGATTCTTTAAAAACAATAGATTAAATAATGCACATATTTTCATTTTCATTTATAATTATTTTGACATGAATAAGAAAATTATTTTAGACCATCAACAAGAAGGTATATATCTCGCCTATGGATTAGCCCAATTAGTCAAGGGAGAGAAGTTTTCTCAGTGCGCCTTGCTTTTAACTGAAAAAACACTATATTTCTACGATGATAACATGCCATCTCAAATCCAAGGTGACACCCACATCCACAATGCGAAAATGATGATACCATTATCTAAATTAAAAATAATGGTGTTTGAAAAATATAAACACCCAGAATATAAAACGTATTACCGTCTAGCGTTTATCTCGGATGAAGAACACTATAATACTTATATGTTCTTCTTTAAAGACGATTTAAAAAATATTAAGAAATTTATTAAATTAGTAAAAAAACTTGGTGTGAAGACAAAAAAGAGAAAAATAAAAATATATAAAGATTATTAATTTATATATTTAATTTAATAGGAGAGAAAATAATGGAAATCAAACTTAAAGTCAATGACAAGAACTATGTCATGTTATTTAAACTCGCAGCGTTATATAAGATGGATCTCGAAGAGATGATACTCAAAAATATACACGAATATTTATTAAAAATAAAACAATTAATAAAAGATGTTGAAAATGATCCTAAAGCAATGCAAATAGTGCAAAAAATAAAAGATAGTGACATGCAAACCCTATCAGCAAGTCAAATACAAAGAATATATAATGTCGGTTTTAAACTCGCGACTAATATTATCTACTATATGACGTTGAAGGATGATTGATAGAATATTTGTATAAATTTACAAAAAATGTGAAATTAATGTTTTACAAAATAAAATTATTTTGTTATATAGTTGTGCTTGATCAAAGAAAAACATAAATAATCGAAGATTAAAATAACTAATTATTTGAATATTTAAATTTATTACGTTTCGCATATCTAATCGGAAAAAACAATGTGATTAAATATGTTTTTAACAATATAATTTGTGTTGTGATATAGAAAGGGCTGAAACTAATTAGATTTTATTCTCATATTGCTAATAATCCAATGAGTGAAAAACATAATATGTAAAATTATGTTGTGAAAACAACATTTCGATTTAATAACACATATAAATTATTTTTTAAAAAAAGAAGTTTAGCATGGAAAGATTAATTAAATTTTTAATTTAAAAAGTTAGGTTTGAAAAAAAACTAGCGATTGCGATAGAGTTTTTTAAAGCGACAAATAAGCATCTTATATACTGATAGGTCCTAATCTTTCTACTAAGAGAAATAATTTAAATAAAATATTTAAATTATATTTTGCATTTATCACATCACTCGCTAAGTGTTGTACGACAAAGCAATTGTTACAAATGATACTTTCAAGTGCCTATAGCGCTTTTTATCAATACTTATTGTGCTGACTATATCACGATTTAAGTTTATATATTAGATTGTTGTTATATTTTACTCTTAACAGAATAAATATATGTTTGAATAAAACCTAGTAAATCTTTTTTAAACATGAGATAAAAGAAAATGAAATAAATCACCATAGACAATATTACGATAACAATAAAACTATTCATTGTGTAATAAACAAAACTTAAAGGAATAGTAAATAGAGCCATTATGGCTGTAAGCATAATAGGCTTTAAATAGTTTTTGAGAAGTAGTTTTAATTTGGCTTTGAAAACAAATTTGAAAAATATTATGTAATATAAAACATTTAAAGTTCCGACAACGTAAAGGACATAAAAATAATTTTCTTCTCCCAACAGAGAAAAACAATAGTAAAGTATGCCACCAGAAGCTGTTTCTAAAAATTGATAGAAAATAGAAACATAAATTCTTCCTTTTGCAATAAACATCGTCGATAAAAAATTATTGGTTAAAGCACTTATGCCATTAGTAAAAGCAAAGGCACCAATAAATGGTGCGGCGTCTAACCATCCATCTCCAAACATTATCAATGTTACTTCTTTTTGAAATATAATGATCCCTAAACACATAGGGATAATCATATAAGATAAGTATCTTTGATTTTTTAAATATATATCATATAGGATTTCATCGTTTTCAGCTTTTGATAATCCACTTAATAAAACAGGCATTGTCGCGGCGGTAAATATTGAATAAATGGATGTGATAGTTGAATTTGTATTTTTATATAAACCTAAAAAATGTTGACTGAAAGATTGAGAAATTATGAAAGTGCTTATGTAGGAAGCGGTATAAATAAAAAATTGTCTAACCGTTAATATAAAGCAAAACATAAACATTTTTTTAAACGATTTTGTAGAGAAAGAAAACGAAGGTCTCCATCCAGATAAAAACAAATACAAAATAAATCGAGAAAGATAAGATGCAATTGTGCCTATTATTAGCGAAAAATATGAGAAGCCGAGCAGTGCGAGCGGTATCGTTATAACAAATGGTAAAAATGAAGTTACCACAGTGATTAATGATGAACGCTTAAATTTAAATTGTTTATTCATATGAGCCATAAATATCGAAGAAAGTGCATTTAATGGTATTTGGATACTAGCAAGCATCAAAGCACCTTCATATCCAGGGGTGCCCAAAAAATAACATAAAGGATTAGATAAAATAACTATTAGTAAAGCAAAAACAGCGCTCATAATGAGATTTGACCAAAACGCTGTATTTAAACATGACTTATAGTCGCCATCATCGTCAAATTTATGCTGGATAATATAATTTGAAAAGCCACCATCAACAAAAATGAATGAAAAACTAATAATAATTGTAATAGTGGCAACTATACCAAATTCTTCTGGCATCAGTATTCTAGCAAGCACCATATTAATTAATGGTGAAGCAATTTTTGACACAATCTGACCTATGAGAGACCATTTTGTAGAATTTTTAATGTTTTTGTCTAACGTTAATTGTTCCATACGTAAGAAAAAATATATATCAATTGTGTTTCTATATCAATGAAAATGATTTAGCAAGAAATCTTGTGGCTTATTTTTTTCTATTTTCATATAAATTTGTTAAAAATAAATCTCTAATACTTTCGCACTTTAAATAATCTTCAAGTTTGTAAGAATTTTTATTTGAATATTTTCTTTTCAAAAAATAACCTTTAAAAAATTTTATTTCTAAAATACTTCT
>CASDYZ010000050.1 GCA_949285325.1 uncultured bacterium
AAATCTCCTTCTGTAAATGCCGCGAATACATCTCTTCAATTACTCTTGAATATTGATGAAATTCAAGCTAAAGCAATTTTAGATTTAAAACTGTCTAGACTAAGCAAACTTGATGTTAATAAGTTAGTAGATGAACAGAAAGATTTAATTAATAAGGCAGATAATATTAAAAATATTCTTAATGATGATTATCTTTTTAATAAGGAGATCGAAAAGGGTCTAATTGAAGTTGCTAATAAGTTTGGCGATGATAGAAGGACTAAGATTCTTAATACGGAAAATGAAGAAGATGAACCATTAGAAAAGAGACGTCTATCTTTGGCTTTTACTAATTATGGCGCAGTATTTGTTACAGAAATATCTTCTCTTTACTCGCAAAAAAGAGGCGGCCGCGGAACACAGTTTAAATTGGAAGATGGAGAATATATTGTAGATAACATTATTGGAAATAATCTAGACAGCGTTCTTTTCTTCGGAAATTTAGGTAATTTTTATCCTTTAAAGATGGATAATTTTATAATTGGAGAAAAGCAATATTTAACTTCTTTGATTGATTTTAAAGAGGGAGAAGAGTTAAGGGCCGCAATAGTATTAAATTCTAGTAATAACAATAAATATATTATGTTAGTCACTAAAAATGGATTAATTAAAAAGAGCGAAATAAGCGAATATAATTTAAAAATACGAAAGGGCTGTAAAGCAATTAAGTTAGATGGTAATGATGAAATTGTTGATGTAAGTTTCATCAATGACGAAAAAATTGGAATTTTAAGTCATAATGGGTATTTTGTTATTTTGGAAACAAAAGACATAAGGCCGATTGGTAGAATTACTAGAGGTATAATTGGAATTAAATTATCCGATGGAGATTTTGTTATTGCGACAAAATCCATTTCTGACAACGATAAAGAAATACTGATTGCGACAGAAGACGGTTATGGTATCAGAAATGATATTAAAGACTTTAGAATTTTCGCTAGGGGAAGTAAAGGTAATCGTGCCCAAAAGGATAAAAAGACTGTTGATTTTTTGACTTTTAGTGAAAATTCTGATATAATGATTGTATCAAATACATCAAGAATCGTAATTAAATCGGATACAATTAGGACCATTTATAAAGGTGGACTTGGCGTAAAATTAATTAAGCTAAAAGATAATGAGAAAGTAGTAAAAATTCTAAAAATTTAATTAAAATAAATTTTGATTTATTTATGAAAATAGTATATAATATATACATAAGGTTGAGATAACGACCTGAGAAGAAAAAAATATATAGAGTTAAAAGGAGTATGATGTATTATGAAGGAAACATCTCGTTCTATTTTTGAATTTCTAAAGGCTAACTACGGAGCTGACCTAACTGCTAACGACATTGCTAGCGCGCTAGGTGTTAGCGTTCCCACCGTTACCGCCTCTGTAAATGGTCTTGTGAAGAAGGGCTATGCAGTCCGTAATGCCGTAACGACTGAAGGTGCTGATGGCAAGAGCGTAGTTACTAAGTATATTTCTCTAACTGAGGTTGGCCTAGATTTTAATCCTGATGCCGACGAGAATGCTAAGTAAGTAGATATACAAATTTTGTAAAAGAAGGCTTTATTGCCTTCTTTTATTATATTTCAGATTATACTAATATCATATAAAGTTTTATAATATAATA
>CASDYZ010000051.1 GCA_949285325.1 uncultured bacterium
TTACACCATGTTAGGTGTCGTCATTCTTTTTGGTTTGATGGAGATATTTTTCTTTATCATTCTTCACGTTAGATATAAGAAGACATTCTACTGTCTAACAAACAAAAGAATTATCATACGAACTGGGTTTATTGGAGTTGATTTTAAAACCTTAGATATCAAAATGGTTGGGGCAATTGATATAAGGGTTGGACTACTTGATAAAATCATTAAGCCCGCGACCGGTAACATCTATTTTGGTTCGAGTGCTTCTCCAATAATCACCGGTAATAATGGTGTGTTCTCATCGAGTTTTACTTTCGAACATATCGATGATGCTTATATGACTTATAAGGAAATAAAAGAAAAGATAGAAGACGTTAAAGAAAGTAAATAAAAAATAACTATAAAACTACTAGATAACTACTATTTATATGAAAAAGAACTTAGATGAATTAGACAAATTATTTGAAGAAAATAGGTTAGACACTATCATTGAGAAGACAAGTGAAAGTAAAGATTTAAAATCTCTTTTTTACCGCATTTCTTCTTTTATCATGTTAGAAAAATATGATGATGCATTAAACTGTATCAATAAAAATAAAAGCGTTTTGATGGACGATTTACCATCCCTTATAAAAGTCCATATCGATTTACTTTGTGAGATGAATAAATACGATGAAGCGTATGAAGAAGCTAAAGTTTATTCTAACCTTCCTTATCATTCTCAAGAAGTGGAAGAAATACTTAGAAATTTAAATAAAAATATAAGGGAACACGAAAGGCGAAATAACGCGAATAGTGTCGATGTTACAAGTGCGATAGAAAAACTCAAAGATTTTAAAAATTTAGATTTTAATGAAATTTTGACTTATATCGATTGTTTAAATAATTTAGGTGAACACATGGACGTTATCGCTCCTATTTTAAAAGAATACAAAAACATCTACGCGAGAGCGTACATTCTCCTCGCTTTAAATAAAGAAAATTATACGTTTGACGTCAGTTATTTATCTAATGATAAAAAGATTATAAATATCAATCCATCAAAGCTTACTACTCCTTATTTTGGAAGCGTTGGATTAGAAGTATATAAAAAATTAGACGATAAAGATAAGACTATCGAGAAAGTCGCTAAAGACATATTTTTCTATTACACAACTTACATCCTTCCAGATGAATTCAAGGGCGATGTTGATAAGATGGTAGAGGTCATAAAATTTAAAGCCCATCAATTAATTGGCAATAAAGATTGTTCTTTATCTAATCACTCTGACGAACAAATACAAAATTATTTAAAAGAAGTAGAAGACGCTTTAAAAAACATTTAATTTTTAAAAATAGAAAAAGAAAATAGTAAGTTTTAAGCATCTTGCTTGCAAGATTCTTATTTTATAGTAAAATAATGCTTGCGTGTATCTTATAACGGAGGAAAATAAAAATGGAAAGAAAAGTTAATAAATTAGAACATTGCCATGTTGAAGTCGAAGTTGTAGTCGACAAAGAAACGTGGAAAAAAGCACAAGATAAAGCTTTTGAAAAAGCTAGTAAAGACGTGACTGTCAAAGGATTTAGAAAAGGTCACGCCCCTTTAAATCTCGTCAAAGAAAAAGTTGATATGATGAAAGTTATGGATGAGGCGATCAATTCCCTCCTTCCTAATATTTATTCAACTATCCTTAAAGAAGAAAATATTAGACCTTACGCCAGACCTGAAGTTAATGTCACTAAGATTAGTGATACCGAACTTGAAATAAAATTTACTTTAGTAACTGCACCGGAAATTGAATTAGGTCAATACAAAGGTTTATCCATTGGTAAAGAAGAAGTAAAAGTCACTGACGAAGATATCGCAAGTGAATTATTAAAACTTCAACAACAAAACGCGATGGTCGTCTCAAAAGAAGGCGCGGCGGAAAATGGCGATATCGTCATCATCGATTTCGTCGGTGAAGTCGATGGCAAACAATTTGATGGAGGCAGTGCATCTAATTATGAATTAGAACTTGGTTCACATTCATTCGTCCCGGGTTTTGAAGAACAATTAGTCGGTGTAAAAGCTAATGACACAAAAGATATCAACATCAAATTCCCAGAAAATTATGTTGAAAATTTAAAAGGGAAGGACGCTGTTTTTCACGTAACTGTTCACGAAGTTAAAACTAAACAACTTCCTGAACTTGATGACGCTTTTGTCAAGACTCTCAACATGAGTGGCGTCAATACTCTTCAAGATTTAAGAAATCAAAGAAGAGCACAACTTACGATGGAAAAAGAACGCTCGGCGAAAGGAGCGTTCATCAACAAAGTTATCGATGAAGTAGCAAAGAATTCTAAAATCGATATCCCAGATGAAATTTATAACAGCCAAGTAGAAGCGATGAAAGAAGATGCTTCACACCGTATGGCGCAGTCCGGACTTACTCTCGAACAATATTTATCGATAGTCGGACAAAGTGAAGAACAATATACAGAATCATTAAAAACACAAGCTCGTAAAGATGTAACTGGTTATTTCATCCTCGACGCCATCGGGCAAAAAGAAGAAATAACAATTGAAGAAGCAGATTTAGAATTTGAATACGCAAAGATGGCGGAACAATACAAAATGAGCATAGACGATGTGAAAAAAGCTCTTGCTCCTCAACTTGACAGCTTTAAAAACAGCGTCAGGATGAGCCGTATCGAAGACCTCTTATACAAAGAGAACGATTAAAAATATTTCCGCCACTAGAGGGGAGGAATTATGTCTAATAACAGTACCAAATTAACGCTTCCTTTATTGATTACAAGGAGCGTCGTTATCTTTCCTGGTGTCGCTCAAATTATCGAAGCAGGAAGAGAAATATCAATCAATGCGATAAATCATGCCCACGACAGTGCTGATTCACTTATTTTAGTGACTACTCAACTCAATTATGAAGTAGAAAATCCAACACCTGACGACGTATATAAAATGGGTACGCTTTGTCGTATTGTCAATTACAATCAAAGACCAAATAATGGGGTGAAAATTAGAGTTGAGCCAATCGATAGAGTCCACCTTGATTCCATCAGTGAAAATGAGGCTGGATTTTATGTGTCAGACGCAAGAATAGCGCGCATTGAAAATTACGATGCGAGCAAAAATAGAGCGGTGCTCGACAGCGTCAATTCTATGCTCGATAGTCTACCTCACGTCTTAAATAAGTTTTCTAAAACGACTCTCGCTGGTATTTCTAGAACCAATTCTGCGCAGTTTTTATGCTACACGATCATGTCTAATCTAGATTTACCAACTGATAGAATTCAAGCTGCACTAGAGGCTAATTCTATCGAAGATTTGATGAAGATTGTTTTGACCGCACTTGCGGGAGAAAAACAAAAAGGCGAAATCGATAGAGATATACAAGAATCGATACGCGCCTCGACTGAAAAATCACAAAAAGAATATTATTTAAGAGAAAAATTAAAAGCGATTAAAAAAGAATTAGGCGATTCTGGTAATGGCGAGAATGATATCGACGCCATACTAGAAAAAGTTGAAAAGAACCCTTATCCAGAAAACGTCAAAGCCAAAGTAAAGGCGGAAATCAAAAAATATGAAATGATGCCACCTGGCTCGCTAGAAGGTGCGTTGGTGCTCAACTACATCGATATTTTACTCAGTGTACCTTGGTATCAAAAAACCGAAGATAATGACGACTTAGAAAGAGTGGAAAAAATTCTTGACGAAGACCATTATGGGTTAGAAGAACCAAAGAAACGTATCTTAGAATATTTGGCGGTTAAAAAATTAACTGGTAATTTAAAATCACCTATCTTATGTTTTTATGGGCCACCTGGATGTGGTAAAACCTCGCTTGGTAAATCTATCGCCCGTGCTTTAGGAAGAAAATTTTTCAAAGCTTCTTTAGGCGGTATAAGCGATGAAGCAGAAATAAGAGGACATAGGAGAACATACGTCGGCTCGATGCCTGGAAGGATCATCCAAGGGATGAGAAAAGTAGGGGTCAATAATCCAGTGTTCTTACTAGATGAGGTTGATAAATTAGCCTCTTCTTATAAAGGCGATCCAGCCAGCGCTCTTTTAGAGGTGCTCGATCCCGAACAAAACTATGCCTTTAATGACAATTATTTAGAAGAGCCTTACGATTTGAGCGATGTCTTATTTATATGTACGGCAAATTATTTAGAAAATATACCCGCACCTCTTAGAGATAGGCTCGAACTCATCGAAGTCAATTCTTATACTGAATATGAAAAACTTCAAATCGCTAAAAAATATTTAGTGAAGAAACAAATAGAATTAAACGGGCTAAAAACTGAGCAAGCCGATTTTAGCGATGAAGCAATATTATATATCATTCAACGCTACACGAGGGAGAGCGGTGTCCGTGAACTTGAAAGGAAAATTGCTTCATGTTTGAGGAAAGTCGCGGTGGCTATCGTCAAAGATCCAAACATTAAAAATATTCACATCGATGAAAAGAAGGCTAGAGAATTTTTGGGTATTGAATTATTTGACAACACCAAAAAAGAAGCAAAAGAGCAAATCGGTGTCGTCACTGGTTTAGCCTATACGCAGTATGGCGGAGATATACTCCCGATCGAAGTCACTTATTTTAAAGGTAAGGGCGGACTTATTTTAACTGGACATTTAGGCGATGTCATGAAAGAGAGTTGCTCAATCGCTCTCGACTACGTGAGGGCAAATGCGACAAAATACGGCATCGATCCTATCCTATTCCAAGAAAATGACATCCATGTTCACGTTCCTGAAGGCGCGGTGCCAAAAGATGGCCCAAGCGCTGGTATTGCCATTACTACGGCGATTATATCTTGCTTATCTAAAACACCAGTTAATCCTGACGTTGCTATGACAGGAGAAGTTACTTTAAGAGGTCACGCTTTACCTATCGGTGGCTTAAGAGAAAAATCGCTCGCTGCCTTAAGGAGTGGCATCAAGACAATCATCGTTCCAAAAGAAAATAAAAAAGATGTCGATGAACTACCTCAAGAAGTGAAGAAATCTCTACAAATTGAATTTATGGAAAGAGTGGACGATGCTTTAAAAATCGCACTTATTAAAAAATAAAAAATATGAAGATCGATTTTTCTAAAGCTAAATTCATCAAAAGCGTCGTCGACATCAACTTAAAACCTAAGACACTAAATAAAGAAATTGTCTTTTTAGGTCGCAGTAACGTCGGTAAATCATCTTTGATAAACGCTTTGGTGAACAATTCTAATCTAGCCAAAACCTCGTCTAAACCTGGTTTGACTAAGATGCTTAACTATTTTGAAATCGATAGTAAATTTTATCTTGTCGATGCTCCTGGATATGGGTACGCCAAAGGGGGCATCGATTTAGATAAATTATTTTTAAATTTAATGAATTCTTATTTTGTGAATAATTCCCAACTAAAAGGCGCACTTTTACTCGTAGACGCTAGGAGGGAATTAAATGAGATGGATGAGATGATGAAAGATTTTTTAATTAAATATAAAATCCCTTTTATTCTCGTCGTCACTAAGATAGATAAAATCAATCAAAGTGAAAAATATAAGATTCAAAAACATCTCAAAGAAAAAGGAATTGAAGAAAATAAAATAAAATATGTCTCATCTTTCAAGAAAGATAACATCATATCTTTACAAAAAGATATCGCTTCTTTACTGAATAATTAGACATTTAAAATTTATTTAGGTATAATCATTTTGTCCGGAGAAAAAGAGGAGTAACCACATATTTATTAATAGAGAGTCGAGGATGGTGGAAGCTCGGTAATAAGTAGTGAGTGAAGGTCGCTTTGGAGGGCGAGTTAATTCTATACTTCAATAGAATCAATCAAGGGCATTATTAGTTATAATAATGAACTAAGGTGGTACCGCGCATATGTAATGCGTCCTTAGGCAGGGCGCTTTTATTTTTATTTAAAGGAAGGAGAAAATTATGCTCGACAAACGTTATGACCATCATAAAGTTGAAGAAGGAAAATATGAAAGGTGGAAGCAAAAAGGTTATTTTAAAGCCGATAACAATTCTAAAAAGCCACCCTTTTGCGTAGTTATACCACCACCAAACGTTACTGGTAAACTTCACATTGGACACGCTTGGGACAACACCGTCCAAGATATAACCATTAGATATCACAAAGCAAAAGGATACGATACACTCTATCTTCCTGGTATGGACCACGCTGGTATAGCCACCGAGGCAAAAGTGATGGAAAAACTTAGAGGACTAGGTATCGACACCACTAAGATTAGTAGAGACGAATTTCTCTCCTACGCCTGGGGATGGAAAGATGAATACGCAAGTTCAATCCACGAGCAGTGGGCGAAGATGGGACTTGCTTTAGATTATTCACGAGAAAGATTTACCCTCGACGAAGGGTGTAATAAGGCAGTGCGTAAAGTCTTTGTCGAACTATATAATGAAGGTCTTATTTATCAAGGTTATAAAATAATCAACTGGGATCCTATACAAAAGACCGCATTAAGTAATATCGAAGTCATCCATCAAGACGACAAGGGATACATGTATTACTTTAAATATCACATCGTTGGAAGCGATAAATATTTAATCGTCGCGACAACTAGACCTGAGACGATGTTTGGTGATGTGTGTGTCGTTGTCAATCCTAATGATGTTAGATATAAAGATGTAATTGGGCAAAAAGTTATAAATCCCGCGAATGGGGATATATTACCGATTATCGCTGATGAATATGTCGATATTAGTTTTGGGACAGGAGCGATGAAATGTACACCTGCTCACGATTCAAACGATTTTATCATCGGTGAAAAATATCATCTAGACATGCCTGTCATTATGAATGACGATGGGAGCATGAATGAAAAATGTGGTAAATATAATCATTTAGATCGCTTTAAATGCCGTGAAGTTTTACTAGAAGACATAAAATCGAATGGCGATTTGGTAAAGATAGAAGAAATAACCCATCCAGTCGGACACTCTGAAAGAAGTGGTGCGGTAGTCGAACCGATGCTTTCTAAACAATGGTTTATTAAAATTAGGTCGCTCGCTGATAGGGCTATTGAAAATCAAAAAGGTAAAGATAAAGTTAATTTTATTCCTAAACGTTTTGAAAAAGCATTTTTACAGTGGATGCAAAAGGCGGAAGATTGGTGTATTTCCCGCCAGCTTTGGTGGGGACATAGAATACCAGCGTATTATAGTAAAGTTGATGGCTCTGTTTTAGTGAGTATGGAGCCACCTATCGACATAGAAAATTACGAGCAAGATAAAGATGTGCTCGACACGTGGTTTAGCTCTGCGTTATGGCCTTTTTCTACTTTAGGATGGCCGTCTAAAACTAAAGATTTTAATCGTTATTTTCCAACTAGCGTATTATCGACTGGTTACGACATCATTTTCTTTTGGGTGTCGAGGATGATATTCCAATCTCTCCACTTTACAAAAAAATCTCCATTTAAAAAAGTAGTGATACATGGTTTAGTGAGAGATAGTCAAGGGAGAAAGATGTCAAAATCGCTTGGAAATGGGGTCGATCCAATCAAAGTTATAAACGAGTATGGCGCGGACGCCTTAAGATATTTCCTTACCACTAATTCAACTCCTGGGCAAGATATGCGTTATATGGATGAAAAGCTTGTCTCTGCGACAAATTATTTAAATAAAATATGGAATTCTGCTAGATATGTTCTATCTATTCTTCCTAGTGATTTTACTCCAGTTAAAGATATGTCAAAATTATCTTTTTCTCCACTTGATAGATGGATAATAAACAAAGAGCAAAAGACCATTCAACAAGTTAGTAAATATATGGATAAATACGATTTTAACGTCGCATCGAGTTTTCTTTACAATTTTGTCTATGAAGATTTTTGCTCTTCGTATCTAGAGATGAGTAAAGTTGTCCTCTTCGATGAAAACCAAGACAAAAATAGCACTTATCAAACTTTATATCACTGCTTAAAAAACATTATCTTGATGATTTATCCTTACACCCCATTTATCGGAGAAGAACTATATCTTCAACTTCCTTACCACCTTGATAGTGTCATGGAAGAATCTTATCCTAAATTTGAAAGAAAATTGATAGATGATAAAGATGATCGAGATGTCGAGTTATTATTTAGTTTTATTAAAGATGTAAGAAATTATAAGATAGAGAACAAATTAGCCCCTAATGCACCTCTCGACATCATCTTTAATTTCCCTAAAAAAGTATTTGATTCTTTCTATACTTATTTTAAAAGATTTAGTTTCTCTAATAACATAACACAAGGCGACACACATATTAATGGCTCGCTATTCGTCCACGACGGATATGAGATGCTCATAAAAACTAATCAAAGTGTCGAAGAACTTCTCACTCAACTAAATAAAGACATAGAAAACGAGAAAAGAGAAATTGAAAGATGTCTAAAGATGCTCTCTAATCCTTCATTTATGGCTAAAGCACCAAAAGAAAAAATAATGGTGGAACAAGAAAAATTAAATACTCATCAAAATAATTTAAAGTTATTAGAAAATAAAATAAATAAATTAAAAAAAGACTAAATTAAATAAAAATCTCCTATTTTATATGTAGGAGGTTTTTTATAAATGAACGATAATTTAGTAAGAAAAATGGATGAGCGCCAGCTCAAAAACGAAGTAGTTGGAGAAGCGATAACCTTGACAGCCGTCATGGCGGTAGTCGCCGCGGCAGTAGTGGCAGTTGTAGTGTATAGACTCTTCTTTGCCGGCAAGGGCTCAGTAACTATCCCAGGTGGCTGGAAATTCTCTTGGAATTAGATGGGCAACATCAAAAAACTACCGCCACTAGATAGGCCAAGAGAAAAAGCGCTTAGATTTGGATTAGAAAATTTAAGCGACCAAGAACTTATTGCCATATTGATTTCGAGTGGGACTAAAAATAATAGTGCGATTGACATCGCCTCACATCTATTAAGCGAGAAAGGTGGGCTATTTAATCTATCGATAGCAAACTATAACGAACTGATAAAATACAAAGGGATATCGAAAGTCAACGCTTTAAAAATCATAAGTGCTTTTGAACTCGGTAGGAGAAACACCGCCAAAAGTGTCGAGATAGAAGAAAGAAAAGCGGACAAAGATTACTTGATAAAAAAATATTCACCACAATTTCAAAAATTTGAACAAGAGACGCTTTTGGTGATATCTTTAAACAAGAAAAGAAGGATAATTAAAGAGACGTTTTTATACCGCGGGACAAGCGAAGAGACAAGCGTGTCGATAAAAGAAATTTTAAAAGAATTAATAAGCGCCGGGGCGTATAGTTTCTTCCTCGTCCACAACCACCCAAACATGGAAAGTAAACCATCATATTTCGATATCGCCCTAACTACTACTCTCATAAAAGAGACAAAAAAACTAGGAATAAATTTACTCGATCACATCATCATCTCTAAGACTGATACATTCTCATTTAAAGAATCTAAGACAATATAAGATAAAAAAATGTTGTATATAGATTATAACTATGTTATATTACATGCGTTGTCGCCTCACTAGCTACAACCGCCTAGAATAGGTAACTAACTAGAATATAATAATATATTCTGACCTCAATAGCGAGTCATTAGTGAATTTTTAAAAAGGAGGGACTCTCAATGTACGCAGTGATTGAGACTGGTGGAAAGCAAATCCGCGTCGAAGTTGGACAAAAAATATTTGTCGAAAAATTAGAAGCGGAAGTAGATGCTCAAGTAACATTTGACAAAGTGCTTTTCATCGGTGATAAAAAAATCAGTGTTGGTAAACCTTATGTCAAAGGTGCTAATGTGGTCGCCCGTGTTGCAAAACATGGACTTGGCAAGAAGATTCGCGTCTTCAAATACAAATCTAAAGCTAACGAACGCAAGACCATCGGACATCGCCAACCATATACTTGTTTAGTTGTTGAAAGCATCAATGCCTAATCATGATTAAAGTCAAAATTATTTACAAAAATCAAAAATTTGAATCTTTAGAAGTGAGTGGGCACGCCAACTTCGCTCCTAGTGGAAGCGACCTAGTGTGCTCGGCAGTAAGTGCTGTTCTCACTGGAGGATTCAATAACATTAAAGATGAAAATTCTTTATCGCTCAAACTAGATAATGGATACGCATCCATCACCAGCAAGGGCGAAATTACTAAACACGATGAAATAGTGATTGAAACGATTATTGTCTCACTTAAGACGATAGAAGAAAGTTATCCTAAATTCATCGAAATTAAACAAATAGATTAAAGAGGTGTTAAAAATGATGAAATTTAAATTAGATTTACAACTCTTTGCTTCGAAAAAAGGTGTTGGTTCGACTAAGAATGGTCGTGATTCAGCTGGTAGAAGACTCGGCGCGAAAGTAAGCGATGGTGAGTGGTGTCACGCCGGTTCGATAATTTATCGACAAAGAGGTACAAAAATTTATCCAGGAGAAAATACTAAAAAAGGTGGAGATGATACCATCTTCGCACTCGTCTCTGGAATTGTGAAATACGAAAGACTCGGACGCGATAAAAAAGCGGTGAGAGTAATCGCAGATAAATAAGTTAATAAAATAAGTTAAGACCACAATTAGTGGTCTTTCTTTCTTAATAAATTAATTGTATAATTAATTAATGAGGTTTTTATATGAAATTAGTGTCGATAGTTGTTCCTATGTATAACGAAGAAGAAATGGCCCCTATCTTCTTAAAAGAAGTAAGTGCCGTTATGTCTTCTTTAAAAGATTATAATTTTGAAATTGTCGCGGTTAACGATGGCTCAAAAGATAATACTTTAGATATTTTAAAATCATCTTTAAAAGATTATCCGAATTTAGTCATCGTCAATTTATCGCGTAATTTTGGGCATGAAAGCGCCCTTCACGCTGGACTAATAAACGCTAGAGGGGATGCGGTTATACCGATGGATGCTGACTTACAAGATCCACCTTCTCTCATAATAGAATTAATTAAGAAGTGGGAAGAAGGATATGACGTCGTCAACGCGAAAAGAAAAAGTCGCGATGAAGACACTCGTTTTAAAAGAGGAACAGCTGAATTATTCTATAAATTAATCAATAAACTGTCACCAAAGGTGAAAATACCAGAAAATGTCGCTAATTTTAGACTTATTGATAGAAAAGCGCTCGATGTCGTCTTGTCTTTAAGTGAAAAGAGCCGTGTCTTTAGAGTCGAAGTTCCTTTTGTCGGATTTAGAGTAGGAGAAGTGTTATTTTCTCGTCCAAAACGCGACAAAGGATATTCAAAATACAATACGAAAGCGATGGTTAATCTCGCTATCGACTCTACTATATCTTTAACTAATCGCCCACTTGAATGGTGCATTGGTTGGACTGCGACGATGGGGATCATCACCGTCTTATCAATAATAAGCGAAATTGTCATCGCTATACTTTTAGCACTAGATGTCTTATCTTTTAGTTGGATGTACATGCTCATTTGGTTAATTGTTAACATTGTTTTGATTGTCGGGTGCGTTTTAATGGTGCAACTAAGTATCATGTCTTTATATTTAGCTAAAAATATTGTAGAGACGAGAAATAGACCAGACGTCATCGTAAGAGAAGTGATAAGGAAGGAATAAAATAAGTGTTTATCGATCGCGTCATAATCGAAGTTAGAAGTGGAAAAGGTGGCGATGGGGCAATCGCTTTTAGGCGTGAAAAATATGTGCCTAAAGGTGGACCAAGTGGTGGGAATGGTGGAAGAGGCGCTTCCATCTATTTAAGAGCCAATAAGACGATAAATACTTTATTCAATTTCCGTCACTCAAAGACTATTATCGGAGAAGATGGCGAAAAAGGGGGAAGTAAAAACCAATACGGTAAATACGCTATAGATGTCTATGTCGATGTTCCAGTCGGGACGGTCGTATATCTAGAAGAAGGTAAACGTTTTTTAGTCGATTTAGATCGAGATGGTAAAACTTTTAAAGTCGCAAAAGGGGGAAGAGGAGGAAGAGGAAATACTTGCTTTAAATCCCCAACTAATAGAGCGCCTAAGATCGCTGAAAATGGCGAGCCAGGAGAGAGAAAAAGACTAATATTAGAACTCAAATTACTCGCCGATGTCGGTGTAGTTGGCCTTCCTAGTGTTGGTAAATCAACGCTTTTAAGTGTCATTTCCAGCGCCCGTCCTGAAATTGCCGATTATCCTTTTACGACTATCATCCCAAATCTTGGTGTCGTGTATCATAAAAATAAAAGTTTTGTCGTCGCCGATTTACCTGGGCTTATAAAAGGGGCACACCAAGGTAGAGGTCTAGGGCTACAATTTTTAAGACATATAGAGAGATGTAGACTCATCATCCACGTCGTAGATATGGGAGAAAATGGAAGAGATCCGATAGAAGATTATGAGACGATAGTCGATGAACTCAATCAGTACGGGCTAGGTCTAATAAAAAGAAGGATGATTGTCGTCGCTTCAAAGATGGATGAAGAAGGCGCGGATAAAAAACTTGATATTTTGCAAAAACATTTAAAAAATACGAAAATTATCCCGATATCGTCACTTAGTGATGAAGGGATAGATGAACTTTTAGATGAATGCATTAAACTATTAGATGAGATACCTTTAACCCCTCTTTACGAGGTGGAGGACGATGAAACTAAAGTGTACACTTTAGATGATGAAAAAGAATTTGTTATACTCCATCCTGAAGCACACCGCTTCGTCATAAGTGGAGATAAAATTATTAAATATTACAAAATGACTAATATATCGACAGATGAAGGGATGATGAAATTGTTATCTCATTTTAGACATATCGGTATCGATGATGAACTAGAGAGGATGGGGGCAAAAAACGGAGATACAGTCGAGATATGCGACTTTGTCTTTGACTATGTCGAATAATTTATGAAAAACGAAAAAATTGACGTCGCTTTAATTTCTTCACTCGTCAGTGCGTTCATCATACTTTTAGTCATATTGTTATTTATTTTGATAAATTAGGAGAAACATTCATGATATTTTATTTAAAAGGAAAAATAGTTTATAAAGATGAGAGCAGTGTAGTAGTCGACGTCAACGATGTCGCCTATCAAGTTTTAGTGTCCCACATCGAACAATATACGATAGGAGAAGAATGCTTAATCTACACTTATAGTGTAGTGAGAGAAGATGAAGAATATTTAGTCGGATTTAATTCCCTCGATGAAAAAAGCGTCTTCTTATCTTTAATTAAAGTTAAAGGGCTAGGCCCAAAAAGCGCGATTAACGCCCTATCTAACACTACCCCTGAACTAGTTCTTAAAGCTATTGCTTCTAACAATGTCGCCTTCTTAAAAAAATTACCAGGTATCGGCTCGAAAGCTGCCGCCCAAATAATTTTAGACTTAAAAGGACAATTGACGGGCACGAAAGGCGATCCTAGCGTGTATGAAGAAGTGTATGATGCACTTAAAGAATTAGGGTACAAAGGCACACTTATCGATAAAGTTTTATCAAATATAAACGAGCCAGATTTAACGAGTGAACAACTCTTAAAGCTCGCTCTTAGCAAGATGAGGAAATAATTATGTCGAGATTGATGGATGCTTCTAAAAATAAAAGCGAAGAGAAAGAAGAAATATCGTTAAGACCGCAAAAACTAAATGAATATGTCGGTCAAAGCGATTTAAAAGAAAATTTAAAAGTTTTTATTGGTGCGGCCCTTAAAAGAGAAGAGCCACTCGACCACATCCTCTTTTATGGTCCACCTGGACTTGGTAAGACGACTCTCGCCTATGTCATTGCCAATGAGATGGGGGCGAAACTGCACCTCGCCAATGGCCCTAGCATTGAAAAAACTGGCGACTTAGCGGCCCTATTGACATCGTTAGAGCCAGGCGACGTATTATTTATCGATGAAATTCACCGTCTACCACGAGTTGTTGAAGAAGTACTTTATGGGGCGATGGAAGATTTTAATTTAACTATCCTCATCAATAAAGACAATTCTCAAAGAGCACTCAATCTCCCTCTCCCTCCTTTCACATTGATAGGCGCGACCACTAGAGCTGGAGACTTATCCCTCCCACTTAGAACTAGATTTGGTTATACTGAGAAAATTAATTTTTACAGCGTCGATGAAATAAATCAAATCGTTCACCGCACCGCGAGAGTATTTAACTGTAAAATCGACGATGATGCGGCTTTCGAAATCGCCAAAAGAAGTAGAGGTACTCCACGTATCGCTAATAGATTATTTAAAAGAGTGAGAGATTTTGCTAATTTTGATGGTAAAGATGACATATCTTTAATTGAAACACAAAAAGCTTTAAAAGCGTTAAAAGTCGATGAAATTGGTTTAGATGATGTCGATATTCGATATTTAAAAACATTGATTGAAAGATTTAAAGGTGGTCCGGTAGGACTTGAAGTACTCGCCAACGCAATTGGGGAAGAGACGATGAATTTAGAAGATGTTTATGAGCCTTATTTGCTTCAAATTGGTTTAGTCGATCGCACTCCTAGAGGAAGAGTGGCGACTGAAAAAGCGTATAAACATTTAAAAATTACCCATCAAGGTCAACTATTTTAGATATAAAAAGATAGTAAAAACATAGTTTTTATTATTGAAATATGTATATATTTGTAGTATTTTAATTGATAGACGTGCGTACACGCTTATGTATCACTAGTTTGGAGGAACAGATATGAGAAGATTATGGGCATATATAATATTAGCCTTTACCGCGATAGTTTGTATGGGGGTTAGTTTCACAAATATATTCGTGCAAACTGATTCAAATATCGAATATCAAGATGGACGTGAAATCGTCTTTAGAATTAGCGATGAAGATAGCGGAGATGAAGAGCTTCCTGAAGGTGCAGTTAATGAAATCGCTTCAGTCATGGAAGAAAGACTCAATAACTCTGACATCAGCCGTTATGAAATTCAAATTGCTGGAGATGACACCATCAAAGTCATATTCTCCGAACAAGATACCGCTCAATATGAGAATATTGTTTACTATCTTTCCTTCAACGGACAATTTGCTTTATCGACCTCGACTGATATCGTCGCTTTAGGCGATGAATTTAAGACTGACGAAAAAGCGTATTTAGATACAATTAACAATTATCCATGCGTCGTCATCCCTATCGACACTTCAAATGAAGAATTTAACGCTGTCATAGAAGAAGGGAATAAATTAAGAGACGATGGAGTCGGTGAAGAAGTTTCAACTGGTGAAACTGATGAAGAAGGTAATCCAGTCAACGAAACTATCACTTATTTATATCTATGGTGTGATTATGAAGAAGGAGATACTTATTCTCAAACTCAAAGCGCCAATGAAGATTACGACCCAGAAGTAGCAGAAAAAGTCATCATGAAATTCAATGTCAATGACGGTATTTGGTTTCCAGATGGTGATGAAAATAAATTAGGTTCTGCGATAAATGTCGATACCAACGGCGATGGTGTGGCAAGCGTCAACGAAGTTGAAAATGCTTACCAAACAGCGAGATTTTATATCAATTTATTAAATTCTGAAGCTTTAAATTACGATATTACTTACCTTTACGATAAATCTGTTCCAGCCTGGACAGAAAATTTAATCGACTATGGGGCAAAAGCAACACTCGCTTGGTCTAATACCCTTCTAGCGACAGCGGTGGCGACCATCGTCTTATGCTTAGTGTTCATCGTCTTTTATCGACTTGGGGCCATATCGACTATTGTTATGACTCTTGGCTCAATTTTTGGGGCAATCGGGTTTGTCGTCTTATTTGGTGTACAAATTAATTTAGCGACCATCGTCGGTTTAGTTGCCCTCTCATTAGTATCGATGGTTTCTTCAATCATCTATTTTACAAAATTGAAAGAAGAAGCATATCGTGGTAGAAGTTTAAAGAAAGCGAATACTGAAGCGAGCAAAAAATCGTTGTTACCAATTGTCGATGTCAATGTCGTATTGATAGTAATAGGTGCGATTGCCTACGCTTTAGGTGGCTCAATCATGGTAGGTTTCTCCGCTGTTTGTGTACTTGGAGGACTTGTCTCTATCATCTTAAATACCTTAGGTTTAAAAGGTATGATGTGGTTAGCGACCAACACGACAGCACTCACTGGTAAATATCAATGCTTTGGTATCGATCCTAAATTAGTGCCAGATTTAACTAAAGAAGACAAACAAACATATTATGGTCCTTATCAAGATAAAGATTTAACTAAACATAAGAAGTTTGTCGGTATTTTTGCTTCAATTTTATTTGTCGCCTCTCTAGCGGGCATGATTACTTTTGGAGTTTTAAATAACGGAGATATTTATCAAGCCCCATCAAATGTTGTAAATTCACAAATTTATTTTGAAACAACGACAGAAAATTCTGCACTCAACTCGACTTCCATTAGAGAATTGTTAGATGACGTTTATTTACCTATGGTCGTCGACGAATCTCAAGAAACTTCTCCTCAAGTCGATGATTCTCTTTTAGAATATGTCCTCGATATAGAAGATTTTGAAAGAACTGATACAGTCGAAGGAGTGGAAGTTAATTACTATTATTACGTCGTCACTCTCGACTCATCAATCACCTCAAGTACAATTTGCTTTTATGGGGAAGGAGAAGCAGAAGAAATCAATTTGACCCTTGAAAATGCTTTAAATAGTCAAGCGATGGACGCGAATGCGACCGTGTCACTTAAAGATGTGACGATTGTCTACGAAGAACAACCAGCGTGGGAGCCAATCGTTTTATCAACTTTTGTCAGTGTCCTTATCATCAGTTTCTATTTGATGCTTAGATATGGTTTATCTAGAGGCTTAAGTGCATTGCTATTAAGCGTACTTAATAGCGCGGTGGCTATGGGATTCTTCTCTCTTACTAGATTAGTTACTTCAACTTATGTAACTATCGCTTTACCGCTAATCGCCACCATAAGTTTCGTATTCATGATTATGTTTATGAATAAAGAAAAAGAATTGGTAAATGAAGATCGTAAAGCTAATAATTCGCTCGATTCAAGAAAAGAAATTATGCTTAAAGCTACTTCCCTTTCTTTTTCACTTATCTTAAGCGCTTTGTGTGTCGGATTATTACTTACTTTGTGCTTCTTTGGATTTGGCCCTGTATCAACTTCTTACACTTACTTAATGGTGTTAGTGGGAATATTGTTCGGCGCCTTATTCATCACTGTCTTAATTGGACCTATGAGTCACTTATTCTATTCGTGGTTCTCAAAAGTTCACATCAACGTTAAGCCACCTAAGAAGACAAAGAAGAAAAAACAATATAAAGCAAAATCTGCTGAGCCAGAAGAAGCTATCTTTATCGGCATTAACGATTAATATCAATAGGCTACTTCGGTAGCCTTTTTTATCTAAATTTATGAAAGACACATTATTTGAAAGATTATTGAAATTCTATAACATAACAGAAGATGATTTTAAAGAATTATCGAAAGATTACAATCTTAATAATTTTATTGGTAATCATCATTTTGACGATATTGAAAATGCCTCTATCCTCGTAAAAAAGGCGATAGAAAAACAAAGCAAAATAATCGTTTATGGCGATTATGATGCGGACGGCGTAATGGCGACTTCCATACTTGTGAAAGCCTTTAAAAAATTAAATTATGATGTCGGTTATTATTTACCGAGCCGATATTTGGATGGATATGGTATAAATACTTTAAAAGCGAAAGAAATCATCGATAAAAAATATGATTTAGTCATTACCGTAGACAATGGGATAAATGCTTTTGAGCCGATAAAAATGCTCAAAGACGCGGGTATAGATGTCATTGTTATCGACCATCATACCCCAAGTGAAGAAAAAGTGGATGCTTCTTATATCATCCATCCAAGCGTCTCAAACTTTGGTCTTACTCCTACGAGCGCGGGGTTCGTTTCATTTATATTTTCTTATTATCTATTAGGAGAATTTGATCCATATCTATCGATCTTAGGGGCCATATCCGTGGTGAGCGACATGATGCCTCTTAAAAGTTATAATCGCCGTTTATTAAAAGCGGTATTCTCTTATTATACAGAAGGCAAATATTCTCCAATCGACGCTTTAAAAGATGACGATAAATTTGATGAGAATTGTATCGGAATGAAAATTGCCCCACGTATAAATGCGGTGGGAAGAATTGTGAAAGACGCTTCAATAAACCATCTAGTCACTTATTTTGTAAGTGAAGATAAAGATATAATCTTTAAATTATCAGAATGGATTAAAAATAAAAACGAAGAGAGAAAAGAAATATCAAAAAGAGACATATTGTATTTAAAAGATAAAATTGATGAAAGTGAAAGCGCGATCATCCTTAAAAGCGATATCGACGAAGGCTTATTAGGGCTGGCCGCCAATAACTTTGTAAGAGAATATAACAGACCAATAATAATATTCACAAAAGATAGCAATATAGAAGGTGCACTTAAGGGTTCTGCTAGAGCTATCAAAAGTTTTAATGTCGTGGAAGCTTTCGCTAGTTTATCCTCATATATCCTAACTAGTGGCGGACACGCTTTGGCGGGCGGATTAAGCATTAAAGAAGAGGACTTTCTCGACTTTAAAAACGCGTTTATCGAGTATACAAAAAAGAAGAAAATCGAAGTTGTAAAAGAAGAAACAATTGATTTAGGTATTACTGAATTATCACTAGAAAACTACTATTTAGTGCAAAAGTTTGCCCCTTTTGGTGAAGAATGGCCTGCACCGACATTCAAGGTAAATCACATTAAAACCTCAACTTTAACTTATTCAAAAAATGGACTTCACATACTTTCTAATTTAGGATTTCGTACCCGTTTAGTCGGCTTTGGATTTTCTAAAGAATATGTCAGCCAATTTGACTTTATTAACATCTACGGTTCGATGCGTCTATCGTATTTTAGAGGTATTCAAAATTTAGAATTTGTTATAAAAGAAATTGATAACTATGATGAATGATTTAAAATATTAACGAGGAAACAGTATGAAAAAATATGTATTATTATTTATACCGCTTTGTGGACTTAGCTTAACTTCTTGTGTTCAATTTATCGATGAAGAACATTCTCTAGGCTTAAGTGGGGGAGATTCTCAAATAGAAAACGACTACATAAATCCTACTTTTGTCGATAATCCTACTCTACCTAGTGAACTTAGTTTATCGTTTACTATCTCATTTAAAAAGAGTAATTCAGAAAGTGGCTACATCTCAACTTATGATGAATTTTTAAATATATTAGCATCTAATAACGACACATCTCATATCAATTCCATCGATGTCGATAATATGCGTTATGTATCACAAGGCTATCAAGGTTTAAAACTCGGATTAAACATCGGTGATAATTATGGCTTTATATCTTTAAACACTAATTCTACTTTTAAAGCGGTGAGTATTAAGGCTTATCCTCGCTTTGTAGAAACTTTTGACTATCAAAGTGGTGTCCTCGAATTAGATATCGATAAAGAGAGCGCTTTAAGCGCTGATAAGAATAATTTTATTAAAGTCAACGGCGATTTTATAACCGCTGATGAGGTTAAATCAAGTACGATTAATTTCATCTTTGACGAAGATAAAAGCACTTTAGATCTATACTCCTATGGTGGGCGTATAGTCATCGATTCCATCTCATTTTATAACTAAGCATTAATCAATTAATCATTTTTTACTTCTTTAATAAACAAGTATGCAAATATTTGTTTATTTTTCTTTATAAAATAAACATTTGCAGGTATGATATTAGGTGTATGAAATCTAAAGCAGTTCTCGTCAATGGTGGTTATCCTCTCCATACTTTTGAAGAAGTAGAAGACATTTATAAAACGTATATTTCTTCATTAGAAGATAGGAAAAAGATTCGTGAAGCTTACGAATTTATTTTAGTTAAGCACAAAGACCAATACCGAAAAAGTGGCGAACCTTACTACCATCATCTAGTGGAAGTGAGTTACATTTTAGCTAAGCTTCAATGTGGGCCCGCGACAATTGTTGCGGGGCTTCTACACGATGTCGTCGAGGACACTGATGTCAAAATAAGTGAAATAGAAAAAAGATGGGGAGTGGAAGTCGCAAAGATCGTCGACTCTTTAACTAAAATTCAACGCTTAAAATTATCGAAGATGAAAAGTGAAGAATTCGAGGCTGAAGACCACAGAAAAATATTTATTGGGATGGCGAAAGATATCCGCGTCATCATCATCAAATTGGCGGATAGACTCCACAATTTAAGAACGCTTGGTGCTCTTTCAAACGAGAGGCAAATAACTATTTGTAAAGAGACGATGGATGTCTTTGTCCCAATTGCTCATCGCCTCGGATTAGATGTCATAAAAAGCGAGATGCAAGATATTTGTCTATCTTATCTAGAGCCTGATAAATTTAATGAAATTAAACAACTCTTATCTAAAAAAGAGAAGACAATGGGTAAATCTCTCGACAACCTCAAAAAAAGAATTGCTGATATATTGTTTGAACACAATATTCCATTTGAGATGTCGTCTCGTGTTAAATCTATTTATTCAATTTATGAAAAAATGTACGTCAAAGGTCATCCTTTCGATGAAATTTATGACATACTTGCCCTTAGAATCATCACCGATACTGAACTTGAATGTTATGAAATATTAGGATTGATCCACCAGACATACGTTCCAGTTCCTGGTAGATTTAAAGATTACATCTCGATGCCTAAAACTAACATGTATCAATCTTTGCACACCTCCATCATCTCAGGAGACGGAAATCGATATGAAGTGCAAATTAGAACGAAGCAGATGGATGAAGTCGCTGAAACGGGAGTTGCTGCCCACTGGGCATATAAAGAGGGTGGATATAACTCTAAACAAGAGCAAAGAGAAATCGAAGACAAATTACATTGGTTTAGAGATTTTGTCTCGATGAGTAGCGACGCGCAGAACGAGAACGCGAAAGAATATGTTGAAAATTTAACTAAAGATATATTTGAAGCTAATATTTATGTCTTTACCCCAAAAGGTAAAGTCATTGAATTACCAGCTGGTTCAACCCCTGTTGATTTTGCTTACCGCATCCACACAAAAATTGGGGATACGACAGTAGGAGCACTCGTCAACGGTGTGATGGTTCCTCTTAACACCATCCTTACCACTGGTGACATGGTGGAGATTAAGACAAATAAAACCTCTACTCCAAGTGAAGGGTGGCTAAATTTTGTTAAAACGAGCATCGCTAAATCACAAATTAAAAAATTTATCGCTAAAAAAAGTGCTGAACTAGTTAAAGAAGAAAGAATAAATAAAGGTCGACAGTCTTTAATTGACGCCTTCCACGATAGAAATATCAGTGAGCAAGAAATGATGGACATGGTTGACAATAAAAAAGTATTAGAGCATTTTGAATGTGAGAATATTGAAGAACTATGTATCGGGATAAGTGGTAGGAAGCCGACTGCTTCTGCGATTATTGAATACTTAGGTATTAAAAGGCCTATCGTCTTACCGACAGGGGCAAAAATTAAAAATGTCGGGCACTGTTGTCCAGTGTACTGTAAAGGGGCGACGAACATCGCTTTAAATTTAGCAAATTGTTGTACACCTATCCCTGGAGACGATATTATCGGATATATTACCAAAGGTAAAGGGATAAGTGTCCACCGCAAAAACTGCCCGAATGTCTCAAAAGAAAAGAATAGATTGATAGATGTTTATTGGCGGGACGATATAGAGAGTGCAACCTATCCAGTTGATATTCAAATTGAGGCGGGAGATAGACCTAAACTCCTCCTCGACATAATGGCGGCGCTCGCTAATCAAAAAATTAGTTTAAGTTCTATCCACGCGAGGCTCACTAACGGTAACACCGCGGTGTTTAACGCGACGATATTAATAAGCGACTCAAAAAGATTAAACGATATTATCAACGTCTTATTAAATGTCAGCGGTGTATATTCTGTCAGTCGAACTATTCATTGATGAAAGGAAATATTATGGAAATAAGAAACGTTAAAGGAACTCACGATATATTTGGTGAAGATAGTCGTATATATGGGTATATCTACGATAATTTTGTCGCATTTGCCTCTTCTTACAACGCTAAACATATAATCATCCCTGTCATAGAGCAAAGCGATTTATTTCAACGTGGAGTAGGAGAAGCGAGTGACGTAGTAAGAAAAGAGATGTATACATTTTTAGATAAAGGGAATAGGTCGATTACTCTCCGTCCAGAATTCACCGCTGGGATAGTGAGGAGTTTTATTCAAAATAAGATGTACGCGACAATGGATTTACCTATTAAACTATATTACTGTGGTCCAGTATTTAGATATGAGAGACCTCAAGCCGGAAGATATAGACAATTTGAACAGCTCGGTGTCGAGTTTTTAGGGAGTGATAGTGAGATGGTCGATGTTGAAACTATCTCTCTCGCTTATAACTTTTTAAAATCGATAGGATTAGGTGAAATAGTCGTATTTAAAATAAATTCTTTAGGCGATGAAGAAACTAGAGACAATTACCGCCTTGCTTTAAAAGAGTATTTTAAAGAGCATTTAGAAAATATGTGTAACGACTGTAAAAATCGTTATGAATTAAATCCTTTAAGGATTTTAGATTGTAAAGTGGAGGATGATAAAAAATATATTGTAAACGCTCCAAAGATAAATGATTTTTATTCTTCTAATTCTAAAATTAGATTTGAAAAAACACTAAGAGCACTAGATATATTAAAAATACCTTATGTCGTCGACAATACTTTAGTTAGAGGTCTCGACTACTATAGCGAGACTGTATACGAAATACATTTTAAAGATGAAGATATAGGCGCACTCGGCGCTGGCGGGCATTACTCCAACTTGATT
Organism: uncultured bacterium; assembly: GCA_949285325.1. GTDB lineage: Bacteria > Bacillota_I > Bacilli_A > RFN20 > CAG-826 > CASEYK01. Next base: position 22,738 of record CASDYZ010000051.1, read on the forward strand.
GAAGAATTAGGTGGACCTAAGTTGAGTGGAGTGGGATTTTCTTTCGGAATAGAAAGATTGTTATCTTTATTTAAGGATAAAAACCCTTATTATAAACAAGTTATAGAGCAAGAACAAATTGTTTACATCATGCCAATAGGCGAGGAAAGTGTATTAAAAGGAATGGAAATTGCCTCGAAATTAAGAGAAGAATATATCCCTTGTGAAATGTGCTTCGACAATGTTAAATTTGGGGCGATGTTTAAAAAAGCAAATAGACTACACGCCTCTTACGCTTTAATTATCGGTGAAGAAGAAATTAAAAACGACACTTATAAAATTAAAGATTTAGAAAGTGCGACTCAAATAGAAGTTAGTGGTGAACAATTAATAGACAAAATAAAACAATTATTTTTCCATCTTTAAAGAAAGGCAAATTATCTTATGAAAAGAAGTCATTACAATGGTGAAATCAATATTTCAAATCTAGGTGAAGAAGTAGAAGTGCTCGGTTGGGTGAGTAAAAAAAGAAATCACGGGGCAATTGTCTTTATCGATTTAAGAGATAGAACCGGCATCGTTCAAGTCGTCTATACCGATAGCGACTTTGCTCTCGATATAAGAAATGAATACGTCCTTCACGTAAAAGGAAAAGTATTAAAAAGAGAAGTCAGCAATCCAAAAATCAAAAGTGGTGAAATTGAAATTAAGGCGAGCGAAATTGAAATAATTAATACCGCGAAAACGACACCATTAATCATCGCTGATGAAACTGACGCCTTAGAAGATACGAGATTAAAATATCGTTACCTCGATTTAAGAAGGCCAAAGATGCAACACTTCCTCGATGTGAGACATCAAGTGAAGATTATAATCCATCAATATTTAAGCGATAGAAGATTTATTGAAGTTGAGACTCCTAATCTTATTTTATCGACGCCGGAAGGCTCTAGAGACTACCTTGTTCCTTCTAGAATTCACCACGGTAAATTTTATGCCCTACCTCAATCACCACAAATATATAAGCAGTTATTGATGATTGGCGGTATCGAAAGATATTATCAAATATGCCGTTGTTATAGGGATGAAGATTTACGCGCGGACCGTCAGCCAGAATTTACCCAAGTCGACATCGAGACGAGCTTTCTCGACCAAGATGAATTCCTTACATTGATGGAAGGCTTAATAAAAGAAATATTTATTAAGACAATTGGATATGAAGTTAAACTTCCACTGAGAAGAATACCTTATCTAGAAGCGATGGATAGATACGGTTCAGATAAGCCAGACACGAGATTTGGTATGGAGTTATTCGATTTAAAAGAAATCTTATCCAAATGCTCTTTTACTGGATTTAAAGATGTCGAGGCTATAAAAGGTATTAAAGTCGATAAAGTCGCTAGTACGACATCGAGAAAAATAATCGATAACCTAACGCTTGAAGCAAAGAAATTCTCTTTAAGCGGGATAGTGGTTTTAAAGATGGAAAACAATGAATTAAATGGTTCATTTACTAAATTTTTAAGTGAAGAAGAAAAAAGACAACTAATAAATATAAGTGGGGCAAAAAATGACGATATTATCATCTTTGCTGGTGGGCCAAAAAATCGCGTTTGTCCGCTTCTTGGGGCTATTAGATTAAACTATGCCCGTCAATTAAATTTAATCCAGCCAAATACTTACGATTTACTTTGGGTCGTCGATTTCCCGCTATTTGAAAGGGATGTCGAAAGTGGACAAATAACGAGTTCACACCACCCATTCACTCGTCCTAAAGACGAACATCTTAAATACTTAGATAGCGACCCAACCAAAGTCTTATCATACGCTTATGACATAGTCATAAATGGATATGAAGCTGGTGGTGGTTCACTTAGAATTTATAACCAAGACGTTCAAAAGAAAATATTTGAAGTGCTCGGTTTAACTAAAGAAGATTTAAAACGTAAATTTGGTTTCTTCATCGATGCGTTTGAATATGGCACTCCACCTCACGCAGGGATGGCGTTTGGCCTCGATAGGTTGATGATGATACTTACTAATACCGATAATATAAAAGACGTCATCGCTTTCCCTAAAAATTTAGCAGCGGTCGATCCAATGAGTGGGGCTCCTCAAAGTGTCGACGAGTCTCAACTAAAAGAACTAGGAATTAAAATTGAAGAATAATTATATAAAAATCTACTAAAAAACTACTAAACGAGAGGAATTAACTATGAAAGACATCGACAAATTATCAATCGCGACTATCAGGTCAATGTGTATCGACATGATTAACCACGCTAATTCGGGGCACCCCGGAATGGCGCTTGGCTCTGCTCCAATACTATATACTTTATTTACTAGACATCTAGTTGCTACTCCATTAGATTCAAACTGGATTAATCGCGACCGATTTATTTTAAGCGCCGGGCACGCTTCTAGTTTACTTTATTCATTATTACATCTATGTGGATATAAACTAAGTATCGATGATTTAAAACAATTTAGACAACTTGATTCTCTCACTCCTGGACATCCTGAATATATGCATACCGATGGAGTGGATGCGACGAGTGGTCCTTTAGGACAAGGTATCGCCCAATCTGTCGGGGTGGCTATTGCTGAACAAGCCCTATCACACTTATATAAGGATGGAGATAAATTATTCGATCACTATACTTATGTGCTCTGTGGAGATGGTTGTCTTCAAGAAGGGGTGTCGCAAGAAGCTATCTCTCTAGCAGGACATCAAAAACTCAATAAATTAATTCTTTTTTACGATGCGAATAACGTCACTCTCGACGGCGGTTTAGATTTATCTTTTTCAGAAAATGTCAAACTCCGTTTTGAGGCGAGTGAATGGAATGTAATTGAAGTAAAAAATGGTAATGATGTCGACGCTATTGATGTGGCGATTCAAAAAGCAAAAAAATCTAAAGATAAACCAACTCTTATCATCGTCCATACCATTATTGGATATGGTTCTAGCAAACAAGGGACAAGTAAAGTCCACGGTTCACCTTTAGGTGAAGAAGATGGTAAGAGAACTAAGGTTGAAGTATATCATTTCGATCATCCTGATTTTTATGTCCCTAGTGAAGTTTATGAGCATTTTAAAAATACATTTAATAAGCGTGGCTTAAAAGCATATGAAGAATATCAACGCACTCTTAAAAAATATGAAGAGAAAAACGAAAGTGAATATATTAGATATAAATCTTTACTAGGTCACGACTTATCTTCATATTTACCAGATGTCTATCCTGATTTTGAAATTAATAAATCTATTTCTACCCGTCTATCTAGTCAAGACGCACTTAACGATTATATGCTTTCTATTCCAAATTTATATGGCGGGAGTGCGGATGTCGCTGGTTCAGTCATGACTAAATTAAATGTCTCGTCTGATTTTACTCCTTCTAATAGAGGTGGGCACAATTTCAACTTTGGGATAAGAGAGTTCGCCATGGCGAGTGCCCAAAACGGGATGCTTTTACATGGCGGGGTGAGAACTTACGTCGGATGTTTCTTAGTCTTTGCCGACTATTTAAAGCCAGCGATACGTATGGCGGCCATTTCAAAATTACCTGCCATCTATTTATTTTCTCACGATTCAATCGCTGTTGGAGAAGACGGTCCAACCCATCAACCAATCGAGCAACTCGCGATGCTTAGAAGTATACCAAATATCAAAGTTATAAGGCCCGCTGATAAAAAAGAAACATATGGGGCGTGGCATGAAGCATTAAAGAGTGTTTCAACTCCGACATGTTTAATTTTATCGCGTCAAAATTTACCTATTTTAGAAAATTCTAAAGCGGATAAAGTATCTTTAGGCGGGTATATCGTCTCTAAAGAAAAAGAAAAGATAGATCTATGCCTCATCGCCACTGGTTCAGAAGTGAGTTTATCCATCCAAGTTCAAAAAGCACTGTGGGAAGAAGGTATCGATGTCAGAGTCGTATCCTTACCTTGCTTAGAAAATTTTAAAGCCCAGGGAGAAAAATACATGGGTGAAGTTATCGGTGTCCCGTATGAAAAAAGAATATCTATCGAGATGCTTTCAACTTTTGGATGGGGTAGTATTGCCAAATATAATTATGGTATAGATACTTACGGGGCAAGCGCGAAAGCAAATCAACTTTTAGAAAAATTTAATTTTGATATTATTCATTTAGTTAATTACTGCAAGAGTTGTCTTAAAAACTAATTACTTTATTTAGACAATTTTATAAAAATTATTTATACTATAGGGAAGGAAATCTTATGGCGGAATATATTTACATTAATTCGTACTCTAACAAAGGCAAATTAGCCATTAGTCGCAATGTATTTGACGAAGTGGTGTCGATTGCTTTAACGAGGTTAAAGGTTGCTAAATCGAGCAAAAGAATGAAAAAAAGTCAACTCTTTAGACTCAATAGACCTGTACAGACGACTATAAAACATGGCATTGTCCACGTCTGGGTAGCAGTCGATATACCAAAGAAGATGAACATTCAAGAAATATCTTCAAAAATACAACAAGAAATAGTCGACTTATTTTTAGCGATGACTGATCAAATTCCTTTTGATGTGCAAGTTAAAGTAGAAACATTACTCGACTAATAAGGGGTATTATCCGTGTTCAGAAAGAAAAAAATGTCTTATGTGGACGCGCATAATAACGCCGTTAGGGCATATAAAAAAGCATCGACATCAATAATCTTTATCGGGATTTTTAATGTCATCGGTGCTATTTTTTATTTAGTACAAATAAATGATGTCGGGGATTTTGCTGGGCAGTTTCTTTGCCTGGGCTTAAATATGTTTATTTTTTCTATCCCCCCAGTCGGTGAATTTCTCATTTCAAATTTACCTTGGAGTGTCATTATTTATATATTGTTATTTTTTTCTTTTGGGGCGCTTTATGCTTTTTTAGGAGTGATGGCAAATAGAGGCAAAGGTAAATATTTATACGCTAGTCTAATATTATATTTAATCGATTGGGTATTTTTACTATGTTGCTATTTTTATTTGAATGCTTTTTTAAGTTCTAATTCTGTTTTTTTAATGATTGGTGTACATTTAATTGTCACCGTCTTCCTTTTTATGGCAATATATCAATATCACAAAGTGATAAGTATTGAAATAGTGCATAAAAGAGAAATACAAAAAGAAAAAATGACCAGTGAAGGAGAAAATAAACAAGATGACAATAACGAGAAATAAACAACAATTTATTATAATGACTACCCTTTATGATGTCATAAATGAAATCGATACAAAAAGTGAAGACATAGTGTTTAAAGATCCTCGCATAGTATTAGAAAGTCTATGTGGCATTGATTATGAACAAATACCGATATTTATAAAGAAAGTAGTCTATGCATCTTTAGACAATTATTCCTTAATAAAAAATAAAATTGAAACAAAATTAATCGATTGGAAATGGGAAAGATTACCTGTACTTACACGTGCGATATTTTTACTATCTTATTCCCATTATTATTTAATTGAAGAAAAAGTCGATAAAAGTATCGTCATCGATGTAGCAATTAATTTAGCAAAAAGATACATCGATGAAAAACAAGCAAAATTTATCAACGCTGTACTAAACGGGGTGCTTCAATGAACAGTGCTTTTACCCCACCGATATACTCAGTCTCGCAAATAAATCAATTAGTCAAGTCGCTCATAAGTAATGATCCGAGACTACAATACGTTTTAGTGCGGGGAGAATTAAGCAATTTAAAACAGCAAGCACGAGTAGGACATCTTTATTTTTCATTAAAAGATGAAAACGCACTTATAAATGCCGTGATGTTTGCCTCGAACGCTAAAAACATCAATTTCCCAATCGACAATGGGCAAGAAGTAATATGTTTAGCCCAACTCGATGTATATGTGCCTAGAGGCACTTATCAGCTAAATGTCATCGCCATTGAGCAAGTAGGAGAAGGTAAAGCCCTCTTACAATTAGAAAAACTTAAAAAGAAACTTAACGAAGAAGGACTTTTTGATACATCTCGAAAAAGAAAGATAAATCTATACCCTAAAGCAATTGGAATAATAAGTGCGAAAAATGGGGCAGCCATCAGCGATATATTAACTAATATTAAAAGACGTTATCCATACTGCGACATATATTTCTTCCCTAGCCAAGTGCAAGGAAATGAAGCGAGCAAAGACTTATTAAGAGCGTTTAATTTGTCACAAAAATATGATTTAGATACTCTCATCATCGGAAGAGGTGGGGGAGCAAGTGAAGATTTAAGTGCGTTTAATGATGAGACACTAGTGAGGGCGGTAGCTTCCTCTAAAACGCCAACCATCTCTGCAGTTGGACATGAAATTGATGTCACTCTTATCGATTTAGTCGCTGATGCGCGCGCTTCAACCCCGACCGGGGCGGCGGAATTATCGACTGTCGATAGAAGGGAAATAGAACAGAGATTATTTGACGCATCAAATCAAATAAAACAACTTTTATCGAGGATGTATAACAACGTTATAGAAAAGATTGACGCATATAAAAATATGCTTAAGACCATCATTAAAAATAACGTCAGCTTATTTGAAACTAGATTGATGTCGAAGAAAAGTGTCGTTGAATCTTTAAATCCAAGAGCGATATTAAATAGAGGCTTTACTATAACTTTAGATAGCGAAGGTAAACCTTTAAGAAAAATAGAGCAAATTAAACGAGGGGAGACAATGACAACGCTTTTGAAAAATGGTAAAATAATAAGCAATATCAAAGATGTTATAAAGGAGGAATAAATATGGATAAAGATAATTTTAATATTAAGGAAAAATTAAATTCACTCGATGAAATAATTGAAAAAATGCAAAATAACGAGCTTGATTTTGACACCAATATCGCCCTTTATAATAAAGCAAATAAAATAATTGAAGAGTTAGAAAAACGGTTATCTCAAGTGAGAGAGCAAATAGTTAAAGTTGTAGAAAAAGAAGAAGAATAGTAAATAAATAGTAGTTTTTAAGTATATGAAAGACAAGAGAAAAGACAATTTAAACATCGATTTAACTTCAATCAAAGAACCTTCTTTTGTCAAGCAGTTAAACTATAAACAACTAGATGAGTTAAGTTTAAAAATAAAAGATTATATTCTCGAAGTCGTTTCAACCAATGGCGGTCATCTTTCGAGCAATCTTGGAACGATAGATGCGAGCATTTCTCTTTGTCGTAATTTTGATTTTTTAAAAGATAAGATTATCTTTGATGTCGGTCATCAAAGTTACGCTTATAAAATTTTGACTGGTAGAAACTTAAAAACTTTAAGACAAAAAGACGGGATCAGTGGTTTTCAAAAGATGGATGAATCGCCTTACGATCACTTTGAATGTGGACATAGTTCTACCTCTATAAGTGCGGCGTATGGACTAGCCATCGCCCGCGACTTAAAAAAAGAAAAATATGATGTCATCGCGTTTATTGGGGATGGTTCACTAATTAATGGACTCGCACTTGAAGGGCTAAATGTCGCCTCACAAAATAATCACAAAGTGATTATCGTCGTCAATGATAACGAGATGTCGATCTCTCGTCCAGTCGGTGGGTTTGCTTCCATGTTTAGAAAATTATCCGTCTCCTCTTTTTATACTAAATCTAAAAGCGCTTATAAAAGAATGCTTTTAAAGACGAAAGCAGGTCGATGGATATATCAAGTAAGCGCGAGAACGAAAAACTGGTTAAAAAGACATTTAATAAAAATGAATTTGTTCGATTTGTTAGACTATTCTTTCATCGGCCCGATCGATGGACATAACATCAAACAAATGGATAAAGCTTTTAAAAAAGCGAAAGCGATAAATAACTCAGTCGTCGTCTATCTTAAAACTGTCAAAGGTAAAGGTTATAAATACGCCCAAGAAGATGAATATGGATATTATCACGGAGTAGGTCAGTTCAATGTCGAAAATGGGCAAATTGAAATCGATAAGAAAAATATTTCCTGGTCAAAAATATATGAAAAGATATTGTTAGAGCAGATGGAGAAAAATGAAAAGATAGTGACCATCGTCCCAGCGACTGGGGTAGGGAGTGAACTCGGCCCGATATTTAATAAATTTAAAAATAGGACGATAGATGTCGGTATCGCTGAAGAGCACGCGCTTACGATGGCGAGTGGATTAAGTGTCGGTGGTATGCACCCGATAATTTGTATATATTCAACCTTCCTTCAAAGGGCATACGACCAATTAAGTCACGATTTATCGAGATTAAAATGTAACTGCACATTACTTATCGATAGAAGCGGATTAGTTGGAAAAGATGGGGAGACTCACCAAGGGATATTTGATGAAGCGTTTCTTTTTACTATCCCTCATATCAATATTGCGATGGCCTCATCAATCGAGCAAGCTCTATTTTTGTTTAACGAATCGATAAATGGGGGGCATGGAGTTTTTGCTATCCGCTTCCCTAAAGATAATATCCGTGATTTTAATATCGATGGCGTAGAACTAAAATACGGCAAATGGCTGAAATTAAAAGAGAGTAAAAATAAAGATACCGTCATCGTATCATTTGGTCCAGTTATAAATACAATTTATAAAAAAATGGAGGAAAAGCATATTGACGCCTCACTTTTTAATGCGATTTATCAAAGACCGATGGATAAGGCTGCTATTAAGGAGCTTTTAAAATATAAAAGAGTTATTATTTATAATCCATATGCGACAAAATTTGGCTTTGTCGACACTTTGATTGAAAAGCTCGTATCTTTAAAATATAAAGGCGTCATAGAATTTAAATGTCTACCTAATGAATTTATTAAGCAAGGAACAATACAAGAACAATTAGATGAATACCATGTCAGTGTCGACGATTTATTTGATATCTTATAATTTTTAATATTCTAGTTAACATAATCTAAATATTGTTTTACAATGTAGACATGAGTAAAATTATCGTTCACATCGATTTGAATACTTTTTTTGTAAGATGTGAAGAAATTAAAGATCCGACATTAGAAAAAAAGGCAGTCGCCATCGGGCATGAAGGTCGAGGCGGAATTATTTCTACTTGCTCGTATGAGGCGAGAAAATATGGCGTTTCTTCTGGTATGCCGACCTTTAAGGCAAAACAAGCTTGTCCTTTTTTAATTTTAAAGCCGAGCGATTTTCCTTTTTACCGCGTCATGTCGCATTCTTTTTACCGCTTTGTAAAAAGATATACGGATAAAATTGAGCCTGCTGGTATCGATGAGCTTTACGCTGATTTTACTGATGTGCTAAAAAGTGTTAGAGATGTCGAGCAATATTTTAAAGATTTTGAAAACAAACTTTTTAATGAGACAAAATTAAAGTGCTCTATCGGTGTCGCCCCCAATAAGTTTTTGGCGAAGATGGGAAGCGATTATAAAAAACCGATGGGAGTGACAATAATTAGAAAAAAAGATATACAAAAAATATTATATCCTCTCCCTATTCAAGATTTTTACGGTATTGGTAAAAAGACTTATCCAAGATTAAAACAAATTGGGATAAATACAATAGGTGATTTAGCTAATATGATTTATAACAATAAAGATTTACTCATCTTAACTATTGGGGAGAATACATTTAATTATGTCAAAGATGAATTAGAAGGGAAGGGGAGCGACGTCATAAATAGTGTGCCTAACGATCCTAAATCAATTGGTAATTCTTCAACTCTTATGCACGATACATCAAACATTGAAGAAATTAAAATTATGCTTCGTCAAATAGCAAACGAAGTATCTTTAAGAGCAAAGCAAGATAAAAAACTCGGTTCGACCATCCAACTAGTCGTTAAAAATACCGATTTTAAATCATTTAATAAATCTATCACTTTCTCTAATCCGACAGACGATAAAGATGTCATATATAATCACGCCTTAAGACTATATGAAAATAATTTTGACGGGATGGATGTGAGGCTAGTTGGTATCACTTTACAAAATTTAGTGTCTATTGAAGATATGTCGATACAAATGACTTTATTTGATTACGAGGAGCATGAAGAAGAGTCTAAAATTAAATTATTGATAAATGATTTAAATAGAAAGATGAATAAAAAAGTTTTCATAAGAGCTAGTCAAATAAAAAAGGAGAAAAAATAATATGCGTGTACTTTTAAAAGACGCCAGCGAGATGTTCATCGAGCATATACTTGCGGAAAAAGGGCTATCTAAACAAACCGCGATCAACTATTTAGAAGATTTAAAACAATTTTTTAACTATTTTGAAGATAAAGTCTATGTCGATGAGTTAGAAGGGCAAGATCTAAATCAATTTTTGCAGTATGAATTATCCTGTGGGATGAAGGTTTCAACCGCCTTAAGAAGGCTTTCATCAACCAAGAGTTTCTTTGTCTTTCTAGCTAAAGAAAATTTATTTAAAGATGAGATACCCTCTATCCCAACTCCAAAAAAACCAGAGAGGCTACCATCTTGTCTATCGTTTGAAGAAGTCGAACTCCTTTTAGACGCCCCATCGTTAGAAAAAAATGATGGGATTAGAGATAAAGCGATGTTAGAGACTATGTATGCGTGTGGACTTCGAGTAAGTGAACTCTTATCTTTAGAAAGAAACAAAGTCGATTTAAAAAGAGGACTAGTGTCGATTATGGGTAAAGGGGCAAAAGAAAGAGTTGTCCCGCTTGGAGATTTCGCCATCGAATATATCGTCAAATATTTAAATGAAGTACGAAATAAAAATAAGGGGAGAGATTCTAAATATTTATTTTTATCAAAGTATGGTAAACCGATATCTAGACAGTACTTTTTTAAAGTGATAAAACAGTACGCATTTAACGCCGGGATAAAAAAAGATATATCGCCACATACTTTAAGACATTGCTTTGCAACTCACATGTTAGAAAATGGGGCAGAGTTAAGAGCGGTGCAACAAATGCTAGGTCACACCAACATTGCCACCACGCAAATATATACTCACGTATCAAGTAAGCGTATTATATCAGCCTACGACTCATACATGAATAAAAAATAAGAGGCATAACATTTGTTATACATTATAAAAAGTTTTAAAATATGAAAGGAAGTTAATTAAGATTAACTCTAATAAAATGACAAGGAGGAAATAAATGAATAAATACAAAAGAATATTTGTCGTCGTCATGGACTCTTTAGGTATAGGAAGTGAACCTCGTTCTAAAGAATTTGGCGATGATGGGGCTAATACTTTCGTCCACGTCGCCTCTAGATGTAATGGACTCAATATCCCTAATTTAAACGCTTTAGGTATAAGAGATCTAGCCCCTATACAAGGTACTAGTTTTGTCTTACACCCCCATAGTTATGTCATGTGTGCCTTAGAAAAAAGTAACGGCAAAGACACGATGACAGGACACTGGGAGATGATGGGTATCAACACCACTAAACCGTTTAAAACATTTACCGACACCGGTTTCCCAAAACAATTGATCGATTTGTTAGAAAAAGAAACTGGACATAAAATAATTGGCAATTACGCGGCGAGTGGAACTGAAATTTTAAAACAGTTAGGAGAAGAACAAAAAAGAGATAATTCTCTCATCGTCTATACGAGTGCTGACAGTGTCCTTCAAATTGCTGCCCACGAAGAGACGACTGGAGTAAAAGAACTTTATCGATGCTGTGAAATCGCTAGAGAAATATGTATGAAAGATGAATGGAAAGTCGGTAGAATTATCGCCCGCCCATTCGTCGGGGAAAATAAAGATAATTTTAAAAGGACGCCTAATAGGCACGACCTAGCCCTTGCTCCGAGTGAAAAAACAGCGATGAACATCCTTCAAGATAATGGATATATGGTTAGTTGTATCGGTAAAATCGGCGATATCTTCAACGGATATGGAGTTAGTAAAACTCAAAAGACAGTGAGCAATATCGACGGGAT
>CASDYZ010000052.1 GCA_949285325.1 uncultured bacterium
ATACTATTTCTAAATCAATCGATGAGGCTGCGATGATTGACGGGGCTTCTCGAAGCCAAATCTTCTGGCAAATTATCTTGCCACTAGCTAAACCAATTATCGTCTATACTATTCTTACATCATTCATCGGTCCTTGGGGAGATTACGTTACTTCTTCTTACATTATCGGTTTACAAAATATCGATAACTGGACAGTAGCAATCGGTTTATATCAAATGAACGCTACGCCTGATTATACGGTCACTTACTATTCTCAATTTGCCGCTGGTGCAGTATGTGTAGCTATCCCGATTACCATCTTATTCTTAATGCTTCAAAAATACTACGTCTCTGGTGTCACTGGTGGCGCAGTCAAGGGCTAATAAATTTAATAAAAGGATAAAAAAATATGAAAAAGAGAAGTTATTCATTACTGTTTGCCTCTCTTTTTTCTTTACTACTCGTCGCTGGATGTGGTGGTGAAGGAGGAGGTAGCAGTTGCGATCCTATGTTTGGGAATTGCGATTCTTCGAGTGAGATACCTAATATTGTCCTCGAAGATGAAAAAGCGACTAATTATATCTATGACGATGTTTCAAATGAAAATGGAAGCGTCGGTTATGAAATTTTTGTTCGCTCATTCTACGACTCAGATGGCGATGGCATCGGAGATTTAAACGGAATTAGCGAAAAAGTTAGTTATTTAAAAGAACTTGGTGTCTCTAATATTTGGTTGATGCCGATTCATCCATCTCCTTCATATCACGGTTATGATATCGATGATTATTACGCGATTAATCCAGATTATGGGACGATGGAAGATTTTGAACACTTAGTTCAAGTGTGCGATGAAAACAATATCGATATCACTATCGATTTAGTCCTCAATCACTCTTCGACTAGAAATCAATATTTCCTCGATTCATTTGAAGATTATTATTATGGATATGATGGGGAAGATTCAAAAGCTGATTGGTACAATTGGAGCGATGATTCTCGTGGTGGATATTATTCATATAATGGTGTTTATTTCCAAGGTTACGCTTCTTCTATGCCAGATTTTAATACTCAAAATCCTGCGGTTAGACAAGAATTTGAAAATATTATGAAATTTTGGATTGAAAAAGGTGTCAAAGGATTTAGACTTGACGCCGTACTACATTACGAGACAAATAACACTGCCTATAACAGCGAATTTTTAACATTCTTAAAAGAGGCAGCCTTTAAATATGACAGCGATGTATTTTTTGTCGGTGAAGCGTGGACTGGCATTGGGACAATTAATGAATATTATAAATCTAAATGTGATTCATTCTTTAAATTCAACGCTTCTTTAAATGGCACTGGGGCGGAAACTATATTAGGTCAAGTTAAAAGCATAAGAAGTGCCACTGATTTCGCTAACGCTATCCAAAACCAAGAAGCGACATTAAAGACTAATAATCCTAATGGTTATTCTTCTTATTTCTTAGCCAATCACGATAACGATAGAGCGAGTAATTCTTTCCAAGGCGACGACAGCAAGATGGCCGCATCTTTATATCTTCTCTTACCTGGTACACCATACATGTATTATGGTGAAGAAATTGAATTAAAAGGTAAAAGAAGTGTCGATCCTGACGACAATAACGACGTCAAAAGAAGACTCCCGATGGTTTGGTCTAAAACTGATAAAGAGGGAGAGTGCGCTTTCCCAGATCAAACTAGGCTCGATCTCGCCGACGATATCGAACAAGTCGAGGATGGTGTATATGATCAATTAGACACTAATTTCTCACTACTTAATCACTACCGTAAAGTTATAAATGTGAGAAATAAATATCCTTTCATCAAAAACAGTGTCTTTACTTCTTTAGTCGATGAATTAAACACTGCCGACGAACACGTTTTAGCCTACGCCTTAACGTTAGGTGAAGAAGAAATAGTGGTAGTTCATAACTTTAATAATTATAACGTCGAAGTAAATACTCCAAAGGATGGATTAGAGATTTTAGATTCAATATCTATTTCCCATAAAGTTCCTGAGCTTGAAAATGATCTTTTAAGACTAGGAGCAAAATCAACTATTGTTTTAGGATAATAATCATCTTTTCCTCATCTTTTTAAAAAAGTCGTAGACTATATCCTTGCCTACGACTTTTCTTTTTTTATTTTAATGAATTATTATTCTTCTTCTTTTTTTGTTAATGGATAAAGGACAACTAGCAAACAATCAATTAGTAGAAGCAAACCAAAATCTAATATGACATATTTAATTGGTAAAACAAATTCATTTAAAGGTAAATTTAAGTTCATAATCAAAAGTGAAGAATAAACAATAATTCCTACACCAATTAACAAAAAGATGATAAAACCGGCATACAATCCTTGAATTATTTTGCCGTTTTCTTCATATAACAAACTTTTTAAATATGAATTTTGACCTCTCGTCGACATGATGGTGTTGATAATTTGTAAAATAGAAAAAGCAATGACAATCAAAAAGCATACGACATACATTATCGCGTCAAATATGTCAGAGGAAGTATTTACACAGTTGATGATACTTAAAATCAATAAAGCGATTGAAGAAGATATCAATAACGACTCAAATACATATAATATTATTCGATAAACTTTAATTTTCACGTTTACATTATACCTATATTTTTCTTTTTCTTAAACTAATTTAAAAATTTTTTGCCTTGTAAATAAAAAAATATACCAATTTTCAAAACAAGTGTTTTTATTTTATAAATAAAAGCATTACAATATAACCATGAAGCGCATAGTATTAGCAGGTCGAGGAAGAAGAATTTTATCTCGCTTTATCGATTTAATTATATTGTTAGTGGTGACATCTATCATTTATTTAAGTGCAGTTTTTCCTTTTGTTTTCGACGTTGACACTATGAGGGCAAATAACGTTAAAATTATCGACTTATATAGTGAATGTGAATTATTTTTAGTTGATGATGAAGGTAATTATATAGTTAAGACCGGCCTCAGTGGCGTCGATACTGTCGAAGACTTATTTTATAAAAAGACGACATTTAACGATGAAGAAGTAGAAGTGGAAATAGTTAAATCTTTATATATTTATTCAACTGAGCAAAGAGAAAAATATACCAGCGGATTAAATTATGATTTAAATACTTTTAAAGAAGAAATATTAAAGGTAGGTAGTGAAGAATCTAATATCGCTTCATACGACGAAACTAATTATACTTTTACCTTGATTGATGAAGAAGAAGAGACTACGACTTATTTATATTTTATTTCTATTTTTGAAAATATGGCCCATGACGCGATAAGTTTAGGCGAGATACAATCGCTCACCAACGCCAATCAAAATATTGTCTTAGAGACTATTTTATATATTCTCCCTGTCTTATTTGGTGTATCTTTAATCTTTGATTTAATCATCCCGTTATGCGCGCCTAACGGACAGACGATTGGTAAATTTATAACTAAATTGATTGTTTTAGATAAAAACGGCTACATTTTAAAGAAATATTGGTTAATTCCTAGGTTTTTAGTTTATATTTTAGTGGAAATTATATTAGGTGTAATAAGTTTTGGGGCGAGTTTTCTCATCTCTTATACGATGTTTATGTTCAATAAAAAAAGAAGAAGTATTCACGATTACTGCGCCAACAGTGTCGTCGTCGATAAAGAAGATTCTATCTTTTTCCCTACCCTACAAGATGAAGAGTATTACATGAAAAGATTAAAAGAAAAACAATTGTTAGAAACTAAAGTTAG
>CASDYZ010000053.1 GCA_949285325.1 uncultured bacterium
ATTATTTTAAATGAAGATAAAGTCATACTTTTCGCATCAAATTATAAAAGTTTAACTTCATCTAGACCTATTTTAAAAGGGGAGATTTATTCTTGCCCGCCAAAATCATTTTTAAATCAAGATGACGTAACTAGTAAAGAAGAGTATCAGACGATTTTATCAATGAGTGAGCATAGATTTTTATGTGCGATTGAAAGTAGAAAAAAAGAAAAATTAAAACCACTTTTATCTAAGATTAAAAGCCGTATTAAAAATTTAAATAAAACGAAAATAATGTTACAAAATGAAATCAATAACGGAGGAAATAATGAGGAATTAAAAGAATTTGCTTTAAATTTACTTACTTTTCAAGATGATGAAATAGAACTTAAAAAACTTAAAGAACAATATAAAAATATATATGATGAGAGTAAGACTTTATTTGAAAATGTCGATAGAATATTTAAGCTCTATAAAAAAGGAAAAACTAAGATAGAGAAAAATGTAATAAACATCAATAATATCAATAACGACTTAAATCATCTAAATTTAATTTTATCTAACGTCCTTTATTACACCGAAGATGATTTAAATGATTTGTACGCCGAAATTGGGCTAGATATAAGGAATAATTCTTCAAATAAACACCGCGTCAAACAAAAGAAAGCTCTATTTTCCTACATCGAATATAATGGTAAAAAAATATATTTCGGGAAAAGTAAAGAACAAAATGATTATTTAACCTTCAAATATTCTCAGCCAAACTATCTAGTCTTCCATATTGCTTCGTATCATGGGGCGCACGTCGTCTCTAATTGTAATGAAGATGATTTTGATACAATTAATGTATGTGGAGAAATCGCGTTGTTACTTTCTAATAAAGTGGACGGCGATGTTAATTACGCTTTAAGAAAATATATTAAAAAGGGGAAAGAAATAGGACAAATTATATATACAAAATATAAAACTATCCATATAAAAAATATTAAAGAAAGTACGAGGACAAATCTTTTATTAAACCAAAAACCTTATCAACATTAATTGATTTGTATTCTTTTGACAAAGAAATCGACAAAGTTATTATCGATTGTGTACACCACTGCTTGCTCTAAGAAAAAATATAAGACTGGTAAATATATATCTTCTCCATATTTAGGGAGAGCATATACGTCATCTATATACATTGTTATATCTCTTATTGAATTGTAAGATTTTTCGTCTAGAGTTGAAAAATCAATATAATACATCTCGACACTTTCTAATACGCAGTAGGTTTCAATCTGCTCTTTCGCGTCGAGGCAAGACGCACAGTTAGGTACGGTAAAAAGAACGATAGTCGGCTCAGAGTTAGTTATAACTTTTTCATATAAAGTATCACTATCGATGCTTATAAAACTACCTTGTTCAACCCTATCGATAATAAATTTAGGTCCTTCATGAGTCGAGCAAGAACAAAGACAAAATAGTAATAAAAATGATAAATATTTACTTTTCATTCTTTTTTTCCTCCGCAATTAAAAAATCTTCACCTTTAATCGCTTCACTTGTCGATAGTTCATAAAAACATTGTTGACGGAGTGCTTCATAGCATATAATCGCGACGCAGTTGGATAAATTTAAACTTCTCGCGTCCATAACCATCGGTATTCTAATTGTCTTATCGAGATGTTCTCTTAATATATCGTGGGGGATACCGCTCGATTCTCTTCCAAACATAAAATAATAATCGTGGGCAATATTTTTATATGAAAAAGATGAATAAACATTCTTACTATATCTAGTTACATAATATGTATCAGCGTTTCTATTTAAATTTAAAAATTCATCGTAATCTTTATAATAAATCATCTTTAAATTGTTGATGTAATCTAGCCCCACTCTTTTAATATCTTTTTCGTTTAGTGAGAAAGAGATTGGACCGATGATATGTAAAGTTGCCCCAATCGCGACACATGTCCGCATAATATTACCAGTATTCATCGGCTTTTCAGGACGGTATAAAACTACATGTATCATGTCAACATGATATATTTTTTTATCTTAACTTGCAATTTATGAAAACTGATTTTTCTTATTTATAGATAAGACATAAATTATAAAAAATACCCTAATGCATATTATTTAAAAAATGTTTATCATATTTATATGGACAAAATTCATCGAGACAATAAAGATTTATTTATAAATTTAACAAAAATATCTGTAAAATCATTTGAAATTGAAGCAATTAACGATGTTTATAGTAAATATTTAGTTAATGATGCGTATCATTTTATATTATTTAGTGATTTACAAGATTATCTACTCGCACTTCGTTCGTATGAATCAATGAAACGAATCAAACAGTCTGAACAGTTATTTTTTAAAGATGAAGACAATAAAATTTTAATTTTAAAAGCTGTTCACAAATTAAAAACAAAAGATAATATCGACGATTATGATATTAAATTATTTGGAAAAAATTTAAAAAAATTACATCAAAATATTTCTTTTGAATTTTATATTCCTCCCACCCTTCCCATTTTAATAAATAAAGCCAAACAAAAGAAATTGATGCGGTTAATTGAAAAATTAACAATTAGAGAAGGGACGAGGTTTTCCCATTCTTATTTAGATAAAAATAAAATATTATTTGGGACTGATAAGATTGTTTTTACTGATATATATGCACCAAGATATGAAAGTCCACTGCTCGATTTAGCGGGATTTTGTATGATTTATAACCTAGATGAGAGGCAAATCGATATACTTTTAAAATCTTATTATAACGCGAGTTATGGGGTGAGAAGAAGAAAGGCAATCGAAGCTTTTAAAGCTTATTATTTGCTTTTAAAAATTGTCAATAAATATTACAAAGAAGAAAAAATAGAATCTAATGATTCTATTATAGATAAATCTTTACAATTTGAAAAAAATAGATTGATAGAATTAATTAATAACCTCTAGCTTTTCTTTCCGATTTGACTATCGGTAAAATTTTATCTTTATAATTTTTAAGAGCTCTATCGATGATGTTTTTAGCAAATTCCGCCCCGTGGACTTCTTCGATATCGGTATATTTTCCTTCGAGTGTTTTATAGACGGAGAAAAAATGTTTAATTTCTTCCATGACGTGAGTTGGTATCTCACATATATCATTATAATCTTGATAAAATGGATCGTTAGTTGGAACAGCGATAATTTTTTCATCATTTAAGCCGTTGTCGAGCATCGTTAATACTCCTATTGCCTTACATTCAACAATCGACATCGGTAGAATAGATTCAGAGCAGAGAACTAATACGTCAAGCGGATCATAATCATCCGCATACGTAAGAGGGATAAAACCATAATTTTGTGGGTAGTGAGTAGAGGTATATAAGACTCTATCTAATACTAAAAGTCCACTTTCTTTATCTAATTCATATTTATTTTTACTCCCTTTGGATATTTCAATAAAAGAAATAAAACGATTAGGAGTAACTCTAGTTGGATTTACATCGTGCCAAGCATGCATAAAATTATCCTCCTTTATATAAAACAATGGTATTGTTTTTACTGCCATTTAATTATAACATTTTTAGTATGAAAAAAAATCTATTAATTTTACCTATTTTATTGGTATCGTTATCGGGTTGTCAAAATAGCGATTTTATATATTATATAAATAATTTTGATTCTAATAACGAGGCAGGGATAAATATTGATTCTTTAGGTGTTAATGATTTACTTAAAAGCGGGGCGAGTTTTGTCCTTTACACTTATAGCGACTCGTGTGTCCACTGCCAAAGTGTCAGTGAAAATTTTTCTCGATACGCAAAAAATACAAATTTGACATATTATAAATTTTCTCCAATAGATACCTATTATCAAGTGCTAGTAGATAATTATCCTTCTTACTTCCCTTCTATTCGTTCCACTCCTAAAGTGCAACTATTTAAAGATGGAGAATTGTTAGTCCAAATAAATAATTCACGCTTAACTGATTATAATTTATTTTCTTCGTCTTTAAATAATTATACGAAACCAAGTAGTGTTTATACTTTATCTAATCAAGATGATTTTGTTAGATTTTTAAATCAAAACAATGACTTTTTTCTCCTCTTTTTTAATTCCGACGATTTAAATAATTTAACTAATTTCTACAGTAATATTTTTAATAATATAAATGATGTTGAAATTAATTCACTAGTCATAGATTTAAATAAAATTGATTTAGAATTTGAAAAGATGTTTACTGATTTTCTATCTAATTCTAATTTGCTAAGTAATGCTTTTTTCATACAACAAGTACAAGACGGGATTAAAAAAGAAGAAGTCACATTTACAAATGACGATACTTCTTCTTTATTAGATTTTATCGATTCAATTATCGAGACGCGACTTTGATTCTATTGAGCGCGCGTTCTAAAGAAAGCTGTGCTCTTTTAATATCGATATTCTTATCTTTGCTAAAGAGGCGATTTTGCGCGCGCTCTTTAGATCTATTTGCTCTATCGATATCAATTTCATCTTTATTTTCTATCGAATCCACTATGATGATAGTCTTATCCTTTTTGACATTTATCATCCCTCCACCAACTGCGTAGCTAACCTTTTTTCCACCAGGAAAAGTTAAAACTAGTTCGCTAATTTTAATAGTTGAAATCATTCTTTCGTGGCGAGGCAAAATACCGAGGCGGTAATTGTCAGACTGAACGAGAATAAAACTTACATCGCCTACAAAATATTTTTTTAAAGGAGTATAAATTTCTAAAGGAATATATCTCATATATTATTTTAATTTTTCTCCCTTTTCTTTTGCTTCTTCAATCGTCCCGACATAAAGGAAGCTCGCTTCTGGTAAATCATCTACTTCACCATTTAAAATCGCTCTAAAAGAACGAACAGTATCTTCTTTTTTAACAAACTTACCTTCTATACCGTTAAAGTGAGTGGCGACGTGGAATGGTTGAGAGAGGAAGTTTCTAATTTTTCTCGCTCTTTCAACAATCAATTTATCTTCATCGGACAATTCATCCATACCTAAAATCGCGATGATATCACTTAAATCTTTATATTTTTGTAAGATAGCGATAACTTCTCTTGCTACTTCGTAATGCTCTTTTCCAACGACGCTTTCTTGAAGAGCGTTAGAACTAGAAGAGAGAGGATCTACCGCTGGGAAAATACCTAAGGCAGCGATACTTCTATCTAATACAGTCTTCGCGTCTAGGTGGGAAAAAGCAGTCGCAGGTGCGGGATCCGTCAAATCATCCGCTGGGACATAGATAGCTTGTACTGAAGTAATTGAGCCATCTTTAGTCGAAGTAATTCTTTCTTGAAGTTGCCCCATTTCTGTCGCCAGTGTCGGCTGATACCCAACTGCAGAAGGCATACGCCCTAAAAGCGCGCTGACTTCACTTCCAGCTTGGGTAAAACGGAAAATGTTATCGATGAACAATAAGACATCGCTGTGCTCATAATCTCTAAAATATTCCGCCATCGTAAGAGCGCTCAATCCGACTCTCATCCTCGCTCCTGGTGGTTCATTCATTTGTCCAAACACTAACGCTGTATTGTTGATGACACCAGATTGATTCATCTCTTTATATAAGTCGTTACCTTCTCTTGATCTTTCACCGACTCCAGCAAAGACTGATATACCATTTTTTTCTTGAGCGATATTGTGCATCAATTCTTGAATTAAGACAGTCTTACCAACTCCAGCTCCACCAAATAAACCGATCTTACCGCCTCTTACATATGGGCAGAGTAAATCGATGACTTTAATACCAGTTTCAAATATTTCAGTGTGTACTGATTGTTCTTCAAATTTAGGTGGATTTCTATGAATTGGTAGCCGTTTTGCGTGTTTTAATTGTTCAGAAACCGGTTTTTCATCTATCGTCTCACCTAAAACATTAAATATTCTCCCTAATGTTTCTCTTCCGACTGGGACGGTAATTGGTCCTTGAGTAGATATGACTTCCATCCCTCTAACTAATCCTTCAGTAGGCCCCATAGAGACACTTCTTACAATATCGTCTCCGATGTGCTGGGCGACTTCTAATATTAAATTTTTGCCATCCTTTAATTCCACTTTAAGCGCGGTTAAAAGTTCAGGTAAGTGTTCGTCTTGAAAACGAACATCGACAATCGGTCCCACTACTTGGACAATACGTCCTTTAATATCTTCTTTCATAATCGGTTTACCTCCTATTTATTTTGACTACCACTGACGATTTCAATAATTTCTTCAGTGATGCTTGTTTGTCTTGCTTTATTAAATTCAAGTTGCAACATTTCTAATAATTCTGTCGCATTGTTAGTCGCGTTATCCATCGCATTAGACCTACTCGCATGCTCACTCACTTCAGCTTCTAATAGTTTTGAATAGAGTGTACTTTTAAAGTAGAGAGGAAAGAGTTTATCCACAATTTCCTTACTAGATGGCTCCATTAAAGGAGGATATTCATTTTTAGAATTTTTAGAAATATTTTCAAAAGGAAGAATTTTAAATGTCGTCGGAATAAAAGATAGGGAATTTTTAAAATGTGTATAAATTAAATTCACATTTTTATATTTACCTTTTTTAAATTCATCGATAATAAAATTAGTTAATTCTTTAATTATTTTATCATCGTCTTTTTCTTTCGATTCCGTTTCAAAGTCAAGACAGGTATATTTATTTTTTTTGAAATATTTAAGTCCTTTTGAACCAAAAATGATTAAATCATCGTTTTTAGTTATTAGTTTGTCGCAATATTTAAATATGTTTTGATTGTACGCCCCACATAGCCCTAGAGAGCTTGTTACAACGATAAATAGGCGTCTATCAGTTTCGTTTTCTTTTAAAAATGAAGAATCAATTTTTTTTGCGTGAGTAAAAACAATGTTAGAAATATCTACTAAACAATTTACATAATCGCGGTTAGAGAGCATTTGTTTCTTCCACTTTTGCACTTTAATAGAAGACACTAATTTCATCGCCTTAGTTACTTTTAAGGCTGAACTAACCGAGTTGATACGCTTTTTAATTTTAGATAATTCGATGGCCATAGTTATTTATTTTCTTCATCGTAAATAGTTAGGAAAGTTTTAAATATATCGAGGAGTTGTTTTTCAATCGTCTCGCTGAATTGTTTTTCTTTTTTAAGTGTCTCAATGAATTCTTTGTGGTTATTTAAAGTATATTCGTAAGCCTGTGACAATATGTTTTTAACATCTTTTAATGGATAAGTATCGAGCAGTTCGTGTTTGACCGCAAATAAATTAAACACTTCTTTTTCAAAAGGATAAGGATTATATTGGTTTTGTTTTAAAACTTCTAATAAAGTCTCGCCGTGCCTAATAATTTTCGCCGTCGATGAATCTAAGTCACTTCCAAATTGAGAAAATGATTTCATCTCTTGGAAATTAGCTAAGTCAATTTTAATTGAGGCAGCAACTTGTTTCATCCCTTTAAACTGTGCATCCCCTCCAACACGGCTGACGGATAAACCAGAATCAATCGCCGGCCTTTGCCCGGCGTTAAATAAATCGCTCATCAAGAAAATTTGCCCATCAGTTATGGAAATGACATTTGTTGGAATATAACTAGAAATATCTCCACCTTGAGTTTCAACAATCGGTAATGCGGTGATGGAACCACCGCCATATTCATTAGATAATTTGCACGCTCTTTCGAGTAATCTTGAATGTAGATAGAAAATATCGCCTGGGTAAGCCTCTCTTCCTGGAGATCGTTTTAATAGCAAAGATAAAGCGCGGTACGCCACCGCGTGTTTACTTAAATCATCGTAGACAATTAAAACATCTTTACCTTGATAGAGCCACTCTTCTGCAATGGCACATCCGGCATAAGGAGCGATGTAAAGTAATGGAGAAGGTTCGGATGCACTCGCACTAAGCACCACTGTATAAGAAAGCGCGCCAGCGTTAGATAATCTATCGACAATTTGGGCGATGGTTGAATTTTTTTGCCCAATCGCCACATATATGCAGTACACTCCTTTTCCTTTTTGGTTGATTATGGTGTCAATTGCGATCGCTGTCTTACCAGTTTGACGGTCGCCGATGATAAGTTCTCTTTGCCCTCTACCAATCGGGGTAATCGCATCAATCGCGGTGATACCAGTCTCTAAAGGAGTGTCGACACTTTTTCTTTTAATTACACCTGGTGCGATAACTTCAATCGGGCGGGTGTTTTTATATTTGATTGGACCTAGTCCGTCGATTGGTTGACCTAAAGCGTTGACGACACGACCTAAATATGCGTCGCCGACACCGACTTCCATAACTCTATTTGTCCTTCTTACAACATCGCCTTCTTTGATGGAGTGATCATCGCCTAAAATAACAGTCCCAACGTGATCTGGTTCAAGATTTAACACCATACCAAAAACATCGTTAGGAAAAACGAGCAGTTCGCCAAGCATCGCGTTATCTAAGCCGTATATGAGCGCGATACCATCTCCAACACTGATGACAGTCCCGACATCTTTAGTGTCGATTTCGTGTTCATAATTTTTTATTTGCTCCTTTATAAGAGCACTTATTTCATTGGCTTTAATTTCCATCGTTGTTACCTCCGGCTGTTTTTAATTCGTTTCGCATTTGTTTGAGTTTTTCTTTGATGCTACCATCATAAATTTTGTCACCTAAGACTATTTTTACTCCACCAATTAAAGATTTATCGATGATATTTTTTAATTCGATTTTTCTCTTTTCAACTTTTGATAAAGTATTTTCAATTGTTTCAATTTCGTTTTCACTTAATTTAAACGCAGAATAGAGTAAGCCCTCTTTTATCCCAAGTTGGTCGTTAGATAAACTTATACAGTCTAGTAGAATATCTTCTAAAATATTAGCCCTATTATTTTTAACGATAATAAAGATAAAATTTTGAATGTTTTTATTAAAAGGCTCGACAATTTTTTTCACTAATTCAAGACGTTTATCAACATTTAAAAATGGGGAAGAAAGCATTTGAGTATACTCTTTATTTTTTCTTAGTAAAGAAAGTAGAGAAGATACCTCATTTTTATAAGTTTCTATCTTATCTTCGTCTTTTGCGACACTGACAAGCGAATATGCATAACGTTTAGAAACTTCGCTCATTACTTATTCTCCATCTTGTCGATAAATTCTTTGATAAGACGACGATTGTCATCGTTATCAACAGAACGGCTCAAAAGAGTTTCAGAAGCACTTAAAGCGACATCGATCATCTCTTTTCTTATACTTTCTTTCGCCTCGGCTTCTTTTTGTTCAATTTGTTTAAGCGCATCATCTTTCATCTTGATGACATCTTCATTAGCTTGTTGTAAAATTTTTTCTTTTTCTTTGTTCGCACTCTCTTTTGCACTTTGAATAATGATATTAGCTTCTGATTTCGATTTTAATATCAATTTTTGTGATTCTAGTGCGTTTTGACGGCTTTTTTCATTATTTTCACGAGCTTCTTGAATATTTGATTCAATGTAATTTTGACGTTTTTCAATAATTTTTTTCACAGGTTTATAAGCGACGAAAACCACCACAACTATCAAGACGATAAGAGCGAGAAGTTGCACCAAAAATGACCAAAAATTAGGTATCATTTTCGATATGAAATCTTCTTGTGATGGTGCTTGTAAAAATATTTGTAGAATCATAATAGTCCTCCTTTAACCTAGTGAAAATAATTAAAATTAAGCGACGAATAAAATTAACAATGAAACAAGAAGCGAATAGATTGCTGTCGTCTCGACAAGCGCGACCGCTAAAATCATTGTTGAACGAAGCGATTTAAACATTTCTGGATTTCGACTCATGCCATTGATCGCAGTTGAACAAACCCACGCTTCACCAATCGCACTTGGCCATGCGCCTAAAATCGCCATCGCTGATGCTAATGCAACTTCCATTTTATTTTCCTCCTTCCGTCAATAATTCTTGTCCTATATCTTCTGGTTCTTCTTGAGCGATAAATGTCATCGTTAAGAAGATGAACACTGTCGTTTGAATCAAACCAGAGAATAAATCAAAATAAGCATGTAATAATGGGGTAATAATCGGGGCGATAAAAATAGTATTTAATCCTTCGGGAGCGAAAGAGAAAATAAGTGAAGATAAATCGCCAAGCGCACTATAGACAATAGACATGAGCACCCACCCCGCGAGGGCGTTACCAAAAAGACGAAGTGTCAAAGATAATAGAGGTGACCACATCGATATTAAATTAATTGGTAAAAATAAAGGAAATGGATCGACATATCTTTTAAAGTAGGCAAAGTGTGTATATTTAACGCTCGTCGCATGTATTAAGACAAAAGTACAAAGTGCGAGGGTTAAAGGTACGGCTAGATATGTGACAGGAGAAGGAAGACCACACAAACCAAAAATAAACGCTAAAAATAAATAAGTGGCAATAGCCATGACATATCCGCCAAAACCTTTAAAAGATGGGCCCATCATGTCGCTCACTAAACTATCAAAAAAATTGACGCCTGTCTCGGCGATAAAAAGTAAGCCTTTGGGCTTTTTAAGTGGATCTTGGAAATGGGCTTGAATGCCGATAATAATTGATAAAATAATGATAATTGCGATAACGATTAAAGATGAATAAATTTCAGGAGCAATATCAAAGACAAAAAAATTGTCAAAGGCTTCAATTATCGCTTGGCTTGCTAATATTGTCGACATTGTCTTTTTGCTCCTTTTTACCTTTAATCGATAAGATTAAATATACAACGGTTGTAAAGAAATATCCACCTATAAATGCAAATACGTTAAATATTTTTATATTTAATTCATAGTATATATAGCCTAATAAAAAAGAAAAAAGAATAATAAAAACTAATCGTAAGATAGACATAGTTATCGATATGTAGGTTTTTTTATTTTTTAGTTCATATTTATCGCCTAGACCGATAAAAAAATAAAATAGAGAAGTGAACACCACTCCTAAGACAAATCCATAACTAATATCCCCTAGATTAAAGACGATAAGTGGTATGGATAAAATAAAAAGTATCAAGCTTAAAACTACCGACAAAAAAGCACTTCTATGGTAGATATTTAAATTTGAATACCATTTTTTCATATTAAATTACACTTTTATTTTTTTAAGTTTGGTGTGTAAGGCAACGCCGTCTTTATATTTAATTTCAATTTCGCCACGAATCAATGGTTTAAGATAAGCACGGAAAGAATCACTCATACGGGTGTGGTCGTAAATCATGCTGTCGGGGATGGTCGATTCGTGATTGGCGATGTTACTGACATCTTCTAATTTATACTCAATGACATATGGCTCATCGCTGACGCGTTTAATAATTATCATTTTACCAGTCTCGCCGTTTAATGCGCTTCTAACCGCTAGTTGGCCGATGTATATCGCTTCATCTTGGTCCACTTTTGAAATTAGAGGAGGGAAGGCTCTTTGAGTAAGAGAAAATTCAACTGCACGAGTTGGAAGGTTAAGTTCTTCTTCGACATATTCACAAAGTTCGTCAGCAATACCGCCTAGTTGGGCGTGCCCAAATGAATCAAAACGGACATTGCCCATACTTTTTCTTGAGAATTCAATTCCTTCACTTACCGCGACCATCGCGTATCCTTTTCTTTCGTAAACTGCCGCCACTTCTTCTAAAAATAATTTAGGATCGAAAGGTTTTT
This sequence comes from uncultured bacterium, assembly GCA_949285325.1. Taxonomy (GTDB): domain Bacteria; phylum Bacillota_I; class Bacilli_A; order RFN20; family CAG-826; genus CASEYK01. The sequence goes on from CASDYZ010000053.1 coordinate 11,602, forward strand.
CAGGAATATAAATTAAATCTGGTCTAGTATCTTCTGGTAGTAAATCAACTGAGGCAGTAAGCCACCCGGCATTTCTTCCCATAATTTCAATTACATATACTTTTCCAGCCCTATAACATCCGGCGTCAATCGCGGTGGAATTGACAGAATTAATAACAAATTTAGCCGCGCTTGGAAAGCCTAGTGAATGGTCCGTAATAGCGAGGTCATTATCGATTGTTTTGGGGACACCGATAACTCTTAAATCAAGCCCCATCTCTTCAGAAAGAATCGATAACTTATGACATGTGTCCATCGAGTCGTTCCCGCCGTTGATAAAAATATATTTGATGGAGTGTTTTTCAATATTATCCATTATTTTTTGATATATAGGGTCGTGAACATTTCGAGGTAGTTTTCTTCTCGTCGTACCAAGTATTGCGCCTGCTGTCTGTTTTAGTAATTCAATTTGCGAGTTTTCTTCTTTACCTAAATCAATTAAATTGTCTTCAATTAGCCCTTCGATTCCGTATAGTGAACCATAGATATAATCTATTTCAGAAGGGTGTAATTTCGCTTCTAAAATCGCACCATATAAAGATGAATTAATGACGGATGTCGGCCCGCCAGATTGAATATAAACCATGTTTTTCATTTCTCTAACCTCTAAAATCAAACTATATTCATTATGATGGTTTAAAGAGGTTTTGACAATTAATTTTGTAATTATTTATGTTTAATTTTAAATATTTTTATTTTGAATTTTATTTGACAATCCAACCATTATTTTTAATTCCGTCAGGCTTAATTTATTCATCGAAACGGAAACTACTAAATAATATATTTTCTTTTGTCTCATCATACTTATGAAACAAGCATTCTGAATTGTCGCCTATTAAATATGCTGAATTAGTATTTTTAAATACAACATTTTGTTCACAAGTTTTATCTTCAGTTTCAACATCATAATAACCAATTTCATATTTACTATTTTCAAAATATTCAAATGGATCAATTGATAATTGTCCAAGTTCGATGACCTCAGTTTCATCATCTCTATTTAGTAATGTTGCGCTTACTTTAAATTCATAATCATCAAAATTAGACATTTTAATTAGTAGCCCTAATCATATTAAAAATAATATTTTTATCTAAAACATATTGTTTGAATATATGTTTAACTTGTTTTAGAATATACATGCAAAAGAAAATAGTTTTGGAGGTATTATATGTCATTTAAGATTACTTTTAATGATGAAACAAAAGAATACGACAAACCGGTAAAAGTTGTCGATGTCGTCGGAGATAGTCGCGATTATGTATGCGCGTATGTCGATAACCGTGTTCGTGAACTCACTTACACTGTCGATAAAGACGCGACGATCGTGCCACTGACAGTAAAAGATAGGGACGCAAAATGGCCGTATGAAGCGAGTTTAAGATTTTTAGTCGCGATGGCGATGCATAACATCCACCCAGAATTAACTATTCGTTTCTCTTACAATGTGTCTCGTTCTATCTTCATGCAAATTTTAACTCCAGGAGTGACGAGTAACGGACAAATGGTGTTAGATTTACAAAAAGAAATGAATAGATTAGTTGAACTAGATTTACCTATGGTGCGTAAAATTGTTTCAAAAGAAGAAGCGTGTCGCATATTTAATGAAGAAGGCTTCCCTGACAAGTCAGCAATCATGAAATATCGACCAGAAATAACCGCTCATATATATGATTGCAATGGTTATAAAAACTACATGTACAGCCGTATGGTGCCTAGCACTGGCTATATTAAAAAGTGGAAAGTGAGATTTTATTCTCCTGGCATCATCATCCAATATCCAAGGAGTGAGACAAATGGTGAAATTCCTCCATTTGAAGACACTCCAACATTTGGAAGAACATTGAAACAAGCCCATGTTTGGGCAGTCGCCACTGGGGCTAATTCAGTAGTCGGCATAAATGAGCATATTGAAAATAACGGTATTGTCGATTTTATCAATTTGTGTGAAGCTCGACATAATAGACAGTTATGTGAATTAGGACAAATGATTGAAAATGATATTGATAATATCCGTATTATTTGTATCGCTGGCCCGTCGAGTTCTGGTAAGACGACATTTGCTAATCGACTAAGAATTGAACTTCTTTCAAGAGGTATAAAAACCATAAGAATATCGATGGATGATTACTATTTACCTAGAGATAAAGCACCTCTTGATGAAAACGGTGAACCAGATTTAGAATCTGTCGAAGCCCTTGATATCCCACTATTCAACCAAAATATGAGCGATTTGATTTCTGGTATGGAGGTAGATTTACCTAAATTTGATTTTAAATTAGGAAAAAGAGTAAAGGGGAGAACTTTAAAAGTACCTCAAGATCAACCAATTATTATCGAAGGTATACACGCATTAAACGACATCACAACTTCTTCTATTCCTAACCATCAAAAATTTAAGATTTTCATCGCCCCACAGGCGCAGATAAATATTGATAATGAAAATCCAATTTCTCTTACTGATTTAAGATTGTTACGAAGAATCGTTAGAGATTATCAATTTAGAAACGCATCCGCACTTGAAACAATATCGATGTGGCCTAGTGTTAGAAATGGTGAATTTAAATGGATTTATAACACTCAAGAAGGGGCTGATTTCGTCTTTAATTCATTGCTATCTTACGAACTTTGTGCGATGAAAAAATACGCGATGCCACTACTTAGTAAGATTTCCACTGACGATGAATATTTCCCAGTCGCTGAAAGACTAATCCGTATGTTAAAATTCTTCATCGAAATGCCAGATGAATGGGTGCCGTGTAATTCACTTTTAAGAGAATTTATCGGTGGTAGCTGTTACGCAGACGTATAAAAAATAAAAAAATAAAGAGGCTTAAGCCTCTTTTTTATTTCGTTTCTGCGTTTTTGAAAAATTATTTAATTCCCTTTGATAAATAGAAACGAGTTGTCTAAAATACACTTTTCTAAAATCTTGGTAACTTTTTAGTTGGGCCTCGTTGACATGCTTGGCAAAAAGAGAGACAAATATTTGTTCTAGTCTAAAAAATGATTCGTATAGACTTAATAGAGTTAAATAATAGAAATGCTGTTCGTTTGAATATATTAATAAAGGAGTGGAATGAATGATTTCGCTACTTAATTCATACCTAGAAGCATACGTCGATAAGCCCGCTAATTTTTCTACACCATCTCTAAAATTAAGGCGGTATTTATCTTCGTTATTTTTAACTTCATCAATGTAATAAATCCAACCATATTCAATCATCTTTTTCATATCTTTGCTTTTGAGATTGTGCTTTTTCATATCGTCTTTAAGTCTAATGAAAGTCTCATCTGTTTCTTCTTTTGTTTTAAGCCCACCTTTAAAAGCGATACCATAATGCATATGTAACAAATATTTTTCAATTAAAGGATCTCCATATTTATTTAATAAGGTTAGAGTACATTCACATTCGTGAAGAGTTCTCCAAGTAGAAAAAGCTTCAGTTTCATAACCATTTGATAAAAGTTCTATTATACAGTTACATAAATTTGCACTCTTTAAAAGCAAGTCGGTGATAAGTGTCGATTTAGGTTCATTTTTATGGTAAGAACTTAAAATCTTAATCATGAAATTGACATAAACTTTTAAGCTCGACATTGGAGGGAGATATTTAGAACTAAATTTAGTAGTGTCTACTTTAAAAGCTGATAAAGAAATATATTTATCGGCGACATTAATCGCGATAGAGGAGACGAAATTTTCATCTTTTAAAAGCTGAATAAATTGTTCTTTTGTATGCCCTGTTTCAACGTAGTGATATTCCCCGAGTGAATATAATATGATGTCGATCGGATTAACGGCGGAAAAATTAGTTAAAATATTGCTTTTACTCACCTGTTCTAAAGTTAGCGATGCGGTTCGATAAATATCGTAAATCTTATCTTTATCGACATTTTCTCCAATTTTAAAATGAGTGAGAATTTGAATAAATTGTTCTTTATTTAAAATTAAGACTTTCATCGTATCCCCTCCTTCAATCAATTAATTTCTCTTATTTTGTTATCTATTATACTAAGTAAATACATCTTTATAGGTAAATTTGTTATCGTTGCGACATAATCTCTATACGCTTTAAGTTGTCTATCATATGCTTCATCACTTATATTTTTTAATTTGAAATCGACGATATCGATACTATGCTCTCTAACGATGAGGCAGTCGATAATCCCGTGGGTATTATTGACTTTGTCAAAAAATTCATATTCGTGAAGAATCTGTTCGCTTTTTACATCTTTAAATAAATCATTATTCAATAAGTTATCAACATATTTTTTTATCGTTTTATTTTCAATAAAAGACGTGTCTTTAGTTTCATAATTGACGTTTTCTAAAATAAAATGCATCAAAGTTCCAAAATTTAAAAGTTCAATGTCCGTGTCCCCTTCTTTCTTTTTAGAAATTCTAGAAGAGATGATCGGATGATTTTCTAACTTTATTGAACTCACTTTTATTGTTAAATTATCATTATTTAATTCTTCTTTACTACTATTTGATATGTTCAAACAATTGTTTTTAAATTCTTTTTTAACTGAGTATTTAGAAAATAATTTTAATTCGTTATTTAAATAAACGATAAAATCGATGAGAGAATTATTGTTTTCAACGTTATAGATATGTTTATCCATCAACTCTGACGGCATCAATATCGTTATTTTTTCTTTCGCCCTCGTAAGCGCGACATAAAACAATCTAATTTTTTCTTCAAAATCTCCATGTCTTTCTTTCAGTTTAGTCTCGCTAGCAAAAAAGTGTGAATCAACATCTTTAATAAATAAAGGTAAACTCACCCCATATTTGTCGCTTACTTGATAATTCTTTTTTTCGTCTTGACGGTTATATTTTTTGTTAAATCCTAAAAAATAGCAAAATGTATATTCTAATCCTTTTGATTTATGGATATTGATTAAAGTGACCGCATCATCGATTTGAGGGGTGTTGGATAAAGGTAGATTTAAATCAAATTCATAGAGTTTATCAAAATATAAAATAAAGTCGTCGAGAGAGAATTTTAATTTAGACATGGTCGAAGCAAATTCGACAAATTTATCGCACGCTCTCGACAAAAATAAATAATCTTCAAGGGCAGAAATTCTTTCATATATATCAAATTCGATATAGAGCTGTTTTATTATTTCTTCTAGTGTCAATTTATCTATATTAATAGATATTTTTTTAATGCGTTGAACTAATGCATCTTGGCTAAAATCATATTCTTTACTAGTTAATGTATCATATAAATGTTTCTCATCTTTCTCGAGTAAAAAGGAACGGTAGACAGACGCGAAAGCGTATTTAAATTCACTATTATATGTCCCTTTTGCGCTGAATTTAACTAATTTTAACAAGTTTTTAATAACTCTAGTCACATCCATCTGCTCAATTTTTTGATCAGAAACAATCTTGATTGGGATATTTTTCTCTTTAAACGCTCTTACGACTTCATCAAAGTCAGTAGTCCTATCCATGATAATAGCAAAATCTTTAAAACTTGCTGTTTCTAAATACGCGACTTTCTTTTTTTCTAAGCCATCTATTATCTCTTTATATGCAAGTTTTTTGACATTGTTATTTATTTTGTCAATTATATCTTCCGCACATATGAGTGCTTGGTGATAAATATCGTTAATCCTTTCTTTTTTATCGTAAGTAAATATCTCTAGATTATAATTTAAATTACTATCTTTATTATTTTCATAATCTTTGTTCCCAACTTCAAAATGATGACCATTTTTATAATGGATAATATTATGTTTATCATCCATTAATATTTCAAACATATCGTTGATTAAATTTACTATTTCTTTCCTTGATCTAAATGAGGTATTTAAATCAATTTCAACTCCTCCAATAGACTTTTTATACTGATTATATTTATCGCTGAAAATGTCACAATTTGCGTTTCTAAATCGATATATAGACTGTTTGACATCTCCTACCATATAGACATTGTCATTACCAATTTTACTTATGACATTTTCTTGAATGTCATTCGTGTCTTGATATTCATCAACTAATATATAGTCAAAACTATTTTTAATTTCTTCTTTTACTTCTTCTATGTTTAAAAGTTCTCCACAAAATAAGGCGATGTCAGAAAAATCATAGGCATTGTGACTTTTTTTAAATTCATCTAATTTCTTTTCAGCTTCATAAGCAATGTCGCATATCGTTTCAATATATTTTTGTGATTCTTTTTGAAGTTTTTTAATGCTTGTTGAGCTACCATAATTAAGTAATTTATTTGTCTCGTTAGTATATGTTTTTTTAATTTCATCTCTAAATGAAGCGTCACTTACTTCATTATTTGATGGTTTACGGGGGAATTTTTTTTCACTCGATAATAAAGTGTAAAGTTCGTCGTAATTATGAGAAGAGGAGAGTGAGGAAATCGCATTACATATATTATTCGCATCATCTACATCTTCTAATTCACTCGCCATCTTATCGATTTCACTAAATACATTAAGATAATGCTCATATTTTTCTTCTAATAATTTATCGATATATTCATCGTCAAAATATATTGTTTTTAAATCGCTTAATAATTTATATTTATCGCTTTTCTTTCGTGCTTTTTCAATAAGGTATTCAATAAATTCTTTTAAATTATTTAAATTCTTAACACAAAATGTTTGGATTAAATTAATGGTGTCGCTCTCATTATTTATAATTCTTCTATCGATAATGTTATTAATGATATTTTTGAGTTCAATTTTAAAAATTGAATTGTCGATGATATCGACATCTTTATCGATGTTGATTTTATAACCATATTTTTT
>CASDYZ010000054.1 GCA_949285325.1 uncultured bacterium
AAAAATAAAAAAGACGAAGATTTAATCCTCGTCATCAACAATTGCATCAAGTTGCCTTCCTAATTTTTTAATAATTCCACATACAAGAGCATTACCCATCATAAAATATCTGCGTTTATCACTCATACCAGTGTTTGTCCAATTGTCAGGGAATTGATTTAATCTTTCGCATTCAATCGGTGTAAGAAGTCTTAATTTATTAGTTTTTGGATCGATGATGATATGAGTTGAACGATTGACTGTTCCCTCTGATGTAAGCATTGTTCTGCCAGGAAGTTCCAAAGAATCATTTTCGGGCATGGCACCTTCAGAGTAAGTATATTCGTAGCCGTTTTTATCTACTCTTTCATATCAATATATAATTGCTTTAATTGTCATGATTGTAGGCGCGTGGTTATCGAGTAACGACGACCATATATTTAAAAAGAAGAACGTTAAGAAAAATGAATAACAATTATAAAATCTATTAAAATACTCCCTTTTTGCGTTGTTTTTAATATTTTATGACAAAAATAATTTAATTTTGGTAAATTTAATAATTTTTGTATGCTTGACTATATTTTGTAATTAAGACAATATAAAAGTAGGAGTAAATATGTCAAACACAAAAGATGAATTTAATAATTTTGCGATTAAAGAAATTATTAAAGATAAAGAAATATCGTACGAGACTGGTGAATATAATGAATTTGAAATCACCACTGGTTTAATTGTGGCTGATGAGGAAGAAGAAGATTCTTCTGACGATGAAACTAGTTCAAAAACTGTAAGTTTAACGACCTCTATTGGTATGACGATTGGTGTCGGAGGAATTGTTGTAGGTGGGATTATCACGCTTTCAAGTTCATTTCAGTTTTTACTATCTAATAGCCAAATCGGGATGACGTACGCAAGTTGTGTTTTTGAAATAAATAACGCTGATTATGAGAAAATAGATATCATATTAGAAAATGGTGATGGGGTAGAAATATATTTAACTGAATTGATACCGACTGATGTATCTAATCAATATATAGCAAAATTTAATGATTTAATTCCTTCCACTACTTATTATTTAAGTGGACGAGATGATGAAGGTAACGAGATAGATTTAGGTTCTAACTACTCGTTTACAACTCTAGATGTACCTCAATATGATGTTGATGTCGATAAATCAAATTACAATAAAGATTTAGGTCAATATAACTTAAGTTTTAAAATTGATAATCCAAACAATTATTTGTTAAATGGGGTTTTAGTTTGTGAAAATGATGAAACACTAAATCAAAATTATTCTTCATCTGGATTTGAATTTAATTTTACACTGCCTACTATTTATTCTTCTTATCGCTTCGAACTTTATCAAGAAGGATATTTAGTAGGTAGCACTACTTTTAATGATTATGTACCTTTAAGTATTAATTCTGACACTCTAGAAATTGGATTAACTTATATTTTTGTTGGTATAAATATGGGCGATGTGTCAACTGTGTTAAATGCATATATCGTTGATTATAACGATAATAACGTAACTTATAAATGCGAGATTTATAAGGAAGGCTTAATGTATTTTGTTAGTTGTTACGACTTATTATCTCCAAATAGTGAATATGTTTTAAATGTCGTTGATGAGGCGCGTCCAACACTTAAATATTTAACATATAAATTTAAGACGTTAGTAAAGCAAACATATGATATTGAAATAGATGCTTCGCAGTTTGATATCAATGAGAACAATTACACATTAAGTTTTATCATTGATAATCCTAATTCATACTATATCAATGCTGAATTAATTTGTTTAAATAATGAAACACTCAATGAATATGATACTTTCTATGGCGATGTCTTAACTATTTCACTACCGTCGCTATATTCAGCGTATAAATTAAATTTAACTCAAGATGGATTAGATGTCGGCTCAATTAATTTTAGTTTATACACTCCTTTAAGTTTAATAAGTGAAAATATAAGTGAGACATCATTTGAAGCGGAAATTGATTTAGGAAGCGTTCCAATTGAAACTAATTTTTCATCTTTTTGTTATATTAAAGATAGTGAAAATAGTGAGGAATTAGAAGTTGAAATAATTAAAAACGAACAAACAATTTCATTAAATGTTAATTATCTATTACCTTCAACTAAATATATAATTGAAGTAAGAGATACACTTAGACCAACATTTACATATTTTACATATGAATTCAATACACTTTAAAAGAAAGGAAAAAAGTATATGGAAATGAAAAGAGGTAAACTTAAGCTGACAATAACCGCCCACACAATTGCGGTGGCACTCATAGTTGCTGGATATGTGTTTTTAATTGTCGGTTCATTTTTATGGAAGGATAATCATTATTATCAAGTATTAAATCCATTTGTTGAATTCCCTCTTAATGCAGATGGTAAAAAAGATGAATTTGATCAATTTTTAAGAATAATTGCATTATCGTTTGTAATTATTACAATCACTTACATCATAAGAATGATATTTAAAATATTTGAGGTCAAATTTAAAAGAGGGCGTTCTTTTGCGTCTCTCATGGGTAGCTTTGTAAAATATATCGGCACGATTATATTAATATTTGCTATCCTAAGTGCTTTAGGAATAGATACGACAGTCCTTCTTGCTAGCGCGGGGATATTATCACTTATTGTCGGCTTAGGCGCTCAGCCGTTGATTGAAGATATATTTGCTGGAGTATTTATCGTCTTTGAACATACCTTTGAGATAGGAGACATCATACTAGTTGATGGATTTAGAGGCACGGTTAAAGAAATGGGCGTAAGAACTACTAAAATCGAAGATGCTGGTGGTGATATTAAAGTAATCAATAATTCCGACATTAGGACGCTGATAAATATGACATCTAAATTATCAACAGCAGTTTGTGACATATCTATTTCATATTCAGACGATATAGAAAAAGTTGAAAAAATTTTAAAAGATAATTTAGATAAAATTAAGAAAAAACATAAAACAATAATCGATGGGCCAACTTATGTAGGAGTGCAGTCTCTATCCGATAATGGTGTCATTATCCGCATCATTGCCCAGTGTAACGAAATGATGCGTTATCAAGTGCAAAGAGATATCAATAGAGAGATTTTAATATTGTTCAATAAAAATAATATTACTATTCCTTTCCCTCAAGTTGTCGTTCATAATTCTATTGATAATAAATAATAAATTTTATTAAAAGACTTGTAAAACTTAGTTATTTTACTAATTTTTGTATATGAAAAATGTATTGATATTTTTCTTTATGTATATTTGATGACAACAAATATATGTATTTGATAATATAATGGCATAGAAATAAAAATAAAAATAAAAAAGGAGCAAACTTAATGAAGAATAAATCTATTTTATTTTTAACTCTTAGCGGTGTGCTTTTACTAGCGGGATGTAATAATGTTCCATCCTCCTCATCAAGTGATTCATCACTAGATACAAGTATTGAAGATAGTTCATCTTCTTCAAGCGTAGTCGATGTCGAAGTTCCACCCTATTTAATCGGCAAGTTTTTTTCACCTAGTGGTGTGATAACAATAGGTGAAGAAAATGTTACATTTAACGATTCAACTTTGTCATATACTAGATATGATGAAGTAGATGAAACACTGTATTTAACTAATTCGACAGGTAATACTTATCGTCTATATTTGTCGGATGATGAAAAAATGGAGGTTATCTTAGATATCCAAGATAATGATGAATTTGTACTCGTCGATTCATTTATGCCTGATATCACTCCATTTGTTGGTACGTATACGACATATGGCGATTCTAGCCCATATAACATTCCTATCGTCATCACTGATGAATATGTTGCTGACTTAGATACATTTACAGTTAATCAACCTATTTTTACATATAGCAGTTATGATAACGACTACTATTTTGCCACGACATATTTTTCATATATCGATAATGAACTTAAGACGATGATTGATATTTGGGATTATGAAGATGATTATTTATATTATTCTCTATATTTACAAGTGAATAATGGTGTCGCCTCTCTTTATGATACTTCTTACGAAAGCGAGGCATATTACGCTGATGTGTCATTTGTCTATGGGACTTATTTTGTCAGTAAGACAGAAACATTAACATTTAATTATTCACCTTTATATGATGAAAAGACTTGGGAATATTCAATGAATGATGAACTAACAATAGGTGAAGAATTATATAATATCGAACTCGTTTATGATAATGGTTCATATTTAAAAATTTATAATGATACAAAAGAAGCACTACTCCAATCTACTGGATATGGATTAAAATGGATTGAAAACAATGAAACACATTATTATCCATATAACACATTAGAACATTTAGTAGGTAATTTTAAAAACGAAGAAGGTTTAGAATATAATTTTGAAATTGACTACATGAATTATCTCGATGGCGTTTTGTCGATAAATGGAGTAGAGAAAGAATTTGACGTCGTTGTTTTTGAAGACAAATTAGGCATATCCACTTCTATTGAAGGCTACGATGAAAATGTTGTTTTTATTGAATTTAAAACTAATATTTCTATTGAAATGTACGCTGATGAAACTTATTCATATCTAGTCAATTACAACGCCTTTAGCGAAGCGTATGTTAGAGATTATTTTAATATCGTCTATACTAGTGATGGTTCAATCGTCCACTTCTATAGTGTTGATTCTAATTTAATTTTAACGTCTAACAATCAGACATCTGAAGGCTATTTTGATTATGATCCTAGGGAAGATTATCCATCTTTGGTATATTCTGATTGGACAATCAATGTTCTTGATTACGAGAATAAAATATTCTCTATGACTCAAAATAATGGTTTATCTACAATTTATTTATTTGATGAATCTTTCTTTGCTAATTTAGAAAATAAGGAATATACAAGTGGTAGAGAAAATATCGTCTTTAAATATGATGGGGATAAAATAAACCTCAATTATAAAAATGAAGACATTCCATTTATCTTAGCCCCTGTTTATGATGAATATTCTTTCTCATATTTAATCGTTGTCGATTTTGAATATCAAGGTGATTATTTAGAATTTATTTATCAAACTGGTGGTCAGTGGACAGAATATGCCTTAGAAGAAGGACAATATGTTGCAACCGATAGTTATATACCAGTTGATATCTTTAATAAACTCGTCGGTGTATATCAATATGAAGGTGAATATGGTGTTGAAGGTTTTGAACTCACTAGCGATGGTAAATTCTACGCTGATGTGTTAAATGAGACAGGCGACGGACTAATTAAGCATCAAGAAAAAGATTATCAATTACAAATGTTAACTCTAGGGACCGGTGAAGTGAATCCTGTTATAACTTTCTATCATGATGGATATTGGGTAAACTGCTATTTTGAAGATTATTCATTATTAGTAGTTGAAACTAGATACGTGAGGGAAGAATTATTCTCCTACAGCGGTATTTATGTCGATGAAAATAACACAAATATATTAGCCATTTATCAAAATAAAATTATGTTGAATGGTGAGGAAGTCTCAATAATTGATATGAATGAGACTAATGATATTTTGACTATTGAAGTCAGTGTTAATGACGTATTGACATCTATCGTATTTGAAACTGATACGAATGGAGATAAAAAAGCGACTTGTAATGGTGTCGAATATATATTAAGTGATGTCGATTATGAATCATTTATTGGTAATTATACCGATGCGAGTGGCAATACGTACGTATTTGATTATCATTATGGATTAGGTGGGGTTATAAATGGTTTTGAGCTCACTTATACTTCTAGTTCAGCTGGTGTACCTTATGTCTATACTGATTTTGTCGTCGTGTTAAAAAACGGTCACATAACATTACAATTTAGTGGCATTGGTGAAACTTATTATCTAGAGATGGATGGAAGTGAAGTTGTCGCTTCAGTTGAAAGTAGTATTCCTCTACCGCCACCGCCGCCAATGGCAAATTAAACAATAAATTAAAAGGTCTAGATTTTCTTACTTAGTCTAGACCTTTTTTATTTTTTTAGTTTTCTCTAGCGATTTTATTAACTAAGGACATATCTACTCTACCAGTATAATTAGTTTTAAAATGTTTCATAATGTTAGGGATAGATTTATCTTCTAGAGTTTCAATTTCTTTTCTTATTTCATCCTCACTGAGTTGGGCTGGTAAATATTTTTTTATTACTGCTTCTTGTCTAGCGATGCTTTCAACTCTCTCTTGATTATTTACCTTAATGTATCCTTGTTTTTCATCAGCGAGTTCTTTTAAAGATTTTTGAATAATTTGAAGGACGTCATTATCATTAAATTCTTTATTGTTCGCCTTATTTTCAACTTCTAATAATTTTGCTTTGCTAAGGACGACAGAGATAATAGTTCTCGCATCTTTATCTTTATTCTTCATCGCTTCAATATTAGCTTTTTTAAGTTCATCAATTAACATCATTTATCCTCCTTTGTAATAAATATTATATTTTTATTAGCGGTGCGTGAACAAGGTCTTATACATATTTATGAAATATTTAATCGTATATTTAATGAGTTCTTGCTGATGTTTAGTCAGTGTCTTTTGCACTTTAAATATCCTTCTTAAAATGTCAAAACCTTTTGAAAATAATTGTAGGACAGTATAATTTTCTCTACCTAAAATTTCGTATATGAAATTAACGATAAAAATTTTATCTTCTTTAGATAAAGACACGATCCACTCTCTAAATGTTTTTTCTCTAATTTTACTTTGTTTAGAACGGTCTTTTAAATAATATAAACCACCTGTCTTAGGGTTGATGTGCCAGTTAAATAAATCGTGTTGAAAAATATAAAAAGAGCTAGCTTTAATGATTTTGGTGTCAAAAGAAGTATATAAAAGCATGCCAATTATTGAGTGGTACGGGACAGTTTTTTCAATTCTATTTTCAACATATTCTTTATATTCATCGTTTCGGCAAAATGTGGGGGATAAAAATCCGGGACCATCATGAGAATAAACTTTTATTAAATTTTTAACATATTTTTTATCCATGACAAATGAAGTAAAAACAGAGAGATTACCGCCCTTTGAATGTCCACCTAAATAAAAATGAGAACGAGGATGCTTAAGCATTATAAATTTAAAATATTCAACCGCTTCTTTATGAGAATGGATAAGTAAATCATAAGACATATTTAAATCTTCTTTCCACCCAACTAAAGTTATATCTGTCCCTCTATAACAAATATAAATATTTCTATTAGGTAGGATGAATGTAAGGGCGAAAAATTGATTTTCACTCTCCTCATCAAATACATTCCAAATATCACTTGCCACAATGTGATGATATCGTTTTTGACCTCTAAGCGCTTTTAAAAGTTTTTTGTTTTTTCTAGGTGAAAGTGTGCTCGCGCATAGTTTGTCATCAAGCCCACTCTTTAATATTTTATCGATTGTTAATCCTCTTTTATTCGCGTGAATATTAGGGATGATCCATCTCCAATTCAAATATGAAAGTTGACAAAGCACAATTGAATCCACTTCATCAAATGGTCTTTGTTTAAATGTTAGATTACCAAATTTTTTAACAAAATCAACGATGTTCATATATTTATAATAATATAAAATTTTAGTTTTAAAACAACAAAAAACAGGCAGAACGCCTGTTATTTGTTTAAATTTTATTTAAATTTGATTATTTGATGCAGTAGATTGATTTTTTGCCATCAAATCTAGAAATTTGAACTTCTCCTCTTTCATTAAGTTCGTCTTCGATGCGGAGGAGTTGATTGTATTTAGCAATACGGTCTGTTCTACTAGCAGAACCAGTTTTAATTTGCCCAGCGTTGAGCCCGACGACGATATCAGCGATTGTGGTATCTTCGGTTTCACCACTTCTATGGGAAACGATGGCAGTATATCCAGCGCGTTTTGCCATTTCAATCGCATCAAATGTTTCTGTTAGAGTACCGATTTGATTGACTTTGATGAGAATGGCGTTAGCCACACCCATTTCAATACCTTTTGATAAACGTTTGGTATTAGTGACAAATAAATCATCACCGACGAGTTGGATTTTCTTTCCTAATTTTTCTGTTAAATATTTCCAACCTTCCCAGTCATTTTCATCAAGACCATCTTCGATGGTGACGATTGGGAATTTTTCAACTAATTTAGTGTAATATTCATCGACCATTTCTTTGGAGGTGAATTCACCTTTATCAGCTTTTAAAACATATTTTTTGGTGTCAGCATCATAGAATTCGCTCGCGGCAACATCGATACCTAAACATACATCTTTTCCAGGTTCATAGCCCGCCGCTTTAATCGCTTCCATAACTCTTTCAAAAGCTTCGGTGTTGCATGTTAATTTTGGTGCATATCCACCTTCATCACCAACCGAGGTGACATAACCATTTTTCTTTAAGATAGTTTTTAAAGAATGGAATACTTCAGCGCCCATACGTAGAGCTTCTTTAAAGCTGTGAGCACCGACAGGAAGAATCATAATTTCTTGGAAATCGATGCACCAATCAGCGTGAGCACCACCATTTAAAATGTTCATCATTGGAAGAGGAAGTTGTTTGGCATTAACTCCACCTAAATAACGATATAGAGGCACTCCTAAATAGTTTGCCGCAGCACGTGCAGCCGCCATCGAGACACCTAAAATTGCGTTTGCCCCAAGTTTTGATTTATTTGGTGTGCCATCAAGTTCAATCATCAATTTGTCTAATTCGACTTGATTCATGACATTCATTCCAACTACGGCTGGACGAATGACATCATTGACGTTTTCCACCGCTTTTAAAGTACCTTTTCCTCCGTATCTAGTTTTGTCACCGTCTCTTAATTCAACGGCTTCATATTCACCGGTAGAAGCACCAGAAGGTACTAATGCGCGTCCAAAAGCGCCACTTTCAGTCGTAACTTCAACTTCGACTGTTGGATTGCCACGTGAGTCGAGTACTTCACGGGCGTAGACATCTGTAATTATTGGCATATTTTTTCTCCTTTTTATTTGTCTTTTCCGTTTGTCCGTTTTAATTATAGATATTATTATCTATATTATTCAAGTGAAATAATCAATACATCTAGTTTACTAAGTTCGTATGTAGAATCAAAAATAAGAATGAATTGATATTCACCAACATGGGTGAAAGCAAAGTGATTAACATTATTTTCATCTGACGCATCAACTAACAAATTGAATGGTAAATACGTCGAGTTAATATCGCTATATCCCCAATGATTATAAATAGGTTCTTCAAGTTCGGTGTCTTCTTTTGTTGAGAAGCAATACGTCAAAGAGGTATCGCTGACTTTTAAAGTTAAAGAATAGACATAACCTGTAAAATATTTATTTTCAGTTTGATATACACTAGTTAAGTTAATCGCGTCGGTAATGAAACTAGTTGGTAAGGTCTCACCATCATTAAACACATTTATTTGAGGGGAGAAAGTCGCCGACATACCAGTGTCAATAAATGGAAGTTCAAGCATTGTTAACTTATTAGAATAAGTAAATTTGGAATCGTATGATAATTCAAAATATACGCGTGGATTATCGTAATATTTACCATCAAAATTCTCTAATAATTTGCTTCTTTGGAATGTCTTAATAGTGTTAAATACATATCCAAATCCTTCTAGATTAGTAAAGTGAATAGATGTTGAATATTCGTGCAAAACAGTAAGCTTTTGCCCAGAATGAAGAGGGTTATCGATTTGACTTATTTCAGTCATATCAGTAAAGGCAATCACCCCATCTAGACGGGTTATAAATGTATAGGATGAGTCGAGAGCGAAAACATCTAACAAATTATCGAAGGACATACCTAGATTTGTCCCAGTTTCAAAGAATGATGTTAAGACATAGCTCATCCAATATTGATTGACAAAAGAACCATTGATTTCGCTGTCATCCATTTGGTAATTTGAAGAGATATTACCGTTATTGTGACTAGTTTCGGAATAAGAATATAAATTGTATACATCGTTGTTATTTTCATCTTTTGAATTAGAATTGAGCCAACGCCACTCACTATAAGAAACTTGTTCGTTATAAGTGAAATCAGTCAATGTTGAAATAATTTTAGTGTTAGTCTCACTTTCTAAAGAAACAGCCTTGTTATCGTAGACAGAAATATGGGTGTTTTGATGAGAACTTTCTAATTCTTCACTTAAGTGAACTGTCGATGAGACATCATTTTCTTCTAGACTTGTAACGATATCTAAAGAACTGACAAATCTTCTATTTTCAAGAACTTCAGTTTTTAAATGTTCAATTTCAACATCGTCGAGTTCGACGTTGTTGTTACCATATAAAGTAGAAGCACCTTCACAGGAGGAAAGTGTTAAAAGAAAGCAAAACAAAGGTAAAACAAATAGTTTATTTTTCATATTAATTGCCTCCTTTTTTGTATATATTAGACCAATAATACGCTTCCACATTATGGATGCTACCATCTTCTAATAAACTGATAACTAAATATAATCTCATCGGGGTGTAAGAAGTGAAAAATTCAAGAGAATCATGTTCGATACTATCGAGAGAGAAATTGCCGTTGGTATGTATAAAAGAACTGTCATAATAATATGTTTCATCATTAATTATCATGCCAAGTAAATAGTAATTAGTAGGGATTAAATCGACTAAAACTGTACAATAATACAAATCAGCGTCCTTATCAGTTCTCGGTAAATAATTGACTTCGAGTGTTTGAGTTTGACTAGGCGCAGTGTGCACTAGTTCTTCTCCTTCATTAACAGTGTAAGTAAATAAAATTGGTTGATAATCGACAAGAACATCACTTTGTAAGAAAGTAAAATTATTTGAAGTAATATCATCGTAATGATAGGTATAAATTGTTTGAATTTGTTGAATTAAAAGAGGGTCATCATATACATCACCAGAAAGTGAAGTGGCGTAATACAGCGATTCTCTAGAAGCAGAATAAGATATAATCCAGCCAAGAGATTCATGTTTTTCATATCCTCTCACTCTCATATTTTCGGTGAAAGTTATTATGTCTTCACCAGAAACAAGTGGAGACTTAATAATTTCTTCTGAAACTGTTTGATTAAAAGCGTATATTTTATCGTCGCGAGAACCATACATAAAATCAGCATACGAATATCCATCAGAAACTAGATCTAAGCATTTTTTAATCCATTCAATCTCGTATTGCTCATTATTTGAGAATAAAGAAGAAGTTGAAGAGATAGTAGGCTGTTCAGCAGAACGAGGATTGTTATATTCATTGACAGTATAAAGTAGATAATCCGAAGGGGATGACGCATCTTTATTCACCCATTCTAAACGTGTATTTTCTGTCTCAGAGTAATATCGTCCAATAAGTCCATTACCAAGAGTAGTTTTAGTGTTAAATTCGTTTATATATCCGTGATTGGAATAAAAAGTTATCGTGGAATCCACTAATTGTTCGTGATAAGAGGCATAAGTTGAGGCGGAACCGTAATAGAAATTAGTTTCATCTCTCCTATCTAAAAAATCGATATCGACACTTGAAACATATAAAAGATTGTTAGTTGCTTCGCTGTTGATGTAAAAAGATTCTTGAGAGCTAATAATATTTAAATCATTAAAATCAAAAGGATTGAAATCTTCTTCACAAGCACTTAATCCGATGGAAGCACTTACAAGCAATATTAATGTCAAAATTTTCTTTTTCATAACAAACCTCCAATTAATTATTGGATTTATTAAATATTATCACGAGTTTTCTTTAAATAAAAGAAAAGAATAAGGATAAATCACTTTTATTTAACACAAATTGTGATAAATTTTGGTAAAACTTTTACCTCAACATCGCCATAGGGGCCCTTTTCTCCATCGATGTCCCATCTTTGTGGTTTACTAAAAGATATACGAGCGGAAGAGATTTCATATCTTTCGACATTTGGATTTAAAAATAAATAAGAAAGTAGACCTTTAAAAGGTTCGTTATTTGTTATAAAAAAGTCTATTTTCCCATCCGATATATCAGCTTTTGGATTTATTTTAAAGCCTCCCACTCTCTTACTATTTAAAAACATGACAAAAGGTGCTTTAAAACATATGATACGTCCGTTATCTAATGTTATTTGTCCTTCGACATAGTCCTTATCAAATAATTCTATAACTGCTTTAGAGTAATACGCTAAAAAGCCAAAATATTTTTTCTTAATTTGCTTAGTGTCAATTGGTATATCGGCAAATAGACCAGCGGCGGCAACATAGGCAAAATATTTATCGTTTGCGGAACATATATCAATCTCTTTATATTTTTGTTTTCCAATTATTTTTATTGAACGATTAATATTTTTGTTAAAACCAAAATTTTTGCTCGCGTCATTTATCGTCCCAGCAGGTAAAAGGGCTAGTTTAGGACGATATTTGTGCTTTGCAATTTCATTTATAACCATGTTAAAAGTTCCATCACCACCAGCAAAAATAAATAAATCATATTTTTCTTCGCACGCCTTAAAACATAAAGATTTAAAATGCTCCTCATTTAAGGAGGCCACTACTTCTAAAGAAGGAAAATATCTACTTAGTTTTTTCTTAATAGAAGATATTTTTTTAATAAGTTTTTGATGACCACTATTCCGGTTATAAACAAATAAAACTTTCATTATTTTTCTAATGGATATTTTTCCACCAATTCTTCAACTTCTTTTTTAATCTCATCAATCGGCTTATTTCCACTTAAAACATCGTCAATTAGATACGCGACTTTTTCAAAATCTTTTTCAACAAATCCACGCGTCGTCATGGCTGGAGTTCCTAATCTAATTCCGCTCGCTTTAAAAGGAGGTAGAGGATCATTTATAACAGCGTTTTTATTGACTGTAATATTTACTTCTTCTAATTTATTTTGTGCGTCAATGCCACTGATCCCTTTAGAACTATAGACATCAATTAATACGATGTGATTGTCTGTCCCACCAGTGATGACATTATAACCAAGTTCTTTTAAAGTCTTTGCAAGTATTTTTGCGTTTTTAATGACTTGTTCTTGATAAGTTTTAAATTCAGGCTGAAGTGCTTCATAAAAACATACTGCTTTTGCGGCGATGACATGCATGAGTGGTCCACCTTGTGAGACAGGGAATACGGCTTTATCAATTTTTTTAGCAATATCAGGATTATTAGTTAAAATTATACCGCCTCGAGGACCTCTCAGCGTCTTGTGGGTAGTAGAAGAAACTACATCTGCCCAATCACATGGGTTTTTGTGTAATCCAGCGGCGACAAGGCCAGCGATATGAGCCATGTCAAAGAAGAAATAAGCACCAGCCTCATCGCATATTTTTCTAATTCTTTCACAATCTATTTTTCTAGGATAAGAACTCGCCCCAGCGACGATCATTTTAGGTTTAATCTCTTTAGCTAATCTTTCTAGTTCATCATAATCGATTAACTGTGTTTTTTCATCTAGACCATAAAAGTGAGACTCATAATCTTGTCCAGAGAAAGAAAGATGATAACCGTGGGTTAAATGACCGCCGGACGCCAAACTCATACCAAGGATTTTATCACCACTTTTTAATAAAGCACGATACACCGCTTGATTTGCTTGTGAGCCAGAATGTGGTTGGACATTTACAAACTTTACATTAAATAACTTCTTTGCTCTTTCTATCGCTTCTTTTTCTACTTCATCAACAAACTGACATCCTCCATAATATCTTTTTGATGGATACCCTTCAGCGTATTTATTTGTAAGAATGGAGCCAGTTGCTAATCTCACTTCTTTCGAGGCAAAATTTTCTGAGGCGATAAGCTCGATATTGCTATTTTGTCTAGCGTATTCTTTATCTATTAAATCAAATATTTTCTTGTCCATAAATTCTCCTAAAAAGCCCAATTTCCATCTTTAAAGATTGCAATTTCCTCACCATTTTTTGTTTTTCCAACAATATTTAAGTCTTTAGTGCCTATCATAAAATCAACGTGAATCATAGAATTATTAATACCTTTTTCAAAAAGTTGATCAAGGGTATATTTTTCATAATCTTTAACTAAATTAGTAAAACCAACACCAAGAGCGAGGTGGCAAGAAGCGTTCTCGTCATAAAGAGTATTATAAAATAAAATTCCAGTGTTATTGATTGGAGAATCAAACGGGACTAACGCGACTTCTCCAAGATGACTTGCGCCTTCATCCATCGATATCATTTGCTTTAATAATTCTTCATTTTTTTCAGCGTGAACTTCAACGACTTTACCTTGTTTAAATACGAGGTGAAAGTTTTCAATCAATTGATTTTGGTAGGATAAAGGTTTAGAAGAATATACCACGCCGTCCATCCTATTTTTATCTGGTGAAGTAAAACATTCTTCACTCGGAATATTTGGGTTATAGATAATATTTGTACCAAGAGTTTTTTCAGCTCCTGCTTCCCATAGTACGTCTTCTAATAGTCCAACAGTAAAATCAGTTCCAAGTGAATTGGTGTAATGTAAAGAATCGAGATTTAATGAATTTAGATAATCCATTTTCTCTTTTAGCTTTGTATTATGTTCATCCCAAGCCTTAATTGGATCTAACCCGTCCGCACGACTTGTTTTAAGTATCGCTTCCCACAGTGCTTCCACCGCTTTTGATTTAGAAAGATGTGGGAATACTTTTTTAGCCCATTTAGCTGAAGGAACACCAGCGATAACCCACTGATATTTATTTTCTCTCTCATCGTTATATGGTTTTAATATTGGATAGATTATTTGTCTAACCCTAGCCATCTTTTTATGGTCTACACCTTTTAATCCATCAGGATCAGCACTCAAAATATTAATCATGCAAGGATTTGTTTTAACAATATATTCTTGTTCTTTTAATTTGTGTTCAGGATAATGAGCAAGAGACTCAACTGTTTGATATTTGTAATTTAGTTTTTCTATTGTCTGATCTTTCCATCTCACTTCGACACTTTTAGCTTTACATTTATAACATTCTTCAACTAGATAATGGGTAAATTCAATTTGGTCTAAATCACAAATTATAATGACATTTTGATTTGGCTGAACATTTACCCCTTTTCTAACAATTAGTTTCGCATAATTTTTAATTAAACTCTTCTTCATATTTCCTCCTATTGATAGATAAAAAGTCTCTATGGTGTGTAGAGACTAGTTATATAAATTGATTGTTTATTCGACAGTTAAAACTTTAATAGTGTTTGTATTACCAACTTTGCCGTTGACTTCTCCACCAGTCAATACGACATTGTCGCCTGATTTTAAATTCAAATATTTAACCGCTGAATTTAATGCTTGATAATACATTTCATCAGTCGTATGTTTTTTAATCGATTTTAATGGTGTGACACCCCACGATAAATTCAATTTTCTCAAAACCTTATCATCTAACGCCATACCGATAATATCGATTGATGGTCTAAATCTAGAAACCATCCTTGCGGTTATACCAGATAAAGTTGACACGACTATACATTTAGCGTTGACATCAATCGCCATAGCACATGTCGCGTGTGATAGGGCGTCAGTAACCGAATGGATTCTAAATTCAGTCGTAGCAAATTGACGTCCATAATCAATTTTTTGTTCGGTAAATTCACAAATTTGGGCCATTGCTTTTATAGTTTCAACTGGATATTTACCACTAGCGGTCTCGCCTGAAAGCATAACAGCGGAACTACCATCGTAAACAGCGTTAGCCACATCGCTTATCTCAGCACGTGTAGGGCGAGGGTTACGAATCATAGATTCAAGCATCTCAGTTGCAGTTATAACTCTTTTGCCTAATAATCGACATTTTTTAATTAAATATTTTTGAACTGATGGGACTTCAACAAAAGGTATCTCAACTCCTAAATCACCTCTAGCCACCATTACGCCGTCGGCGACATCGCATATCTCATCAATATTGTCGACACCACTTCTATTTTCAATTTTGGCAATTACATCAATATCGCTTCCGCCATTATCGTTTAAGAAATTTCTCAAATCTAGCATGTCTTGTTTTCTTGAGACAAATGAGGCGGCAACAAAATCAACACCATGTTCCATACCAAATAGTAAGTCGTCTTTATCCACATCACTCAAATAAACATTGTTCATAACCTTGTTAGGAAACGACATACTTTTTTGATTAGATAATTCTCCACCAACGATACATTTTGTATAGATATCATTACCTTTGATATCGATAACTTTAAATATCACTAAGCCATTATTGACAGTAATCATATCGTCTTTGGCTAAGTCGCTGGCTAAATCTTTATAGTTGACGCTGACACGATGTTCATCACCAATTACTTCATCGGTGGTGAAGATAAAAGGATCGCCGTCTTTTAAAACGATTGAACCATTTTTAAAATTTCTAATACGGTATTCCGGTCCTTTAGTGTCTAACATAATCGCGATTGGTAAATTAAGTTTTTCTCTTACCTTTTTAATCGTTTCTATTTTTTTAAGATGTTCTTCGTGTGTGCCGTGGGAAAAATTTAATCGGGCGACATTCATCCCGGCAAGACACATCTTTGTCAAAATTTCTTCACTTTCACAAGAAGGACCAATTGTACAGATGATTTTAGTTTTTCTCATATTTATTACCCCTATATATCAACCTTAAATAATTATTGCACAACAAAAGCGTGAAAACAATTTTTTCAATATAATTGAATTAGAAAATTTTAAGGGTATAATGGTGGATATGAATAAGTATTTACCTTATACAAAAAAATATCCAATAACATTGAATATGTTAGATGCATATGACCGCATCACTCCTACAGCAATTTTAGACATACTTCAAGATATTTCAATTAAAGATGTTGGGCATGGGGCATTAAGCTTTGAAAAGATGCTTGAAAAAGATGCTTTATGGGTTTTGACAAGGACACGTTATGATTTTTTAAGATATCCAGATGATATAAATGAAGATATTGAAGTTTGTACTTGGCCAAACCAATATGAGAAATACCATTGTTTTAGAAATTACACTATTAAAGACAAGAATGGTAACTTAATAATAAAGGCGTTATTTAACTGGGCAGTCATCAATGTGAAGACGAGAAGAATTATGTCGCTATCGGATTTTTATCCTGTGGATGTCGAATATCCAAGTGAGGTAGTAATTGATGAACCACTCATCGCGCTCAATATAGATGAAACAACACTAGATAAAGAATATGATTTTGTCGTCACTTTCTCTCATCTAGACCACAATGGTCACATGAATAACACAAAATATTTAGAAGAGTTAATGAATGCGATTACTCTTGAAAGAGGGCTATATATAAAATCGTTCCAAGCAAATTATCTACGTGAAATCAATTATAAAGAGCATATCAAAATCAAGTATAAAATTGATGAAAACTATGTAAAAGCCGTATTTTTTAATGAAAATACTCCTACAACCAAGATAATGTTAACTTTAGGAAAAGATGATGGAGCAAATAGAAAAAAACATACCGATATTAACCGTTAAAAATATTTATAAATCATTTAAATTAAATAAAAAACAGATGAAGGAAAGAAAGGTTAATGAGCCTTTTTTAATCGCGGTTGACGATTTATCTTTTAATTTATATAAAGGAGAAATATATGGCCTATTAGGCCCTAATGGGGCGGGCAAAACAACGACATTAAGAATGCTCGCCACTCTTATTTCACCAACTAAAGGTTCAATTTATTTCTTAGATAAAGATTATAAAAATGAAAACGAATATATAAGAAGTAAAATTGGATTTTTAACTAGCGAGCTTAAACTCGATGATTTTTTTACTCCTGATTACACTTTTGATTTTTTCGCCTCTTTATATTCATTAGATAAACAAGAAACGAAAAATAGAAAAGAATTATTATTTAACCGATTTGGTATCAACGAATTCGCTAATACAAAGATTAGCGAGCTTTCAACTGGGATGAAACAAAAAGTATCGCTTGCTATATCGCTAGTCCACGATCCTGATTTAATCATTTTTGATGAACCAACTAATTGTCTTGATATAATTACTTCTAAAATTGTTGAAGATTATTTATTGGAACTTAAAAAAGAAGGTAAGACTTTAATCATTTCAACTCACATATTTTCTTTGGTAGAAAAGCTTTGTGATAGGATTGGTATCATAATAGATGGCAAAATGGTTATAGAAGGATTAAAGGATGAAATTTGTCAAAATAAATCATTAGAAGATGTCTTTTTTAACTTATATAAAACGTTAAAAGGAGACAATAAATAATGAAGTGGAATAGAATACGGGCTGTCGCAAAAAAAGAACTTAAAAAATTCTTTACTAATTTTAGAATGCTCGGGGCGATATTCTTACCTGGTATTTTGATTTTTGCTCTTTATTCTATTTTAGGTAACGTGATGAATAGTGTCGATATAACTAATTTATCACGCGATTATGAATATAGTGTCGTTATGAGCGATAACTATAATTTAGATAATGAAGAAAATAATAAACCATTAATTGAAACTACTTTATCTACATATTTAAAACTAGACAATTATAAAGAACCGACATTTACATACATTAACAAAAATGAAATAGAAGCATATAAAGACAAGTTATTATCCAACGAAATAGATTTATTGATAGAATTTAGCGATGATTTTGAAAATCAAATTTTAAATCTTGAGAGCAAAGCAAATATAAACATTTGGTACAATCAAGAAAATGGTTATTCCGAATCACTTTATTCCATTTCTATTTCTCTTATACAGTCGACTTATCAAAGCTTTACTATCAATTTAACTAACCCGAATCCCGCGGTTGGAGAAAGTTCATATAGTCTCAATCAAGTCATATCATTTATACTGCCTCTTATTACTATATCTCTACTTTATTCCACCACTCTTTCTTCTTGTACTGAATCAATCGCTGGAGAAAAAGATAGAGGCACGATCGCAAGCATATTGGTAAGTCCAATTAAAAGGAGTGAGTTTGCTATTGGTAAAGTAATCGCGCTGAGCATAGTCTCAATAGTTTCGGGTGCGGTTTCAGGAATTGGAGTCGTCGCTTCTTTACCATCGATGCTTGGAGATATATCTATTTCCGCCATATCTTTAATGATGTTATTTTTAATGATATTGAGTGCGGTTATATTCTTTGTCGCTTTCACATCGATGGTATCCGCGTTTGCAAAAAGTGTGAAAGAAGCTCTCTCTTACCTAGGCCCTTTCAGCGGTATATTTATCGTTGTTGCGTTAATTCCATCTTTAACAAATACTAACAATGTTATTTATTCATTTGTTCCGGTATTAAATATATGTTCCTCAATGAATATGGCCTTAATCGGTAACATCGATATATTATTCTTTATAATTACGATTATAAGCAATGTAATTTATACTGCTTTATTTATATTGTTAATAGTTAAAATGTTTAATAATGAAAACATTATGTTTAGAAGATAAATTAATAATTTTTATTAAAAACTTTGCAAAAACTAACTAAAAAATATTATTTATATTCTTTTAATAATTTATCGTAATAATATTTTAACTGGACTCCTACTTTTTCAAGAGAACGTTCATCGACAACTTTAAGCCCATTTTCAATTATCTTTTTATTATCGTGATTTATGATGAATTTAATCTTTTCAACAAATTCATCATTATCTTTTGCTTTATAGCAATTTATCGCGTCCGTTAACCAGTCTTTATAAACTCCAATGTCACGAACTAAAACTGGGCAAGATGATGCGAGCGCTTCTAAAACAACAATTCCCTCAGTTTCTTCATACGAAGGAAAAAATAAACATTTCGCATACCGATACGCACCTTTAATAATCGCGTTATCGATATAACCAGGCATAATAACATTTTTTGGTCTATGTTTAATCGCGTTTAAAACATCTGTGCTAGTAAGTATTTTTTGTAAATAGCCAAACCAAATAAATGTGATGTCTTTAAGTTTAGAAGCGACCGAGAAAAAATCTTTTATTCCCTTGCGGTTAAAAGGGAAACCCACTCCTATTACAACTTGTTGATTTTCTTTGATATTAAAATATTGTTTAAACTTTTCAATCTTCTCTTCATCGTATTTATATTCATCTTTATCAATGCCGTTTGAAACATAATAAACTGGGGTACCTAGATTATATGAATCAATCAACTTTTTTGAATATTCAGTAGGGGTGATAATCATATCGGCCCGCTTATAAAAATACATTAAATTTGGATTAAACCACTTCGCCATTAACTTCCAACATCTAAATGAATTTTTAAAATCTTCAATTGTTGAATGCCCATGCACTATTACTGGGATATGATTTTTTTTGCATTTTTTTAACAAAGACTTACTCTTTGGGAAATAAGTATTTATATGCGCAATATCAAATTTATCTTTTCTTGATAAGGTATACTCAATACCTTGGCTTTCAAGAGCTTTAATTTGATGTCTTAATGCCCTACCTATACCAGATTTTTTAATCTTATCTTCTGATTCAAAATAAAGTAAAACTTTCATATAAATTATTTTATCAAAATATTTGTTTTGATTTAAGGTGCGTTTTTAATCTATTACGACATAAAAAAGAACTATAAACACAATTATTTATATTTATAGTCCTTTATAAAAATTTAAATTGATTATTTCATCATTTTTGAGTTGATGTAATCTAAATCTAAATCATTGATATGCGAATTAATTTCTTCACCGACTTCATTGATAGCGTTTAAGACGTCTTGAGCTTTGTCGTCGCCTTCTTTTTTTGCTAATGATCCAGTTCCCGCCATAAAGGCGAGGGTGTAAATTATTTCGTATACTTGTTTTTTATCTTTTAATGGTTTAAATTCAGCGTCTTTATATAATTCTTTTAACACTGTTATTGTTTTATCACTTACTTGATATGACATATTGTTTCTCCTTTAAAAGATAGGTATAGCAATGTGCTACACCTATCTTATTTTTCTTATTCTAGTGGCGGAAGAGTAGAAGTATCTACTCTAGTATTACCGATATTTGTGTAATGAGCTTCAAATACATCTTCAATAATGTAATTACCTGAAACACGTTTTGCACTTACTTCAAGTGTCACTTGATTAGTTACAAAATCGATATATAGATCGACAGAACTTTCTAAATAACTATAACTTGTCGATAAACTTTCACCAAAGAAGACACTAGCAATAGTAGATGCGACATAAATAGTCGGCATAGTAGGATTATCTACGTAAGTAAAATGTCCATCACTTCCTTCAACATAAGTTAAATATGAAGCATAAGATACTATATTTGATGGTGCAATCGTACCGTATGATGTATAAGTTGAAACATCATATTGCCCACTAGATGAAGTTAAAACATCAAATTCGCCTGTTGAAAGTTGAGTATAGATGATAAAGTTATCATTTTCATCATGGACGAAATACATCTCGCTTCCACCATCTTTTATTTGTCTAACCGCTGTATCGGTAAAATAGTAGGTATTTGTAGTTGTTTCGCTTTGAAATACATCACCTTGAGTACCACTTGCACTATCGTAATCATAATAAGTTTTTGTGTGTGTCAATTCGATAGTTGCGTTGTTACTACTAGAGAAATATCTATTTAAATATTCACTTAAACTATTTGTTCCTTGTTGATATAAGCGTAAATAGAAATATCTATTAGAAGCAGTATAAACTTCTAGATGATAATAACCATTACCATCTTCTTTTTCTATTGTCCAAACATTACCTTCAGTATTAGTCCATCCAATCGCTTCTAGTTTGTCTTGATAATCCGCTAATATAGCGTCAGCAGTGTTATTATTATCAACAATTGATAATTGAGCATAAGTTCTACCGCCATAGGTTGTTTCGCTAATGTTTTTATTATTGGAATTTGGATAATCTAAATAGTTGATAAACGGCAATAAATCATCAAAATTTTCACCTAAATATTTAGTTAATAATGTTGAGATATCACTACCAAAATCAGACCATTTTTCATAAGTGACTTCTTCATATGGTTCAAATGTATAAGTCGTTAATTGACCAATATTAGATACCACACATGTCACATGGCCTGAAATTATATTGCCATAAGTATCGACGTATGAATAATCATAATCGAAGGTCGCCCCATTTTCATCAATTACAATCTTATATGTAGAAGGGGTTAAATTAGCCAAATATCCTTGATAGTTATATGTGAAATCAACACAGCCATGCATCGCAAAGCTTCCATTAAATTGACTCTTTAAAGTAAATGAACCATCAGCATTTACATCAAATAATGCTGGGGATAATTCAAAATCACTCCTAAACATATTTAATGTTAAGTCCGCGACTGGATAAGCAGTGCCTTTTAATACTCCATCTTCAAGCACGACATCGTGTAGACCGTTATCGTCTTGATACATACCTATAGTTTCTTGAGTGTATTCTCTTAATAGATAAGATGGATGTGAGTAAATTTTAAATTCAGTTTCTAATGTTGAAACAGAGCCACCAGTTCTAGTGACATCAACTTGATAATTGTTATTTTTTAAAGAATCAAATAACGCGGTTAAAGGTGCGTGTTCTTCTAAAAGAGGTAAAGTTGTAACTTCTTCAAATTCAACTTCATCTTGGGTGATTATTTCAAAACTATATTGAGCGCTTGCTATGATTTGAATTTCTGCACCCCCCACTGTTTCAGTATATTCTTCCTCACCGGTGACAACGCCACTGATGGTGTCATCTTCAACAGTTAAAATAAATGATGTAACTGGGATATCTTCATAACCAGTTAATCCATAGACTAAATCATCTCTAAAATCATCGATATTAGAAACTTCGACATCAGTTTCGGATATTTGTTGTAAGTTATCGAGAGTCATCTGGGCAAATGGATTGCCATAATATGTATCGAAATCAACCGGTGTTTCAGCGTCGATATATTCAATTAAATCGATAAATGTATTATCGTAATTTAAATATCGATTGACAGCGTATCCATCCTCATTTTTGTATTTTTCAAGTGGATTATACGCTAGTTCACCATTCTCATCTTTAAGAGTTAAATAGAATGTATCGCCATCATGGTATGATGTCGCCGTTTGAACATAACCACTAAGATATGTGCCATCTTGTTTAGTGACATCAACTTCAAGTGTACCAGTCTGCGCAAAGTCGTCATCTTGAAGTTCTAACAAAAGTTCTTCTAAATCTATTTGTGGCATTGTGCTTGTTGATGTATCTTGGCTAGTCTCACTACTAGAAGTTGTCTCATCTAAACTCGAGGAAGAACTACTGCTTGTGTCAACAGACGGATCACCGCAACTAGTGAGTACCAAACTAACTAATGAAAGTAAATAAAATATCTTTTTCATGCTTATAAGACTCCTTTCTTATGGATATTTCATTGATACTTAATTTTGACATATATTTTAAAGATATAATAGTAGTAAAAATCTTTAATTATTTTTTATGCTTTGATTTAATCACACATCAACAGAATTAGCACAGTTCAATGAACGAGATAAATAATAGCGGCATAATAGATTTTACATATAAAAAACACCTGACTATCACTAGAGAAGTTTTAGATAGTACAAGGTGAATTAATCTATTTGACTAGAAAGACCAATTGTGATGCACTTGCGACCCCTATTAACAAAATGCAACCCCCTTAACAACTTTGCGACCCCTATAAAAGGTGTTTATTACAATTGCACTTACCTATATTTACCAAAGTACTCTTCTTCGCCAGCTTTTCTAGCTTTCACTGCTTCTCTTTTAGTTTTGAATCTCCCAAGAATATGAGCTTTTCTTTGAAACATAATCTGAGCAACCCATAGTCCTCTATCTTTATCAAAGTGAACTCCTCGAACTCCAGAAGTGTTATTTTTATTTAGTTTCCTATCTTTTTTAATACCACAGAGCATTGTTCCATCAACTAGAAAGACGTTGGCTTCTTTGACTTATCTTGTTAAAGATTTTCAAGGTATTAAACGTATTTCAAAGGGTAGAATAACAAAAATGGATAGTCTAAAAAATACAAAAAGCAGTCTGGATTTATACTCGCAAATATTTAATTTAGTAAAATGACCACTACCGCTACCATTGCAGCAATAGACAATAAAGCGATAATGAATGCACAGATTGCATAGCCACGCTCTTCTCGATTAAATATAAAAATAAAATTAACAACAGTATGAATTAACTGACCGATCACGCCGTCGATAAAAGAAAGAATCGCAAACGTAGCGCATACAATCAATAATAGCAATCCCCCAATAAAGGTTTCGTTGAACATTATTTCCCATGCCTTTAAAACGCCCCAACCAGAAAACACTGCTATCGCTATAAATACAATGTTAACAACGGCGTAAAAAATACGCTTGCCTTTTTCTGCCGT
>CASDYZ010000055.1 GCA_949285325.1 uncultured bacterium
GTGAAGTTACCCCATTCGCGGTTATTTCTGATAAAGCACATAACAAGAAATATCCTCTTACTGATTATTCTCTCACCCCAACTGTCGCGATTGTCGATCCAGAGTTTACAACTAATTTACCTCCTAGACCAACCGCGATGACTGGTATGGACGTCTTAACTCACGCGATTGAAGCATATGTTTCTGTCTTAGCTAACGACTACACTGATGGATTGTGCTTACAAGCAATTAAATTAGTATTTGAATATTTACCTCGTGCAGTTAAAAATGGTAAAACTGACTTAGAAGCTAGAGAAAAAATGCACAACGCCGCGACTATCGCTGGTATGGCGTTTGCTAATGCTTTCTTAGGCATGGTTCACTCTCTTGCTCATAAAGTTGGGGCTGAATTCCACACCGTCCACGGATATACTTGTGCGATATTACTCCCACACTGTATTAGATACAATGGTACTGTTCCATCAAAACTCAGCGTTTGGCCAAAATACAATGTTTACCACGCTGATAAGAGATATCAACAAATCGCTCAACTTTTAGGCTTAAAAGCATCGACTCCAGAAGAAGGTGTCTCCTCTTTAGCGGACGCGGTTACTAACCTCATTCGTGACATTGGTTTAAGTCCTAATTTCTGCGATTTAGGTATCGATGAGAAAGAGTGGAATGAAAGAATTGAACAAATCGCCGTACTCGCGTATGAAGATCAATGTTCACCAGCCAATCCACGTGTACCAATGGTTGCTGATATGGTTGAAATTTTAAAGAAAGCTTACAAAGGTAATTAATGATGACTATTGCAGTTTGTGTCGGTTCTAGTTGCCACCTCAAAGGCAGCTATGACGTCATCGAACTCATGCGCAAAGCCATTAAAGACAATCATCTTGAGGAGAAGGTAGAATTAAAAGCTACCTTCTGCCTCAAAAATTGTGGCGTTGCTGGAGTATCGATTAAAGTTGATGATGAAGTCATCACCGGCGTCACTAAAACAAATTTTGACGAAGTATTTAATAAATACGTTTTGTCTCGCTTATAAAATTAAGTAGGGAGGTAATTTATGGCTTCTTTATGTTTAGAATCAAGGACGAACGATTGTAGAAATTGTTATAAATGTATTAGGCACTGCCCTATAAAGGCGATATCGTTTGCATCTAATAAGGCTAGTATCATTCAAGAAGACTGCATTTTGTGTGGGCGATGCTATGTCGTTTGCCCTCAAGAGTTAAAAGTTATTAGAAACGATGAGGACAAAGTTTTAGATTTGCTTGCAAAATATGAATGTATCGCTTCTGTCGCGCCTTCTTTTATATCTAACTATGGAATTAATTTTTCTACGATGCGTAAAGCATTGATACAATTAGGTTTTAAAGATGCAGAAGAGACTGCTATCGGGGCGACTATCACCAAAAGAGCGTACGATGATTTACTAGATAAAAACGAGGTTGATGTTTTAATTTCTAGCTGTTGTCACTCTGTTAATTTACTTATTCAAAAACATTATAAAGAAGCACTTAAATATCTAGCTCCTATCGACACTCCGATGGCGGCTCACGCCAAAGATATCAAAAAAAGATTAGGCAAAGATAAAAAAATTATTTTTATCGGTCCTTGCATCGCTAAAAAAGATGAAGCTGATTTAGATAGCAATGAAGTTTCTCTAGGTATTACTTTTATTGAACTAGACCATCTTTTAGAAAAGAAAGGTATTATTTTTGATACTTCAATTAAAGAAGAGAAGAAAGAATGTTCTAAGGCTCGTCTTTTCCCAGTCTCTAGTGGAGTTATCGAGACGATGGAAAGGCGAAATCAAGCATATACTTATGTATTTGTCGATGGTGTAGAAGAAGTTAAACGCGTCTTAGAAGATGTCATCGCTGGCAAGATTCATCACTGTTTTATCGAAGCTAATTCTTGCCATGGTGGTTGTGTCAATGGACCTGTTATCGACGGTAAGACTCACAACTTAGCTACCTCACTTTTAAGAGTTAGACAAAGCGCGGGCAAAAAGGATTTTGTCGAGCCTATTTTAACTAGTGAGGAAGCTAGTCACGAATATAAATCATATAATGTTCTTCACGCTCGTCCTAGCGAGGAAGAAATTGAAAAAACTTTTGAAAAAATGGACAAAAAAGATCCTAAAAACCGCCTCAACTGTGGGTGTTGTGGATATGATACTTGTCTTGAAAAAGCGGTGGCTATCATTCAAGGTAAAGCAGTGGTGGAAATGTGTCTTCCATTTTTAATGGCGAAGGCTCTCTCATTTTCTGACACCATCGTCGCCTCTAGCCCAAATGGTTTGATGGTTTTAGACGAGAATTTTAAAATACAGTTAATTAATCACGCGATGTGCTCAATTATTGGGGTACATTCTCCTAAAGATATGATAAATAAGGATGTGTCGTTAATTTTTGACACTACTCCATTTGCTCAAGCGCTTGGTGGATACCGCATATATGAAAGAAAATTATATTTAACTGCTTACAACAAATATGTAACTTTAAGCGTCAATTACGATGAAAAATATCACATTATTATCGTTTTGATGCGCGATGTGACAAAAAGTGAAACTGAGAAAGCTAAAAGAGCAGAAATTATTCAAAAATCTGTTGATATTACCGATGAAGTCATTCAAAAGAATATGCGCGCTGTTCAAGAAATTGCTTCACTTCTTGGAGAAAGTGCCGCTGAGACGAAAGTTGCGCTTTCAAGTTTAAAAGATACATTAGAAGAGGATGACAATGATTAATAATCGTTTTGTTGTTGAAGTTGGTCATATTTCTAAAAACCATGTCGGGGAAGAACTTTGTGGAGATAATGTTCAAGTTGTCTCTGTCGATGAGAGTACGAGAGTTCTCGTTTTAGCGGATGGTCTTGGCAGTGGAGTTAAGGCCAATATTTTAAGCACTTTAACGAGTGAGATGCTCGCGACGATGATTTCCCACAATGTTCCGATTGAGGAGTGTGTAAGAACTATCGCGATGACTCTACCGGTATGCAAAGTTAGAGGAGTGGCGTATTCTACTTTCTCTATCGTTAAAGTCAGTGACAATCGTTCAGTTGAAATATTTAATTACGACAACCCGACGCCTTTTGTTATCCGTAATGGTAAACTTTTCCCTATTTGGTACGATGTATCTTTAATCGAAGGCAAAAAAATAGAAAAAGCAAA
This sequence comes from uncultured bacterium, assembly GCA_949285325.1. GTDB lineage: Bacteria > Bacillota_I > Bacilli_A > RFN20 > CAG-826 > CASEYK01. Next base: position 3,164 of record CASDYZ010000055.1, read on the forward strand.
ATTTGATATTAGACCTTACGACACGATTGTTTGTATGTCTGATGGGGTGATGAATGCTGGGATTGGTGAAACTTTAAATTTTGGTTGGGGAGTTGATGAGATTAAATCATTTGTCGAAGCGTTGTATGATAAATCTTATTCTTCTCTTGCTCTATCAACTATGGTGGTCGACCAAGCTAACAATTTATACGACCATAAACCAGGGGATGACACCACCTGTGCGGTGCTTCGTCTTAGAGAGAGAAAGCAAGTTAGTTTGATGATTGGCCCGGCGTCAAATAAAGAAGACGATGAGACGATGCTATCTTTATTTTTTGCTAAAGAAGGTGTTCATATCGTAAGTGGGGGTACGACGAGTTCTATCGTATCTAAATATTTAAAAAAACCACTTGAATATGCGCTTGACTATCTAGATAGAGAAATACCGCCAATCGCGAAGATTGAAGGGGTTGATTTAGTGACTGAAGGGGTAGTGACTATCAACAAAGTATTAGAATACGCAAAAGATGTTTTAAATGGCAATCAACAATATTTTAATTGGTCATTTAAAGAAGATGGGGCGAGCCGTATCGCTCGATATTTGTTCGAAGATGCGACTGATATTGATTTTTATGTGGGGTGCGCGATTAATCCTGCCCATCAAAGTGAAGATATGCACATCAACATAAAAATTAAAATGAAATTAATTGAAGAATTAGCTTCTTGTCTAGAGAAGATGGGTAAGAAGATTAAAGTTAGTTATTTCTAAAAGAAAGGATAACAAATAAATGGAACCTAAATTTGACACAAATGTACAAGAACTTAAATATAAAGTGCTTAAAGAAGTTGCGAGGTCTTATTGGAATGGGACTTTGACGATAGATTACAATGAAATTCCTAAAAAAATTGTTCCAGGTCCAAAGCCGACGATGCGTTGTTGCATCTATAAGGAGAGGGCGATTGTTTTAGAGAGGATGAAACTAGCCTTAGGTGGCAATAAAGATAATAAAAATGTCGTTGAAGTTATCAATATTGCCTGTGACGAGTGTCCGCTTGGTGGGTATGAGGTCACTAATAGATGCCGCGGATGTATCGCACATAGATGTGAAAAGGCGTGTCGTCTTCACGCGATTAGTTTCGATGAAAAAACTAGACAAGCAAGAATTGATAAGACGAAATGTGTCAACTGCGGGATGTGCGCGAAAGCGTGCCAATATGACGCGATCGCTAATTTTTTAAGACCGTGCGAACAAGCGTGTAAAGTAAAAGCAATATCGATGGGCGAAGATTACGCCGCTAAAATTGATGATGAAAAATGCGTGCAGTGTGGTGCGTGTGTGTATCAATGTCCTTTTGGGGCGATTATGGATAAAAGTTATATTACTAATGCAATCGACATACTAAAAGATAGCGACAATCATCCAGTATTTGCCATCGTCGCACCTTCTATTTCAAGTCAATTTAAATATGCGACACTAGGTCAAGTTGTCACCGCTATTAAAAAGTTAGGTTTCCAAGATGTTATTGAAGCCGCTCTTGGGGCGGATATGGTCGCTTATCACGAGGCAAAAGAATTGAGTGAAAAAGGATTTTTATGCACTTCGTGTTGTCCAACTTTCGTCACTTTTGTTGAAAAATATTTCCCTAAATTTAAAGATAATATTTCTCATCAATTGTCCCCGATGGCGACTATTGCTAAATGGATTAGGGAGGAGCACGAAGACGCTCGTGTCATGTTTATTGGTCCATGTGTTTCTAAAAAGGCTGAGACTCAACTAGATAAAGTTAAAAAATATGTCGATGTCACATTAACTTTTGAAGAACTTCAAGCTCTTATCGATTCTCGTGATATCGATATGACAGTCTTAGAAGAGAGTCCTCTCGATAATGCTTCTTATTTTGGTAGAATTTTTGCTCGAGCTGGTGGGGTTAAAGATGCGATTGTTGAAGCTCTTAAAGAACAGGGTTCTAATTTTGAACTTAAACCTATTAATTTTGACGGATTAGAAAATGTCAGAATGGGTTTAAATCAAGTTTCTAGAGGACAGCTAGATGTCAATTTTGTCGAAGGCATGGGATGTGTCGGTGGTTGTATAGGTGGACCTTGTTGTTTAACTCACGAATTAAGAGATAAGAACGATGTCGATAAATATGGTAAGCTCGCTAAGGAGAAGACCATTGAACAGGCGATAGAAATATTTTCACCTATAAAATAAAAGTAATTGAAATGCTTAAAATTTGGTGGTTTAATAAATTTGTAGGAAAATTAAGGATAACACTACGAGTCCAAATAAGCATTTAGCTTCAAGACCCTTATGGGTAAATTAAACTCTCGGTTGAGAGTTTTTATTTTTTTAGAGAAATTGTTTGTAAAATCTAATAGAATATAATCAAAAGAGGATAATGTGTATGGATAAAAAATATTTTTTAGGTCTAGATGTTGGTTCATCTTCTGTTGGATGGGCAGTTACTGACGAGGATTATAATCTTTTAGAATTAAATGGCAAGACTGCTTGGGGCTCTAGACTTTTTGATGAATCTAACGACGCAAAAGCAAGAAGGAGCAAAAGAAGCGCGAGAAGGAGAATGGCAAGAAGAAAATTTCGTATCGACATTCTTAATAATTACATTTTTAAAGATGAAATAAATAAGATTGACCCATCATTTTTTATAAGACTAAATGAATCTAATTTAGTTTTAGAAGATAAAAGTGTAAATGTAAAATATCCGTTATTTTTAGAAAAAGACAAAGAAAAAGAATTTTATAAAAAAATCCAACAATATATCATCTACGTATCGCACAAGTTGAAAATAAAATAGATGCTTTTTCTGATATTAGATATTTTTATATCTAACCATCCATCACAAGAACGAATATAATCAATTTAATTTTTCTTGCGATTTAATGGAACCTTTTAGACCATTTGTTGATGCTTTCGCACGCCAATTAAGCAATAGCAGTGAAGATTTAAAGAGAAAATAACTCAACTGCTTACTATTGAAATTCCAATAAATGGCAATAACAAAATTTAACAAACGCAATTAATATTTACACTCATTCTGTTATAGATGCCCTTAGCAGTGGTAAGGTTGATAAAATTAAATTCCCTAAAAGTTATGATATATAGATTTATGCGATTAATTATATTTTTTGATTTACCATCAGTCACGAAGAAGGATCATCGCGAATATAACAAGTTTATCAAATATATTAAAAAAGAAGGATTTTCAATGTTTCAAGAAAGTGTTTATACAAAACTTTGTTTGAATGAACAAGTCGTGGACGCAACTCTAAAAAAAATTAAAAATAATTTGCCTAAAGATGGTTTTATATCGTGCTTATCTTTAACTGAAAAACAGTTTTCAAATATACAATGTATTTTAGGCGAATTTAAATCTGACGTTATTATCAGTGACGAGAAAATTGTGAAGTTATGATTAAAATAAAGTTGAATTTAAGCGATACAGCAATGGAATTTAAGCCATATAATTTTTACAATATCACTATTGAAAATATTGAATATTATAGAAAATTTTTGTCGTGGATGTATTTTGATTACATTCCCGAAAATTTAGCAACCATATATATCAACAATGATAATATCAACGCGGACGATAAGTGTTATTCAATTATTAATTTGCTAGATTTAGATTTAAACACTAAGAAAAATATGAATGCACTTAATAAAATAATAAAAAAACATATTATGATGATTTGAAAAGTGATTTAGATTCCTTAAAGGAAAAAGCTTCTTCAATTGTTAAACGAATAGCGTTAGATTTAGATATTTCACTGACAATGAATGACGACATTAAAACAGATGATTTATTTAAAATTATGGATATTCGTTTTAGTGAAAACAAAGAAACTTTTATAGAACAATTCTTAGACTATATATTTGTGATAAATGAACTTCAAAACAAAAATATTTTCTTTATTTTGCACATGAAGGAATTTTTTTCTGCAGAAGAAATAGAAAAGATAGTGAAAGAAGTTTCTTATAAAGAAATAATTATCATAAATATTGAAACACATGAGTTTTCAGAACAAATTTCGTGTGAAAAAAAGATAATAATTGATAAAGATTGTTGTTTATTGATTTAAAATACTTTAGTATTTTAGTAGAGGATAACCTCAAAAAACCTCTTATAATTTGAGGTTTGGGAGTAGTGTTATCCTTAAGTACTTTCAAACCTGTTTGATAGAATAACAAAAGGCGAGATTACATTTAATGATATCAAAAGTCCTATCTATCGCGATATTTTACAAACTCGTTATGATGAGATAATACCATTTTAGAAAGGGGCGATAAACATGTATAAAATATATAAATTTACTTTCGAGACAAAACAATCAAAATTAGGCTTTGCAATTTACGCCCGCAACGAAAAAATCGCTTGCGAAATTATCGATTTAATCAATGAAAACAGCAGTATAAAATTTTATAAGCCTCGTTTTAAGCGTTTTAAAAGAGTGAGATACATTGAACAACCACCTTTTGAAATTGAACAAGAACAATATGAATACGCTTTAAAACTTTTAGAAAAACGTATAAAATCAAAGCAACAAGAGAAAGAGGAACAATAAAGATATGCCACGAAAAAAAGAGACAAGGGGAAGAAAAGTTATTTACAATACCGAAAGAAGAAAGAGACTCGCTCATCAAAAGCAAGTCAGCAAGTTTCACAAGAAATGGATGACATCATTTACGTTTAGATTCCATAACGTCAACGATGAAGAAGTCATCAACAAGCTAAACAGCGTTCCTAATAAGGTTGACTATGTTAGACAACTAATTTTACAAGACATTAAAAAGCATTGATAAAAAGACTGACTACATACGACATCTTGTAAAAGAAGATTTAAAAAACGACAAGTAGTAAAAAAGAAAGATTGAGGGCATGCAATAACGCATTTGCCCTTTTTTCGTTGTTTTTAGGCGATTTAAGAAGAGTTTGACAAAATCTTGAATAATTTCAAAGCAACAAAAAAGCCCTTGCATGAGGGCTTTTTGTTATTCCCCATCGTCATATTTGATATAAAGAACGATAAATGGGGTAAAAAACAGTAAGACCATGATGATAGGGATAGTAATATCAGTCCCGTGCTGTATGTGTTCATAAACAACACACGCCAAAATGTAAATAACAAAACCAATTAAAGTACACAATCTCAAAACTCTCATATCGCTTTCATTATAACTTTGATTATGGGTTTGTACAAATGTTGGGGGTGTGTCACTAAATATTTTGCTAATTATTTTTAATTTTGTTTATTTTAATTCTAATATAAAATATAAATATAGATTTGGAGAAAAAAATGGAAGATAAAAGATTTGCGTTACTAATTGATGCGGATAATATATCCGCTAAATATATTAAGACAATTATGGAAGAGGCTGCCAATGAGGGAGTCATTACTTATAAAAGGATTTATGGCGATTGGACTAAGCCTTTTTTAGAGCCTTGGAAAGAGGTGCTATTAGATTATTCAATTAATCCTATCCAGCAATATGCTTATACGACTGGTAAAAATTCAACTGATTCAGCGATGATTATCGATGCGATGGATATTTTATATGCTGGTAAGGTAGAAGGGTTTATTTTGGTGTCTAGCGACTCTGATTTCACTAGGCTTGCTGCAAGGTTAAAAGAAGCGGGGATGGTCGTCATCGGCATGGGCAAAAAGCAAACTCCTAAAGCATTTGTCGTCGCGTGTGTCAAATTTAAATATTTAGATGTTCTCGCGTCTTCTTATACTTCTAATGAGAGTGGGAAGAGAAAAAGAAAAACTAAAAAAACAACTGTAGTTGAAGAAGATGATAAATCTTCACAAACTCCACTTGAAGAGATCATCTCTTCCATCCAAAAAATAGTGGAAGAGAATTCTGATGAAGAGGGGTGGGTTTTAATTTCTCTAGTCGGTGGTATATTGTCAAAGATGTATTCTGATTTTGATGTTAGAAATTACGGATGTAAAAAATTGATTGATTTCTTAGAAAATAATGGTTTTGAAATAAGAAAAGAAAAGGATGTAAATAATATTAAAAGTCCAGCTGGATATGTCGCATATGTAAGAATTAAAGGAAATGTATGAAAGAAGATAATTTATTATTAAAAGCAGGGCCTTTATTAAATGATGATGGCGTGTTGAATGAATCTGGTTATGCTTTTGCTTTAGTTAAAAATTATAATAGGTCGAGTATAAAAGGTCATTCTTCTCGTATTAAAGAGTGGGATTATTATTATATCGGAGATGAAAGGTACGGGGTTTGTTTAACCATCGCTGACAATTCTTATATGTCCCTTGCTAGCGTATCTATCATCGATTTTAAAAATGCAAAGTATTGGACTAAATCATACATGGGTTTATTTACTTTTGGAAGCGTCGCTCTCCCTAGTTCATCAATCGATGGTAATACTGTTTATAAAGGCAATAAATTTGATATTAAGTTTTATAACAACAAGGGTGAAAGAAGAATTAAATGTAAAATTAATAATGTATCGAAAAAGAATACTTTTCAGTGCGATATCGTCTTAAAAGAAACATCTAAAAACTCTATCGTTATGGCGACTCCTTTTAAAAACAAGCATCATTTTTATTACAATCAAAAAATTAATTTATTAAAAGCTGATGGTTATTTTTCTTTCGGCCCAATCAAATATGAATTTTCTAACAAAGCATATGGTGTTCTTGATTGGGGGAGAGGGGTGTGGCCTTATTCTAATACTTGGTATTGGGCCTCACTTAGTGGTGAAGATAATAAAAAACATCGTATCGGATTAAATTTAGGATATGGTTTTGGGCTTAATAAGGCGAGCGAGAATGTTTTATTTTACGACGACAAGGTCTATAAATTAAATGATGTTGAATTTCAAATTCCTAAAGATGAAAAGGGGAAAGAAATATATTTAAATCAGTGGAATATATCATCAAAAAATAAAGATATCAATTTAGTATTTAATCCAATTTTAAATAGGCATGATTACATGGACGCGCTTGTTCTTTCTTCCAACCAAAATCAAGTATTTGGATATTTCAGCGGGACGATTAAAACAGCTGATAAAACATTTATTATTGACCACATGTTAGGATTTGCTGAAAAAGTTAAAAATAAATGGTAATTATATTTTTTTGACACTGTCTAAATAAGTGTTTAAATAATAAAAATATATTTAAAAAATGTGGTAATATACAAATCTAGAAAGAAGAAAATTATGCCAAATTGCAGAGAATGTGGTTCAAGAATATCAAAATTTGATAAAGATATATGTCCTGTTTGTGGATGCCGCTTCCCACTGGATGCGTCATCTAATCAGACGCAGGATATAACATCGCAAATCGATATTAATTCTGATGAATTTAAACAATATAAGCCTCATAAAAGGATGGTCGCGTTTATTTTAAGTTGCTTTTTAGGTTGGCTTGGAGCGCCTTTATTTTATCTAGGGTATATCAAGAGTGGTATATTATGGATGTTCACCAATCTAGCGTTAATTGCTATATTAGGTAGTGTTTTTGCTTTTGGTTTAAATATCAATATTTTTGTCTCTTATTTGGTTGTTGGGCTAGTTACTTTTATCGTTTTAAATGCTTTAATTGGTTTTTATTATTTATTTAAAAATGATTTGAAGGATTCAAAGGGAGAATTTCTTCTTTAATGCATCATTATTTTGGGATAATTAAAGATAATCAAGCTTATTTAAATGATGACGATATTCATCATTTAACTCGTGTTTTGCGTATAAACACGGGTGAAATGATTGAAATTTGCTTTGAAAATGATATTTATTTGTGCGAGGTAGAAAATGTAAATCCTTTACAAATTATTGTTAAATCTAAAATAAAAAATGATAGAGAATTTAATAATGATTTAACTTTATTTTTTTCTCTTGCAAAAAAAGATAAGATTGAATTTGTTATTCAAAAGGCAAGTGAGTTAGGTGCTTCTTCTTTAGTGTTAGTGAGAACTAATAGAAGTGTAGTAAAAATGTCTAGAGAAGATTTTGAAAGAAAATTACCTAGGTATACCGCTATTGCAAAAGAAGCGAGCCAGCAGTCGCAAAGAAGTAAGATTTTAAATATTTACGGTGTGTTTGATATCGATGATATCCCTTCCTTTTTAATGGCTAAACATAATTTTGTCGCCTATGAGGCACAAAGAGGTTCTACTACATCGTTTTTCTCTTTGCTAAGTGATATAAAAAAAGGTGAAAGTGTTTCATTTTTTGTCGGGCCTGAAGGTGGCTTTGATAAGGGTGAGATTGATAAACTCACCAATATTGGTTTTATCCCTGTTTCTATTGGCAAAAGGATACTTAGATGCGAAACTGCCGCCATATACGGGCTAAGTGTGATAGGATTATTTTTAGATAGATTATGAACGTTTATAAACTTTTAGAGAAAAAGCAGAAAAAAAGACCATCTTTTGAAAAGACAGAAGAATTTAAATTTTTTGTCGACCATAGAAATATGCTCGAAAAATATCCTAAGTTTTCATATTTATACGACGTCGACGACGATGAATTTATGATTATGCGGGCTAATATTATTTTAAAGAGTTTAATCAACAAACAAACTATCGAAGACGAAATTGATAATATCAATCAACATTTAACAAAGGGTGATAAGATTGACCACGCAAAATTTGTTTCAACTCTTCGAGAGATAACTCTCGATTTACCTTATCTAGTCGACGATAAGATGAAAATATATATTCCTATTTTTCCTCGACCTTTAAATTACATTTATATTAAAGAGCCAGAAAAATTATTAGAATATCCTTACAGTCAACTAAAGACTTCTTTTTTAGAGACGATTATCGATTCTTTTGATGTATATGGTACATCTTTATATAATTCACTTTTTACTAGACTCGTCTTCATTGGCACCAATGGGAAAGAGGTCGCTTTTTTCCATTACGATATGAATACGATTTATATTGTTAATTCTCAAGGTCTACTCGATGTAAAAATCGTATTATTTGATAGGCATATTAAGCATCCTTCTTATTCACATATGTTAGATAGATTAACTCCTGTAGTCGATGCTTATTTTTCTAATTCGAGAGATAATTTTATTGAACAGCTTTATAATAATGAATTTATTTCTCGTCGTATTTACTGTCAATTAAAGGGGATAAAAGAACAATAATGAGCACTGTCTCTTTCTTTTATTTAGGTTGCAAGGTCAATCATTATGAATGCAGTGCTCTTGCGAGCTTATTTAAGGCTAATGGATATGAGGTAGTCGATGGGGATATAAGTGATGTATGTGTCATCAACACATGTGCGGTCACTAAAACTAGCGAGCAAAAGTCGCGTCAACTTATTAGAAAGATTAGAAATAAAAATCCTAATTCTATCGTAGTTGTCCATGGTTGCTTTTCTCAGCATGCTCATCAATTTATCAAAGATAACTTGCCGGTTGATATCATTTTAGGGACAAAGCATCGGGATAAAATTTTAGAGTATGTTGAACAGTTTAAAATAGATAAAAAACAGATTGTTGATATCGATTTAAAGACAAGGTTATTTGATACTTATGAAGAACTTGGTACGACTTCATGTTCTGATATCGTGCGTGCGTATTTAAAGATTCAAGATGGGTGTGACCATTTTTGTTCATATTGTTTAATTCCTTTCACGAGGGGTAAATCGCGAAGTCGAAGTTTTTCTTCTTGTTTAAATGAGGCAAGATTTTTAGTTGAGCAAGGTTATAAAGAAATAGTGGTGACTGGTATTGATGTTGGTTCATATAAAGATGGCGATTACACTTTTTCTTCTTTGATTGAAGCACTTCTCAATATACCTAATTTGTCTCGTCTTCGTATATCTTCGATAGAAGCATCTCAAATTGATGATAAATTTTTGTTTTTGCTTAAAACTAGAGATAATTTAGCTAAACATATTCATTTGTCTTTACAAAGTGGGTGTAATGATACTTTAAAAAGGATGAATAGGTTGTATACGAGTGAAGAATATTTAAGAGTAGTCAATAAGATTTATGATGCCTATCCAAGTGTCGCGATCACTACCGATGTAATCGTTGGTTTTAATGGGGAGAGTGAACAAGAATTTAACGAGAGCTATAATTTTATTAAAAAATGTAAATTTGCTTCTATACATGTTTTTCCTTATTCTATAAGGGAGGGGACGAATGCGTCTCGTGACATAAATATAATCGCCCCTAAAATAAAAAAAGAAAGAGTTAAAAAACTTCTTGAATTATCTAAAGAACTAAATAGAAATTATCAATCACGTTTCAAGGGAGAGGTGTTTGATGTTCTTTTTGAATCGTATGACGAGAAAGATAAAAAATATATAGGACATACTTCTAATTATTTAGAAGTAAAAGTCGAATCTAAAAATAATATTATTGGTGAAATTTTAAAAGTGAGGTATTAAATATATCGATGTAGTCTATGTTTTTAAAGATTATTTATAATTTGTCAAAAAAATATTTGATATTTTGATGGATGATAAATATAATATACCCGATAAAAAAGCAAGGGAGGAAACATCTATGGCAGTGCCACAAAGAAGAATATCAAAAACAAGAAAAAGATTAAGAAGAACACATTTTAAATTAAGTGTTACTGGATTAGTTACTTGCTCTAATTGTGGGGCGATGATAAAAGCTCACCACGTATGTCCAAACTGTGGATATTACGCTGGTAAACAAGTTTTAGATAAAAATGGTAAATTAGTCAGCGCCGAACAAGCAAAAAAAGAAGCAGCAAGTGGTAAAAAATCTGCGAATAAATAATTAAAACGCAAGCAATTTGCTTGCTTTTTATTTAGAAATTATTTTGATATAATTATCAAAGAGGTAAAACATATATGAACTACAATAAATTAATTGATCACACTTTGCTTAAACAAGATGCGACTCCTGAACAAATTACTGCACTTTGTTATGAGGCAAAACAATTTTCTTTTATGTCAGTATGCGTCAATCCTTGTTATGTTCCACTTGCTAGCGAGCTTTTAAAAGATAGTGATGTAAAGGTTTGTACAGTAGTGGGTTTTCCACTCGGGATGAATTTGACTAGAACTAAATTAGAAGAGACGGAATTAGTTTTAAAACAAGGTGCGGATGAAGTGGATATGGTCATTAATGTTGGCATGCTTAAGGCTAATAACGACGACTATGTTTATAACGAAATTAAAATGCTTAAAGACGCAGTTGGGACTAAAGTATTAAAAGTTATATTAGAAACCTGTTTATTAAGTGATGAAGAGATCGTTAGAGCGTGTCGACTCGCTAAAGATGCTGGTGCTGATTTTGTTAAAACTTCTACTGGTTTTTCTAAAGGTGGGGCGACAGTCCACGCGGTTAAGCTCATGCGTGAAACAGTTGGTAAAGATATGGGTGTAAAAGCGTCGGGCGGGGTTAAAACGCACGAAGATTTACTCGCCATGGTGGAGGCTGGCGCGAATAGAATCGGCACATCAAACGGCACAAAAATTGTATAATTTGTCAATTACATGCTTTTAAACGCATATTATTTATTGCATTATTGTTTGTTAATGGTATAATTTAACAAGTTTGAGCAACGAGGAGGTGAAAAAATGCCAAAGACAATCGTAAGAGAAAACGAAACTCTTGATGAAGCATTAAGACGTTTTAAAAGACAAGTCAATAAAGCGGGCACCATCCAAGAAGCTCGTCGTAGAGAATTTTATCTTAAACCTGGTCTAAAACGTAAATTAAAAAGTGAAAACGCTAGAAGAAAAAATAGAAAATAATTAAAATGCACACCAAAATATGTTCCTCGAAAGGGGAATTTATTTTGTTAAAGGACATAAAAAACTAGAAAAAAGTAAAATATTTATGGAAAATGCCGACGAGCTATTGACATGCTCTATGCGATAGTTGTATATTAAATACACTATCGCGGGATAGAGCAGTCTGGCAGCTCGTCGGGCCCATAACCCGGAGGTCATAGGTTCAAATCCTATTCCCGCAACCAAACAGAAAAAATACGCACTTAGTGGTGCGTTTTCTTTTGGTTGGCGGTGGATTTGAACTATGACCTCCTACTTAAAAACATGTGAGATCATGGTGCGTTTTCTTTTGGTTGGCGGTGCATTTAAACTTAAAATCTTGCGATATAGTGGCGCGTTTTCTTTTGGTTAATAAACTACGAGCCTATACTTAATAAAGACATTGAGTTTTATTTAAATTAATAAGTTTCATGCAATAACTTTTAATTGTTTGTTAATTATGATTTTATTCATATTAATGGCGGCTTTTATAGACGATATAAGAGTTCATATCAATTTTTATTGATTTTTAAAGCATGATAAAAGAGCAAAACAAAAATATTATATAGATTTTCCTATATTTTTTATATTTAACTAAGCTCAAAAATGAGAATAAGAAGTATTTTGTGTTTGTTTTAGAAGTTTAAAAACAATTTATTTCTTTTTTGATTCTTTTTGTTTTTTTTCAATTGCTTTTGTTTCTTCTTTTTCAATTTTGAGCAATTCTTCTCTTAAAAAGAGTATGAAATCGTTATGAGGAATTTTTCTTAGTTCTAAGCAGATTTCATTGATTTTAGTTTTAAGAGGTTTTCTTTCAATCAAATAATCAACGCTTACATTGAAGATATCTGCTAATTTTTTAAGATGTTCGATCGATGGTTCAAAAATGTTGTTTTCCCAATTTAAAATCGTCTGTTTTGTCACATCTAATTTTTTAGCTAGTTGCGACTGAGTCATTTTGTAAAATAATCTCAATTGTTTTAGTAACATATTTATTCACTCCTTTGTTTATACTCATATATTAATAATAAAAGGAATGCTTGACTACTTTTAAAGAAAAATCAATTTAAACTTTTTATTTTTTATCTATAATCTAATAAACTTATTAATTTAATAATTTTTATTTATCTTTCATCGTGTCGGTGTATCTATTTTCTATATATTTTAAATCTAATTCAATTCTAGGCCAATAAAAAGAGATTGTTTCGCGCATTTGTGGGTTTTTAATTTCACGATCTACATAACGAGCTTTAGGTCTTAATAATATTGGTCCGATGTGGATATTGTTAAGCCAACTAAAGTCTTTTGTATTTAAGTATTTCATAATTTGATTTCTCGACACGATTAGTCCATATTCTTTATCCCCGTGATATATGTAGTCTGCCATAATGGCGTTTTCGCTGTTACCGACGAACATTATGTGGAGTAGTGTAGATGTGATGAACGCCCTACTTTTATTAAGCTCAAAATTTGCTAATTTGATTTTGTCTTTTAATTCATAAGCAATTTCTTCAAATGATTTTCTTTTTTCTCCGGTTCCGTCAGTTGTACCGTCTCCATAATGGAATAATAAAATCGTATTGATTGTTTCTTCGGATATGTGGCATTCTTTAAGATACTTGACAAAATTAGTTATGTATTCTTCGTGGATGTAATTACTTTTTCCAGATTTCATCGATATGTAACGTTTTTCTTTCTTATATTCGATGCATATGTCTGGTTTGATGAACTCTTCGATTTTATAGGCGTGAATTATTTCATCATCATCGACAAAATTAAATATTCTTTTGACGATATATTTGCAGTTGTTGTCGAGTTCTTTGTACTTTTTCTCATTTAGTGCGTTGGCTAGTTCCCTTTCTTTAAATTCACCTAAGATGTATTTCATAATGAAGCCTCCTTTTAATTTATTTGTCTCATATATAAAATAGGTAGATTTTTTTCAAATTAGCAAAAATTTTAAAAAATAAATTTATATTTATTGATTTTATTATTGTTTAATAGTTTCTAGTGGCAACTACTTAATATATATAGTGGCGAAAGATGTATATTATTAACTGCTGATGTGGTAATATATTTACTAAGTGAGGAAAAGTTTAATATTATGAAGATTACCGTCGTAACCGATGTCTTAGGCGAAGCTAATAATGGCACGACACTAGCGGCCTTAAATTTGATAAATAGTTTAAAATCTAAAGGGCATGAAGTTAAAGTTGTTTGTCCTGACAGACTTAAAATTGGAGAAGAGGGATATTATGTTGTTCCTCAGTTTGATTTTGGTATTTTTAATTCTTATGTTAAGAAAAATGGGGTAGTTGTGGCCAAAGCTAATAGAGAGACGATAGAAGAGGCGTGTAAAGACGCTGATATAGTTCACTCTATCCTTCCTTTTTCAATCGGTATTGCTACTGCAAAATATTGCAATGAAAAACATATTCCAATAACTAGTGGTTTTCACGCCCAAGCGGAAAATATAACTTCTCATATTTTTAGTATGAATTCTAAATTTGCCAATAGATATGTCTATCATATTTTGTGGAAGAGATATTATAAATATGTCGATGCGATTCATTTTCCTACGCAGTTTATTTGTGATATTGCCACTGCAAACGGGATAAAAGGGCCTAAGCCGTATGTTATTTCTAATGGTGTGCAGTTGTCCTTATTTAATTTAGATAAGAAAGTTAAAAGGCCTCCTTATTTAAAAGATAAATTTGTTATTTTAATGTCGGGAAGATTATCTAAAGAAAAGAATCAAAAGATGCTTTTTAAGGCTGTGCAAAAATCAAAATATAAAGATTCTATTCAAGTCGTTTTAGCGGGCGATGGTCCAAGAAAGAAATGTTTATTTGAATATGGTGTCAAGCATCTTGCTAACGCTCCTATTATTCGTTCTTTTCCTCATGAAGAACTTAATGAGGCTTTGCATTATGCAGATTTATACGTCCATACTTCCACGATAGAAATTGAAGCGATTTCTTGTCTAGAAGCTCTCGCTTGTGGTCTAGTTCCTGTCATCGCCAATTCTTCTAGGAGTGCGACATCAAAATTTTCTTTAAGACCTGAAAGCTCTTACAATTATTTGTCTGCTAAAGATTTGGCTAAAAAAATTGATTGGTGGATCGAACATCCTGAAGAAAGAAAAAAAGCAAGTGTAGAATATGCTGAATACGCTAAACAGTTCGATTTTAACAAGTGTATGGACAGGATGGAGCAGATGCTCATAGAAGTGAAGAAAAATTATACTGGTGAAAAACCATGGCTAAACAAAAAGAAAAGAAAATAGTTTATTATAAAGACGAGATTAGTGACGATTTTGCTAATAACAGCATAAGCACAAAAAAACTGAAAGAAGATTATCGTTATATTAGGCGTAATCCTCTTACTGTTTTTTTCTCCATGGTGCTCCGCTACTTAATCGCGGTGCCTATTTTAACTATTGTTGCCTTCTTTACTTTTGGGGTTAAGGTAAAAAATAAACAAGTTTTAAAATATGTCAAAAAAAGAGGATATTTTATATACGCTAATCATACCCAGCATCTCGATCCTTGCTTCCATGCGGTCATGGTTAATCCGAGCAAATATACTTGTATTATCGCTGGTCCAGATGCTTTTTCAATAAATCCTTTTATTAGTTTTTTGGTGAGGAATTTAGGCACAATTCCTATTCCTAATACTAAAAAGATGTACGCTAATTATTTAAAGGCGATAAGTTATCATGTCAAAAAGAAACATAATATTTTAATTTATCCAGAAAAACATATTTGGCCGTATTTTAATGATATAAGATATTTTACCGCGGATACTTTCCGTTACCCGGTGATGAATAAGACACCGATTATAACTGCTACGACAGTGTATAAAAAGAGTAAATATTTTAAAAGACCTCGTATTTATATATATTTAGATGGTCCTTTTTATCCTGATAAGACTTTGCCTTTAAAGGATGCGACAAATTTGCTTAGAGACCAAGCGTACAACGCGATGAAAACGCGTTCAAAAGTAAGTTGGAATTACGAGTATATTAAATATGTTAAAATTGACGATAATAGTGACGTTATAGATGATAAACAATCGAAATAGTTTCACTTTACTTGTTTATAGTTTGTGTTTGTATTAAGATTAAAAACGGAGGTAAAAATAATATGAATTTAAAAGGTTCACAAACTGAAAAAAATTTAATGACAGCGTTTGCTGGCGAATCTCAAGCTAGAAATAAGTATACTTTCTATGCATCGCAAGCTAAAAAAGAAGGTTTTGAACAAATTGCGGCAATTTTCCTTGAAACAGCAGATAACGAAAAAGAGCACGCAAAATTATGGTTCAAATATCTTCATGATGGCGCTGTTCCAACAACTGATGTCAATTTAAAAGATGCAGCAGATGGGGAAAATTATGAATGGACCGATATGTATGCTTCTTTTGCTAAAACCGCTAGAGAAGAAGGTTTTAATGAGATTGCTGCTAAATTTGAATTAGTTGGTAAAGTTGAAGCAGAGCACGAAAAACGTTATTTAGCTTTACTTGAAAAAGTTAAAGCAGACCGCGTTTATGTTTCTGAAGAAGTAGTTATTTGGAAATGTCGTAACTGTGGACATATCCACGTTGGTAAACAAGCTCCAGAAATGTGCCCAACATGCAATCACCCAAAAGCTTATTTTGAAAGAGTTTGTGTCAATTATTAATTAATTTTTATAAAAAAGCCGTCTAAGTGTAGTGCTTGGCGGCTTTTGCTAAAAATATTTTAATGATTTTTATAAAAAAACTTGATTTTTTGATCTCGTTCAATAATAATATAAATCACGTGGACCAGTGGTGTAGCGGTTAACATGTCTCCCTGTCACGGAGAAGATCGCGAGTTCGATTCTCGTCTGGTCCGCCAGTTAGTTGTTCAATCGCATTTCGATGCGATTTTTATAAAAGTATGGCCCGGTAGCTCAGTTGGTAGAGCAGAGGACTGAAAATCCTTGTGTCGACAGTTCAATTCTGTTCTGGGCCACCAGCTTAGAAAAGAATTGAACTTTAAATAAAAAAAGTTCATTTTTTTATTTGTCGACTTATTATATTATAAATATATATGGACACAAGGATTTTCAAAACAAATATAAATAAAGTTGATATTAAAGTTGAAGAGATGAAGATTTTCGATTGGAAATTAAAAGATAAGGTTATTGAAAACGATATTGCTATTTTAACTTTTGAAAGAGATGATTCTACTCCTTATTATTTAAAATTAAATGAACTTGAAAAAGAATATTATAAGCAAGATTTATTTCCATCTTGGCCTATTTTTTTAAGTTGTGGTCTAGCTTTACTTTTTTTAATTTTATTTACGATTTTTTTCTTTGTAAAAAGGGATTTAGTTTTTAATTTATTTATTTGGATTTTTTTATTACCGGGTGTAGTTTGTCTATTACTTGCTGTTGTCTTTTCGTATTTAAGAATGAAGAGTATCAATAATTTTATTAAGACGAATGAAGAGAGACAAAGAAATATAATTTTAGAAGTGGAGAAACTTAGAAATGGCGGAAGAAGTTAAAAATATAGAAGTTATTTCTGATAAAAAGAACGAAACAATAAGTCGTTATGTAAGATTTGGTTGGAAAAGCGTTGGTAGCAGTGAACCAACTGGTAATGTTTTTAATCTATCTTTTGTTAGAGATAAAAAAATGCCTAATTACAAAAGGCTTAACAAATTAGAAAAGCAATATGTCAAAATTAATCGTCCGTTTCCTATCGCTGGATTTGTTGGTTTTGTTTTGGGCCTAGGTTTATTTATCGCCGGATTACTAGTGGAGATGGATATTGTTAAGATATCTTTAGTGGTCGTTGGTCTTTTCATACTTTGTGTGGGGCTTTTTGCCGTCCTTACCTTCTTATTTATAAAAATTAAAAAGAAAGATCTAATTGAAGATTTATTATCGCAGGCAGATGAACTTACTGGTCTTACTTTGCTCGCTCCTCTACCTGGCAATATTAAAGAACATACTCCTGATACTTACGAAATCAAAAATGGTGATATTAAATTAGGAAAGTAGGATAGTTAATGAAAAAATTTCTTAACAAGATATTCTCTCCTCAATTTATTGCTATTTTGCTCATATTATTACAGCTAGTTATTTTAATTTTGTTTTTTGCGTTTATCGATACTAGCTTATGGATTATCCAATTAGGTTTTGATATTATCGCTATTCCGACTGCTTTTCATATATTTAATAGCAAGATGAATAGTTCATATAAAATCGCGTGGATGTTTTTTATTATCATAAGCCCGGTTTTTGGTACTGCTTTTTATATTTTGTTTGCAAATAAAAAATTTACAAAGCGAGAAGTGAGAAAAATCGCCCCGATAAATAAAATGATGAAAGAAGCGATGAATGCACCTGAGGCTGATGGTGCGATTGGTAAATTAGATAAAAATTTAGATGGTGATTGTTTAAATATCGCCACATACATAAAACATTTTTCTAATTGTAATATTTATCAAGACACGGCGACGACTTACTTTTCGTGGGGAGAGGATGCTTTTCCGGTCATTTTAAAAAAATTAAAAGAAGCAAAGCATTATATTTTCTTAGAATATTTTATTATCGCACAGGGCAAGATGTGGGATTCAATTTTAGAAATTTTAAAAGAAAAAGCCAGGAGTGGTGTAGATGTTAGAGTTATTTATGATGATTTTGGATGTTTAAAGACTTTGCCTGCACATTATGATCGATATTTAGAAAAAGAAGGCATAAAATGCTTAATTTTTAATAAAATTAAGCCGTTTTTGGACATTAGAATGAATAATCGTGACCACCGAAAAATTTTAGTTATCGATGGATTTACTGGTTTCACTGGCGGGATCAATATCGCCGATGAATACATAAATGAAAAAGTTCGTTTTGGTAAGTGGAAAGATAACTGCATCATGTTAGAAGGGGATGCGGTATTTTCTTTAACTTCCTTATTTCTCTCTACTTGGTTATTAAGAAAAAATGACAAAGAGGAAATTGATTTTAGAAAATATTATCCGTATCAACATGTGAATAAAAATAAAAATAATAATACTAAAGGTTTCGTTCAGCCTTATGGTTCTTTGCCTTACACATATGAAAACGCTGGATATAATGTCTATTTAAATTTAATTTTAAAAGCCAAAAAATATATTTATATCGCCACCCCATATCTTATTTTAAATTCGACTATCCAAGAGGCTATATGCCTGGCCGCGAAAAACGGAGTGAAGGTTAAAATGTTAACGCCTGGTGTCCCGGATAAAAAGAATGTTTTTGAAGTGACGAGAAGTTTTTATAAACCTTTAGTTGAGGCGGGTGTAGAGATATATGAATATCAGCCTGGATTTGTCCATTCAAAAATGTTTTTAGTCGACGACATCATGGGGACAGTTGGTACGGTCAATCTCGATTACCGCTCCTTATTTTTACATATGGAAAATGGTACGTTTTTATATAAGACTAACTGTTTAAAAGATATAAAAAATGATTTTGAAGAAACTTTTTTAGTTAGTAAAAAACAAACTCTTGACATCATTAACAAGACTAATATTTTTAAAAGATTTTACCGCATCTTATTAAAAGTTTTCTCGCCTCTTCTTTAAAATAAGGGAAAACCCCAGTAAAAAATACTGGGGCCAAAGAAGGGAACAGAAACAACTATTTCTAACTATATTTTAGCGAATGTTGAATAAATTTAAAACAAAAATAGTTAAAATGTTCACTTATTTTTTGCTTATTACATTATAATGTAATTTTTCTTGCCTTTTAATGTTTTCTTGATTATATTTTTACTTAAAAGAAGGGGTGTTTTTTATGCTTAAATTGGTAGGTATAACAAAAGATTATATAAGTAAAGATCAGCCCATTGTGCACGCTTTAAATGGGATTAACATAAATTTTAGACGATGTGAATTTGTCGCAATTTTAGGGCATTCTGGATGCGGTAAGACGACATTATTGAATATTATTGGTGGACTTGATAGATACACTGATGGTGATTTAATTATCGAAGGGGTATCGACAAAAGATTATAAAGATAGAGATTGGGATACATATCGAAATCACTCTATCGGTTTCGTCTTTCAAAGTTACAACTTAATACCTCATATCAATATTTTAAAAAATGTTGAAATTGCTTTAACTATATCTGGTGTTTCAAAAGCTGAAAGAAAAAATAGAGCGATGGAAGCACTTAAAAAAGTCGGATTAGAAGGTCTAGAGAAAAAGAAACCTAACCAATTGTCAGGTGGGCAGATGCAAAGAGTCGCGATTGCAAGAGCGTTAGTCAATAATCCTGAAATCCTTCTCGCCGATGAACCTACCGGCGCGCTTGACAGTGATACTTCTATTCAAATCATGAATTTATTAAAAGAAGTATCAAACGATAGGCTCGTCATCATGGTCACCCATAACCCTGAATTAGCTAAACAATATGCGAATAGAATTGTAAAGATGAAAGACGGCCTTTTAGTTGATGATTCTAATCCTTATAAAGGCGAGAGTGCTCAAGAGAGAAAAACATAAAGAAAGTGCTCCTACAGTTAATAAAGGTAATAAAAAAAGAACTAGCATGTCATTTTTTACTGCGGTTGGTTTAAGCGCGAATAATTTAATGACTAAGAAGGGGCGTAGTTTCCTTATGTCTTTTGCTGGTTCGATTGGTATCATCGGTATCGCATTAATTTTATCTGTTTCATTTGGTTTTAATGAATATATTGGTCGGATACAAACCGACGCCTTATCTTCTTATCCAATGACGGTGAATAAAGAGACTATAGATATAGTCGCCTTAGTTTTATCTGTTATGGGGCAAAACCATGATGGAGAGGATAAATATCCTAATACAAATATAGTTCAAAATGATTCAACCTATACGAACATGATTGCTTCAATGGTTTCTTCAAAAGCAAAAAACGATACAAAAGCATTTAAAGAATTTATTGAAAGACCTGATGTTAAAGAAAAATATATTGATGATATCATTGGTGTTAAATATTCATACAATGTTGGTTTAAATATTTATTCAGTGCCTTCTGATGGTGAAAATACTAGAAGAATTTATCCTATTGATTTCACATATGGTGATTATTCTCCATTTGAACAGTCTTTTGTCAATAAAATTAATGAAGAGATAGTTGAACCTTATATGAACTTAACAGGATTGAAAGTATTTGAAGAAATGA
>CASDYZ010000056.1 GCA_949285325.1 uncultured bacterium
ATGTGATATTTATTTAAATAGTATTTACCAACTTCAATTAAATATTGCTGTACTTTTAAGTTAGAAGTGTTAAGTTTAGGCATATAGGCCCCGCCATGAAAGGCGAAATAATTAGGGGGATAAACATTTACTTCATCCCCATTAATCATATAAAAATCATAATATGGACTATTCTTCCCCTTTTGTTTAACATCGAGGAAAAAAGGATGTAAAAAGGAAGTGTGATTAAACACCATATCCATGACGATATTCATATTATTTTTATGTATTTTATCTACTAAAGACGCAAATGCTTTTTCTCCTCCAAACATCTCATCGACACCAAAATAGTCGACGATGTCGTATTTATGATTAGAAAAAGAAGGATGAATAGGTGTGAGGTATATAGTTTTAACACCTAACTCTTTTAAGTAATCGAGCTTTTTTTCTACCCCTAATAAATCTCCTCCTAAAAATATTTGAAAAGAACGATTTGAATGGTGTTTCAAATTTTCAATACCCCACTCAGTATTGATATAAGATGTATCTTTATCGAAATCACCTTGATTAAATCTTTCAGGAAAAATTTGATATACCACTCCACCATTAAACCGCTTGTTGAATGAGATTAAATCTATTTCGTTGATAAAGGCAAGTCTAAAAGTCGATATCTCGCTCTCAGAGATGTTTTCACTATCACTGAACCCATCCTCGCTATAAAAGAGAGTACCTTCATCGCATTCAATCTTAAAAATATAAGCAAATTCAGGAATTGCAGAATAAAGTACAGCCTCATAATAATCAAATAGAGAAGTCGAACATCGATAAGTTAAAGTAGTTGATTTTCTTTCTTTAAAATATAGATAAGAAACATTCCATAGACACTCTATCTTTGTAATCGAGTCCCCTCTTTTAGTTCTGACACGAACTTTTAATTCATTTTTAGAAATAGGAAAAGCATAATTGCTCTCATATTGATGAAAAAATGCACATCTATCCATAAAATAATCACCTTAAAAAGAAAGGTTAGAGAGGAAAACTCCTCCCTAACCTAATAATTTAGTGTTTTAAATCGCTTTTCTTGCGATGATAGTTTCATACGCCATTAAGGCAGTCGCATCACTTAATACTAAAGTGTCAGTGCGGTAAGCACTTAAAGTATCTAAATATAATTCAAATCCATCAAAGTCAACATCACTAATCGCGTTAGGTTGATATCCGTTGACGTGGACAATCTTATATTCATAATCAGTGTCAAAGACTGAATAAGTAATGACGTTATCGACGATATCGACAGTGATAGAATTTCTATCGATACTCGCCATCGCATCGACGCTTGTTTTAAATTCGATCAACTTTTGATAATTTTCAAATACGTGGTCATTTTTAATTTTTAATGAATAATCGAGTTCATTGACCTCATATGAAGCGTCGTAAGAATTAGAATTACCGCCCTTTGTGCGTAGGAATTCTTCGCCCGCGAGCATGAAGGTTGTGCCTAATGAAGTAAAGACGACAGAGTTAGCAAGCACCGCCATCTTAGCGATAGTTTCTTCATCACTTATACCAGCGGCTTTAATTCTATCGTATAGCGTGTAGTTGTCGTGACAAGTGACGTAGTTGACAGTCTTATCAGCGTACACTTCTCTCGCATTGTATGTGATACCTCTAATACCGTTTTCAATCTTATCAACATCGCCGATATCGACTCTTTCAGTATTGGTAACCCATCCCTTAGAATCAGCACTATTCATCCCGCCTTTAATTAAAGCGTCACGCATTTGGTCGTTAAATTGTCCATATCCTTCAAATCGACGACCATTTGCTTGAATGGCTTGAACATTGCTTTGCATCGTTGTGGTGCCACCAGTCCAAGATTCACCATATACGACGATATTAGGATTGATAACTTTTAAATCTGCCACTAATTTATTCATCGTGTCGATGTCGTGAAGTCCCATCAAGTCGAATCTAAATCCACCTAATTTATATTCACTAGCCCAAAACGCAGTGCTATCTACCATGAATTTAGAAAACATTGGCATTTCAGAATCAGTTTCATTGCCACATCCTGAACCATTAGATAAACTGCCATCGACAGTATAACGGAAATAATATCCAGGCATTAAAACATCAAAATTGCTTCTTTCTGCCCCACTGACGTGGTTATAGACGACGTCCATGATAATGTTGATACCGATGGAATTATAAGCTTGCACTAATTGTTTAAATTCTTTAATTCTTTGATATCCATCGAAAGGATTAGTAGAATAACTACCTTCTAAGACGTTGTAATTTAAAGGATTGTATCCCCAGTTAAAGGCGAGGTTAACTTCGTCGTTAGCTTGGTCGAAGATTGGGAGGAGTTGAACAGCGTTCACACCTAATTCTTCAATGTGGTCGAAGCCAGTCTTAACTGTCTCTCCACCTTCAGAATATGTCGTACCTTTTTCAAAGGCGCCTACATAGGTTTTTGCTATATTGCTATCTCCACCCCAAGTGTCGCTTGAAGTAATATCGACGACGTGAGTTTCATAGACAGCGAGTTCAGTTCTTTCATATTGAATAGGAGTGACATCGTCCCATCCAGTTGGATTTGTCAAACTGAAGTCGACAATCATCCCACGTACACCATTGACACCAGCGCTTTTCGCGTATGGATCAACGATTTCAAAATTAGAATAAGTGCTATTGGTGACGACATATGTATAATATTTACCCGCTAAATTTGTATCGACTGTATATGAGAAAATACCTTTTTCACCTTTATTCATCGTATATTCTTCGTATTCATCAGTCGCAGTCTCATCGTATTCAATTAATGACGCAGGAGTGCCACTCTCATAAATTCTTAATTTGATGTCATTAGAAACAGGAGACCAAACTTTAAATGTCGTACTAGCTTTATCGGTGGAAATAGTCGCACCTAGATCATCGCCGTCATAATAGTATTCATTATTAAATGAATCTGTACTATATAAGGCGCGGATAGAAATGTCGCTATTTACTACTTTACCGCTCTCCATGGTAACTGTTACGGAATACGAAGACAATATACTAGCAGGAGTTTCTAAGTTGTAATTATACGATTTAACTCCACTTAGTGATTCTTCGTGAATTGTATCACCATTTTCTTTAATGACGACATTAGTCATGTTTACATTAGCCCGTATCGATATTCTTGTCTCGTTGATAAATTGCGCGCTTTCAATTTTTTCAAGCATTTCTTTGTCAGGAGAAATATAAATATTTGAATCAGCGGTGACTAAATACATGTGGTAATTGTTATCTTCGTCTACCATCAAATCCAAAAGAGTGAAGAAGCGGTCTTCGCCGACATCTTTACTCGACCAATCGACACTAGTCGCGCCTTCAGGCGTTTTGCTTTTTACGATAAAGCCAAATTTTAATGTTTCATCAACATCACCCCAAGTAGAGAGAGGATAGCCAGCAATCGCCCCATATTCATCTAATCCGTTAAAGGCGTATTCTGCTCCTTCAGCGTTATCCGTCCATATCCAAAGAGCCCAATCATCATAACGAGTATCGTTTCTTTGGTAGTGAATGTAAAGACCTTCACCATCAAATATTGGTGGGTCGTAATAAGAAATGGTCGTAGAAGAGTCTTCGCTAGATGTCTCGCTACTAGAAGAACTCTCTCCACTACCGCCTCCACAGCTTGATACAGCAAGAGCAAGCATAAGTAGAGGAATAACAAATTTGATTCGCATAAAACCTCCTTTATTGTTATTTTTAATCTTTGTCTATTTGTTTTTTTATTTTCTCATCGTTTGATGTCGATAAATCTATCACTTCGGTATTGTCTAATTTTTCAATGAATGAAGCGTCTTCAACAACTTGATATTCATCGCTTCTTTCATATACATTTTCTTCAGCTTGTTCTTTAAATAATAAAGACTGCGATATATCGACGCTTTCCATCTTTAAAATTTTATCGGCTAAATCGTGGTTAGTCTTAGAAAAAAGCATCATGATAATAGAGACGAATATTGGGATAATACCTAATATTATTATGGCATAAGTCGAATAAAAATACACGCCTATCAAAGGGATAATAAAATATATTATCGGCCTTAGTACTGCTTTATATCCTTTAATTAAGAATCCATCTTTATCATTCACATGAGCGATTTTAAATAGTTTTTCAAAAAGAGTGTGACGATATTTATTAGTTAGAGGAATTATTATGTATAATACGATAACAGAAAAAGAAAATACGCTTATCCTAGTCAGCCCTAAATATAAGGCGTTATTCATCAATGCTTTATTAAATGAAGCGTCAAATTTAGATAAGAGTTGAGGTAAACTATTATAGGCGGTATAAAAGATATCTCTTACATTTCTCACGTAGTTTGGATTGGTGTTATCGGTGTCAATTTCATATCCAATCACGTCGACATTAAAAGTATTGTCGTCATTTTCAACGTATGCAAAATAAGTGTTACTATGGAATTCGACAGTTGGTTCAACTGGTAAGCCTAAGACATAGATATTATAAATATGCTCAATAGAGTATGTTTCATCACTCGGTGAATAATACTCTATCAATTCATCTTTAAAGTGAATTAAATAAAACTCTTTAGTTGCACTTTCATAATCTTCTCTATCTAAGTCACCGCCGTAATTAAGATGATATTGTTCTAATTTATTTTGGATTAAATTTGAATTATCTTCATAAGTGGAGAGGGGTAAAACAAAAGCGTAGAAGCAAACAGCAAACAAGATGAAACTAGAGGCGATAAGGACGATTAAATCAAGTAAAAATGCCCACAGTTTCATATTTGAAGGAGTACGGACAATTTTTAAATCTTTATTCATCCCTTATCTCCTCCT
>CASDYZ010000057.1 GCA_949285325.1 uncultured bacterium
ATGGTGCTTTTATTGGTGCTTGCCTCGACGAATGTGTACGCGGAATTGGCTTTTATATTCGCTGGCGAAATGGTAGATGGAAAACAATTAACTTACTCAAGGGAATAAACTAAAGAAAGACAATCACAATCCTTTTAAATCTCAAAAAGCAAAAACTTCATTTGGCATTGCTGGAAATTTATTCTTTGCCAAAACTATATAAAATATTACTTTTAAAATTGATAAAAGCATCAATTGTGAAATCTTGAAGCGAAACTTTTTGAATTGGAAAAACTAAATATTTGAATAACTTTTGTTTGTCTGTTCTTAACGATACATAAAATAGGTATAGTGAGATACTTAAATTAATTCGTTTATCAACAAATCTTGAAAATCGTGTACATGAGTTAATATAAAGTTATTACAAAACTATTCAATTTTCATTAGTCTTTTCTCACTAATTCACCAATGTAATTGTAACGTGGATTTAATAGGTAAACCTTATCATACTCCACGCCGTCTCTAGCATATTTATTTATTGAATAAGCAAAGAGTTGCGCTCTGTCTTCAAGAGAAATAGAAGCGTCTTTTTTAGTTTTGAAATCAATTAAACAACTGTTAATCAACAAATCGGAATCCCCTTTAATCGCCAGTTTGTTTTTATATAAAACATGACCATCAGGGTGAAAATCAATATATGTAATAGTAGGAAATTTTGAATAAATTAGTTTTAGAGCTATATCCGATAATAGTCTCGCCTTATCTATTATCAAATTTTTATGCTCCTTAATTTCCTCTGTATAGCCCATACTAGATCTATAAAAAATATCCAGTTCATATAAATAAAAGGCTAAATCTTCGTCACTTATATTTTTGTATTTTGGCTTTTTGACATCATCGAAAAATTTAAGCTCTTCTAAATCGACATTTAAGTTTCTAGCAAGCCTGATTTTCGTAAGATATTCAGTCACTCCACCACAAACTGTAGGATGTTCTTCTTTTCTCACATCAATGTAATTTTCTTTAGATATTTTATCCTTTACAACTAGAGCATGATTCTTGTAGAAATCTTTCAACCCAGTATCCTTTAGTCTTGGGTCTTTTAAATAATGAGTTACAGCAGCTAAACCAAAAAATCTTGTTTTACTCAAATTCCTCAGTAAAGATTCATATTCATTATATAAATCTGACGTATACATAAAATAACACCTTCCAATCTTTTGTAGTAATTTTACTTGAAAAGTGGCTTTTTTTCTAGGCATTAGCAGCGATTTACTTGATATAAAATTACTTTGAATTGCTGTTCTTGAGTGTGTTTATACTCGCTTCGATCTGGGTATTGATCCAGGCGTCGACGTTACCAAAGTTCTTGTTGATGTATTCCTTGATATCTTCGCTAAGCTGAGCAAGCACAATGTCTTTAGCCTTATTCAAAGCGATAAGCTGATCGTCCTTATTGAGGCTTCCTTCTTTCTTAAGCGCCTCATCTAAATATGCCTTTACCTTCATAGGCTAGTTCGGCCGCAGGTTTGACCACATCATTTGGCCACTTGAGCAATTCGTTTTTTTGAAACAAGATGATGAGAAATGTCATCAAAAAGACTAAAAGTAACAATGTCGATGAAATATTACTTACCTTTATCTTCAGTTCGACTCTTGCTATTTATCGTTACTGGGTAAATAACGAAAAGATGGAAAGCCTGATGATATCATCTTAAAGACGACTGGCCTCATTACTAAAGGAATTAGTTCAGTCAAAAGGTAATAGAGTCTTTGAAACTAATTGAGTAAAAGATAGGTGAAAAGTTAAGACAAAGATGCGAGCAAAGACTATTTTTATAGTAAGATTGTGTTTTCAAGTAGTTATATTTCATCTATCTTCTGCTATCGCTGAATAAATAGGGAAACATTTTTTGTTGCTTTTAAAGAAGCTAAACCCTTTCAAATTGATTAATATGTTGAATTTCATCAATAAAAAAATACTTCTTATCGTCTTTAATTAGTTTATTTATGTAGGAATTTAATTTATTTGCATTATTTAAAGACATAAATTTAAAATCTTCTAAATTTATAAAAATGATATGTTCTCCATTCGCTTTGCCAAGATAAAGTATTTCATCTTTAATTTGCGAAAGTAAAACACTTTTCCAACATCTTCTTACTCCACTAATCACTTTAATTAAGTTTGAGTCGTAATATCTTCTAATTATCTCTAAATAATATTCTCTTTTGATATACATGTTACAAACTTAAAATTTTTATCAGTTTGTAACACTAAATTTAATATTTAGACAATTAAATCGCTTTAAAAATTATCTCTTTAATTTTGTCTTATCCTTTAAATACGCAACAAGAAGTAAAGCGATACATGCAATAACAACCGAGATTATAGAAATCAAAAACATCATCCAAAGGCTTATGTCATGCTCAAAAAATGAGTAATTAACA
>CASDYZ010000058.1 GCA_949285325.1 uncultured bacterium
GATCTAATCTAAAGGTAGAAAAAATTTTATTCAAAAATTGGTCATTATTTAAATCACAAATTTCATCTCTTAATTCCAAACATTTAATCCTATCTTTAACAAAAGGAAAAACATCATTCCCCTTTTTATTTTGGTAAGAAAAAGATTCTAAATCATGGTCCTTGATATCTTTTAAAAATGAAAAGAAAATGTGATTTACATTAATCGTTTTTTGATTTTTCATATAATTCGTTCGCTTTTCTTAAAATAACTTCTGCTTGATAAGGGATCCTGCCAAGCCAATCAGGACCAACATTTAATAAATAGTTAATTCCAAGTTTTTCTAATTTTTGTCGATTGGCGACAATTTGTTCAGGACTTTTATAATTTGAATCGAGAGCGGAATATCCCCATGATTTATTTAGTGTGCCGGCGGATTCATATAATCCATATGGGCTATATTTAAATCCATAGATAGAATTATTATCTTGCTCTTCTTTATTTATTTTTTCAATTTTATCAGGTATTTCATTATCGCCTAGTGTAACATAATCAAATTCACCATTGCCTAATCGAGAATTGATTAAACAATCTGGCTGATATTTTTTAACTAAGTCGTAGATTATTTTGCTATGTTTTTTTGTCGAGTCTAATGGCATATCAAACCAAAACAAAAATAAATCTCCATAATTAGTTAACAATTCTTTTATTTGGGGTATCATTTTTTCTTTAAAACAAACATCAAAATCTTTATCTTCGTTGCTAGGGAAATCCCATCTATTATCCCAAGTTTCGCCAGCAGAATAAGCTGGATCGGCATTAAAACCTCCGCCATCCTTTTCGTGCCAATCGATGACTTGTGAATAATAAAGTCCAAATTTTAAGCCATATTTCTTACAAGCGTCCGCCATATCTTTGATAATATCTCTTTTGTATGGCGAGGCTTTGGTAATAGTAAAATCACTATATTTAGAATCAAAAAGCGCGAAGCCTTCGTGGTGTTTGCTCGTCATCACAATATATTTAAATCCACATTCAACCGCAAATTTACAAATGTAATCCGCGTCAAAATATATAGGGTTAAATATGTGTGCTAATTTTTCCATTTCTGAGTTAGGAATTTTTTGTTCGCACTGAATCCATTCGGCGTAATTAGGTCCTTTTCTATTTAAATATTGTCCACCTAATAAGCTATATAGACCAAAATGAATCATCATGCCGTATTTAGATTGTTTAAAGAAAGTTTTATTGTCCGCCATTTTTACCCCCTGCTAAGTTTTTAAATTCTAATATATAAGACGCGATGTGTGGATTATTCTTTTCAGTTTCAGACAAAGATAAGTAAAAATCATTAATTTTATTTTCATAAAGTTCAATATTTTCTTTATCGTTAGAATGTAAATAGTATTCATATAAACTAATTAATAAGGCGAGAAAAGATTCTTTGTCTTCATACTTTTTATACTCTTTAATGTAATTTAAATCATCTTGAAGATTATTTTTGATTAAAGCAAAATCGTCTTTATTAAATTTTTTAGAAACAGTCAGTGTCTTAATTAAAAATATATACGATTTTATTAAATCGGAAGGATAAACTTTTGATCCATTTCGAATACACACCGATGATTGCTTAATAGCGGTTTTAATATATTTTAAAGCGGTGCCAAAATCATTTTGATCTCGATAAAAATAAAACCAACACAAATTTATAAATGGATAAGTTCTATCTTTTAATTCAGAACTATCACAACTATCGATTTCTTTTTCTACATATTCTAAAATACTTTTTTGAAGATCATAATCTTTGCACGAATTTGCTATATTTGCTAGACATACATTTTCAGATAATAGTTGGATTTTACTGACAATATTAGGGGCAGTTTTATTAATTTCGGTTTGAATAGCAAATGCATCCTTATATAAATTAAGTGCGGCCAAATTATCCCCCACTCTCCATCTTAATGTCGAGTAATAAGATAAAAATTGAGCGTACTGAAATTTATTTTCTATATTTAATTCTTTCATCACATTTTCATTTTTATATAGTGTATAAGCTTTGCTGAAATAATATTCACTTAAATTATAATTATTAATGACTAATTCGTTAAAACCAACATTGCTTAAGACTAAACAAATTTTAATTTTTTCTTTTACATCGAATTCAAAAATATCTTCGACATATCTCTCGATGTTTTTTAAAATATTTAGTTCTTGTATGATTAAATTTGTCTTCCTGCTCCAATCAAATGATAGAGGCAAGTTTAATAAACTCAAAAATATTTCTTTTGCGAATTTAGAGTCTTTCTTAGCAAAATAATTTATCAATGAATTAAAACAGGCAAAATATGATATGTCCTCATCGTTAGAATAATCAAAATCTGCTTTTGAAAGCTCAATTATCCTAACAGCGATATTTTTCATCAAATTATCTATTTCACTAGTAAATATCTTATAAATCGCTTTTCTTTGACTGGCGTGACTCAAACAGAAATATGTCCCTTTATCTTCCCTTTCAGTGTCGAGAAATAGTTTCAAAGAATTGACAAATCCTAGAAAGGCAAAATTTAAATTATTATTGCTAGATAACACTGCGAGCTCTTTTAACGACAAAGGCCTATCAGCGATAGTTAAACAACAAAGAACATTAATAAATTTAGAATAATATTTACCACCGTAGAAATTCTTTAAATTCTTAAAATATATTTCATACATGTTCTCATCAAAAGATAAAGCGCTGATATCAATCTCTTCTTTCGCCCCATTCCGTATCTTATCTGAAACGTTGATAGTTAATAATTCTTTTATTAAAGACAAATTGAGCATTGTTTTGTTGTTAAGTTGAGTAAATTTTGCATCAGTAATCTTATAATCAATTTTTGGTTTAGCATTATTTCTTTTAATAAAAAGAAGTAATTTCTTAATGATGTGCATATCAAAGAAATTTTTAGCAAATTTTAAATAGTTTTCATCTGTTGAAATAAATGTTGTCTTTTCACCTTCAAACTTACGTATAAAATTACGACAAAAATTTGAAATTTTATCGTTATCATCAGTTGTTCTTGAAGTAATTAAAACAAAAATATCATCATCTAAATCTTGTTCTTGAGGAATAAAATCTGAAATGTTGTAACCTTCTTGTTCACTCATTTCATCTAGACCATCAAAAATAAATAAAAGCTTGGTTGATGAATAATATTTTTTCTTATACTCATTTAAAAAATTAGCAAATTCTTTTTTAGGATTATCAGTGTTGATATTTAATCTAATAGAGGCATTGGCTAAAGTGTGCCCAACGCTAATTTTTCTAAAAACATCTTCGACATAAATTGAAAAGTCATTAATACGAGAATTATATGTTGAGTTGATATAAAACGCTTTGACGGTCAAATCTTCGATGTTGATGTTATTTAATGAGAATGGATCTAGACCTTTGACAAAGAAACTTTTCCCCATCCCTTTTCCCATCAAAAGCATAAATACTTTTTTATTAGACGATATTTTACTCTTTAGCCAGTCTACTAAATAAGATGGTTCTAGATATTCGCCCGAGTTTAATAATTCTTCACATAAGTTTCTTTCTTCTACTGAATAAGTTTCAAAATTTGCACTATTATTGTTTGCAATAATGTTTTCCATATAAAGATTATTAAATTCTTTAATTTCAAGAGATTCTTTTAAACTGTTGATATATTCAATTAAATCTGTTCTTTTAATTTTTTGTATGTATCTGTCAAATAAATATATTCCATCATTCCTAAGATCAAAGAAAGGATAAAGAGACAATGTTTCTTTTCCAATTTGCAAAAACAATTTGCCGCCATATTTAGAAAAATCACAATTAGGGCCCACTAATTCTTCATTTTTATCATCGATAAATTGAATTTTATCAAATAAATTTTGATGTTCGCTTAAAAATTTAGTAATTTCTTCAATGTGGTTAGCCGCATCATCATATAATGTTTCATCATTTATTTGTTTTGTTGCCCCGTGGGCAATCATACTGTTTCTCCAATAGACAATATCACCATTTTTATTAGAATTAACTAATTTCCTAACTGAGGCAACTAAATCAATAATGTCAGTATTAAATTGAGTACCATCATAATTTTCTTTTAAAGCATCATAGGCTAGATTTAATAAATACCGCCAATCACCGAGGGACAATGGTTTTGATAATAAATAACAAACTAATTCTTTAGCTTTTGAAACAACATCTTTTTTTAATAAATACGCGGTTGAAATAAGCACAGGTATACGAATTAAAATCTCATATATGTCTTTAATTTGAAACACTATGCCATAAATTTGTTTTTTCTCTAATAAATTAGATAAAATACTATATTCTTCAGCAAAAACAGCGTTCACATTATTCACCAGTTTTGCGTCATAATATTTTTTTGAAGATAATAAAATCTCATCCCACTCTCTTTCACAAAGAGGGCACATATAATGTTTATTATTCATCTCGAGCGATTCATCGCAGTTTGGACAAGATATTTTTTTCATAACTTTCTTTATTTTACCCCATATTTTTAAAATAAAAAACTATCTAAGTTTAACTTTTCTTGCACTGTGAATTCTTAAAGTAAATTCCGCTTTTTACCAAAAGCTCGGTACTTTTACACTTTAACTAATGGTTTACCATAAAAATTTGATGTTTTTTAAGGATTTAGGCTATGCCTAATTTTTTTTATTTATTTTACAAAATCTCTTGTTAATTTATGGTATACTATGGTAACTATATACATGAGGAAAATTATATGAGATTAAGTACGATAAAAAAGAAAAACGATACGTTTTATTATGTGATTGAATCACTTCCTGGTGGTTCTAGTAGAATATATGAAGTTATTGGTAAACATTCTGAATTATTAAAGATATGTGATGATCCTGTCCAATATGCTAAAAATAGAGTAGATGAAATAAATAAGTCGATGCAAAAAGATATTATGATTTTTAATGAATATATCGATTTTAGTGAGCCTATTCCCAACAATGATTTAATAAGTTCTAAATCATTAACTAAGAATATTGGTTGGTTATATTTAAATGAAATAATTAAAAGTTTAGAGATAGATGAATTTTTTAAAAAAATCAAAGGTAAACAAAAATATGATTTATCTTCGATTAATAGATACTTATTAATAAATCAAATCTTAAATCCAGGTTCTAAGTTGTATGCATGGGAAAATATTGATAGATAATGGGTATCGGTAAATATGATTTGCATCAATCTTATCGCTTTTTATCTAACTTAGATCAATGTAAAGAAGAATTACAAGCTTATCTATTTCAAAAGACTAAAAACATCGTAGATTTAGATACAAGTGTTTTAATGTATGACTTAACAAACTTTTATTTTGAAACAGAAGATGAAGACATTGATTTTTTAGATGAAGATAATATTCTTCAATATGGATTTAGAAAATATGCAAAAAGTAAAGAAAATAGACCAAATCCTATCGTTCATATGGGATTATTTATCGATAATAATGGAATACCTATTTCTTTTACTGTTGAAAAAGGAAATACAAATGAGCAAGAAACTGTGTTACCTATTGAGACTAGAATAATTAAAGATTATAACGAATCTAATTTTATTTATTGCTCGGATGCTGGATTAAATTCATATGCGATTAGATTTTTTAACATGATTAAAAAAAGACATTATGTTGTTACTCACTCACTTAAAAAAACAGAGGAAAAAGAAAGAAAACTAATCTTTAAAGATTTAAACTGGAAATTTAAAGACAATGATGAAAGTGTTTCCTTAATTAAATTTAAAGAAATATGCGATAAAGTTATTGATGGTAAAGATTTAACTATAGAAGAAGAAGAAATAATTAAAAGAGATATCATCTATAAAGAATTTCCTACTACACATAAAGTTGATATGTCTAAACTTTTTAAAGGTATAAACGGTAAGATAGATATTGACGAAACAATCTATGTTACTTTCAGTGCAAAGTTTTATCTATACCAAAAAAATCTTTAATAAACAACTTTCTAGGGCTACAAACTGGTTAGAAAAAGGAATAGAAAAAAGAAAGATATTTCACAAGCGAAGGAGTAATCGCAATAGAAAAAGAAAAAAGTATCGATAATAGAGTCGTTGATAATGAAAAAGAATTTCATGGATTTTACGCAGTTGCAACAGACACCGATAAGCCGATAAAAGAGATATTAAAAATTAATAGCAATAGATGGCTGATAGAATATTGTTTTAGAATATTAAAATCTTTTTTTGAAACTAGACCAATGTACGTCTATAAAGAAGAACATATAAGAGGACATCTAACAATATGTTATGAAGCACTTCTTGTCTTTCAAATATTATCTAAAGAACTTGATGAATTAGGAGTACATTATTCCATCAAAGCAATAATAGAAACATTGAAAAATATGAACATTATTAATCATAAAGACAAATATTATGAGACATTATATACAGATTCAAAAGTTCTTCGTTCATTAGAAGAAATATTTAATTTAAAGCTTGATAAAGAACACTATAGGATAAAGAGATTTCAAAAATAAATTATCGATGTTTTACCATTGTTTACCATAAATTACATTGGGCAAGTGTAAAAGACGGGATAGTATTTTAAGCGATTACATAAACAAAAACCGCCCAACCCTACTATCGGCAATAGAATCAAATGGTCTTTTATTATGCTTTGGTAAATATGCTCTTCGGTGTGTTTATGCTCGCTTCAATCTGGTCGGGACGACAAGATTCGAACTTGCGACCTCTTGGTCCCGAACCAAGCGCACTACCAAGCTGTGCTACGTCCCGATTGATAAATATTTTATAAATTTAAAGATTAAAAATCAAACAAAGATAGTTGGTCGTTATCATTAAGTCCATTAAGTGCGCCTAATTTTTCTAAATCGTCGACATTTGTCGAATTGAGTTTTGTTCTTTTTAATAGATTTGTTTTAGATGTAAATGGTCCATCTTTTCTAGCTTCGATTACTGATATCGCTGCACTTTCACCTAGACCATCTAGTGTGATAAATGGAGGAATAATTGAGTTAGTTTCGTGGTCGACTAAAAAGTTTGTCGCGTCTGATTTATATAAATCAATATTGGAAAATTTCATGCCTCTTTGCACCATTTCAATAGACATTTGTAGAGTTTTTATTATTTCTTTTTCTTTTGGAGACAATTCATCTGCACCTTTATTTCTTTCTCTACTTTTTAATTCTTCAAATCTTTCAATGATCGCTCTTTCTCCTTTTATCATGGTGGCAATATCGTATTGTTTAGAACGGAGTGAGAAAAAAGTCGCATAAAATTCAAGTGGATAATGTATTTTGAAATACCCCACTCTTATCGCCATCATGACGTAAGCGGTCGCGTGTCCTTTTGGAAACAAGTATTTAATCATCTTACAAGAATCGATGTAGAAGGATGGCACTTTATGCGCTTTCATTATCTCTTCATATTCTGGTTTTAATCCTCTTCCTTTTCTCACGTCTTCCATAATAGAGAAAGCGACGTTAGAAGGTAAATTTTTACTAATTAAATAAGTCATGATATCGTCTCGACACCCGATGACTTCTCTCAAAGTTGCCTTTCCTTCTCTTATTAGTTTTTCAGCATTACCAGCCCACACGCCTTCACCGTGAGATAGACCAGATATAACTACTAGATCAGCAAATGTTTTAGGTTTAGTAATCTCTAGTGTATTTCTACCTGTTTCTGTACCAAATTCAGGGATACCCATCGCACCAGTTTTTTGAGCTAGATAATTATGGTTCATCCTTAAAGCGTCGATAGAAGAGAATATCGATAAAACATCTTTATCGTTAAGAGGTATATCTTT
Organism: uncultured bacterium; assembly: GCA_949285325.1. GTDB lineage: Bacteria > Bacillota_I > Bacilli_A > RFN20 > CAG-826 > CASEYK01. The sequence goes on from CASDYZ010000058.1 coordinate 7,809, forward strand.
GATATTGATGTTAGTTAAATTGCACATCATTTTAAGTGCGGCGGGATCGACATGCCCTAATAAATCAAGTTTTAAAATAGTTTCATGGAGGGAATTGAAATCAAAATGCGTCGTCTTCCACGTTGAATCTTTTTCATCCGCGGGGTATTGGACTGGAGTAAAATCATACACTTCATAATCTTTTGGTATGACCACTATTCCGCCTGGGTGTTGACCAGTAGTTCTTTTGACATCGACACATCCTGAAGCTAGATAAGATATTTTGCTCTTAGGCACACTGTTAGGATCGACACCCATCCTTTCAAAATATCCTCTGACAAAACCAAAGGCAGTTTTCTCCGCGACTGTTTCAATCGTACCGGCGCGGAAGACATTTTGTTCACCTAATAATACTTTGGTATATTCGTGGGCTCTAGCTTGATAATCACCTGGGAAATTTAAATCGATATCAGGAGTTTTTTCAGCGTTAAAACCTAAAAATGTTTGGAAAGGAATATTTTGCCCATCATGTATCATAGATGCACCACATATCGGGCAATTTTTCTCTTCTAAATCATATCCAGATTTAACGTCAGGATGAGTTTCACTCGTCCATTCTAAATGTTTACATTTAGGGCATAGATAGTGAGGTGGAAGAGGGTTAACTTCTGTTATGCCCGCCATAGTGGCGACAAAAGAAGAGCCGACCGAACCACGTGAGCCGACGATAAATCCATCGTCGTAAGTTTTTTTAACGATTTTATGTGCGATGTAATAAATAACAGAGAAACCATTGTTTATAATACCGTCTAATTCTATCTTTAATCTATTTTCTATAAATTCTGGTAGAGGATCACCATACATTTCATGTGCTTTTTGATAACATATATCTTTCAATATATTTTCACAGTTTTCAATGGTAGGTGTATATAGTTTATCAGAAGGAATTGGTTCGATATCATCTATCATTGAGGCGATTAAATTGGTGTTAGTTACGACATATTTATACGCTTTATCTCGACCTAAAAATGACATGCATTCAAGCATTTCTTCCGTCGTTTTAAAATATTGATCAGGGTTTTCAAAACGTGGTAGATTTGCTCTTGAGATAGGATTTAATGGATGGGATGATTTACCGACCGCGAGTGCGTTTATATATATATCTCTAAAAATCTTATCTTCTTTTCTTAAATAGTGAACGTCACCTGTGACAACGATTATTTTATTTAATTCTTCCGCGGCTTCAATGATATCGTTAATTGCCCTTACTAGACCTTGCTCATCGATGTTACCCATATTGATTAAAAATGAATAGTTTTCTAGTGGTTGAATTTCAATAAAGTCGTAATAGTCCACTATTTCTTTTAATTTTTCTTTGTTTTCATATAAGGCTGTCCTAAATACTTCGCCGTTAAAACAACTCGAACCTAATAGCAAATCTTTACGATATTTATTTAATTCTCTTCTAGGTATTTTAGGGACGGAATAAAAATAATCGACATGTGATAAGGTGACAATTTTATATAAATCTTTTAATCCTTTTTTATTTTTTACTAATGCGTTGACATGAAGTGGGTGGATATGTTTTAAAAGTTCTTTTGGGGTTTTTAAATTAGCTAAATCAGCGTGGGTAAAATTGATGTTGTCTTTACAAATTAAAGAAATCATCGGTAACCACACTTCACCTAATACATAAGCGTCGTAATCCGCGCGGTGAGCTTCATCTTCTTTATACACCACCTCCATATTACGACAAAGGGCGCCTAAATTATGTGAACGATTGTTTGGGAATAAATATCTAGATAACGCCAGTGTATCGATGACTGGATTAGTTAAAAAAGGTAATCCGCATCTTTTAAGTTCTTCATTTAAAAAATTAAAGTCGAATGAAGCGTTGTGGGTAACTAAAATCGCATCTTTACAAAAATCAATAATTTCTGGAAATACTTTATCGATAGTAGGACAGTCTTTAAGCATCTCGTCAGTAATGTTTGTAATTTGAACAATTTTAGGCGGTAGTTTTATTTTAGGGTTGATAAGGATATCTTTTCTTGCTACAACGGCACCTTTTTCAATTCTAACCGCCCCAAATTCAATAATGCGGTTATGTCTAGAGCTTAGACCAGTAGTCTCTAAGTCAAGGATGACATAATTAGCTTTACCTAAAGGTATGTTAGATGGGTTAAAAACATATTGTAATTGGTCGTCAACCATATAAAGTTCACAGCCATAAATCATTTTTAAACCATATTTTAAACTTGCTTCTCTAGCTTGTGGGTAGGCTTGCACTACTCCGTGGTCGTTTACCGATATCGCACTGTGCCCAAGCGCTTTTGCGTAAGCGCAGTACCTAGAAATAGAAGTGACACCATCTTGAGTTGACATTTGAGTGTGTAAATGAAGTTCAACTCGATGTTCTTCACATTTTTCTTTTTCTATTTTTTCAGGTGGCAATAAGTCGACATAATGGGCTTTAATAGTTAAATTTTTAGTAAAACTATCGACATATACCGCTCCTCTAATACGGACGTTGACATCTTTTTTTAAGGAGTCGAGAACTTGAGTCTTTACACTTCCTCCGTCGTACACTTTGACAAATATTGCCCCGCCGTGAGTGTCATTTACACCTAAAGTTATAGTTCTTTTTGACGCAAATTCTTTTGATTCGATAGAAAATATCGTTCCGTTAATATCGATATTACCCGAGTTAGAATCGATAGCGTCTATCAATTCAAAAGGTGTATAATTACCTCTTTTATTTAATCTTATTCTCTCTCTTTCTTTTTGCATCTCTCTGGCGTTTTCTTCCATTTGTTTAAGAATGGTCTCTTCTACTTGTACGACTTCTTCTTGATGATCTTCTTCTATTTTTTCTAAAGTTGAGGCTCGATCGTAATAAGATATATCATTACCTTCTTCAATACTTTCTTGTATTGTTTCATTAGCCTCACTTATCGCTTCTTTGATGATTTGTTTCATCTCTCTTTTACTAATCTTTGGACCTTCTTCTTCAATTATCGTATTCTCCACAATGACAAATTCATAGTTGATGAATTCGAGAAATGAAGAAAATTCTTTGACACATTTTTTATATTTTTCTTCTTGTTTTTGTCCTTTATAAGTCACGTTGATGACGTCGTCAACAATATTGAATTCTAATTCAAGTTTATTTCGATAATGAGCTTCAAACCAATCGCAAAATATTTGACTGACATCATCTTTTTTAGGTCTATTGATATAAGAGAACTGTAGAGTATAAGGATAATTAACAAATCCTAAATGTTCGATGAATTCTTCTAAAAAGCAGTACTGCCAAGGACTACTTTTAACAATAATCATGTCGAATTGCTCATGCTTAAAACGATTCCTTCCCACCATCTCAAAATCGATGTCAAAATCATCGACATTGTTGATATTGATACTTTTTAAAAAACGAAGCATTTTGTCTTGCATTAGAATAGCCCCACAATATCTTTTAATAATATCACAATCATGAGTCCAAATAATAATATGAGTCCAATAGTCGAGACGATATTTTTAACTTTATTTGGAACTTTCTTTCTCGATATCCCTTCGATTAGCACTACCAATAGATGCCACCCATCAAGTCCAGGAAATGGTAGTAAATTAATAATCGCTAAATTGACTGAAATCACACCCCAGATGTATAAAAATTGTCCAACCCCATAATCTTGAAGGATAGATGTTGTCGCTCCATATATTGCAACAGGTCCACCGACATCTTCCCATCCTTTACCCATGAATAAATTGATGACGCTTCTAAAAATCAAACTAGAACTATCCCCAAAATCTTTAAAAGTTTTAACGACAGCCTCAGAATAAGAATTGTGATGTGTATACATTCTAAATGACATGCCAAGTGGAGTGAGGTGACTAGTTTCCCCATCGTTAGAGGCATTAATCACATCTAATTTAATGTCGATAAAATCTACTTCTTCATCGTATGTATTTTTGTTCTCGTCATAGTGATGAATAGGCATTTTAAATTCTACATAATCGATATTTTGATAATTTAAAATGTCAGTATATTGATTATCAACATTTGCGTAAACTTTAATAAAATTATTTAAGTCTAAATTTTTAGGACTTATGTTAGATGTAGAGATCCCAACAATAGCAGGTTTAGGTTCAATATTATTATCGGTAGTAAAAACTTTAGCGTCTAAATCAATAAAATATGATATACCTAAACCTTCATATTCTTTTTGTTGTTCTTCACTTAAATCTATATAAGATAAAACATCGTTATCTCTAATCCCACTAGCGTACGCGGGAGTATCCTGAGTCACTTCAAATGAATCGATATATATCATCTGTGAAGGGAAGAACTGTGCGGATGAATAAAATAGAATAAGGGCGAGGATCATATTCATTATCACCCCGGCGGACATAATGATAAATTTCTTCCATTTGGCGACCCCTTCTATCGATCTCTCTTTAGGTATTTCTACTCCTTCAATCTCATTTTCGCCCTCTTCTCCATACATCGAGACATACCCACCGAAAGGGATGACTCTTAAAGAAAAATAGGTCTCACCATTCTTTCTTTTTTTATGTACGAAACTAGGTCCAAAGCCAATAGAAAAATCAAAGCAAAATACTTTAAATATTTTAGCGGCGCTTAAATGCCCCAATTCGTGCACGACTATTAAGACAGAAAAACTAAGGATAAATAATATTATATAAAGTATTGTCATTTATTGATATTCTCCATATTTTTAATTAATTTATTGGCTTTTTGCCTTGTTTTTTTATCTATTTGCTTGATTTTTAAATAATCTACTTTCTTATAAATTTTTGAACTTGACATGACTTGGTCAATTATTTTTTCAATGTCGAGAAAACTAATTTTACCTTTTAAAAATGCGTAGACTGCTTCTTCATTTACCGCGTTAAGTATCGCTCCATATGCACCTCTTTTTTTAATTAGTTTTTCCGCGTGTTTCATAAGAGGATATTGTTCATAATCTAGCGGATGAAAATGTAAATCTTTTAATTTATCTAAACTGTTAAATGTATAGGTGGTAAATGGTATTTCTCCTTCATACAAGGCAAATTCAATTGGATTATGCATGTCTGGTTTAGATATTTCCGCCCTATAGAGGCCGTTTTTATACCTTACCATAGAGTGGACATAAGATTCATCGTGCTGTATTACTTTTATTTTATTAAATGGGTAATTAAATAAATAATAAGCTTCCACCACTTCAAAACATTTATTCATCATACTCGCACAGTCGATAGTTATTTTATTACCCATCTTCCACGTCGGATGATTCAGCGCGTCACTTGGCTTAACGTCTTTAAGTTGTTCTCTATTTAATTTTCTAAACGCCCCGCCAGAGGCGGTGATAATAAGTTGACTAACATTTTTATCATCGACTTTAAGACATTTATATAACGCCCCGTGCTCGGAGTCGATTGGATAAATAGTGCCTTTACCTTGTTTTAATATGTCGTTAATTATTTCTCCCCCTACGACGAGCGACTCTTTATTGGCAAGAGCAACCTTTTTATCATTATTAAGTGCGATTAATGTCGGCTCTAATCCACAAAATCCAACAAGGGCGTTTACCATCATGTCATAATCAGTTTCGTTAACTAATTCACTTAAACCGTTTTTACCATAATAGAACTTAATATTTTGATATTTATTTTGATAATATTTATAACTTCTTTTAGATATTAAATAAATGTGTTTAACTTCTTTAAATTGTTTAATGATATTTGTAATACATCTACTATTATGTCCGACAGAAAAGGCGACCAATTTAAAATGGTCTTTATCTTTTTTTAAAATATCTAATGTCTGCGAGCCGATTGATCCACTCGCGCCTAATAACAATATATTCATAAATTAAATTAGTAAATTTCCAATCCCGCCGGCATTCGCGATAATATTTATATATATTGAAGAAACAATCATGGTGAATATAAGTGAATCGATTCTATCGATGACACCGCCATGGCCTGGAAGGATATTACCATAATCTTTTATTTCATAATATCTTTTCGCGCTGGAGAAGACAAAATCACCAAAAGTCGCGACGAATGGTAATAATAAAGATAATATGAGAATATTGTACCAATGTTTTAAATCAAAGATGTTTGGTAATAATGGTTGTCCAAAATACGCGAAAAGCATACCAAAGGTAAAAGAGACAGCAAAAGAGAAAAATATCCCACCGATAAATCCTTCCCATGTCTTTTTAGGAGATATGCGTTCATTCATCTTATTTTTGCCAAAGAATATACCGATGAAATATGCACCCGCGTCTGTTATGAATGTGCCTAGGGCAACATAAAGAAATAACATAGAAGATGAGAAGGAATTGAAAGAATTGAAATACGATGTATATTCATTTTCTAATACGTTGTAATAGACATACATCGGAAAATTTCTTAAATATATCGCACTTTGTACTCCTAGGGCTAAAATCAATAAAAATACAAAGATAAAGCAAGCATCTCTAACGGTAAAATTCTTATCGATTAATACGCATGATAACACTAATATTAAGCCCGCTACCAAGACGATAATAGATAAATATAAAGAATCAAAATCTAAAAATAATTTTGAACCAGCCTCATATGAACCATTTGGTTCAATAAGTCCTCTAAGTATCGGCCAATACGCAAGAGCGATAACTAAAATTGAACTTGTTATATATAGAACTGGGGAATATTTTCTCTTTGCACATTTAATGATTTCAAAAGTCGATATCACTCCGAGAAGCCCCACTATTACGAGCCAAAAATAATCGCCTAAGAAAAGGGTAGGTAAAACAATCACCAAAGCGACAACTGAGGTGATTATCCTAATAATCATCCCTTTTTTCGCATCGTCAGAAAGTTCATTATGTTTAATTTCTACTGGCTTTCTACTCATTTTTTTATGCTCCCAAATCTTCTATCCCTTTGATTATATTCTAAAAGGGCTTTGTCAAATTCTTCTTTAGTGAAGTCTGGCCAAAATGTTTTAGTAAATATAAATTCAGCGTACGCAAGTTGGTAAGGCAAATAATTACTTGTCCTTTGTTCCCCACTAGTCCTTATTAACAAATCGACAGGTGGGAGGTCTTTAGTGTACAAATAATTATTAAAATTATCTTCATTTAAATCGTCGATTTTGATTTTGTTATTTATTACATCTAGACAAAATAGTTTACAAGCGCGAACAAGTTCGCTTCTCCCGCCGTAATTTAAACAAATATTGAAAGTAAAATTTTTACCATTCTTAGTAAGTTCTTTTGATTCATCTATAACTTTTTTTGTCGATTCTGGTAAAGGTGATATATCTCCACTCACTATAATTTTACAGCCATCTTTCAACATCCTATCTCTCTCACGGACAAAAAACTTTTCTAAATATTTGAAAAGATGATTTATTTCTCTTTTAGGTCTATTCCAATTCTCTGTTGAAAAAGCATATAAAGACATGACTTTAATTCCTTTTTCTAAGCACGCTTCATATATATCGATAACTCTTTCACATCCTTCTTTATGACCTAAATGTCGAGGTAGATTTCTCTTTGTTGCCCATCTACCGTTCCCGTCCATAATAAAGGCGATATGTTTAGGTATTTTGAAAAAGTTCATATTACAAGTATACATACTTTTATACTTGTATGCATCAAATATCCACTATTTTAATTAAAAACAAAAAAGCGGACTAATCCGCTTTTAATGTTATTTATTGATTTATAAAAAACTAAACCGACATGATTTCTTTTTCTTTTTCCATCAATATGGCGTCAACTTTTTTAGTTGATTCATCGGTGACTTTTTGGATATCAGTTTCAATTCTTTTTCTTAAATCTTCGCTGTATTCATCATCGTTTTTAAGAAAATCCATATAGTCGCGTCTTACATTTCTAATCGCAACTTTTGTCTCTTCACCATATTTTTTTGCTTGTTTAGCAATTTCTTTTCTTCTCTCTTCAGTAAGGGCAGGGATAATGAGTCTAATAACATTACCTTCATTGATAGGATTGATACCTAAATCACTGCTCGAAATTGCGGAAATAATATTTTTAATATCATTTTTATCATATGGTTTGATTAAGAGTTGACGAGGCTCTGGTACGCTTATAGAAGAGATTTGATTGATTGGAGTCTTCTCTCCATAATAATCCACCATGACGCCAGAAAGCAAAGCTGGAGACGCTCTACCAGTTCTTAAAGTCGACAAAGAATTTTTTAAAGCTTCGATGCTCTTTTCCATTTTGCCTTGTGCTTCAATTGCTAATTCATCCATAAAATTAATCCTTTCGGCAAGTTGTGCCTATATCAAGTCCATTGATAACTCGCATGAAGTTTTTAGTGTCCGCCATATTGAACACTCTCACTTCGATATCTTTATCTAAAAGCATTTCGACTGCCGAGCTATCCATGACTTTTAAATTCATTTTAAGCATCTCACGATATGTGATTTTTTTCAATAGAATTGCGTTTTTATTTACACTAGGATCATCACTATACACACCATCAACACCATTTTTAGCCATTAAAAGTGCGTCAGCGTCGATATCGAGGGCGAGCATTGTCGCCGCGGTATCGGTAGTGAAAAATGGTTTACCAGTCCCTCCGGAAAGAAAAACTACTTTACCTTCTAAGAGAGATTTTTTTGCCTCTTCTTTATCATATTTAACACTCACCCCATCAATTGCAGGGATAGAAGAATAAACGACACTTTCAACTCCTAATGTCTTTAGATTTGAAGACACCGCGACTGCATTAATGACAGTACCGAGCATCCCCATATAATCAGCTGGAATTCTTTCGATACCAATCTCGTCGGCAAGTTTGCCTCTCCAGATGTTACCAGCGCCGATTACCACCGCAACTTGTATCCCGCTGTCATAGATTTCTTTGATAATAGAAACTATTGTTTTTAAATATTTAACATCGAGGATAGAAGAGCTTTCATGACCACGGAGTGCTTCTCCACTAAGTTTTAATAAGACACGTTTATACATGGCTGACCTCCTAGTTTGTCTTTATTAAAAAAAGAAACACAAAATCGTGCTTCTTTTTATTCATTTTATTGTTTGATTTCTTTCATTACTTCGCTCGCGAAGTCGTCTTTTCTCTTTTCAATACCTTCGCCAACTTGATAACGGACAAATTGAAGTACTTTGTTTCCACTTTCTTTTAATACTTGAGAAACAGTCTTAGAATCATCCATCAAGAACGCTTGTTCGGACAATGTCAATTCTTGGAATGTTTTATTGACTTTACCTTCAACAATCTTAGTTAAGACTGGTAGAGGTTTCGATTTTAATTTTTCATCGTTTTTAGCAGCTACAATTTGAACATTTCTTTCATGTTCGATAACATCTTGTGGAATATCATCCATGCTGATGTATGAAGGATTGTTAGCAGCGATGTGCATCGCAATTTGTTTTTCAAGAGTCTCATCAGCCTTTTCTAAGACGACGACGACAGCGATTTTACCACCCATGTGGATGTAAGTGCCAATACCTTGTCCATCTTTATTTTCCACTACGACAAATCTTCTCAAAGAGAATTTTTCTCCCATTTTGACAGTCGCATCAGAAAATAAATCTTCACATGCTTTTGTAGCGGTATCGACATCTTTTAAATCGTCGTGAAGGATGCGTTTAGCAATCGTTTCAACAAATTCTTTAAATGCATCACTTTTAGCGACAAAGTCAGTTTCGCAGTTGACTTCAAGTATGACAGTCTTACCACATTTTTCACAGCGTTTAGTGAGGGAAAGTCCTTCAGCGGCAATTCTATCAGCTTTTTTAGCTACTTTAGCGATACCTTTTTCTCTAAGCCAATCGCAGGCTTTATCGATGTCTAAGTCGTTAGCGAGAAGTGCGCCTTTACAGTCCATAAGACCAGCGCCTGTTCTATCTCTTAAGACTTTGATTAATTCAATTAAATTTTGTTCTCCCATAAATTATTCTCCATCTTTTTCGGTTTCAGTTTTTGTTTCTTTTTCTTCTTTTTCTGTCTTTTTTGCTTGGGTTTTGCGGGCTTTTTGTTGTTTTAAAGCTTTTTCTTCTTCAACTACCGCACCGGCCTTATCACCAGAAGTTGACCTTAATGCTTGCTCTTTTTCATATTGTTCTTGACGAGCTTGTCTTTCCGCTCTTATGCGGGCTAACTTTTCAGCATTTTCTTTTTCAGTTTGACGGATGACGTCTTTCATAGTGACGCCTTCACCTTCATCTTTAACATAAGCGACAACTGGTTGTCCACCTTTACTTTCAAAGATTGCGTCCGCCATAACAGCAAGGATTAGTGAGACAGAACGGATTGCGTCGTCGTTTGCCGGAATAGCGTAATCGACATCGTCAGGATCGCTATTGGTGTCGACGATACCAAAGACTGGAATTTTTAATTTTCTTGCTTCGAGAACGGCGTTGTGTTCGATGTTAGGATCGACGACAAATATCGCATTAGGAATTTTACGCATTTCTTTAATACCAGCAAGATTCTTTGCTAATTTATCTTTTTCTTTACGAAGAGAGGCTGCTTCTTGTTTTGGGAGTAAATCAAGTTCTCCTTCCTCTTCTCTTCTTTCAAGTTCTTTTAAATAACGAATTCTTCCTTGGATAGTACGGAAGTTAGTTAATGTACCACCAAGCCAACGGTTGGTGACGTAGAATGAACCACTTCTAAGTGCTTCTGCTTCCACGGCTTCTTGGCATTGTTTTTTAGTACCGACAAATAGTACTTTACCACCATTATCGACAATTTCTTTTAAAGCTTTGTATGCGATTTCAATACGCGTGACGGTTTGGGCTAAGTCGATAATATAAACCCCATTTCTCGCACCATAGATGTATTTTTTCATCTTTGGATTCCATCGGCGAGTTTGATGTCCAAAATGCGCGCCTGCTTCTAATAATTTTTTCATCGTAATGACAGGTGCATCAGGATCATGCATGACAGCATCCATAGTTTCAGTAGGTGTAGTTTCGCTATTTTCTTCTGTAGCAACTACTTCTTCCTTACTTACTTCTTCTGGAGCAACTACTTTTTCTTCTTCCATTAAGTGAAGCCTCCTTCTTGTTTTTCCTCCACTGCTTCTAACAATGTCCACCTTCAACTTAGCTCGTAAATTAAAGGACAAGGGAATTGAATCGACAGTGTGTGTAGTTCTTTACTTTCGTAAAGTCAATTTATTATATCAAAATTTACTAACTATACAAGAGTTAGTATATATTTAATCCTCATCTTTATTTATTTTAGCTCTTGGATGAGAATTTAAATAAATTGCTTTCATCGCTTTTTGCGACACGTGTGTATATATCTGCGTTGCGTTTATCGATGCGTGACCTAAAAGTTCTTGTATAACACGTAAATCTGCCCCATTCTCGAGTAGATGTGTGGCAAATGAATGACGAAAAATATGGGGATGGAGATTTAAAAAACAGCCTGTTTTTTCTTGAATAGAATTTAAAATAAATTCTAAGCCCCTTCTTGTTAACCTTTTACCACCGCTATTTAAAAATAGGGCATTAGTCAAATCTTTATTGATTAATTTTGGTCTAACTGTCTTTAAATATAACTGTAAGGAATCAAGACATTCATTTGAAAAAGGCACTAATCTTTCTTTTTGACCTTTACCAAATATCCGCACTATCCGATTTTTTAAATCAATATCTTGCATGTCTATATTAATTAATTCACTCGCTCTTACGCCAGTATAATAAAGCATTTCTATAATTGCTTGGTCTCTAGGCATTAAAAAATCTTCTCTACTCTTATTAGATTTAAATAATTCTTCAATTTGCTCTTTATATAAAGCGTGAGGATATTTAGTTTCAAGTTTAAGAGGCGAAGCGAATAAAAAAGGATTAACTTTTATATAATGTTTTTCTTGTAGATATTGATAAAATCCACTTAGCGAAGACATTCTTCTCTTGCATGATTTTTTGCTTATTCCACTAGATAATTCAACCGCTAAAAAATTGCGGATGACAGTTAAATCAACTTCATCGAACAATATATCTTCTTCTAATAAAAATTTAAAAAATTTATCGATGTCTCTCTTATATGAATCGATAGTCGCATCGGTAAAATTACGTTCAAATTTTAAATAATTTAAATAATCTTTAGTAACTTTATTCATCCTTTAAATTATAGCATAAATAATTGTGTGTGGTTTTCATTAAATAAATTTAAAAAGCCCCACTTTTATGTCGTAAGGCTTTTAAAACTAAGATTTTTTATCAATTTTTTTATAAGTATATTTTTTGCTACCTTTAGTTTTTATTTTCTCAATATACTTACATTCAGGATAATTGGTGCAACCAAGGAAATAACCATATTGTCCTTTCTTTTTAACCATATATCCTTTCCCACATTTAGGACATTTTTTGACAGGTTCGTCAAAACGATAAGTGCATGTAGGATAATTGCTACAACCGACAAAGCGTCCATTTTTTGAATATTTATACACTAGAGGTTGACCACATTTAGGACAGACATCACCAAATGGTTCGACATCGTCAGCATACATTTTCTCTGTCGCGTTTTGTAGTTGTTCAATAAATGGATTATAAAATTTTTGTAGCACTTCTATACTACTCATATCACCTTTTTCAATGCTGTCAAGTTCACTTTCCATATCAGCGGTATATTTAGCGGAGACGATATTCGGGAAATATTTCTCGAGTACGTGAGCAGTTTTTCTTCCTTGAAGTGTCGATTCGAGTACCCCACCAGAAGAAGAAATATATTTTCTCTTCTTTAAAATTTCGATAGTAAAGGCATAAGTTGATGGTCTACCAATACCGACATCTTCCATTTTATTGACTAATTTGCCTTCAGAATAATGTGCCGGTGGTTGAGTAGTTTTATACTCATTTTTCTTATCGACAACGTGGAATATATAACCATTTTCAATATTAGGCAATGTTTGAACAGATTCATCATCTTTTTCTTTTAATAATTTTTGATAACCATCGAAAACCACTCTTGAAATATTTACGTGGAATTTAGTATCTCCACCACTAAGTTCGATGGTCATAACTTCATCTTGACGTGGTTTCATGACACTTGAAAGAGTGCGGTTATAAATCAATTTATAAAGTTCATATTGATCTCTAGTTAAAAACTCTTTAATTGAGTCAGGAGTAATGTGGTTACTTGTCGGCCTCACTGCTTCGTGAGCATCTTGAGATTTATTAACTTTTTTAATTTTTTTAAGTTGACCGATATATTCACTGCCATAAGTCTCTTTGATGTACGCACTAGCGCGAGCAATATAATCGCTTGAAAGACGGCTTGAATCAGTACGGACATAAGAAATTAAACCGACGTGTTTACCATTGATGACGACACCTTCATATAAAGTCTTTGCTACTTCAAGAGTCTTGTTCGCACCAAATTTAAGTTTATTAAAAGCTTCTTGCTGTAAAGTAGAGAGTCTAAAAGGTTCTTTTAATTCTTTTGATTTGATAGTTTTAGAAACGTTTGTGACCACCAATTCATTCGGTATAGCGTTTATTATTTCATCCGCTAAATCTTTGGTGGATATTCTATCTTTATTTCCTTTATAACTATCAAATATCAAATCGTAATTGATATTAAAAATCTCGCCCTTTGTACTGATTGTATAATATTCTTCTGGGATAAATTTATCGATTTCAATATCGTGGTCGCATATCATCTTTAGTGTGGCGGTTTGAACTCTACCTGCACTTTTTGAATGAATTTTTTTATAAATTAAAGATGATAATTTAAATCCGATAATCCTATCTAAGATTCTTCTTGCTTCTTGGCTTGAAACGAGATTTGGATTTATGGTGCGAGGATGTTTAATTGCTTCTGTTATCGCTTCACGAGTTATTTCGTGAAATTCCAATCTTTTGACATCTGGTTTTAGTTTTAACACTTGTTGTAGATGCCAAGCGATTGCTTCCCCTTCTCTATCAGGGTCAGTTGCCAATATAACTTCATCAGCTTTTTTTGTTTCTTTTCTTAAAGAATTTACAATATTGTATTTATCCTTATTAATAATGTAAGTAGGCTTAAAATCGTGCTCGACATCGACGCCTAAACCGCCTTTGCCTGTCGTCGCTAAATCGCGGATATGGCCTTGAGAGGCAACGACTGTATATTCTTCGCCTAAGTAGTTTTTAATAGTAGGACATTTTGTTGGTGATTCGACAATTATTAGCTTCATAGCAAAATATTATTAAAGCATTTTTTACTTTTGTCAACTGCCTTTATATATCTTATTTATTATTAAATAGACTAGTTTCTAGTTTATTTAAAATTATTTTAATTCATCGATTAAATCGCTTCCGTTTTCAATTAAATAGGCGCCGTCCTTGATCAAACGATTGCATATAGAATGGGCGTCAATTGGATAAGGAACACACAAGACATCTTTACCGCTGTGAAGGGCGTAAGAGACGGTTGATAATGTCCCAGAATTAGTGTGAGCTTCTGTTACTAAAAGAGCTTTTGAAAATGCAGCGATAAGTCTATTTCGCATCGGAAAATGTTCTTTTTTAGGTTCAACATTATTTGGATATTCAGAAATTAATAGATGATTGTTTTTTATTTCTTCATATAAAGATATATTTTGTTTAGGATAACAGTTGTCAATCCCGCTTCCTAATATAGCGATAGTTTTGCCCTCATTTTCAATACATGTATGATGGGCGATCGAATCTATCCCTTTTGCTAATCCAGATACGATGTTATATTTCTTGCTCGCTGATTTGACTAATTCACGCGTGACATTTTCTCCATATTTTGTGCATTCTCTAGAACCGACGACACTTAAATTATCTCTCTCGTCTTTTAATAGATTTTTATCACCGTAATAAAAAAGAACAAAAGGCGGTTGATAAATATTTTTTAAATACGATGGATAATCGTCATCAATTATAGTAATCGTATTCGCTTTACACTTATCTACCGCTTCCTTAATCAAATCAAAATTAATTTTTTCTTTTTCTCTAATAGCTTTATAAATATCATCCCATTCTCCTCCGTATTTAACTGATAGATAAATGAGAATATCTCTTCCTCTAGTTGCCATTTACATTTGCCTCCTATATTAGTAACTAGGGAAGAAAAAAAGAAATTAGATATTAAATAAAGAAATTTTCATTATCTTTAAATCTTTAATTGGTTTATAAGAAAAACGATGAACCCCTTTAATAGGTCCGTATTGTTTTAAAGCATCCATGTGCAATTTAGTGCCATAACCTTTATGATCTTTAATGTGGTACTGTGGATATTTTTTATCAAGTTCTAAACATATGTGATCACGCGTAACTTTAGCAATAATTGACGCGGCGGCGACATTTAAACATTTAGCGTCCGCCTTCACTAAAGGAATAGTAGTAACTTCAGTATTTAACTTGGTCGCGTCAGATATAATAAGTTGATATTTGTGGTGTAAATTATTTATAGCTATTAGCATAGCTTTTTTACTTGCTTCAAGAATATTTATTTTATCTATTTCTTCTGCTTCAACAATACCGACACCAAAATCAATCGCGTCTTTAATTATCGTTTGATAAAGTTCTTCTCTTTGTTTTTCACTCAGCTTTTTAGAGTCGTTAATTTTTTCATTTTTATAAGAGGGAGGTAAAATCACCGCGGCGGCGACAACTGGCCCTAGTAAACACCCTCTTCCTGCTTCATCAACTCCGACTATAAATTTAATATTTTCAGAATAATATTGTTGTTCAAAATCAAGCATCTTCTTTTTCTAAAGATATCCTTCCTAAATATCCCGCTCTAAACTCTTTTAAAAGAAGTAGTTCTCCTCTTTCAAAATCATATTCACCCTTTTTTAATAGTCCTCGTTTTGAACATATATCTTTTATAACTTGTTCATAATTATCAATATTTTCTATACCATATCTATCTTTTAAACTAGACGGATAATTATCTTTTAAATAAGTTATTAAATAATTTACAACGTCAGAAATTGGTAAAATATTATCGTCAATTGAGCCTAAAACTGCAAGGTTATATGCTTTTTTGTTTTGTTTATAACTAGTTGGTAATACGCCTGGGGTATCTAATAATTCAAATTCATTATTAACTTTTATCCAACTCGCTCCTCGAGTGTAGGCAGGCTTATTTGCCACCTTGGCGGCATTTCTATTACTAAGTCTATTTATTAGGGAGGATTTACCAACGTTAGGGACACCAATAATCATCGCCCTAGTTGGTTGAGGCTTCATTCCTTTTCTAATTTCTTTCTCTTTTTTATCCTTTGCTAAAGCATTAATAGCTAGAGAAATAATCTTTTTAGAATTAGGGTCATTGTTATTGATGCTTATACAGTTATCAAATCGTTTTTTAAGAATATCTATTTGACGCAAAACAACATCTTTATCCGCTAAATCAATCTTTGTTAAGACAATTAATCGCAATTTATTTTTAACTAAATTATCTAGTTCATCATTAATAAAAGTAAAAGGCGCACGCGCGTCTAAAACAATGATGACCACATCGACTAATTTAATGTAATCATTTATTTTTTCAGTGGCCTTTTTCATGTGACCAGGGTACCAATGGATATTGTTCATACTTTAATAGAAATATTGAGGTGTAGTGTAAATTCTATCAACACATTCTTCTCTATCTCCACTCCCTTTAATTTTACAAGTACCTTCTATAGAAACTAATATTCCAACGATATCTTTATATCGTATTGGTTCCTTTTCATCGATGCAGTCTTGAGAGTTTTCCCAATTATCTCCCATAACCCAATATTCATTTTCTCCTAGTGTTGTTTTTTTGTAATTATGTTTAGTAGGATCAGTTATATTAGGTTCAAATGTCTTTGTAATTTTTGTCTCGATGTCATTTTCGTCATATATATAAATTTCGCCATCTCTAATTTCAAAAGTTTCACCAGGTAAAGCAATTACTCTTTTTATTTTATATGGGGCGTTATTTTTAAGTTGATCATCAATATAATCTGACCAAGGATAATAAGTAACAACAATAGAAAAACGTCTTATATTTCTTTTCGCAGATGATGATGTATCAATGGTGCCAAAATCAACTCTCCCATCACCGTGATGATTTAAGGTTGGAGCCATCGATTCGCCTGAGACAAAAATAGAAGAAAAATACATTCTATCAAAAGCAGGAATAGAGCATAAACAAAGTCCAATAATTAAGACAAAATATAGCGATGCCCAAATTATCTTTTGTGTATATATTGAAATATTAAGTTTCTTCATACTCGTTATTATAGTTTTTAACCCTTTAACAATCAATATGATAACAAAAAAAGGATTTCAAATAGAAATCCCATTTTGTTAAATTTTGATTTGAATTAAATTTTAGCTTTAATTCTTGCGGATTTGCCAGAGCGCTCACGTAAGTAATGAATTTTGTTACGTCTAACTTTACCTCTTCTAACCACCACGATAGAATCAATTGATGGAGAATGGAGATTGAAAGTTCTTTCGACGCCTATTCCGCTTGAAATTTTACGAACAGTGAAGGTTTTAGAAATTTGAGAACCTCTCACGCTGATGACAACACCTTGGAATACTTGGATTCTTGTTTTGTTGTTTTCGATAATTTTAACGGAAACTTTGACTTCATCACCGGAATTAAATTCAGGTAAATCAGTACGCATCTGGGACTTAGTAATTTCATCGACTAAACGATTGTTCATAAATAGTCCTCCTTCATTTTTTATATTCGGATGTTCATGTTCACCAACAGCGGAGCATCTATATCGTCTTTTGACGCTTTCTAAATATTATCAATATCGCTAGTTAAGTGCAAGCATAAATTTTTTAAATTTATATAATAAATGTTTATTTGTTTTTTAAACTAGAAACATATTCTTTATATGAATTAAATGGTAATTTTCTCTTTTTAAAAATCATTTCTTTCCATAAATAAGAAGCTTTTTGAATATTTATATACCCACTACTTACGCATTTATGAATTATTTAGACGGTATTTATGTGTTCAAGCTTATACAATTTAACATAATATAAGACGTCTCTTAAATTATTGCTTGCAAGTACTCCATTATATCTTTTTGTTAAAAGTATAGATGCCGCTTCTCCTTTTCCTATTAAAGGTAATTTAGTTGAACTATGCATACTTGTTAAATTTAAATAAAGAGAAATGTATTCCATTTCGTTTGGTATATCTTCCACCACGACAAATCCATCATTAATTAATTCATCGATTCTTTCTTTTAAAGGTATGACGACAGATAATTCTTCATAAACTTGAACAGGAATAATCATATTTCTACCAAAACAATATTTAAGTAAATTAGTAGATTTTGTCCATAAAAAAGACGATATACAATCGGTGTCAAAAAATATTATTTTAGTCATATATGTCTTCTTTAATATTTTCATTAAAAACAATATCGTCTCTAAATGCTTCTAATAAATATTGTTCATATCTTCCTTCACTTATTATTCCTTTTTCTTTTAATAAAAGTGCCAGTTTTAAATACGCGCCATATGTAACTTGTTTTTTATCATCTAATGGCAAATATAAACTTATGTCATAGCCGTATCTTAAAGCATTTTTGATAATATCAGTTTTATATTGTTCACAATCTTTTACTGATAAATATCCTTCTTGCACCAAACGCACAAAAAGAACGTTTCGACTAACTTTAAAATATTGTTCCATTTCTAATATGTGCTTTAATTCAATTTTTTCTTTTCCGTTACTTGTAATTTTATTATATAAGCGGCTAAAAGCGCAGTCTGGCATTAATAAAAATATGACGCGAATAGATTGGCGGCTTCCTCAATTTTATCATCTAAATTATCGGATAAATAACTTATAGTAGAAGTATTTTCATCATAAAAAACGATACAGTTCATGAGCGATAGAAAAAGCTTGTCTACCCTTTGTCGATGGCGAATTAATCGCGATTAAATTTGCCTTTTTAATGCAAATCCCACTTATTTTTTCCTTAAATGGATAAAAAATTAATGTTAAATCTTTATTGAATTTAATTAAATTTATTAAGTCAATAGGCGAATTATCATCGACATTTAAAAGCTCTCTAATTTCATTTGCTCTTCTATGAATTAAAATCCTATCAATTATTCTTCTCCAAGAGTTTTTTCATTTCGATAATATTCAAAGCAATTTGATTAATTTTTGCTATATCGGGGAGGGAATTAAAATTTAATTCATCCTTTATAAATGAAGGAGACAAAATTGCAATATTTAAATCCTCTTTAAATAAATCATTAATATTAATATCAAATAAGCAACAAGATTTTTCTAAATGATTCATATGTAGTGTTCTTTCGCTATTTTCAAATTTACTTATACTGCTTTGTTCTAAATTTAGATAGTTAGCCATTTCCTCTTTGGAAATACCTATTTTCTTACGAATATTTTTTAAATTTTGTATAACGATTTTTTCCATTTCTTTCCCAATATCTAAAACAATTATAAATTTTAACTGTCATGTTTTAAATTTATTTACTTTAATTTTTATGACAGAACATATCAAAAGCATTGTATATCAGCACTTTTAAAATATTTTAGCCACATATTTTTTAAACGAAATAAATTATTTCCAAACTTGCATTAAAGCGCTCGCGGCAAATGAAAGTATGAATAATAATGCGGTTATATATATTGGTATACCAACCTCTTTCCCGCGTCTTGAAAATAACATCATTACGCAGTAAGTTATCAACCCTATTCCAATACCATTAGATATCGAATAAGTTAAAACAGAGAATATAATCATGACAAACGCTGTCATGCCTATTAACATATCTTTCCACTCTATCTCTTTCATATTATTGTAAAAGATTAAGCTACCGACACATACAAGTGCCGCACTCGTCACACTTCCAGCGGTAAATATATAGAATACAGGATAAATAAATATAGATAAGAAAAACATAAATCCCGCGACTATCGCGGCAAAGCCAGTTCTCGCACCTAGATTAACTCCGACACTACTTTCAGCAAATGAGGTGACAGTTGAAGTTCCAAGTGGGCCACAAATTAATGCCCCTGCCGCATCAGCGATAACCGCTCTTTGGAAATTTTTCATCTTTCCATTTTCATCAATTAATTTAATATCTCTTCCAACCGCTAAAAGTGTCGCGGTGGTATCGAACATATTAACTATTATCAAAGAGAATATCCCTACGTAAGAAACAGGGTTTGTAAAGACATTTACTAATCCTTGAGCAAAATCGTAGTTCTCATCAGAAAAAATACCATACAAAAACACTTCTTGTACACCGCTAAAATCTGCGAACTTAACACTAGAATCATATCCTGGCCATATTGGTAATTTAGTTTCATTTTCTAATATACCTGGTATGTTATAAACCCACTGACCAGTTTCATTTAATCCTATTGTGCCAGTTTCAATCATGATAGTAGATATGATTAAACCAATAACGGCAACACCCGCTATTGTTATTGGGATTGCTAAAGTTTTAATCGTCTTATTTTTAACAAACATTAATCCAAAACAAATAATTATACCAACGACACTCAGTAAAACTGCAGGGTCTAAAAATGTATTTAAAGTGACGTAAGTAGATTCACTAGACGCGATAACTAAAGAGTTTTTTAAACCAACAAAACAAATAAAAGCGCCGAGAGATGCAGAGATAATGAGTTTTATGTTCATTGGAATTGAATCGATAAGTTTTCTTCTAATCGGTGTTAGAGAAATGATAAAAAACAATATTCCTGAGACGGTTAAAAGAATCATTCCGTCTTGCCAACTCATTCCTTGTTCTAAAATAATGGTGTACGCTAAAAAGGCATTTAGCCCCATCCCCGCGGATAATACAACTGGATAATTTGCGACAAGCCCCATGATGAGTGTAACTAAAAAACTAAGTAAAGCGGTCATAATAAATACGCCACTAGAGCTCATCCCTGCATCGCTTAAAATTGATGAATTAATTGGTAATATATAACACATTGCAATGAAAGTACATATACCACCAACGATTTCATTTTTTAAACTACTTTGATTTTCTTTAATATGAAAAACTTTCTCTAAAAAATTCATAAAATAACCTCGATAATTTTTAAATAAATATCATATTTTTACCTTTTTATTTTACCATATAAAATTACTTGTTTTGTATATTTTTTTGCTGTTAAGTAAAAATACTTGACACTATATGTAATTTAATCTAAAATTATGACGCTTTAAATAGGAGGAAAATTAAATGGCAGTAAAAATTAGATTAACTAGAATTGGCCGTCACAGCGATCCTTTCTACCGCATTGTAGCTGCTGATTCAAGATACGCTAGAGATGGTAGAATCATCGAACAAATCGGTTATATTGATCCTGATAAAGGTGTTGAAAACGCCGTGGTAAAAGAAGATGTCGCCTTAAAATGGTTAAATCAAGGTGCTACTCCAAGCGAAACCGTAAGAGCTATCTTTAACCGTAAAGGTATTATGGCAAAATACCACGAAAGCAAAAAGAATGGTAAATAATTAATTATGGATTACGAGAAAGTTATTCATGCCGTTATCGATCCATTAGTTGAAGAAAAGGACAGCGTTCTCATTCGTCAAATCGAAGAAGAAAATGGTAAAGATATTAAAATTATCATTGCTGCTAATAAACTTGATACTGCTCGACTAATTGGAAAGAAAGGTAGCATTGCAAACGCCATACGTGAAGTTGTCTCTATCGCTGGTAAAAGCACTGAGAAACATCTTCATCTACAATTTGAATCATTTGAAGAAGAGGAAGAAGAATAATTCCTCTTTTTTCTTACTATTTTAATATTTAAAATATATACATGGAATTTTTAAAGCTCGGTACTATACTTTCCCCCTTCTCTTTAAAGGGAGAAATTAGAATATATTCCACTACTTATTTTTCTTCTATTCGTTATAAAAGGGGTAATATTGTCTACATTAAAATAGATGATGAATATAAACCTTTTACAGTTGATAGGTACCATAAAAATGGGAAGATGGATATTGTGAAATTAGAAGAAATAAATTCTCAAGAAGACGCAAAAGCTCTATCAAAATGTGAAATATTTTGTGAAAAACAATTGTTTGATGATAAAGATGAATTATATTATTTTTCTGATTTAGAAAACTGTTTAATTTACGATGAAGAAAATAATGAGATAGGTAAAGTTATCAAGGTGGAAGAATTTCCTGCCCAATTAACACTGAGAGTAGTAAATAAAAACGGGAAAAACTTTTTTGTACCTTTTGTAAAAGAGTTTATTAAAAAAGTAGATGTCATAAATAAAAAAATAACAATCCATTTAATAGAAGGGATGCTATGAAGATAACAATTTTAACTTTGTTCCCTTCTATGTTTGATGGGGTATTTTCTAATTCAATAATAAAAAGAGCAATTACTAAAGATCTAGTGCAGATTGAAATTATTAACATTAGAGATTATACACTTGATAAATATTCTCGTGTCGACACTCCCCCTATCGGAGGAGGGGCGGGATTAATAATGAAATGTCAGCCAATCGTCGATGCGATTAAATCTAAAAGCAATATTAAAACACATAAAATACTACTATCTCCTCAAGGAAAGACTTTCACTCAAGATAAAGCTAAAGAGTACGCTAGTAAAGTAGAACATTTACTCATCGTATGCGGACATTATGAAGGTGTAGATTATAGAGTTAATAAATATGTCGATGAACTCGTTTCTATCGGTGACTTTATTTTAACTGGTGGAGAGATAGGCGCGATGGCGATAACTGACGCGATTATAAGACTTTTAGATGGTGCCATTACTTCCTCCTCACTCGATATAGAAACATTCGACAACAATTTGCTCGAATATCCTCAGTACACTGAACCTTATGATTTTAACGGGGATAAAGTTCCTTCTATCCTCTACTGTGGCAATCATAAAGCAATAGAAAAATATCGAAGAAAAGAAAGTTTAAGATTAACTAGAATCTATCGCAAAGATTTGTTTGATAAAATCAATTTAACAAAACAAGATAAAAAATTATTAGAAGAAATAGATAATAATATCGATGAACCTGATTGGTTAAAAAAAGCAGTAGAAAAAGGCAAAAAATTTATTAAATAATTTTAATGCAGTCCTCCAAAACCACCAGGAGGTAATTTGCCACTTTTTCGATAGGCTTCAACTTGTTTCATACTCGCTTTCGCCGTCTCATATTTTTTAAGTACTTTATTTATTTCATTTAAAGTTTTCCCGCTTCCATTTGCGATTCTCACTTTTCGAGAATATTTTAAAATGTCAGGATTTTTTCTTTCTTCTTTGGTCATTGAATTGATAATAACCTCGAAATTTTGCATCTCTTTTTCAGCGACAGAAAGTTGTTCAGGACTAATTTTAGGCATGCCAGGAATAAATTTAAGTATCCCACCCAAAGAACCTAACTTTTGAACTTTTTTCATATATAAAAGCATGTCATCTAAGTCAAATTTACCACTGAGCATCTTACCGACGCCTTTTTTCATTTCTTTTTCATCTAATTGTTCTTGGGCCTTTTCCACTAAGGTTAAAATATCGCCCATCCCTAATATTCTTTCTGCCATTCTATCTGGATGGAAAATATCTAAATCCGCAAGCTTTTCACCAGTACCCATGAACTTAATCGGTACCCCGCTCATGTGACGGATGGATAAAGCCGCTCCACCTCGCGCGTCACCATCAAGTTTAGACATGATGACGCCTGTCAACGCTAGTTTATCGTTAAATGCATTCGCGACGTTAACCGCATCTTGCCCCGCCATCGCGTCAACTAATAACAATATTTCATCTGGATTAACTTCTTTTTTAATATTGTTAAGTTCATCCATGAGTGCTTCATCTATTTGAAGTCGACCAGCAGTGTCGATAATAAGTACATCTAAATGATCATTGAACAGTTTTTCTTTGGCTTTTTTTGCTATTGTGACAGGACTAATGTCCGTACCCATATTAACGATAGGCACGCCCACCTGTTTTGCGATTTGATCAAGTTGGTCTATCGCCGCTGGACGATAGACGTCACACGCTGCTAATAAGACTTTTTTGTTTAATTTATTTTTCATTAAATAAGCGAGCTTACCAGCAGAAGTTGTTTTACCTGAGCCTTGTAAACCGACGAGCATTATGATGGTTGGACGATTATTTTGATAATGGATTTCACTATCTTTACTACCTAAAAGTTCCACTAATTCATCTCTAACAATCTTTACGACCATTTGAGAAGGATTAAGTTGTTTTAAAACATCTTGTCCTATAGCTTTTTCCTTGATGTTATTCACAAACTCTTTAACAACTTTGTAGTTTACATCTGCTTCGAGTAGCGCTACTCTTACTTCCCTTAGCATTTCATCCATATTGCTCTCGGTTAGTCGAGCCTGTCCTCTAAGCTTTTTAAATATCGAACTAAGTTTATCTGTCAGTGATTCAAACGCCATCATTGTTCTCCTTTTCAATTAAATCTATTAATCTTTTTGCCTCATCATTTAAATTAAAATCTTTGAGTTTTGAAATACATTCATTAATTTTAACTTGTTTTTCATATATGTGAAGCTCATTTTCATATTCATCTAATTTTCTTTTTGCTTTCCTAATACTGTCCAGCGCCCCAGCGCGAGAAATATTAAGTTCACTCGCAATTTCTCCAAGCGATAAATCGAGATTAAAATAAGCATTCATAATCTTTTTTTGCGAAGGAGATAAAAGATTATAATAAATATCTAGTAGGTTAATATATCGCAACTTTTCTTCTATCTCATTTTTCATCTTGTTCCACACATAAACCGTATAAATATTGGTCGAGATCAAATTCTTCTAAATCATCTAATTTCTCCCCTAAACCAATAAATCTAACTGGTATTCCTAATTCTTCTCTTATCGATAAAATAATTCCGCCCTTGCTAGTGCCGTCCATCTTAGTAATGATAACTCCACTCACATCAGTCACCTCATTAAACTGTTTTGCTTGAATGACACCATTTTGTCCAGTAGTCGCGTCGATTATAAGAAAAGTCTCGTGAGGTGCACCCGCTATTTCTTTATTTAGCACTCTTTTAATTTTTGCTAACTCGTTCATTAAATTAACTTTAGTTTGAAGCCTTCCTGCAGTGTCAACTATCAATAAATCAACACCTTGTTTAATCGCTTCTTTTGCCCCGTCATAACTAACGGAAGCTGGATCTTGTTCTTTTTTTCCAACTATAACTGGTATATGTAATCTTTCACCCCAGATGGAAAGTTGTTCTATCGCCCCCGCCCTAAAGGTGTCCGCGGCAACAAGCATAACTTTCTTTCCTTTTTGAATATAGTGATAAGCAAGTTTTGCGATGCTAGTAGTCTTACCAACACCATTGACGCCGACAACTAATACAACGGTGGGCCCTTCACTTTTAAACTGTATTTCGTTTACGATATCACCTTTTGACGCATAACCTAAAAACATCTTATCGACTAATATTTCGTTTATTTTTTCTGGTTCAGTTATTTTTTGTTTTTTCGATTCATCAAGCACTTCTTCAATTATTTTAATGGATAAAGACACACCGACATCGGACTCGATCAATATTTCTTCTAATTCATCAAAATAATCTTGGTTGACGCTTTTATATCGTTTGGATAAATTTGTTAATTTAGATGAGAAATTTTTTCTTGATTTACTCATTCCGCTTACATATTTATTATCGATTTTATCTTTTTTTGAAAATTTACTTTTTAAAAATGAAATTAAACCCATATTTTCTCCTTTCTAAATTATCCTTTCATACTTTTTTTAAGTGCGTTTTTCGCCGCATTTTCTTCAGCAATTTTTTTAGATTTACCAACCCCACTACCTAGTTTTAAACCATTGAATAAAACAGAGACAGTAAAAGTTCTATCATGCGCAGGACCTTCTACTTTTTCTAATATGTACTCTACACTATTTCGATATTCCGCCTGCATCGCTTCTTGTAGTTTTGTCTTATAATCAGTCAAGACATCTATATCGACATTTTTAATTTCTTCATAGACAAATTTTTCAATAAAACGATAGACAAAATCTAATCCTTGATCTAGATAAAACGCACCGATAAGTGCTTCAAAGACATCCTCTAATATTTTGTCACTTTGCTCCACTTGTTTATGAGATAGTGAATGTCCAGCTTTAATATAATCGTACAATTTAATCTCGCGGGCATATTTTGCTAAAGCACTACTTTTGACTAAATAACTTCTCAGTTTAGACATTAGTCCTGGCTCCATCGACGGCTGTATCTTATATATTAAATCAGCGACGACAAATCCGAGCACCGCATCACCGATATATTCAAGCCTCTCATAATCGTGATGTTTTGTATTCGCATCCGCGTTAAAAGAAGAATGAGTTAACGCCAAATCAAAAATTGAAGGATCGTTAACTTTAAGATTTAAAGTATCAAAAAATTTCTTATTTTGATTCTCCATCCACTTTCATACCTTCTTTAATTTTATTCACGATGTCATTTTCAACTAATTTTAAACAGACATTTAACGCACATTTAAATGAGTAGGCATCAGAATTACCGTGAGCTTTGACTACCGCCCCATTGACGCCTAAAAGCATCGCCCCGCCTGTCGATTTATAATCCATGAGACTACTAAATTCTTTAATCCCTTTTCTAACGTGAAGATATCCTAATTTAGTCCATAGATTTTTCTTAAATATTCCCTTAATAGATTTAGAGAAAAATTTAGCTAATCCTTCTGTACCTTTTAAGAAAATATTACCAGTAAATCCATCAGTCACAACAACATCGGCTAAACCGTTTAATACATTTCTCGCTTCGATATTGCCCATAAATCCAGGGAAATTATTGTCTTTAAATAATTGATGAGCTTTTTTTACTTCTGGCGAGCCTTTTTCTTCTTCAACACCATTGCTTAACAAATAAACATTTGGTTCATCAACTTGATAGACAGCTTGTGAATAGAGTCTACCCATCTTACCAAATTGATACAACTCTTCACTAGAATTTTCATTGTTTGCCCCAATATCTAATATGACTACTTTTTTATTTTTTATCTGTGTTGGGAAAGCGGTAACTAACGCCGCTCTTTTAACACCTTCAATCATCTTTAAAACAATCGCACTAGTTGAGAGGAATCCGCCAGTTGAACCACAAGAAACGATTCCGTCATACCCTTCGTCTTTCATTAATTTTAAAGCGACCATCATCGATGAATTTTTCATTCTGAGTGCTTCAAGTGCCCCAGCCTCCATCGGTAATACCTCGTCAGCGTGTACGACTTTACATATTTTTTCTAAATCTTTTAATTCTTCTTTTTTACCTACGACGGCGACTTCAACATTCTTATGTTCTTTTAAGAAATCTTTAACCGCTTCCACAACGATACTGCTACCATTATCGCCACCCATCGCATCAACTACAATCTTCATAATCTTACCACCGTTCTTTTTGCTTTAACAAAGCTCAAATAAAATTGTACCACAATTTTTATTTATCCTTTATTTATTTTATCTTCGTCACTTGTTTTTCTAATATAGTTAATCAAACGCATGAAATTATCATTTTCAAATCGCTTAGAAAATATTTCATCCGCATCTTTTCTTGCTATCTTAAATATTTTTAAATCATTAACGACATTTAAATAATGAAAATCTGGTAAACCTGATTGTCTAATTCCTATCAATTCACCCGGACCTCTATTGATTAAATCTTGTTCGGCTAATTTAAATCCATCGTCCGTTTTAGCAAATGTTTTTAGCCTGTCTTCTTCTCCTTCAATATCTTTATCATAAACCAATACACACGCGGCTTTTGAGCCATCTCTTCCAACTCTACCTCTAAGTTGATGTAGACTAGCTAAACCAAATCTTTCACACCCATAAATTATCATTAAAAGGGCGTCTTTGACATCGATACCTACCTCTATTACTTGGGTGCTTACTAATATTTTTGTTTTCCCTAATGTAAAATCTAATATCGCCTTCTCTTTTTCTTCACTTTTCATTTTCCCGTGAAGTTTACCAACTAAATCTTTATATCTTTCTTTATATATCGGATAAATATTTTCAATTGAATCTTTATAATTTTTACCTAAATCGATGAGAGGTAAGACGATATATATTTTTTTGCCTAAAGATAAAACTTTATCGATATATGAAAATAATTTATCTTGGTCGTTATTAATTAATATCGTTTTGACATCCCTTTTAGAAGAGGGGAAAGAATATAAAGTAGAAATGTCTAAATCACCAAACACCGTCAAGGCGAGACTTCTCGGTATAGGGGTCGCACTCATCATGAGCAAATCGACATTGTCGTTTTTAGATAATAACGCTTTTCGTTGATTGACACCAAATCGATGTTGTTCATCGATAATAGCTAATCCTAAATTGTTATATTTAACCGATTTAGAAAATAATGAATGAGTACCTATCACTAAATCGATTAACCCATCTTTTAAATCTATAAGTATATTTCTTTTTTCTTCACTAGATAAAGAACCAACTAATAAAGCGATGTTAATTTTTTCATTTTTAAATATTTCTTTCGCTGTTAAGTAATGTTGTCTTGCAAGTACTTCTGTCGGGCACATAAATGCCGACTGCGTCCCTCTTAAAAAAGAAGCAAAACAGCTGATGAGTGCCACGATAGTTTTTCCGCTTCCAACATCACCTTGAAGTAGGCGGTACATTAAATGTTTATTATTTAGATCATCGATTATCTCTTTAAGTGCGACAACTTGGTCATTATTTAATGTAAAAGGAAGGGATTCAATAAGCGGTTTTAATGCTTCAAAAGAAACATAATCAACTTTATATTTACTAAGTGACAAATTATCTTCTTTAATCAGTTTGTTATTTAAAGCAAATTTAAGTGCTTCTTCATATTTTAAAAATAACAATGATTTTTTTATGTCCTCTCTATCCGCAGGAAAATGTGCGTAATATAAGGCATCTCTCTTATTTACTAAATGGTATTTATTAATAAAATAATAAGGAACAAAACTAAAAATATTACCGACATTTTTAAACGCTTTTTTAACTAGGCGTATAAATTCATGGTTTTTTAATCCGCTTGGAAGTGAATAGATAGGTTTAATTTTTTCATTTTCACCAATGTCGCCTTTTTTTAAATTAATTAAATCTAATTCGTTTCTTTTTTTATTAAAAGAGGCGTAAATTGTATAGATATCGTTAATTTTGACAATGTTTTTTAAATAATCTCTATTGTAGGCGACAACTTTGTAATACCGTTTATTTATCGATAAAAAGTCAAAAGTCGACACACTTAATTTGTGCGAATTATTCGTTTTAACTTCGCTTATTATTTGACCAAGTAATGTTATTTTTTGTTTATCTATTAAATTATCTTCTTCGTCAGTTAAAGAATAATCTTCATAACGTCTAGGCAGATGATAGATGACATCATAAAAAGAAAATATCCCCATTTGCGATAACAAAAAATTAATTCTTTTCGAACTAGATAATTTCATATGAAAATAAAATTATTAATTAAGCTTTTCTAATCTTACCTTTTAAGGAGTGAACTTTAACTTTATTACCATCTTTATTTTTAGTTTTTTCTTCAGCAAATTTAATTGCCTCTTTTTGAGTTTTGAATAATTTTAAAGCTTTTTCACCTTTTTCAAATTTTACTGACCACATATTTTTATCTTTTTGATAAGAGACGTGGTATACGCGGTAAGAGACAGGTTGTTTCTCTTCTACTGGTTTAGTTTCTTTTGCCACTTTCGCACTTTTACTTTTCGCGTCAGTTTTAACTTCAGTTTTCTTTTCTACTTTCTTATCTTTAGAAACTGCTTTTGCCATAATTAAATGCTCCTTTATTAATATGTATTTATCCTTGCTTTAATTATCGCCTAAATAAAGTAAAAATACTAATAAATATTTATAACACAATTAAATTATTCTGTTTCTTGGAACAATTTTATAATAGAACGATAGTTGATAGATAAAATTGAAATGACTAGACTTATTAAACTCATTAAAAATAATAAAGCAAAGTTATATAGCCAATATTGAGGTGTTAAATTAAAGACAGGGAATTTTATACTACTCGTTATAAATACCCCACTCATCAAAGTGTTGATCCCAACAAATATAATCGGGGCGATAATAATTGTTAATAAAAATGAAAGGGCAAAAGTTAAAGTGCACGAAAGCACCGCGGACGATGATGAATTTAAATTGTCGAGTCCAAAAGACTTTAAAAGTGCGATTTCATATTTTTTATTATTGATGACGAAAGATATAAATATAATCAATAAAATAAATATCATAATATTTATCGCTAGTATTGAGTAATTGAATATCTTTTCGTTATTAGTCACATCTCGACGTATTCTAATAACTGCATCGGACAGTTCATTTCCCCTATCATCATCAAAATCAAAATCTTCATATAAAAACAATTTAGATATATTCTTTTTATTATTTTGACATCTTACCCCAAGCTTTGTATTACAGTCTAAATTATCAATTAATATTTGATAATATTCATCGCTTAAAATAACATAATCCATTGAACGAATGCTGTTGAATAAGGAAGGTGGAAATAGTTCTTGATTAGATATCGACCAAAGCGATCTAGCGATTAAATCCGAAGGGAAAATTTTAGATAAATTAGGGTATACGCCCGCTAAAAAGTCGTTCTCAATATCGTCTAAATCAAGATAATAAATAGGATATGCATCTCCATTATAATATCTTCTTAAGTCATATGAGACATAGACTTGATTGCCTTTTAAATCATCTTCTTTGATAAATTCTGCTTCAATTTCTTCTTGGGTAAAACCACCAATTTCATCCGCACGTTCTTGTATTAAATTGTTCCAACTACTCGCCGATAAATAAATGATGTCGTGGGCAAAATAATCTGAAGGGAAATAGGCACTATCGCTATTAATCCATAACCCATTTTCAATTATGCTATAAGCTGATTTATCGATATATTCTAATGAATCGACATTAGCCATTATGATATTATCTGTTGTCGTTTGGGTAACATTGAGAGTGACTGTGTGCCCAAATTTGTTATAACAGACAATCTCATTGTTACCATTTGGTGTATCCATACCAAATGTTTCTTTAAACACTTTATCATTCATTAAAGCTTCACCAACTTTAATAGAGTCATCATTGACAAAATATACTTCTCTATTAAATGGAGTTGTAACAGTGTTAAAAATAGAGACAATATCATCTTCATCGACATACTTACTCAAGATATCTTCGCCATATTCAAAAGCCACATCAACATTGAAAACTTTTTCTTCATATCGATTGTAAGTAAATTCTTCTCCTTCTTTAATTGGTGTATAAATTTTACTATTTTCTAATTCACTAGCAAGCGTTGATACATGGTCAAAACTAGTAAAAGATATCAAAGAAGATTGAATGAGTGACAACAATGTAAAAAGTATTAAAAAAGATATCATTGAGCTTTTTTTATTTTTTAAAAAAGCAGCAGTTAATTTAAAAGCATTAACAAATCCTAATCGTTGTTGTTTGATATTATCTATATAAGAAGTATCTTCATTTATTTGTTCATCTATAGTTAATGGATCAGTATCAGATATAATCTTGCCTTCATCGATATTGATAATACGTCCTGGATAAGTAGAGACAAGATTATCATCGTGAGT
>CASDYZ010000059.1 GCA_949285325.1 uncultured bacterium
GCAAGAAAATGTCGAATTTGAAACGTGGCTATCTTACGATGGAAACGGTTCACCAACAAGGCATAGTGAAGTTCCTAGTGAAGATGGGATGATCTTATACGCTTTCTTCAATTACACAGGTGACTTCCCACTTGTGGATGGAGGTGGAGGTGGAGATATTCCACCTACCCCGACAGGCGATAATTATTTCATCGTTGGTGAAGGTTCATTCGTCACCGGCACAGAATGGGAACCAGAAGGTGGTATCATAATGGATGTTAATCCTACACCACTCATTCCAAATTGTGCCGAATATATGGCCTTAGGCGTCGAATTTGAAACAGGCGACTTATGGAAAATTTGTAATGATAAAGAACCGGAACCCGAGTGGTTCGCCGGCAACTGGGAAACAGGTGAAGGAAGTGCAATTTCTACCGGTGCGATGAAGCAACAAACTGGTGGTTATGGTAACATCGAAGTTGTCACAGCTGGAAGTTATAACATTTATCTTAAGATATATAATAACAATGTGAATGACTTCAGCATTTGGATTGAAGCTGCGAACTAATTATCATTCTTAACAATTATTTAAGAAGAGGAGAACTAAAAACTCTCCTCTTTTTTATCCACTTTAATTAAAATTTATATACTACGTATATAATTATTTTTTTATTGCTATACATTAGTAAAACTAATAAAATAGTTATCAGAAATATGAACACGTTTCTGCGTAACGTTCAAAAAATACGACAATTTTCACTAAATTGTTAATAATTTCTTGAAAGGAGGAACTTTAACGCATGAAAATTAAAAAAATGTTCTTTGCATTTATTGGTGCAGCTGTGGCCGTTGGTGCATTAGCGGGCCTTATGGCGCCAAAAGGAATGGTATCTACCTCCGCTGCTGAAGGTGATGTCGATACTTCTGCTCTTAGCTTCCGTATGTGGGTTAACAGAAATAATTACACTGAAGGAAATGTTACCTCTGTTCGCATTTATAATGAGGAGGGTACGGCTGTTGAACAAACAATTGAAGCAGCAGGCTATGCACAAGTCCAGACCGGTGCTAATTGGTTAGCATACTACGATGTTCCAAAAACAGCGATTGGTAGAAAAATAACTTTCTACATTCGAAATGATGCTGATACTTGGAACACTGAAGCAGCCGAAATCAACACTGGCACGGATGCAGAAGGTAATAATACCTTTGCTCCTTACACCTATTTTACAGGTGATAATGCACAAATTTATTATATTTGGGATAATGGCATACAATTCTCTCGCGGAAGTCTTCAATCTGAATATGGCAAAAATAGCGCTATTGCTGGTGCTTATAAACATGTATTAGAAGGTTATTATACTTGCTCCAGCGATATGGATAATGGCTACGGTAATTGGGCTGAATTCACCAAAACTTGGATTCACAATCCAGAAGCTGCTGAAGGTGGAATTTGGTTTACACCTAATGAAGGTATGGATCAAGTCTTAATTAATGATTTCGAAGGCAAAGATTATGCCACCGGTGAACGTGTCGAAAATTCCACTAACGTTTGGACCAAATATGAAGCAATGAAAGCAAGATATGAAGCATCCACCGCTGAATCTTCACTATTATTTGGTATCTCCTTCGGCAACATGGATAATGGTATTATCATTGCTGTCGTTACCTTATTAAGTGTCGTTTCCGTCTCTGCTATCGTCTTCATTAGCATGAAACGTCGTCACTCCAAAAAGAACTAATTAGTTAAATAATTAAATTTATTCTTTCAGTAGCGGTCTTCTCCGATAAAAGATCGCTACTTTTTTATTATTAATAGTTTGAAAAAAAGAATAAAAAATAATGAGAAAGTAACGATTAACTAAGTGATAATATTGCTTAAACGAGTAATTAATCAGTTAAATTTAAAATACTACTATTATTTTCTTCTAAGGACTCTTTTCTTCTTTTTAGCATATCTAAAATAAATAAAGTACCTACCCTTTCTATATTTCAATAAATTAAATAAAATTATTTTACATAAAAGCTTATTACACCTGCGAAAACGATGCTGATAATGGTTTTAATAATATTGAAACATTAAAAACGACATGGCACGTTGAAGGTGCGACTGGTTTAGACAGTGCCACTATTAGCGATTTCGCTAATGGCGATACAGGTTATGCTGGTGATAGAACTAACAAAGTGACCGTTCAAGATAAGATTGCTGCGATGGAAGGTCAACTTGCCCTTACCAATGCTTCTTCTAGCCCAGCTTTCTATTCTGACATTATGAACAATTCGCAAACGGTCATCATCGTCGTCATCGCTTTAAGCGCGATTACTTCGATCGTCGCCCTTGTAATCTATTCTATTAGACGTCGTAAACAAGAAAATAATCGTTAATCGTTCATCTATTAAAAAAGATAACTAACAATTGAGTGCGCAAGCACTCTTTTGTTTATGTTCGATAAATTTATCGATGAATGAATAAAAGTGGCTTAAATCGCTCATTTTGCCTTTTTAAAATGAATATTAGATGTACATCATTAATTAAAAAATTTACTTGAAGGTAAAAAAGATATAATTAGAATAAATAGTGTCATTGATTAATGAATCATACTTCACGTGAATTAATAACGATGTTTCACGTAACATCATTTAGATGAGATGATAATTATAAAAGGTTCACTACTTCAATAAATACAAAATGAAGGGAAATGGTTTTGATTAACATAAAAGAACACTTTTCTACTGCAATTTTTGCTATCAATTTGACCCCAACTTTTCTTTCGGCCCAGCGATTTTAAGAAAAACGAGCAAAAATAAAAAGGCTAAATTGGTTATCCTTTCTAGCCTTTTTACTACGTTAATAATTTCCTATTCTAGCGTGATCTTCGTCAATTTGACGTTCATTCCGTCTAACGATAACGCGTAAACTTCGTGTTCGTTAACGAGCAAATACATCGCTTTGATGCTATGACGGCTAAATAAGGCGAATGCCGCGCGTTCGACGTCGTCACAGTCTATTTTCAGACTGGGCTCGTTCACGCGTACGTAACGCCCGTCACGTTCGACGATGAAATCATTCGCATCTTCGTGATGTAAATTTAAATCGTTTACATCTTGTAGAAGATAGACGTTCACGTCGCGCATAGCGATAAGCAATGTGCCACACGGAAATTTATCTTTATTATAAGACATATTTCACTTCTCCTTTCACTTTATATAATACAAGAAAAAATGAAAAAGAGAGTCTCATCTCGGTATCAAATTACTTGCAATGAAAACTTACTTATTTTCCATCGTTAAAATAAAGGATGCCAAGCGTATGCGCGCCGCAATGGCAAGAGATAGTTCCACCCGCTTTAGTGATGTAGATATTTTTGAAGCCTTTCGCTTTTAATGTCACTTCGATCCAATTGACAATTTCATCATCCGCGGTCGTATAGGTGATGAAGACCATATGATAATCAGGATGGTTAAATTCTTCTAAAGTCGTATCGACATATTTTTTCACTACTTCGTTAAATTTACCTCTAAATTTACGACCGGAAACGCATCTTCCATCTCTTAAGACAATTTGTGGTTTGATGCCTAAAATGTTCGCTCCTAAATAAGAAAGAGCGCTACATCTTCCACCCTTATACAAGAAATTGACTTTTTCTAAGACGAAGGAGGCTTGAACATGGGGGACACGAGCGTTAACTTGTTCGTAGATTTCATCTAACGATTTACCTTCATCTCTTAATTCTGCGGCGTACATGACAAGTAAACCAATACCGGTCGATAAAGATTGGGAATCGATAACTTTAACTTTACCCGCGAATCTTTCCGCAGCCTTCATCGCACTTCCGCACGAACTAGATATTTTTGAACCTAAAGAAATGTGGATGACACCGTCCCCTTCTTTCAATAATTGTTCAAAATATGTCGCATATTCTGCCTCATTAATCGCGGACGTATGAGCGAGATTGCCCGTATCGTCATAATATTTGAAAATGTCTTCTGCGAATAAATCGACACCATCTTTTCCAGTTCTAGAACCGATAATTAATTGGAAGGGAATAATTTTAATATTGTGTTTCTTAATGAGTTCTTGACCTAAGTCTTGACTAGATTCTGATGAGATAATAATTTTCATGTATTAATTTTTCTCCTTTTAAATGTGATGTGTTTTTTCTTATAACAATAATAATACAAAATATTAGTGGCCTTTTTAATTATTTTTTATGAGGTGAGAAGGTATGACGAAGTTTAAAGCCTCTTTTAAGATTTTAATATGCATCTCTTTAATCTTCCCTGGTTCACCATCGATTTGATAAGAAATTTTCTTGTTACCCTTAGCCTTAATATAGACATCTTTTGCTTTTGTATAATGGACATATTTTTCTAATCTTGGTTCATCGAGGTGCAATCCATTTTTATAAACTTTAATCAAAGACATAATCTTCAATCTAGAAACTTTCGACACGAGACAAACATCGATGAAACCATCATCCACTCTCGCTTTAGGCGCGCAGAAATAACCTCCCCCGTAACAAATACCATTCGCTACTGCCATAAGTAAGGCTTTCCCATCGAAAAATAATTTATTATCGACGTAAACTTCGATCGGATAATTCATCCTAAATAAGAAAGCATTGAGCACTGCCATATTGTAAGCGGTTTTACCGCCAGTCAAAGGTAAGCGACGATATTTTTGCATCTGAAATTGGACGGAAGCATCGAAACCGTAAGAGACGATATTGACGCAAGTTAGATTATCTAACATTAAACAATCGATAACTTTCGTCGGAGAAGTCGTAAGCGCCTTTAAATCTTTAAAGTCATCGACTTTACCAAATACTTTGATAAAATCATTCCCACTTCCTAAAGGATAAGCCGCGATCGAAGCGCGTTTAACACCCACTAAAGCGGAAGCGATTTCATTTAACGTTCCATCCCCACCTAAAGAATAAAATCTGATGTCGATATCCGGATGTTCTTTTAGATAATTTTTCGTAAAGGAGGTCGCATCTTTTGGAGCTTTTGTGACGTAGATTTCATAATCTAAAGAAGAAAGATTTTCTTCGATGTAAGAAGTCATCTCTTCCACGCGCGATTTAGGACCAGCTTTCGGATTTAAAATAAAGACATGTTTCATTGGTGAAATCTTTTTTCCTCCTCTTTCAAATCTAAACCTAACGTTCCCCCTGGATTCATAATATTATTTGGATCGAAATATTTCTTCAATACTTCGATCGTGCCGTAGGCTAGTTTACCTAGATAACCTTCGAGCCATGGGCCGAACATCTTACCGATACCGTGATGATGGCTCATCGCCGCTCCACTATTCCTTATCGCATCTAAAATGCCAGTATGATAAGACTTAAAATCATCTAATTCGTTCATCTTAGCGATGAAAATAAAATATAAATTTGCCCCTTGAGGATAGACGTGTGACATATGCGTCATGCACACCGTATCGGGGCGAGATTTACAAAATTTTCTCACTTCTTGATGTACTTTTTCCATGTTCGACCAATTCACGCTGCACTCTAAAGTGTCAGTCATGATACCAAAATCTTGCAAACTATCTCTTAAATAGGGGTCGTTAAATCTTCCTTTTTCCCAGGCTTTAGTCACTTTACCTGTCAAAGATAAGCCATGATATTTCCTAGCAATTTTTTTCACTTTCTTATAGACGTTTTTAGCAAATTTCTTTTCCCCTTCAGTGAAGCCTAAAAATAGACATCTTTCATGCGGCTTATAACCAAGTTTTGATAAAGCTTTATTTAAAAGTCCGTGGTCCACTCCATAAAGCATCAACATTTGATCAGTTTCTTCTGCATCGCTTAATCTGAAGACACTAGGGAAACCACATTCACATTGCATAATTTCTTTCGCCATCAAAATCGCTTCATCAAAATTTCTTAACATGAAAGAAAATCTTTTACGATTTTTAGGCATATATCTAAATATTCTTAAAGTGACATGCGTCAAGACGCCGAACGCTCCTTCGCTTCCCATCATGATGTGATTGATCGATGGGCCAGTTGCTTCCCTTGGATAATTTGAAGTTTTAAAATTACCAATTGGGGTCGCATATTCTTGGGCTAAAACTAAATCTTCAATCTTTCCATAATAAGTCGAATTTTGTCCCGCGCCACGGGTGACGACCCAACCACCCACGCTCGAATATTCAAAAGATTGTGGGAAATGACCACAAGTATAAGCTCGCTTGGCCTTAAATTCTTCGATCGCATTATTTAATAAATGTTCAAGTTTAGGGCCACTCATCCCAGCTTCGACTGTAATCGTTTGATCAAATTCGTTGAAGGAAACGACTTTATTAAATCTAAGGCGCATATCTAAAGAGACGCCACCTTTCATCGCTTCGACCCCACGTGTCACGCTCGAACCACCGCCGTAAACGTAAACTGGAATTAAATGTGCATTACAATACGCCACAATATTTTCAATTTCTTCTTTGCTATTAGGATATAAGACGACGTCAGGAATATTTTCGATAATTTTCTTTCTAAGCCTCAATAGATCGAACATCGTCTTACCGTAAGAGACAGAAAGACGTGAATAATCATCGTCTCTTACGAATTCATCACCTAATAATTTTTTAAAGTATTTAATATCTTCATCTTTGATAATTTTTTTAGGAACATCGAAATGTACTTCATCTAAACCGATGTCACCATCGTATTGTTTAAAATCTTCATCGCTCATATGAAAATATGATTTGATCGCTTTATAAAGATTTTCGTTCGGGTGTTTATGAAAATTTTTATCCCCCCAACGGAAGATGCTACGATACGACTTATCGCTATAATCACTTTCGTACCATTTTGGTTCAAAATCTTTGTAAGGCTTAGACATGATTTTACTCTCCTTTCACTTCTTTTGTTAAGATGACATTAACGTCCTTATAATCTAATAGGTTTTCGATGATGACATCCCCTAATTTCATCGGATGATCGATGAGTATTTTATCGATTAATTCCATGGCTTTAAAAATATCTTTTTTCAGTATTTTATTACTTAGACGCACACTTACCACTGGTTGATTTTTAAAAGTTGTTCTCACTAAGGCAGTCAAATTTCTTTTCGGATTTAAAATTTCTTCTTTAGCAAATTTTTCCCCTCTTAAACATTTATTACCTTTCACTTCATCTAGTTGATCATCATAAGTTAAAGCGCAGCCATTCGGGCAGATGATACAAGTTAAATGGTGGATCATATTTTCTTCTTTTCCTCCACTTCTACATGTAATTTATTAAATTCTTTCTTCGTTAACTTAACATTGAGTAAAACCATCTCAGGAGGAAGCAGTTTAATAAATTTCCTTTGGAAAATCACTTCCTCATCCATCTTCAATCTTAAAGTGACATCTTCTAATTCTTTTTTAACTCTAAAAGCTAGATCGAAGTTATCTTCTAAATTGCTAACGTCAATTTTTTGAGGGACGACGTAACTAATAAATTTATCAAATGATAAATCGACATATTTTCTTTCTTTAAAATTTAAGGAAGCAAAGTAAGCCGCGCGTTCACCAGTATAAGAAACATCATCCACTAAATTGTGAACGTGAAGTGCATTCCCTGAAACGAAGACGTGAGGAATGTTCGTCTCATAATTTTGTGAGACGATTGGTCCTTTCGTCAAAGGCGATTTTAAAATATTTAATTTCTTCGACATATCCGCCATCGGGATAAGACCAGCGGAAATGATCAAAGTATCGCAAGGAATGATCTCTTCACTTCCTTCGATCATCTTCATATTTTCATCGACTTTAACGACGCTTACCGCTTCTAGTTTCTTTCTTCCATGCACTTTAGAAACAGTCATGCTTAAATGTAAAGGAATATCGTAATCTTTTAAACATTGCACAATATTTCTTTCTAATCCACTCGGAGTATTTTTTATCTCGTAAACTCCAAGGACTTTCGCTCCTTCTAAAGTGAGCCTTCTCGCCATAATTAAACCGATGTCACCGCTACCTAAGATGAGACATCTTTTACCCGGAAGTTTACCTAAGATGTTGATGAGATATTGTGCCTCACCTGCGCTATAAACACCTGCTGGATTCGTACCTAAAATAGTAATTTCTTTACTACTTCTTTCCCGACACCCATTCGCTAAGATCAATTTATGAGCAAGTAGATGATGGACACCTTCCATGTCATAAAATTTAATTTCGATATCTTCATTTTCTAACGATTTAAGATAGTAGACGTTCGCATTTAAAGCGACGTCGATATCTTCTTCTAATTTATCTATTTCTTTAGAAGCATATTCTGGTCCCGTCAATTCTTCTTTGTAACGCATTAAGCCAAAACCATCGTGAATACATTGAAGCAAAATACCGCCTAAAGTATCTTTTCTTTCGATAATTAATATATCTTTAAAATATTTTCTTGCTTCCTTAGCCGCACTTAAGCCCGCCGGGCCACCACCGATGATGACGACATCGTACATCTTTTTAATCATCGAAATGACCCCCTATATCTAATAAATTACTTTCTTCGCCTTTAATGCGAACATCTTTTAAATCAATATTTAAACTCTTAGCGATTTCCATCATCACTTCCGGTCGACAAAAACCGCCTTGGCATTTGCCCATTCCCACGCGTACACGCTTTTTAATCGCATCGACCGTCGGAACATCGAAACAACGCCTTATCGCTTCCTTGACACTTCCTAGGCTTATTTCTTCACATCTACAACAAATCTTTCCAAAACTTGAATCACTTTTAATTAATTTTTCTTTTTCTTCATCGTTTAAATCTTTAATTAAAGGGATTCTTTTTCTCGTCTTAATATAATCTTTTTTCGTTTCATGAATATGGAAATATTCTAAACATAAATCTTTGATCGTAAGTCCGATGGAAGGCGCGCTTGTCAAACCTGGCGATTGAATGCCTGCCGCGTGGATTATATTTTGGATAAAATGGCCTCTTTCCACGATGAAATCTTCCTCGTACGTTGGAGCGCGCACACCAGTGAAATAAGTTAAAGTCATGCCTTTGTTTAAAGAAGGCATATAATTTTGATATTTTTTAAATAAGGCATCGTAAATTGTTCTATCGACGCTATAATCGTCTTTATAAGGCGTTTCGATCGCATTCGGGCCAATGAGAGCGTTCTTATCGACGGTAGGAATGACTCCTCCCCCTTTCGAATGCGATTTTTTCCTCGCTTTTAAAGAATCTAACGCGGTCATACCAGAAGTAGATAATAAAGGATAAGAATCTTTGTCTAAAATGATATCTGTTCCTTTCCTTGGATGAATAGAAAAATAATGATCATGAGCAAGTTTTGCGATATCTTCAGCGAAGACACCCGCGGCATTTATCACTAATTTAGCCCTCATTTTACCGCGATTTGTTTTAATTTCACTAATTCTATTATCTTCGATGCTAAATCCTTCAACGCAAGTGTTTAAACTTACTTCTACACCATTTGAGTGTGCATATTCCATAAGAGCAATGCTCATCTCATATGGTGAGACCGCACCGCACTGCGGAAAGAAAAATCCATATTTAAATTTCTTATCTAAATTTGGTTCTTTTTCCCAAAGTTTTTCTTTCTTTAAATAGACGTAACCTGGAATATTATTACTTCTTACTTTATGCGATAAATATAACTTAGCCGCTTGAGCGTAACCCCATTTTGAAAAGACGATCATTTGGCCATCTTCCGCATAATCGAAATCTAATTGTTCGCTCAAAGGTTTAATCATCTTTAAAGAACGTCTTAGGTGATAAAGTTTTAAACTATTTTTTTTTAAATCGATGCCGGGATGAATGCAACCATCGTTTCTTGAAGAAGCTTCTAAAGCAATATCTTCTTCTTTTTCTAAGACGATAACTTTTAAAGGATAGATGGATAATTGCATCGCGACGCTAGATCCTATGACGCCCCCACCGATGATAGCCACATCGTATTCTAATCCTTCTAATTTCTTATCTTTAATCGAAGGCTGATAAATCTTTTCTTCTTCGACATCTAAAGCTTTCAAATTATTGATGACATGTTTAAATAATTTACTCTTCGCTAAATCTAAACAAAGCTTGACCCCGTCGAGATAATGATCGATCTTTCCATCCACTGATAAGAAAAGATTATCGATGATATGAAAACTAACATCCAATTGGTGTTTTTTAATTATTTTTGATACTTTTCTTTTACGAGCAGTCATAGTAACTCGCTCCTTCGTATTTAATTTAACATAAAACAATTATTATTTAAATGTATTAGGTTGATATTTTTAAAATAAAGTTTGCTTCTAATCTTTCCTAGAAGTTATTCATTTATCGTAGAAGTTATCGTAGAAGTAAAATACATCTATCGTAGAAGTTATCGTAGAAGTAATACTAGATTTTTCCTAAAAATATTTTTAAAATATTAATGGTGATAGGAGGAACTTAGTGTTATGACAGTTTCTAAATTTGAGCTAGATATTCCTTTCGAAACAAAAAAGATTGAACTAAAACAATTTTTAAACGATGGTGCGCAAGCGGAAAGTTGGTTGAAAACTATCGCTGGATTCGCTAACGGAGATGGCGGTGACATTTATGTTGGTATAAACGATGCGAAAGAAAGCATCGGCTTAACTAAAGATTTAGTGGATAAGCAAGTGCAATTATTTCATCGCAACGTGAAAACACATCTTTCCCCTCTTCCTAAATATGATTTTTCTTATCATCAGATTGCTTATAATCTATACGTCATTCAAATTCACATCCACCCAAGCCAAGAACTACCGGTCGTCTTATCGATGCACGGTGTGCCTGCTATATATGTACGCGATGAAGGACAAAATCGGGCGGCTAACCGACAAGAAATAGTTAATCTCGTCTTAAGAAGTAATCAAGATAAATTTGACACTAGCGAGACAAATATAAAATATCGCAAGGAAGATTTTACTCGCCTTTTTAAAACTTTCGAAAATATGAATGGTCATCCTCTTAACGATAAAATACTTCATTCCCACCGCTTCTTTGATGAAGAAGGCAATTTAAGAAAAGGAGCGATACTATTCAAAGATGATTATTGTGACAATTTGACTGCGTTAAAAGTGACGAAATGGTTCGGCTTTAGTAAAGGAGTTAATACTTTTCAAAAATTGCTCGACATTAAAGAAAATATTCTTGAAAGCATCGACAAAGTGATGGAGACGATAAGAAACCATATTTCTTACATTGAAATAAAATTGGATGAAGGAAGAAAATCTGAACCAGATTATCCAATTCGTTCTATTTTTGAAGGTGTCGTTAACGCTTTCGCACATAAAAATTATTATTATGAAGATGCGATAATTGAAATAGATTTATTTTTAGATCGTTTAGAAATTACTTCGCCTGGCGGGATGACTAACCACATCTTATTGAATGAGGAAAAAGATATTGCGAATATCTTACCGACGAGAAGAAATGAAATTATTTGTGAAATTTTAAACATTACTAAATACATGGAAAAAGAAGGTTCTGGTTTCGATAAAATAAGTCAAGATTACGCCTATATGCCTAAAGAGAAAAAACCCTTCGTCACTAGCAAAGAAAATTATTTTACACTTACCTTACCTAACATCCACTTCACTCAGCCACTAACGAATGAAGAAGATAATCCGCATATAACATGTTTTAACTATAATTTACTAACGAAAAAACAAAGAGATATCCTGTCTTATTGTTACTTCAAACCTAGAACAATTGAAGAGATTGCTTCCTACTTGAAAGTAAGCGTTTCTACTCATTTAAGAAAAAATATTCTTTACCCTCTCGTCGATAGCGATTTGCTCATTCGTAACGAAAGTTTAAAAGCTGATTTATATTATACTAATCACGATTTAGTTAAACTTGCCTAATCTTTCCTAGAAGTTATTCATTTATCGTAGAAGTTATCGTAGAAGTAAATTAAAAAATCATAGAACTACTCTAACTTTTTTAACTAGAAGTAAAATGGAACAAAAATTAATGATAGGCGCTTTCATCTAGCGTATAACTAGGCAAGATGACACTTATTGAAATGTAACCTTCTTCGATAGCGAATTGATCATATTTTAAACTTCTTGTATTAACCCCAATATCGCGGTTAAATCTAATCGCATCTTTTTCGATGAGAGGATGATAAATATCTTCTCTACTCGCTAGTCTGGTAAGTAAGATACCTTTCACTTCGTTTCCTCTAGGAAAATTGACGTTAATTGTGCACACTTTATCTAAAAGATGATGTTCATCGATGAAACGCAAAACATCATCAAAATGTTTTTCTACGAGCGAATAATTGTCAAAACAAGAAAAAGCGATGGAAGGAATATGATTGATATTTGCTTCTAAGGCCGCACCTAAAGTTCCACTATAAAGGGTGTCCTGCGCTAGATTTGGGCCACTATTGATGCCAGAAAAACAAAGATCAAATTTAGTTTTAGATAAAGCAATAGCCACATCAACGCACGTCGCAGGTGTCGCTTCTACTTTATAATGATCTTCGCTTATTTTTTCATAACGAATAGGAGAAAATAAGGTGATGGACATCCCTTTCCCTGACATGTGCTCTTTTGGGGCAAATTTAAAAACGCGACCGCATTTGTTAATTAAACGTTCTAAAACGACGATTCCTTCGCTATCGTAGCCATCATCGTTGACGAGCAAAATATTTTTCATGCATCCTTCTTTTTAATGACTAAATATAAGGCGTAGCCTAAAGCGATTAAACCACTTAATAAGATGAAACTAGCGAAAATAGTCGATGCGACCGCGTGACCATATAAACTAAGACGAGAGATGACGCCTTCTAGCAAAGCAAAGTAAGGAGATAAATAAAATAAGATAGCTAAAGCTATTTGAGCGATGCTAAGACCAAGTAAATAAAATCTTGAATCTATTTTAGAACGATATAATAAACATAGAACGATTAAAATAAGAGCAAGAATAAACAAGATAATTAAAGAGACGACAGGTTTAC
Source organism: uncultured bacterium (assembly GCA_949285325.1). Classification (GTDB taxonomy): domain Bacteria; phylum Bacillota_I; class Bacilli_A; order RFN20; family CAG-826; genus CASEYK01. The sequence continues at coordinate 12,919 of CASDYZ010000059.1, forward strand.
CTAATAAATTAGAATTTCCAAACATCAAATCGAAGTAAGTAAAACTTGAAAGATGAAAAGCATTTAAAAACATCAATAAAACGCTTAATGTCAATAAAGCTGCACAAGATAAACCAAGTAAAGAAGTTTCTTTAATACGGTAATGATGAACACTAGATTTTTTAGATATTTTTTTCGCCATGTCTTTATTTTATTTAGTTTAATTATTTTGTCAATAATCTATCTTTAAGATAGAAAAAAGGTATAAGTTCCAAGTGATAATGTCTTAAGTAGTTACGAGGGAAAATGTCCTAAATGTATAATCTAATAACGGAGGTTATACACATATGAGAAAGGTGATACTTAAGATGAATGAACAAGAAAAGTATGAAAACATTAAACTAACTTCAGAAGGCAAAATATCAAAAAGACGATGTTCTATTAAATTAGGAATATCTACTAGGCAGGTTAATCGATTGCTAAATAAATATAAAAGAGAAGGCAAGAAGGCTTTTATACATGGCAATAGAGATCGAAAACCCAGTAATAAAATCCCACTAGACTTCTCAAATAAAATAATACATTTAGCAATGACAAAATACAAAGGAGATAAGGAAAATTATTTAATTTGTAATTACAAACATTTTAAAACACTACTTGCTAAAGAAGAGAACATCGTCATCCCTTATTCAACTCTTTATGACCTTCTTATCAAAGAAAAGATTCGTTCTCCAAAACTTCAAAGAAAAACTAGACGCAAATTCAAAAAAGAAGAAATACTCGCTTCTAAAGCTAGTAAGTGTGATGAAGTAACTTTAGAAAAGAAGGTAGAACACTTGCTAGCTTTAGAAGATGCGCATCCTAGGCAAGAAAAGGCGAAATATTTTGGTGAACTAATTCAGATGGATGCATGTTCTCAAAGATGGAATGATGACTTATTTATGCATCTTCATCTTGCTATAGATAATGCTACAGGCATGCCTGTAGGAGCTTATTTTGATCATCAAGAAACATTAAACGGTTATTATCATGTGTTTAAACAAATATTAAGAAAATATGGAATACCAGCTAAGTTCCTTACCGATAAAAGAACAGTCTTTACTTACGAATCAAAAAGTAGAAAGAAAGATGAAGATGATACATTAACTCAATTTGCCTTTGCTTGTAAGAATTTAGGTGTAGAGTTAACTACGACAAGTGTTGCTCAATCCAAAGGGCAAATTGAACGATATAATGGTATATTCCAAGATCGTTTAAAAGCCGAATTAACATTAAAAAATATCAATACGATTGAAATGGCTAATGAATATCTCATTAATGTTTTTATTCCAGAATACATCAAGGAGTTTTCACTTTCTAATAAAGGTTATAATTCAGTATTCGCAGATATAGAAGAATCAAGTATCGATTATTATTTATCAAAAGTATCTAGAAGGCTTGTTGATAAAGGATGTTCTATTTCTTTTAAAAATCAATATTATGCATTTTATGATGAAAATGACAAAAGAATTTATCCTAGTAATAAAACTAAATGTATTGTTGTAGAAACATTTAATGGTGAATTATATGGAAATGTCTTTGACAAAACATATGTCTTAAAGAAAATTAACAAAAACAAAGATGTATCCTCAACATTTGACGAGGGAGTCAAATGCAAAAATAAAAAGAAAAATTGGATACCACCTATGGATCATCCATGGAGATATCCAAATTATGATTCCTTTCAAGAAGCGTTCAAAAATAATCGTTATTCTCTACGTTAATGTTTATAAAAATGTTGGGACATTTTCGCTTAGAATTGACA
>CASDYZ010000060.1 GCA_949285325.1 uncultured bacterium
ACTCAAATATCGTTGAAATGAGAATAAATTAATATTAATTTAAACTAAAATTCTTGCTATCTTTTGTTAAAATGTTTTATGTGGTATCATACATAAGCAACTTAGAGGCTAATAAAGGAGAAAAGCGAATATGGACGAAAATATGTATCAAAGGTTAATAATGGCGGAAAAGAGGTTAAAAGAAGTAGATGATTTACTACTTGATGAAAAAGTTTTATCCGACAGAATGCAGTTTCGTGATTTATCCAAAGAAAGAGCTAATTTAGAACCACAAGTTGAAAAATTTCATCAATATTTAAAAGTTGTTGACGATAAAAATCAAGCTAGTGAAATGAGCGAAGATTCTGATAACGACATTAAAGAAATGGGAAAAGAAGAATTTAAACGCTTGTCAATTTTAGAAGATGAAATTATTAAAGAATTAGAAATTTTATTAATAGAAAAAGATCCAAATGACGACAAAAATATCATTGTTGAAATAAGGGGCGCGGCTGGAGGAGATGAAGCAAATATCTTCGCTGGTGATTTATTTAGAATGTATACAAGATATGCTGAATCTCAAGGATGGAAAATTCAATTATTAGATGAAAATCCATCAGAAGCTGGCGGTTTTGCATTTGTTTCGTTTATGGTGAAGGGAAATTCTGTTTACTCTAAATTAAAATTTGAAAGTGGAGCACATCGTGTTCAACGCGTTCCTAAAACAGAAGCGAGTGGTAGGATTCACACTTCAACAGCGACAGTTTTAGTCATGCCTGAAGCTGAAGAAATTGATGTCAGTATAAATCCTAGTGACCTTCAAATTGATACCTATCATTCTCAAGGCGCGGGCGGACAAAATGTAAATAAAACCGAAAGCGCGGTTAGAATTACTCACCTTCCAACTGGGACGGTTGTTGCTTGCCAAACTGAAAAATCTCAAATTCAAAACAAAGAGATTGCCATGCAGATGCTTAGAGCGAAGATTTATTCTGATTTATTGGAAAAACAACAAGAAGAAATCGGAAATGAAAGAAGGTTAAAAGTTGGTAGAGGCGAGAGAAGCGAAAAAATTCGAACATATAATTACCCACAAAATAGAGTTACTGACCATAGAATTGGACTTACTATTCAAAAATTAGATAGAGTCATGGAAGGCGAATTAGACGAAATAATTGACGCACTTATACATTATGACCAACAGCAAAAAATGGTGGGCAATTAATGAACAATAGAGAAATATATTTTTCTAGTAAAAAAATAGAGAGTAAATATATAAATGATCACGTTATTTTAAATCTTTTACGTTATGTTAATGATTTTAATGATGATTTAACTTTATTTCTTCATTTTGATGAACCATGCAAAAACGAAAAGTTATTTAACAAATTGTTTAATAAAATTTTAGATGGATATCCTCTTCAATACGCACTTCATCAGTCATATTTTTTAAATAAAACATACTACGTTGATGAAAACGTATTAATTCCTCGACCTGAGACAGAGCAATTAGTAATAGAATCGTTAAAATTAATTAAAGAAATATTTAAAAACAATGAAATTAATGTGATTGATATTGGAACTGGGAGCGGTGTCATCATTGATTCTTTAATTAGATTAGCTAACGTTAAATACGCTCTTGGTATTGATATGGGCGATAAAGTAATAGAAATTGCTAAAAGAAATTGTCCTAATGGGGAATTTAAAAAACTAGATATTTTAGATGATAATGTCAAATTTGATAAAGATTATCATGTTGTTATATCAAATCCTCCATACATAAGTAAAATAGATACAATTGATGAACAAGTATATAAATATGAGCCGAAAAACGCTCTTTTAGCTTATCCTCGTACTAAATTTTATAAAGAGATTTTAACTAAGTTTTCTATTCAAACTAATAAAACTATTTTTTGTTTTGAAATTGGTGAAAATATGGAAGATGAACTAAAAGAAATTATAAAGGAAATATTTCCTTATAAATGTAAGTATTATTTTAAGAAAGATATTTATGAAAAAATAAGATTTTTATTTGTTATAATTAACGATGATGATTGATGAAAAAAAATTAAAAAACGCATTATTTAATCACGGCGTTATTGCCTTTCCAACTGAAACTGTCATGGGATTAGGTGTAATATTTGATGATGAATTAGCGTATAAAAAACTAAATAAAATAAAAAATAGACCTAACGATAAGCCATATGCCATGCTTTTAAAAGATGCAAAAGATATTGAAAAATATGGATTTTTTGATGAAAAGTATAACAAAATTATAGTAAAATATATGCCAGGACCTCTCACGATATTAATTAAATCTAAAGAGAGCGTTCCTAGTTTTGTAACTCATAGTACAAATATTGTTGGTATAAGAGTTCCAGACAATAAAATAATACAAAAAATTTTATCTATTATAAATAAACCACTTCTCGCCCCAAGCGCGAATAAATCGGGTAAGCAACCTTGTACGACTTATAAACAAGTAGAGCGAGAATTTAAAAATGAATTAGATTACATTGTTAATATTGATTCTTTAGGAAACAAACCCTCTACAATTATTGATATTTCAGGTGAAAATATTAAATTAATTAGAGAAGGAGACATTCCTTTTAGTTAAATTTTGGAGGAAATTAATTCATGATTATCGCATTAGCTAATGATCATAGAGGATTAGAATATAAAAACGAAATAAAAAAACATTTAGAAAAACTAGGGCATACGGTAATTGATTATGGCACCGATAGTAAAGAGTCATGCCATTATCCTGTCTTTGTTAAGCAAGCGGCCGAAGCAGTGAGCACTAAAAAGGCTGATTTTGGCATTGTTATCTGTTCTAGTGGAGAAGGTGTTTCAATCGCCGCAAATAAGGTTAAAGGCATTAGATGTGGTATCGCATACAATGACGATGTGGCGAGATTAATGCGTGAACATAACAACGCAAATATGATCGCTTTCGCGCAAGATTTCATGAATTTAGATGATGTTTTAAATCGCGTAGATGTATTTTTAAATACTGAATTTTTAGGTGGAAAACACCAAACTAGAATTGATTTAATTTCATCTATTGAAGAAAACAAATAACAAATTTAAAACATTTATTTTATATATAAAATAATTTAATAATTAATAACACGATTTTTACTATTTTTTAGTAAAAAAACTATATGAATAGAAATTCATTTTTCTATCTTTACAATATGAATTTTCTTTCATATAATATATACGAGAATATGAATGATTATTCATGGAGGTTTTTATGAAGAAAATAGTTACAAATCAAATTATTACCGATATGTCAAATCTACTTGCCATCGCCGCAGATGAGACGCGTCTTAAAATTCTTTGCACCCTTTTGGATAGTGAAAAATGTGTAAAAGAAATTTGTGATGAAGTGGAGGCTTCTCAATCTCTTGTTTCCCATCAACTTAGAATTTTAAAAAAATCAAATTTAGTGACTTATCGTAAAGACAAAAATTTCGTCTATTATTCTTTAGATGATGACCACGTTAGATTATTAATTGATGTTGCATATGAGCACGTTATTGAAGGGAAGAGATAGTTATGGAAAAAGTTTCTTATGAGATTAAAGGTTTTGACTGTGCTTCCTGCGCGTTAAACGCTGAAAAGCATCTAAATACTTGCAAAGACATTGAAACCGCTCAAATTGACTTTATTAACTCAAAAATGGTCATTATTTATAAAGACAAACAAATGAGTATAGAGCAACTTAAAAAAGAAATCAAAAAAGTTGAAGAAGATGAAATTACTATTGAACCTTATAAATTTAAATCTAATCAAAGAGCAAAGATTTTTGATAAAGAACTAATTATATTTATAATTAGAGCGATTGTAAGTGCCGTAATATTAATTGTAACTTTCTTCACCTTAAATAAATTTAGAACCAATTATGCAGATTATCGTTTTTGGATAATGCTGTCGTTATATATCATTTCGTATTTAGTTATTGCCTACGATTATATATTTAAATTTTTCACCAATATTATAAGGATGCGAAATATATTTGATGAAATAACTCTTATGGTAATCGCGTCTGTTGGTGCTTTTGCAATAGGAGAATATCCTGAAGGTATATTAGTCATACTTTTATCACAAGTTGGCGAAATGTTTGAACATGTATCAGTTAATAAATCTAAAAATATAATTGTAGACGCGATTGATATGAGGGCAAAAACTGCGACTTTAGTAAAAGGCGACAAATTAGAGACGTTAAATGTTGAAGATATAAAAATAGGTGATGAATTACTAGTAAAAGTTGGTGAAGTATTTCCAGTTGATGGATATTTATTAGATCACGATTGTGTGGTAGATGAATCAAATATAACTGGAGAATTTGCACCGAGGAATGTAAGCGAAGGACAACAAATATATAGTGGGTCAACTTTAAAAGTGAATGCTATAAAAATTAAAGCGAGTTCGACTTATGAAGACAGTACTACTTCAAAAATTTTAAATCTAGTAATAGACAGTTCTCAAAAGAAATCAAAAGCCGATGCATTAGTGTCTAAATTTGCAAAAATATATACACCAATCGTATGCTTGTTAGCGATTGTTATTGCGGTATTTCCTCCTCTTATTATCAGCTTTATTAATGGTGTTTTCACATGGGCTGTATGGGAGGAGTATATATATATTGCCTTAACCTTCTTAGTCATATCTTGTCCATGTTCAATTGTTATTTCTGTACCACTTTCTTTCTTTACAGGTATCGCCCTAGGTGGAAAAAGAGGAATAGTTATAAAAGGCGGTAATTATTTAGATAAAATTAATGATATTAAAACAATGGTTTTTGATAAGACTGGTACATTGACAACCGGTAAATTTTCAATTGTAGATGAACATAATGAAAATATAGAATTAGAAAAATTTAGAGAATATCTTTATGTAGGAGAATCTCTATCTACCCACCCAATAGGTGAAGCAATAAAAAATATATACAATTTAAATTTAAATTTGCAAAATGTCACTAATTTTAATGAAATCAGCGGGAAAGGTTTATCTTTTGATTATAAAAATAAACATATATTTATTGGTAATGACAAACTTTTAGATAAAGAAAATATTCCATATAAAAAGCAAAAAATAGGTCTTACGATAGTGCATTTAGTAGTGGATGGGGTTTACAGTGGTTACATCAGTTTAGATGATACCTTAAAAACTAATTCTAAAAAGATGATTTCATATTTAAAAAATAGAGGAATCAAAACAGTTATTTTATCTGGAGGAAACAAGGAGAGTGTCGAACGAAGCGCTAACCTACTAGGAGTTGACGAAGTATATTCTAACTTACTTCCACAAGATAAAATTGACCATCTTGAAAAAATCATAAAAGATAGCGATCACGCCGTTGGATATGTCGGTGATGGAATTAACGATTCACCTAGTATTATTTTATCCGATGTAGGATTTGCTATGGGGGCTGCTGGAAGTGATTCTTCGGTTGAAAATGCTGATGTTGTTTTAATGAATGACGATCCAATAAAAGTCGTTGAATCAATGAAGATTGCTAAATATACAAGAAATAGAGCACTCGCATGTATTTTCATATCTATATTTATAAAAATAACTATCATGATACTATCTTTGATACCAAGTATAACTTTACCAATGTGGGTTGCGGTTTTCGCGGATTCTGGCCTTGCTGTATTACTAATTTTCTACGCCGTATTATTAATAAATAAAAAGGTCGATGTTTCTTAAAAAAAGTAAAATAATTTACTAAAAATCAATTTGAAAGGCTATTCCATATATGTGGGTAGCTTTTTTAAATGTGATAGATGCGGAAATACTGACTTGCGTAAAATTGGATATCTAAATTGCAAACCTTATTGTCGAGCGTGTATAAAATTTAAAGACGCACCAATACAAACAAATAAAGAAAAGACAAATCATATTCACGATATAGTTTCAGAATATGAATTAAGTGAAAAACAAAAAGATTTATCTTCTCAGTTAGTTACAAATTATTTAGACAATAAAAACACTTTAGTTAATGCAGTATGTGGTTCAGGTAAGACAGAAATAGTGTTAAACATTATAAAATATGTTCTCGACCAAGGCGGTAATGTCGGATTTGCAATTCCACGTAAAGATGTCGTTATCGAAATTTGTGAACGATTATCAAAAATTTTTGTTAACGATGATGTAATCGCTGTCTATGGTGCTCATCATGAAAAATTAATCGGTGACATAATATGTCTAACTACACACCAACTGTTTAGATATCCATCGTATTTTGACTTATTAATAGTGGATGAAATAGACGCTTTTCCATTCAAAGGAAGCGATATATTAATGAATTATTTTCAAAAATCATTAAAAGGGCATTATGTGCTTCTTAGTGCGACCCCATCTGATGAATTAATTAATGAATGTAAAAAAGGTAATTCAAATCTAGAAATACTCGTTCTTAATGAGAGATTTCATAAATATCCTCTTCCAGTTCCTAAATTAATAACTGCCAAAAAATTTTTTCAAACGTTGACAGTGTTATTAATTTTAAGACGATTCATCAAACAAAATAAGCCGTGTTTCATATTTTGCCCAACAATTGAATTATGTGAAATTATGTTTAAACGTATAAATTTTTTTATCAAAGGAGGTGAGTTTGTTCATTCAAAGAGGGAAAATAGGGAAACGATAATTAGCGATTTTAAAAAAGGAAAATACAAATTTCTTGTCACCACTCATGTATTAGAAAGAGGGGTCACTGTCGAAAATTTACAAGTAATTATATTTAACGCCAATCACATGTTATTTGACAAAGACTCCTTAATTCAAATATCGGGGAGAGTGGGAAGAAAAATAAAGGCGCCGACAGGGGAGGTGATTTATATTGCCGATGAAAGTAATGACCAAATTGAACAGTCTATTAAAATCATCAAATCAAAAAACCAAACTCTGTAAAATTTGTCTTTCTCCAATCGATGAATTTTCGCTACCAAACGTTTTTTATAAAATGGGACTATGTAATAAATGCCTAAGTAATTTCAAATTATGTATTAAGAGATTTCTCCTTTATGATTTTATTTGTTATTCTCTTTTTAAATATGATCAATTTGCACAAGGTTTGCTTCATCAATTTAAAGGATGTTATGACATTGAATTAAAAGACACATTCTTATTCTTGTATAAAAGCGCAATAAAATTATTACTATTTAAAAAACCTTGTGAAAAATTGTACATAGTCCCTATTCCCTCTTTCCGTGATGACGATGTAAAAAGAGGATTTAATCATGTAGAAGAAATGTTTAAATGTTTAAATTTACCGATATTAAAATGTATGAAAAAAATAGTAAATATCAAGCAATCCTCGCTTCATTTTGAAGAAAGACAAAAAATTCAAGGCCGATTTATACTTGAAAATGAAGAGCAAATTGAAGGCAAAAATATATTGATTGCTGATGATGTTTTTACCACCGGGGCGACAATAAAAGAAGCGATAAGATTAATAAAACAACAAAATCCTAAAAGCATAAGAGTTTTGGTTGTATATAAAGTTGACAAATACGATACTTAATGCTTATAAAATAAGTATTAGACACTATATTTAACGAGTGATAAAATATTAAAGCACGTATGTTGCTTAATTAAAAGGAAGGACTGAGTATAGCGTTGAGCTATACAAGTGTGAATTAATTATGGGATTTTTCGATAAAAGAATGCTTAAAAGATATAGCAAAGAAGCTGATAAAGTAATTGCTTATGAAGCGACGATGCGCGCTTTAAGTGATGATGAACTTAAAGCAAAAACGCCATATTTTAAAGATTTATTGGCAAAAGGCAAAACCCTTGATGACATTAAATATGAAGCTTTTGCAGTCGCTAGAGAAGCCGCAAAAAGAATGCTTGGCGAATTTCCTTATAAAGTTCAAATAATTGGTTCTTTAGTTCTTCACGCTGGTGATGTAGCTGAGATGAAAACCGGTGAAGGTAAAACTCTTACTGCCACAATGGCGGTCTATTTAAATGCTCTTGCTGGAAAAGGTGTCCATGTTGTTACAGTAAATGAATATCTATCTAGCCGTGACGCAGAATGGATGGGACAAATTTATCGCTTTTTAGGCCTGAGCGTCGGCGTAAATCTAAGAAGCAAAACAACAGAAGAAAAACGCGAAGCACATGCTTGCGATATCACATATACAACTAATTCTGAATTAGGTTTTGATTATCTTAGAGATAATATGGCTGTTTCTTTAAAAGGAAGGGTTTTAAGAGGTTTAAATTTTTGTATCGTTGACGAAGCTGACTCAATTTTAATTGATGAATCAAGAACCCCACTTATTATTTCCGGTGGTGCAAAAGCATCAGCGGCTCAATATACCGTCGCTGATAGATTTGTTAAGACACTAAAAAAAGAAAAAGACTATGTTGTCGACGTTAAGACTAAAACCGTCAATCTAACCGACGATGGTAACGCAAAAGCGGAAAGAATGTTTGGTATAAGAAATTTATACGACCCTCAATATGCTGATTTAGTGCATAGAATTCAAAACGCTCTTAAGGCAAATTACATTATGGCTAGAGACGTCGATTATTTAGTTGATGCTGAAAATACCGTTCAAATTATCGATCAATTTACAGGACGTGTCTTACCTGGTAGAGAGTGGAGTGATGGACTTCATCAGGCAGTACAAGCTAAAGAAAATGTCACCATTAAACAAGAAACAATAACAATGGCGACTATCACATATCAAAATTTCTTCAGATTGTTTAAAAAGATGGCGGGCATGACTGGTACTGCGAAAACTGAAGAAGAAGAATTTAGAAAAATTTACAACATGCGTGTTGTTTGTATACCTACTAATAGACCTGTCATTAGAGTTGATGCTTTAGATTATGTATATGCCCATAAAGGACCGAAGTTAAAAGCTTTAATTAAAGAAGTAAAAGAAAGACACGAAAAAGGCCAACCAATACTTATTGGTACTGTTTCAGTCGAATCAAGTGAAGAAATAAGCGCATTACTTAATGAAGCTGGATTAAAACACGAAATGTTAAATGCAAAAAACCACGCACGTGAAGCTGAAATCATCGCAAGAGCGGGTGAAAAAGGCGCAATTACTCTTGCCACCAATATGGCGGGCCGTGGTACTGATATCAAGATAAATGACGAAGTTCGTGCATTAGGTGGATTATGTGTATTTGGTACTGAAAGACACGAATCACGCCGTATCGACAATCAATTGAGAGGACGTTCTGGACGTCAAGGTGACCCTGGTTTCTCTCGTTTTTACGTATCGTTTGATGACACATTATTAGTTCGATTTGCCGCGGATAGAATTCGTAATTTTATCGAGAAGAATTTTGGTGATGAACCTTTAGAAGCAAAAATGGTAACAAATATTATTACTGGGGCGCAAAAAAGAATTGAAGGACAAAACTTTGACACCCGTAAAACTCTCCTTGAATATGACGATGTTTTAGCTAAACAACGTCAAATCATTTACAATAGGCGAGACAAAATCATTTTAGGTGAAAATATTGATGACATTGTCGATGATATTTTCTCAGTCACCGGTAAATTCTTAGCAAAAAAAGCTGTACCAGTTGGAAATAATGACGGAATAATTTCAGCTGATTTATTAATAAAACAAGTTGAGCCACGATTCTTGCCTGCTGGTTCTCTATCGAAGAATTTATATGAAGAATCGCCAGTTGAAGATGTCGGTCCAGACTTAGGCTTAGTTATTTTAGATTACTATAACCAAGTTAAAAAGACTTGGCCAGAAGAAGCGGTCGACGAAGTTCAAAGAAGCATTATTTTAAGATGTATTGATAGAAACTGGACCAAACATATCGACACTATGGCTAGACTTAGAGAAGCAATACATTTAAGAAGCTACGCTAACGTAAACCCTCTTCAAGATTACGTCAATGAAGGATATTCATTATTTAGAGAATGTTTAGATCTTTCAGCGGTAGACGCTGTCTTAAATTTAGTCAATGCGAGAGTAGAAAGAAAACAGCCACCAGTCGAACAAGAAAATAAAGAAGATTCCCAAACTAAAGATGGAGATAAAAAATAATGAAAGACATAGCTCTTTTAAGACAAGAATTATGTGCTGTTGAAGAGATAATCCTTCAACTCGGGTCTTCTCTTTGACCTCGCCAAAATTGAGTCACAAATTAAAGAATTAGACGAGCAAATCAATGGTGAAAATTTTTGGAATAATCCATCCAATGCACAAAAAATCATTGCAAAAGCTAATTATTTAAAAGAAATTTATAATACTTTTAACGAAATAAATAAAGAATATCATGACATCGATGAACTTTTAAATTTAGAAGATGAAAGTTTAATAGATGAATTAGATAATTCCCTAATTTCACTTAAAGAAAAAACAAAAGAATTTCAAATTCAAATCCTTTTTACAGGTGAATATGATGCTTCTAACGCAATTGTAGAAATACATCCTGGCGCAGGTGGAACTGAAGCGATGGACTGGGCTGATATGCTCTATAGAATGTATGTTCGATTTGTTGAACGTCATCATTTTAAAATGCAATTAATTTATTTAGAGCCAGGCGAAGAAGCAGGTGTTAAATCTGTAACTCTACTAGTTAAAGGCCATAATGCTTATGGGCTATTAAAAAGTGAAAAAGGAGTACATCGATTAGTTAGAATTTCTCCTTTTGACTCAAATAAAAGAAGACACACATCCTTTGCTAGTGTATCTGTTATACCTGAATTCAAAAATGATTCAATCGATATTCAAATCAATGATGCAGATTTAAAAATTGATACGTATAGAAGTGGTGGTGCTGGTGGGCAAAACGTCAATAAAGTCGAAACAGCGGTAAGAATTACCCATCTTCCAACTGGTATAGTTGTATCTTGTCAAGTTGAAAGGAGTCAAATTCAAAATAAAGAACTCGCGATGAACATGTTAAAATCTAAACTTTACTTACTTGAACAAGAAAATAGAGAAAGAAAATTAAATTCTATCGTCGGTGAAAAAAAGAATATTGAATGGGGTTCACAAATACGCTCCTATGTTTTTTGTCCTTATACTATGGTTAAAGATCATCGTACTAACTATGAGGAAGCAGATGTCAATAAAGTTATGGATGGAGAAATAGATAACTTCTTATATGCGTATCTTCAAAAGGAGGCAAAAAAAGATGTGGAATAAAATTAAAAATATGAGTAGAAGAGAATGGTTTGATTTTTTTATGAAAAACTTGCTAGTTGTCATTGGAACAGTTTTAGTAGCTTTCGGCTCTGCCGTATTCATGACTGAATTAAATATTGTTTCTGGTGGTTTATATGGCATTGGTATTATTGTCCAATATTTTATTTCACTAGCAGATCCTTCTTTTCAAAGCATAGATATCGTTGTCGGTGTCGCCACATGGGTATTGTGGTTTGTCGGTTTGATTCTTATTGGAAAAGCATTTGCGATAAAAACATTATTGTCTAGCCTTTTATATCCAGTATTTGTGTCGTTGTTTTTAAGAATAGATTTTTTCATTCAATTATCACAGATGGTAGCAGGAACGCTAGATGGCGGGACAACTACTGTTGGAAATATAATTCTATGTGGTATTTTTGGTGGTGTACTTACTGGAGGAGGCGTCGCCTTAACATTCCTTGGTGGTGGTTCTAGTGGCGGTGTCGACATATTTAGTTTCATCATGGAAAAATATTTTAATGTAAAACAATCTATTACTACCTTTATTGTCGACGCGATAATTGTGTTTTTAGGTATGACATTGATTAAAGATAATTTTATCGCGGGACTATGTGGTATTATCTCAGCCTTTATATGTGCGGCGATGATTGAATATGTATATATTGGCTCACAGACTTCTTATCAGGTTGATATCATCTCTGACAAGTGGGAGATTATATCTAAATACGCTCAAGATGAGCTCCAAAGAGGCGCAACTATAATTCCAGCAAAAGGTGGTTATCAAGGAGAAGAAAGAAATATTTTAAGAATTGTCTTTCCTAAATCACAATTTCAAAAAATTAAATATTTTATTGCTAAAACAGACCCTAACGCTTTTGTTACATATACGAGGACAAACGCAGTCTATGGCGAGGGATTTAAAAAAATTAAAATACATAAAAAAAATAAAAAATAATTCGATTTTGCAGTGTTTATGAATAATAATGAGCATTTATTTCAAATAGTTTCAAAATTTAAGCCAACAGGAGACCAGCCAGAAGCAATCTCTAAATTGTGTGAAGGAATTAAAGAAGGAAAAAAACTTCAAGTCCTTCTAGGTGCGACTGGAACAGGCAAAACTTTTACTATGGCTAATATTATTGAAAAAGTGCAACGCCCTGCATTAGTACTAGTTCACAATAAAACTTTAGCGGGCCAATTGTATTCAGAATTTAAAGAGCTTTTCCCAAATAATAGAGTTGAATATTTTGTTTCCAATTTTGATTTTTATCAACCAGAAGCATACCTTCCAAAAACTGATACTTACATTGATAAATCAGTCGTCATGAATGAGGAAATAGAGATGTTAAGGACGAGCGCGATCAATTCTATATTAGAAAGAAATGACACCATTATCGTTGCTTCTGTCGCATCTATTTATGGACTTACTGATCCTGATGAATATCGTAATCTTGTCTTTGAAATAAGAGCGGGAGAACTAGTGGATAGAAAAGAGTTTTTAAACAAATTAATTGACGCTCAATACAAAAGAAATAATCTCGATTTAGCGTCTGGCACTTTCAGAGTGCGAGGCGATGTTATTGAAATTGTCCCGATGAATGCTTATAAAAATAGTTTTATCCGCATCGAATTTTTTGATGAGGAAGTTGAAAGGATCTGTGAAGTAGATATATTATCAAAAGAAGTCAAACATACATTTCATACTTATCCTATATTTCCTGCGTATGATCACGCCTCTACTAGAAGCCGTATTCAAGCTGCGTGTGAGAGCATTAAAAAAGAATTAGAGGAGAGACTTTTATATTTTAAAAGTGAAGAAAAATATTTAGAAGCAGAACGATTAGCCCAAAGGACAAATTACGATGTCGAAAGCTTATTGGAATTTGGCATGTGTCCAGGGATAGAAAATTATTCCCGCCACATCGATAGAAGAAAATCAGGTGAAAGACCATTTTGTCTTTTTGATTATTTTCCTAAAAACTTTATCCTTTTTATTGATGAAAGTCACGTTACTATCCCGCAATTAAGAGGTATGTACAATGGTGATCGTTCAAGAAAACAGACTCTTGTCGACTATGGTTTTAGACTCCCTTCCGCTTTAGATAATAGACCTTTAAATTTTATTGAATTCGAAGCGATAATGCCTCAAACAATCACTACATCAGCAACCCCTGCCAAATATGAACTAGAAAATAGAGATGGCGAAATTGTTGAACAAATTATCCGTCCTACTGGATTATTAGATCCGAAAGTTGAAGTTAGAACAAGCAAAGGTCAAATAGAAGACATAATTTATGAAATTAAAAAAAGAAATGAGAAAAATGAGAGGACAATTGTCGTCACTTTAACTGTCCGTATGGCGGAAGATTTAACTTCTTATTTAAAGGAGAGAGGAATTAAAGTTACATATTTACACCACGAGACTAAAACACTCGAAAGAAGTGAAGTTATTTATCAACTTAGAAAAGGTAAATATGATGTACTAGTAGGAATTAATCTTTTAAGAGAAGGACTCGATATTCCTGAAGCATCTCTCATGGTAATTTTAGACGCTGATAAAGAAGGATTTTTAAGAAGCTCTTCTTCATTGATACAAGTTATTGGTAGGGTGGCAAGAAACGCGAACGGTAAAGTAATAATGTATGCGGATAAGATTACTGATTCGATGAAAACTGCAATTGACGAGACAAATAGAAGAAGAGAAATTCAAAATAAATACAATCAAGAAAATGGTATAATTCCTAAAACAATTGTGAAACCTATCTCACCACCTATAAGAAATTTAGATGACGAAGTTGGTAAAGCTAAGAAAGTGAGCGAACATTCTTCTACTAGTGAAATACTTTCATACATCAAGGAATTAGAAAAACAAATGAAGCAAGCCGCTAAAGATTTTGACTTTGAAAGAGCGGCGCAACTAAGAGACTTAATTATAGAATTAAGGGACAAGATAAAAAGTAATTGAAAAAATATTGAAATCTAATATAATAATTAAGCATACCAACAAGGAGGTAAGAAAATGTTACAGTGGTACGATTGGATATTCCTAGCAGTTGCAGTTATCATTATCATTTTGTGTTTGCTCCAAGGTGGTAAGTCAGAAGGTGCATCTGGTGCAATTACTGGTGGTGGTCTTAACGTCTTTGTTAAAACCAAGGAAAGAGGTTCAGAAAAAGTCATCTCAATCCTCACATTATGTGTTGCTATCTTGTTCTTTCTAATAGCAGTGCTTATTAATGTAATTCCTTAATATCTCAAATCTCCTAAAAAATAAAAGGGTTCAATGCGAACCCTTTTATTTTATTCATTAAGTTTTGTGCAATTATCTTTTTCTCTTATTAATTTTGATCGCAGCGTATACAGCTTGAACGATACCATAAACAATAAAGAGAGCACCTAAAATATAGTAGAGGGCGTTGACCATTTCATTTTCATAAACGAATGTCAAAATACCTAAAACTATCGCCGCTGCGGCAAAGACGAAAAATAAAACAATAAAAAGTACTTGCGCTTTGTATACGCAAAGTAAAATTGCTTTAACAAGTCCAACGACACCGACAGCAATAAGCAAAGTTCCTAAAAATGCAGGAATTCCTCTTTGGATAATTGTGTCACCGGCGACGATGAAAATTACACCGAGAGCGACTAAAAGAGAACCATAAACATACGATGGACTAAAATAACTTCTCACAAATAGCAGTGCGAATATTAAAATTAATCCGCCGATGATGAATAATAATGCGGCGATCATGATGCTTATGGCTTGATTGATATTACCACCAGTTGCTTGAACGACAATAATAACAATACCGGTGATAACTAAAAGCGCGCCAACAACAATTTGAAGCCACTTATTTCTCATGTTTAAATCCTTCATGTTTTTACCTCCTATGTTTTAAGTATAAACATTTTTTATTAATATTTAACTTAGATATTTATTTTCAAAATAAAAAATTTTGTTCATCAATATCGATAATTGATGATATTTTTATAAAATCATTGTCATTTAAGTATATTTTTTTATTTATTTTGTCAATTTTAATAATTTCAGCTGATTTTTTAAGTATTTGTTTTCCATCAAAATAAACGATCTCGAATATCTTATCTTGATAGTTGTTTAATAAATAATTTATTTTTTGTTTAGTCTCTTCAAAAGTGATAGGTTTTTCTATATTATTTTTTTCTCGCACATTAAAATCTTGTTCAACAAGCGATTTATATGATGCCCACTTTTTCATACCTCTATCACTCATCGATGGTGACCTCCGATTTGATTGTGTCTTTCTATAGATGTTGAATAAGCTAGAAGTGCTGACGCTTTAATTAAAGAATTATCTCCATATCTATCTTTGATATGCATCACTGTTTTATATAATTGTTTTCTTCTTATCTTTTCAATATCTGAACTAAATAGTTCTATTTGTTCAATATTTGTTTCAACGAGTGAAGAGAAGGAAATAGATATCCTTCTTATATTCTTTCTATTATTTAATTTGTCATATAAATATAAAACATTTTCTTCAAGACATTTTAAATCATCGCTAGGGGAGAAGAGTGATAGCTGTTTAGCAGTACTTCCACCCAATTTTGCAAAACCAAGATATAGATGAATACATTTTGTCTTTTTATTTTCTCTTAATAATCTTAAATATAAATCTTCACACATTTCTTTTACGATAAGTCGAGATTCTTGATAAGTGTAATCTTTTGGTAAAACTTGACCGATACTTATCGATGTATCAATAGGATTATATGGCTCTTGCATATTAGCTTCATCGATACCGTTAGCATGGTAATATAATTGTTCCCCCATCACACCAAAATAATGCGTTAATATTTCTTTAGGAGTAGTGGCTAAATCTTTTACAGAATAGATATTGAGCATATTTAATCTAGTTTGAATACGACTACCAATTCCCCATATTTTTTCTAGTGGTGTTATCGGCCACAATTTAGATTCAATATCTTCTTTTTTAATATACGCAATTCCGTCTTTTTCTTTTTTCGCGTACACATCGAGGGCAACTTTACTTAAAAACATGTTGTCGCCAATACCTGCAGTCGCGGTTAACCCTGTTATATTCTTAATTTGTTCTAATATATTTTTAACTAATTTATAAGGTTCAATATTATAAAAATTGATGTACGAAGTTAAATCTATAAATGCTTCATCTATTGAATATACATGTATGTCTTTATAAGACACAAATTTTAAAAACACATCGATGACTTCTTTTGATCTTTTTATATATCTTTCCATCCTCGGTTTTGCGTATATATAATTTATTCCTTTTGGCAGCTCATTTAGTCTCAATCTTGACGGTATACCCTTATTTTTTAAAAACGGAGATACACTTAAAACGATTGTGTGTTCTCCTCTTTCTGTGTCTGCGACAACTAGGGGTGTTGTAAATGGATTTAATCCACGATCAATACATTCTACGCTGGCGTAAAATGCTTTTAAATCAATTACTGCAATAACTCTTTTACTCATAAATTGTGAAAACATTATAAGCGGTCTAAACATAAAATATTAGTCTTGACATTTTATAGTGTTTGATAGTTATTTTATATGCGAAAATGTGGTAAAATTATTTCACAAATTCAAGAGGTTAAATTATGGAAATTGCTATTTTAATTATCGCTAGTCTTTGCTTAGTGTCATCATTAATTTTTATTATTGTTTTGTCAGTTAAACAAAATAAAAAAGAAGATGAAAAAAAATTAAATGAAACTTTAAAATATTTTGGTACTTTAGAAGCAAAAATAGAACAAATTAAAGACAGTGTCAAAAATGACATCGCCCTTTCTTTATCTAATGAGATGAACAAAGTACTAAAAGAACAAAAAGATAATAGTGAAGCTAGCAATGTAAAACTTGAAAGATTTCAAAACAATATTCAAGAGGCATTAAATAAAAGATTTGACGCCTTAAATGAACAAGTTGATAAAAAATTCATCGACATAAATAAAAAAGTTGATGATAAATTAGGAGAAGGATTTAAAACTACAAGCGAGACAATCGCACAAGTTAGAGAAAGACTTCAAGCCATCGATAGTGCACAAAAAAATATTGAATCATTATCTAAAGATGTCGTCTCGCTTAAAGGAGTTCTCGAAGGCAACCAAACAAGAGGACAATATGGTGAATTTCAACTTAGCATGATTTTAAATAGTGTATTTGATGGGGCAACTAAATGCTATGAAGAACAATACACACTTAAAAAAGGTAAAGATGAAAATGGTGACGTAAGAGCGGACGCTGTCGTATTTATGCCTGAACCCAATCATATGATATGTATTGATTCTAAATTCCCTTTCCAAGATTATAAAAAAGCATTTGAAAGTGAAACCGAAGAAGAAAAAGAAAACTATTATAAAAAGTTTAAAAACGATGTTAAAAAGCACATCAACGACATATCAAATAAATACATAATAGAAGGTAAAACTGCACCTGAAGCAATTATGTTTATCCCTAATGATGGAGTATTCGCTTACATACATCAAAATTTCTATGATGACATCGTTCAATTTGCCACTGATAAAAGAGTCATCATCACATCCCCAACGACGATTAGGCCAATATTAGTGACGATAAATATGGTTAGGATAGAAGTTGAAAGAAATAAACATCTAGCGGAAGTTTCTGATGAACTTACTAAATTAGGCAAGCAGTTTGGATTATTTGCTGATGAGTGGAGCAAATTTTCAAAGAGCATCGAGACTTTGTCAAATAAACATACCGATTTAGATAAGAGAGTGGGAAGGATTACAAAAAGATTTAGCGCTATCGCAAAAAGCGATTTAGCGGAAGAAGAAATAAAACAAATAGAGACGGATGGTGAAAATGATGGATAAAATAGATAACACAAATACGATAGTTAATCTATCAAATTCAATACTTTCTCATTTTGGGGTAAAACCTTTTCACAACACTATAGAAAAAATAGATGAAATACTAAAATCTCACAATAAAATCGCTGTACTTTTATTTGATGGACTTGGTAGATATATCATTGAAAAACATTTATCTAAAGATTCATTTATAAGACGCCACTTCGTTCATAAAATTAACGCTACTTATCCTCCCACCACCGTAGCGTCTACCACTGGATTTTTAAGTGCTAGGTTTCCGAAAGAAAATGGTTGGATGGGATGGTTTCAATTTAATCCATTAATAAATGATAACGTCCAATCTTTCACTAATAAACGCGAATCAAATGGTGAAGTGCTTTCTGATCAAAGTTTATTAAACCAAATATGCCCAGTGACAACGATATTTGAATTATTAAATAAGGCTGGCATCAAGACAGTTGATATAAAATGTTATCCAGTTTATAAAGATGGACCAATTAATTTAAGCGATGCCTTAATATCAATTAACGACAAACTTAAAAATTTAGATAAAGGTTTTTTATATCTTTATTGGAATCAGCCAGATGAATTTATTCATGAAAATGGTGTCGATAATGATATTGTTCATAAATGTATACTACAAATAGATGACTTTGTTAAAGAAGTGGTGGAACAAAATCCTGATACATTGTTTTTAACAATCGCGGACCATGGTTTAATCGATGTTGAAACGCTAGATATATGTGAACATGAAGATTTATATAGTCTACTAACAAGGCCATTGTCCATTGAACAAAGAACTATATCTTTTACCGTCAGCGATAAAGAAAAATTTAAAAAACTATTTAATAAATATTATGGCGATAAATTTATTTTATTAAGTAAAGAAGAAACGCTTAAATATGATTTATTTGGAGTAGGAGAAAAAAATAAATATTACGATATATTTGTTGGCGATTTTGTCGCGTTATCTATTCAAAAATATAATCTATATGCATCTAAATATTATGAAAATGGTAAAGATCTTTTTGTAGGGGCACACGCTGGATATTCAAAAGAAGAGATGGAAATAAATATAAGTGCTTATAATGTAAAATGATTTATTTTAAACAAAATAAAGTTATTTTTGCAGTGTAATTTAAAAAATAAATTGAAAAATTAACGCGTTTTTATAAGTATATAAATAATAATTGAGCACATTTATTTGCATTTGAAAGAAAAAGTTATTATTATATTAAAAGCCTTCAAAGGCAAGTGGGCCTGTAGCTCATCCGGAAGAGCGCATCGTTCGCAACGATGAGGTGGAGAGTTCGAGACTCTTCAGGTCCACCAATCTCTAAAAAACACCTATAATGGTTGTGCGTTATAGGTTTTTTATCATAATTTACCATGTTGATTTACTCACTATAAAGTAAAAGTAAATTCCTAGATATTCTGCTTGATTTTATATATAATTTAATTGTTAAGAAAGTGCTTTTTATTATTAAATTTCAAGAATCTGAAACTGTATAACTTAAAAGAACTTTAACTA
>CASDYZ010000061.1 GCA_949285325.1 uncultured bacterium
TATTTTTGAAGAAATGATTATGGAGGATATTATGAAATTTCTGAAAAAAATACTTATTAGCTCAATTGGACTTGCAATGGCAGTTGGTGTTGGAATAACTGCTTATTCTAGTGACACCTTAAGAGTTGAAGCGGCGGAAGAGACGCAGTTTTTATCTTCTTTTAATTCAACAAGTGGTGATCTTGTTCAAAATATTATTTCCTAT
Source organism: uncultured bacterium (assembly GCA_949285325.1). Classification (GTDB taxonomy): domain Bacteria; phylum Bacillota_I; class Bacilli_A; order RFN20; family CAG-826; genus CASEYK01. Next base: position 206 of record CASDYZ010000061.1, read on the forward strand.
AATACTTATAAAGGTGGTGGAACAACCGATCCAGGAGTGTATAGTAACGAAATTAGACTTTATCAAAACAGTAATGGCGATGTAGGTGGTTATTTAGTTCTCAATGCTGCAACTGGATATAACATTACTTCTGCAACTATTGGTAGTTCGACGAAAACCACTTTAGGTTATGGATATAATCAAGAAGATTATGCATCCAATAATGCTTACACCAAAACAAGTTTGGAAGCAAATGACAAATATACATTAGATAATATTTCTGCCAGTAGTGTTGGTTTTGGATGCTTTGGTGTAGATAAAAATTCAAGACTCAATGTCAATTACTTATCTGTCACCTACGAGTCTGCAACTACCGCTGAAATAACATCTGTAGTGTTAGCAGGTGACATGACAAATAAGAGTTATGGATTAGGTGATCCATTCGACGCGACTGGTTTGACTTTAACTGTCAATTATGATGATAATTCAAACACTCAAATCAATGATGTATCAAGTTATGTTACATTTAATCCCGCTACTGCGAATAGTTTAGATTTAACATCCGTTGAAGTAAGTGCTACTTATAATGATGTAGCAAGCAATACTTTAACGATCAATGGTATTACTGTTAGTGAAAAAGCAGAATACGAATATGATTTTGTTGCAAATTTTGCTTTATGGTGTGTAGACTGGAATAGTAGCTACACAAATAGAAATATAACAATCAGTGGCGAAGCAGGTTTACTAGACGCAAAAATTGATTTTACAAGCGCTAATATACAATCATCAAATATTACCGATAGACCAGTTAGCAAACGATCTGTAATGACATTTACATTGAATGACGCTAATTATTTGATTAATGGTTTTACCGCTGAATTTTATCAATGGAGTAGCAAAACTGCATCCATTTCCGTCAATGGTGGTTCAGCTTCACAATTAAGTTTTACCAATAAAGTTGCAACAGTTTCTTCAACATTAAATAATAAAAATTCATTTACTTTAGAACAAACAGAAGATAATCAAGTTGGTTGGACCAGTATTACTATTAGTGTGGTTAAAGTTGAACAAGGCGAACTTGAATCTATAAGTATTAATTCTTTACCAACTAAAATTGTTTATGAAAAAGGTGAAGAATTGTCATTAGAAGGTTTACAACTTACAACAATTGACACCAACGGCAATCCAGGTGTTGTAGATTACGATGGCTCAAACATAGTTGCCACTGACACCATCGACATGAATACATCTGGTAAAAAGACTGTTACCATTTCTTATACTAGTGGAGAAGTAACAAAGACTTCCACATTTGATATTTATGTTTCATCTTATACATATAAATTTGATGAATCTTCTTTAAATGAAGGCACTAATAACACTTCTCTTAATTGGAATGGGTTAACTTGGGGAACAACATCAAATATTACGGATGCTTCTCTTGATGCTGATAGTCAAAATTTAAAGCTTGGCACTAGTGATAAAAAAATGAATGAACTTAAATTAACATCAGATTGGTATTCTAATGCTGATGGTAGCACTATTAATTACATTATTGTAAGTGCTGCTGGATGGGACGCCGATGAAGCTTATACATTAACAGTTTCAACTGGTGACGCATCAAATAGAACTTCATCTACTGTATATGATTTAGTTTCAAAACCATCTGCTGATGTTATCGTACCTGTAAGCTCAAATGCATATGGGTATATCGAATTAGATTTCCAACCAAAAGATAATGGTGGAAGATTATTGTTAGATTCAGTTCATGTCATTTCAAGTGTCGGTGATGACGAGGCTGTTGTTAATTTAGCAAACGATATTAGCAAGATTGATGTTTGCGATAATTCTAGTGAAAATCTCACTAAAATTAATGAATTATTAGAACGATATGAAACATTAAGTGAAGATGAGCAAAGTATGCTTGCTTCTATGAATGTTTATGATTATCAAGATGGCGATACAGCACACAGCGAATTACGTAATAATCTAGTTTCTGTTGAAGCCAAATTAGCGTATATGAGAACTGCTTCTGCAGTTGCTAGCAACATGAGTGGTATTAAATTAATTACTGATAACACAATGTTCATCGTTATGTTTATTGGTATTATGAGTGCTGCTGGTATAATTATTGCTATCGTCATTAAAAAAAGAAAAAATTTAATCAATAGATAATAAATTGTTCATTAATTTGTTATACACAACTAGGCAGGTTCATCCTGCCTTTTTGTGTTCTTTAATTAAAATAATTAAATAATAATTTTAGGTGTGATATTATATTGATTACGTATGGAAAAGACTAGTGGCGGAATTAAAATTATCACTTTAAATCGCAAGGCATCTTTTAATTATTTTTTAAGTGATTTTTTAGAATGTGGTATTGCTTTAAGTGGCACAGAGATTAAATCTTTACGCGCGCATGGATGTTCTTTAAATGATGCTTATGTAGTGTTTAAAGGTAATACTCCTCAAATAATTAATATGCATATTAATCCATATAGTCACGGGAATATATTTAACAAGGATCCTTTAAGAGCAAGGGATTTATTAATGCATAAAAAAGAAATAAGATGGTTTAAAGAGCAAATTAAGTCTGGTGGATATACGATTGTACCTACCAAAGTATATTTTAAAAAAGGATTGGCTAAGGTTGAAATTGCGCTTGCTAGAGGCAAGAAATTATATGATAAGAGAGAAACAATTAAAAAAAGAGACGCTCAACGTGAAATAGATAAAGCATTAAAAAGGAAATAATATGTCTAATTTAATAAATGATAAATTTACAAAATTTAATAGAGATGAGTATCAAAGAGATAATTTTGATAAATTTTTAAAAAAAGTATCTTTTTCATATTCTATTCCATCTATCCATATCGCTGGGACTAATGGGAAGGGGAGTGTCGCTTCTTTTTTATCGAGCATATATATCACACAAGGATATAAAGTAGGGCTATTTACTTCTCCATATTTAAACTGTGTCAATGAGATGATTAAGATAAATAATGCCACGATAGATGATGAGACTATTGAACAATATTTAAAACAATACGAAGACAAATTTAAAAAATATAATTTATCTAGTTTTGAAATTCAAACATTTATTGCTTTTGAATATTTTAAAAAAGAAAAAGTTGACGTCGCTGTTATAGAGTGTGGGATGGGTGGAGAAGAAGACGCAACTAATATCTTTACTCCTATATTATCTATCATCACCAGTGTATCCTTAGAACATACTGAAACTCTAGGTACGACTATATCAGAGATTGCCTATAATAAAGCAGGTATCATCAAAGAACACGTACCAGTGTTAGTAGGTAAATTAAGTGAAGAAGCTTTAATTGTAGTCAATGATTTATGTAGAGATAATCATTCACCATTTTATGAAGTTGACAATTACCACTATGAAAAGTTAATTGATGATATAGGTTATAGTTTTTCTTATTCTAACCGCAGTGATTTATATATTAATTTTCCTTGTTTATATGAGATAAATAACGCTTGTTTAGCTATTGAGGCTACCAAGATATTAAATGAACAATTTAAAGTAGATGAAGATAAATTAAGAAGTGGATTAAAAAATAATTTTTGGCCAGGTAGAATGGAAAAAGTTTATTCTAATCCTAGTGTTTATCTCGACGGTGCCCACAATCCTGAAGGTATACAAAAACTTGTTGAATCAATAGAAAAAGTATCTAATTCTAAGCCAATTCATGTGATATTTGCATGTTTTAAAGATAAAAATATTGAGAATATGTTAAATAATTTAAATTTGATATCTTCTGATATATCTCTTACTACCTTCCCGCATCAAAGAGCGAGGACAGAGCAAGATTATTTTTTGTATTTAGATGATTATCATTTTGAACAAGACTATATAAATTTAATTAAAAACAAAATAGAAAACTATACAGATGATTTGATACTTATAACTGGTTCTTTAGCGTTCGTGGGACTAGTTAGACAATTATTTAAAGAAGGTTAAAAACATGAAGAGGCCATTTTTCTATCCAAACAATTTAGGGAAAATAGAAAAAATATGTCTTTGTGGTCTATTTATTGCGATTTCAATGATATTAAATAAAGTCCTCGCGATTAATTATATCCCTATTATTCCGTTTTTAAGAATATCATTAGGTGGGCCAGCCCTTATAATATTTTCTTCTCTTTTACTTGGACCTATTTACGGTATGTTAGTAGGTGGATTTTCTGATATTTTTGGTTATTTGATATTCGATATTAAAGCATTTGCTTACATGCCTCAGATTACTTTAACTTATATTTTATTAGGTTTTATCCCTTCTTTTTTATTTGGTTTAGTTAAAAATATTAAAAATAAAAAAATTATGCTTTTAAGTAGTATTATCCCAATGTTTTTAATTTTAATATTTGTCAGCGTATATTTTATTTATAATGATTCATTAAGTTTATACGGGACAACTTACAATATATTTTTATGGATGAAAATAGTTATCCCAACATCTTTATTTATTTTATTTGGTGTCACAATTTTCTTTATTGTTTTTATCGATAAAAGAATGAATAAAGTTATTAAAGATGAACAAGATAGAAAACACTTATTAAATCCATATCAAATAGGGTTTGTCTGTTTTCTATGTGAATTTTTTATAATGCTATTATTTGGTTCATTAATGAAAGCGTACGCTTTTGGTTTTACTATGTTTTTATCTATCTTTATTTGTCAGATGATAGTCATGTTTATAAATATACCCTTAAATATTGCTCTTATTAGTTGCATAATAATAGTAGGAAAGAAATACTTTATTAAAAAGTATTAGTTTACATTTATGTTTAAATCAAGAAGAAGAAAAGCTGAAGAAGAAGCAAAATTAGAAGAAAATTATCGCCCGACTAAAACGCTTGAAGCTGATGAAAGTAATGTCAGTGACGACGAGAAAGGTTGGACTAAATTTCCTCTATCGGCAATTATTATTTTCTCTGTCATTGTGGTGGCAATAATTATTTGTATTATTTTAATTATTTGTTTTGGAGGTCCGTTTGATGCATCAAACTCGAACTAAATTAATTATATTCGCTATACCTTTTTTATCGTTATTATTATCCTCTTGTGTGGCACAGCCCACATCATCTTCAAGTCAAGCTTCTCTAACTAGTGACACCACATCTACTCAGACGACTAGTGAAGGTACTTCTAGTGAAGATATAACGAGTGAATATACAACAAGTGAAGTCTCATCTAGCGAAGAGAGTTCTAGTGAAGAATCATCTAGTTCATCATCTAGCGAAAAACAAGCTTCAAGTATAACTATTGATAGTGGCGATATCCCTTCATCTTATGGGAGTGGTGATTTTACTATCAATGGAGTTAATTTCTCATATAACGATGTAGCGTCTGGCTATGGATATCCTATGCAGTGGAAAAAGGATAGCGGGACCATCTACAATAACAACGCCTTAAATGATTTAGTTAGAATAACATTAAACGATGTAGTGCAAGGTGAAGCGACACTCAAAGTCGGTACGTCATCTAATAATGTAAAAGAATCTATATCTATCAAAGATGATTATTTTGATATTCCTGCTGGTTATTCATATTTTAAATTAACCGCCGGGAGTGGGGTATTTAGATGTACATCCATCACTATATATTACGATGGTGAAGTAGGCCCGATTGAAGGAGGTGGAGGAGAAGATTCATCTTCTTCTTCAAGCGAAGTTGAACCACCTTTTGAATATAATGGTGAAATATTATATGACGAGACTTCATATAGTGGTTCTTGTGAATACATTTATAATTACGATGGCAACTATTACAGCGGGATTTCAGAAGATCTTACTGGTCAATCTTTATTAGAAGCACTTGATAGATTAATTGACCAAAGAAAAAAATCTTTCTCTTACGATGGGATGTTCACCCAATTTGTCTACACTGATGCGGCAGATTTTGAAAATTTAGGTAATGGTAAGATTACTTCTTTCTATTCAGGGAATGCTTCGACAAAAGGTTCGATGAATAGGGAGCATACTTGGCCTAAATCTCGAGGTGGAGATATAATTGATAACGACCCACATATGGTTAGACCTACTATCACTAATGAAAATAGCCAAAGAGGCAACGACTTTTATAACGAATCTCCTCTCTCGTTTGATCCAGCATATTTTGGAGTAAATAAATATCGAGGCATCGCCGCGCGCATTATGTTTTATTGTGCGGTGCAAGAATGGGAAAATGGATTAAAATTAGTTGATAAGACTAACGACTCGTGGAGTGACTCTAATCGCACGATGGGAAAATTATCGACATTATTAAAATGGAATATACAGTATCCAGTAGATGATACTGAATTATTAAGAAACAATTGTTTGTATGAAAAATATAATCATTGTCGTAACCCATTTATTGATGATAGAAATTATGCATGTAAGATATGGGGCAACACTAATGATGAGACAAGGATGATTTGTGGCATCCATTAATTTAATATGATATTAAACGCTTTTCATATATTGCTTTTATCTCTACCTCTATTAGTTGAAAGGGAAATTGATTATTCTAAATTAGATAAACAATATTATCTAAATCAATTTGAAATTGTTTTAAAAGATGATGACAATTATGAAATAACAGGCATAAAAGATGAATATTTAAATAATGATGAATTTAGAATTTATTTTCTTGAAGAAACAAAGATAACATCAATAAATGTTGATGCTTTTAAAGAAGTCAATCATGATTTTTCAATAATGATAAGCGACAATATTACTTATCTACCTTCATCGTTATTTGATATTAATCATAATGTTATAGTTAACTATACAGGTGATTTAAATGATTTAAATTATACACCTAGTGATAATGTTGAGCCTAATGATTATGCGTGCGACGAAGGATTTATAAATTATTGGAATAAATTTATTCGGCCAGATGAATTATCTAATATTTGCTTATTAGAAATAGAAACATATCAAGATGTTAATTCACGGTATAATTTGCTGAGTGAAAGAGATAGATACTATGTTGATGCATATACCGATAAAAGTGGTTCAACCATCAAAGATGCGATTGAGTATATGAATGTGTATTACGATTCACAGTCGCAGTCACAACAGACTGATTTTTTAAGTCAAGAACAGACTGTCGCACTTATAACTGGTATCGCCATATTAGGTACGACATTCATCAGCGTTTTATATTTTTTAAAACAAAAGGATTATATATCTTAAAACAAAATTAAAGGAGGAGATGAGATGAATAGTTTATTTATAATTTTTAACGCGATGGATATGAAATCAATATTATCGATAGTTATAGGAATCCTAGTCATCACGTTAATAGTGCTTCTTTTTCTTAAGAGCATTAGATTTATTATTAAACTTATTCTTATCGTGATTTTAATTATGCTTATCGTTAGTGGTGTTTCTTGGCTCATATCACTATTTTTTTGATATTCAATTTAAACATTAAAAAGAAAAAACTCATCAAAAATAACATAAAATTTTTATTTTTTAATTATTTTAAATAAAAAGAATAAAGAACATATGTGTATTTAGACTAATAAAATAACGCTTATCAGTTAATAAAATATAAAAATATTACATGTATATATAATCAATCGGTTTAATTAAAAACCGATATAATGGGAAAAATCATTTGCAATTTTTGTTTTATGGGGGTATATTGTAGTAGCGTGCTAAAATAGGAGTAAAGAAAGATGAGAGATAAAGTGATTTTAATTTGCTCGCAATGCCTTTCAAGAAACTATGTGACTAGCATTAAAAGAGAGACAGAGGCAAAAAGAGAAATAAATAAATTTTGCCCGAAGTGCAACAAACATACACTTCATAAAATTAGCAAGTAGGAGGGAAAATTATGGGACTTAGAAAATTTAGCAGCGAAGTTGTTAAAGAAGGTAAAAGAGTTCGTTGGCCTAAAAGAGATGTACTTATTCCATCAATTATTGTCGTCGTATTAATCGCCGCATTCTTCGCAATTATATTGTTCTTAGAAGATATGCTTGGCAACACCTTACTAGAAATTTTAAGGGATACATTCCAGGGGTAATTAGTTATGGTGGATGAAGAAATAAAATTTACAGATTCAAATACAGATGAACTCGCTGGAAAATCAAGTGCGACTTTAGGTGATAAAGCGTGGTATGTTGTAAATACTTATTCAACTCACGAAAGAAAGGTCGCTAATAATCTTAAAAAACGTGTTGATTCAATGGGATTAAACGACCTCATATTTAGAATCATCGTCGCAGAGCAAGAAGTCGATGTGATGAAAGACGGACTTCCAACAGGAAAAAAGAAAATGAAAAATTTATATCCAGGTTATGTGTTCGTTGAAATGATTATGACTGATAATGCTTGGTATGTTGTTAGAAATACACCTGGCGTCACCGGCTTTGTCGGTTCTAGTGGTAAAGGTACAAAACCATTCCCTGTTCCTAGAGAACAAATTGAACCAGTCTTAAAACGTATGGGTATTGTCGATTCCTCAATGTACGATCGTTATAAAGAAGGCGACACTGTTAAGATTATCCACGGGCCATTTGAAAATACACTTGGCACGATTATATCAATCGATAAAAACACTGGACAAGTTGATCTCGATGTACTCTTCTTTGGTAGACCGACTAGAGTCACAGTTGAGTTTTCGGAAATCGAAAAACAATAACAATAAAATATTTATTAAAAATACTGCAAATTCGCAGTATTTTTTATTAATTATCTTAAAATCCCCTTAGATCTAAAATTTCAATCTTATCGTTAAAGATTTATTTTAATAAAACTATTTCTTCTTCTTGCCGTTAATCGCGCTTCTAAAACTTCTGATATCTTTAGTGGTGCCAACGACATAAATAGTGTCGTCTGGTAGTATCGAATCAGTCCCGCCAGGAACAAATGATTTACCGTTTCTCATTATTAAAACGACGTTTACGCCATATTCAGCACGAGAATTAAGTTCTGTCAATGTTTGGGGGATGAAACCAGGATTGACGACGATTGATACAATTGAATATCTATTGTCGAGTTTATAGAAGTCTTTATAATCATCGCTACCAAGTCTATTAGCTAATGAACGTCCCGCTGCTTTTTGCGGAGTTATGACTTCTGATGCACCGAGTCTTTTAATAATATTCATATAGTAGTCGTTATCAACTCTTACAATTAATTGTTTAACCCCAAGTTCTCTTAAAATGACAGTGGTAAGAATTGTCGACTCTATATTTGAACCAAATGCGACAATTGCTACATCGACATTTTGTACACCTAAATCTTTTAAAGCTTTTTCATCCGTTGAATCAGCGACAAAACATGTCTCTAATATTTCAGAGGTCTTTTTGACATTTTCTTCATCGACATCGATGGCGATGACGTCCATCCCAAGTCCAACTAATTCCTCTACGACTGCAGAGCCAAACTGCCCAAGTCCAATAACCGCGAATGTTTTTTTGTTTCCCATAATTTTCATCTCCTAACCAATCAATATATCTTCTTCCACGTATTCGTAGTGGCGGATTTCATCTTTATCCATATTCTTTTGAACGACTTGAATTAATGTCATTGGTCCAAGTCTTCCAACAAACATCAATAAACACAATATAATCTTACTGCCCCAAGAGAAATAAGGAGTAATACCAGTGCTTAAACCAACTGTACCAAAGGCAGAGAATACATCATATAATATTTCTCCTCTATCTCCAATGTAGGAATTATTCACCTCTATACTTACTATTATTAAATACGAAATTATAATTGCACTTAAAGATATAATCATTAAAGAGACAGCCTTTAAGACAGTTTTAGATGAAAATTGTCTTTTAAAAGCAACGACTCTTTTACCAGATAAATATTTATACATCGCTAAACATATCGTAAACGCAGTAGTGGTTTTAATACCTCCAGCAGTGGATAAAGGAGAGCCACCAACATACATCAAAATACAAGATACAGCCCGTCCCGCTACACTTAGATTGGCTTGATTGTATCCAGCAAACCCAGCGGTTCTACAAGTAACTGATTGGAATAAAGCCTCAAATGGAGAAAGTCTCTCATAACTTTTAAAACCATCAGTAATAAGTAACGCCAGTGCGCCTCCAAATATTAACACTAAAGTTGTGCTTATAACTATTTTAGAAAAAGTACGATATTGTTTTGGTTTTTTCTTCCCATCAAATACGTCCATAATGACTAAAAAAGATAAACCACCAAAAATAATTAAAAGCATAGTGACAGTTTTTAAATAGTAGACACTCCACGTTGGTAAATTATCAATAAGTGGGTTACCCATACCCTGGACAAAACTAGTGTTACCTATTATATCAAATCCAGCGTTATTGTACGCACTAACAGCGGTGTAAACGCTATTCCATAAGGCTGAAGGGATATCGGAAGGGAACATGATGAAAAAAACTGGAATATAAAGCAAAAATCCAATAAATTCACAAGAAAATGCAATGATTATTATTTTTCTAACGAATTTTTTTAAGTCGCCAATCGATTCAGCTGAGACAGCCTGAGCGAGAAAAAATTGATCTTTTATTTGTAATTTTTTGCTAAAAAGAGTGATGAAAAAAGTTAATAGAGTTATGAAACTAAGTCCACCAATCTGAATCATTATCACCATTACTAGTTCACCAAAGAAGGTTAATTCAGGACCTACGCCATCAACGTAGACAGAAAGTCCAGTAACACAAGTTGAACTAGTTGCAGTGAAAACTGCGTCTAAAAAATTTCCCCAATTTCCATCAGTTCTAGAAAAAGGGCAAGTTAATAAAAAGCCGCCCAACATTATGACGACAAAAAATGAGATGCTTACTAACAAGTAAGGAGACAGTGTTCTATGTTTTTTAGTGTTGTCCATAAACCAACCATTCCCTCATTTGATGAATGCATTATAATACTCACTATTTTTTTTGTCTATGATGTAAAAATAAAATTTTATTTTTTCTTAATTCATTAAGAAAGTATTGAGTACGTAAAAAATTAGTTGCAATCGTTATATTATCTTTGATAAATTATTAAAGCATGTTGCCTATGTGTATGTATATGCGTATGAGCGACTAGCTTGTGGTAGAGAAGCGATTAGCTCAATTGACCACAGCACTGACAAACTTAAAAAAGGAGGAAAGTCACGTGAGTAAAAAAATCGCAAAAGTAGTGAAGATGGAACTCCCTGGTGGTGACGCAAAACCAGGTCCAAAACTCGCTTCCGCCAGCGTCAATATGGCAAAGTTTTGTACCGACTTTAACGCTAAGACGGCTGATAGACGTGGAGAAATAGTCCCAGTCATCATTACAGCTTACGAAGACAAATCGTTTGACTTCGTAATCAAAACATCCCCAGTTGCGGGATTGCTCTTAAAAGCAGCTGGTGTCAAAAAAGGTTCCGCCAATAGTAAGACAACTAAAGTCGGACACATTACTAGAGCAAAGCTTCAAGAGATTGCTGAATACAAAATGCCAGACCTCAACTGCAATGATATTGAGTCTGCAATGAAAATTATCGAAGGTAGTGCTCGCAATATGGGCATCGTCATCGATGATTAGCGAGAGGAGAATAAATGCATGAAAAGAAGTAAAAAATATCGTGCCGTCCTCGAACTAATTGAAAAGGGCAAAAGATACTCTTATAACGAAGCTTGCGAATTAGTAAAAAAGACCTCAACTGTCAAATTTGATGCGACAGTGGATGTCTCAATCAAACTTAATGTCGATCCAAAACAAGCCGACCAACAAGTTAGAGGCACAGTCATACTCCCTCACGGAAATGGTAAAACTAAAAAAGTCTTAGCCATTACCGACAAGGTTGAAGATGCGACTAATGCCGGCGCAGACTTTGTCGGCGGTAAAGAAATGCTTGAAAAAATTCAAAAAGAAAACTGGTTTGATTTCGATGTTATCGTCGCTACACCAAACATGATGGGCGAGATTGGTAAATTAGGTCGTCTTTTAGGTCCTAAAGGTTTAATGCCAAATCCAAAGACTGGCACAGTTTCACCAGACATCGCTAAAGCGATCCATGAAATTAAAGCTGGTAAGGTCGAATATCGTGTCGATAAAGAAGCAAATATGCATGTCTCTATCGGACGTGTATCATTTGATACCGATAAACTTGTCGACAATTTAAAGACATTAATTGATGCGGTAGTTAGAGCAAGACCAGCCGCGGTTAAAGGTACATACATGAAAAATGCGGTCATCCATACTACTATGGGACCATCATTACCAATCGAAATCGATGGGTAAAAATTAACTAAGATTTCAATATACCCTAGACAGCAACTGGCTAAAGAGCCTTAATCGTGTTGCCGAGGCATAGGAATAAACACCTACTCGTATATTGGAGCCTCAAAACAATTATTAAAGAAAAGGAGGTCAAGAACGAATGAATCAAGAAGTCTTACAAGCAAAAGTTTCTACAGTCAACGAAATTGTTGAAAAAGCTAAAGCTAATAAAACACTCATTATCGTTGAATATCGTGGACTTAGTGTCAATCAACTCGAACAAATAAGACGTGCTTTAAGAGCAGAAGATGCCTCATTAGCGGTCTATAAGAATTCACTCGTCGAAAGAGCGGTTAAAGAACTCAAATACGACGAACTCGAACCATTACTTACCGGCCCAAATGCATTTGTCTTTTCTTTAGATGAACTCAAAGGTGCGAAAGTTGTCGCCAAATACGCGAAGAGATTTGGTGGGACACTAAACATCAAAGGTGCGATGATTGAAGGACAATTTGTCGATCCTAAAACATTAACAGCACTTTCAAAATTACCTGGAAAAGACGGACTTATTTCAATGTTCTTATCGTGCTTACAAGCACCTATCCGCTCCTTCGCTTGTGCAGTGCAAGCAGTCGCGGATAAATAGCCAATTATTAGGAGGATTTAATTTATGGCAAAATTAACAAAAGAAGAAATCGTTGCTTCTTTAAAAGAATACACAGTCGTTGAATTAAACGAACTTGTCAAATTAGTTGAAGAAGAATTTGGTGTTACCGCCGCCGCGCCTGTCGCGGTTGCAGCAGCGCCTGCTGAAGAAGAAAGCGCAGCGCAAGGACCAACCGAAGTCAACTTAATCTTAAAAGCAGTTGGTATGCAAAAAGTTCAAGTTATCAAAGCTGTTCAAGCTATTACTGGCTTAGGCTTAATGGACGCTAAAAAGTTAGTCGATTCAGTTCCTGCTACCATCAAAGAAAAAATTTCACCAGTCGAAGCAGAAGAACACAAGAAAGCTCTTGTTGCCGCTGGTGCTGAAGTTGAAATTAAATAGTTTTAAAACACATTATGCCTCAATATTTTGAAAACGATCCGAATATCGCGTCACATCTTCGTGAAGTTTTCTTTGTTGTAGGTGGTAGACAATTTAATTTCACAACCGATAGTGGTGTATTTTCAAAAAGTAAAATCGATGAGGGATCAGCTATATTTTTAAATGAGTTGATCTCTCTTCCACTAAAAGGGAGAATACTTGATTTAGGATGCGGTTATGGCGTTATTGGTATAGTGCTCGCTTCCGTATTTCCTTCTGTTAGAGTCGACTGTGTCGATGTCAATGATAAAGCACTAGAATTAACTAGAACTAACGCACTTAAAAATGGTGTTAGTTCTAAGCTCGCTGTCTTTCGAAGCGATGTATATGAAAATGTCGAAGGACCATATGATTCAATTGTTGTCAACCCACCGATAAGGGCGGGTAAAGCCGTTATATATAAAATGTTTAGCGACTCGTGGCAATACTTAATTGATGGCGGTTCACTCTTTGTGGTAATTAGAAAAAATCAAGGAGCAGTGTCTGCTTCTAATTATATTAAAGAACAATTTGGCAATATCAAATTGCTGTGTAGAAATAAAGGTTATCACGTGTATCAAGCCACAAAGATGGGCAAATAATTTTTTAAAAAGGAGCCGTTTGAATGATAAGAAAAATTACTGATTTAAAAAAGTTGAATAACGACCGTTACAATTATTCAAGAATTTCTGGAGAATTACCTCTCCCAAATCTTGTTGAGATTCAAACTAAGTCGTATGAAGAATTTAAAGATAAAGGTTTAGACGAAGTATTTAAAGAATCTTTCCCAATTTATTCTTATTCAGAAAATATTTGGATTGAATATGTTTCTTTAAGATATGGTAAACCTAAACATACATTTTTAGAATGCAAAGCGCGCGATTTAACTTACAGCATCGCGGTTTATGTTCTATTAAGACTCCATTATGAGAGTGGTGAGGTGACTGAATCCGAAGTCTATATGGGTGATTTCCCACTCATGACTAAAAGCGGAACGTTTGTCATCAATGGTGCGGAACGTGTCATCGTCTCTCAATTAGTTAGATCCCCAGGCGCTTATCTATCAAAAGAAATGCGTGGTGGTAAATATTTTTACGAAGCTGATTTAATTCCAGGTAGAGGTACTTGGTTACAATTTGAAAGTGATGCGAAAGATTTGTTATCTGTCCGTATCGACCGTCAAAGAAAGATGTCAGCGATTGTTCTTATCAAGGCTTTAGGTATCGAAAAAGATGATGATATCGTCAAACTTTTCGGTGAAAATGAATTCCTATTATCAACACTTAAAAAAGATGAAACTGGAGAAAAAATCGAGTCATCCCAAGCTGCTTTAGTCGAAATATTTAGAAAGATGAAATCTGGTGAGCCAGTCACAAATGAAGGTATTTACAATTTCCTCATTCAAAAATTCTTCGATCCAAAACGTTATGACTTAGGGAGAGCAGGTCGATTCAAATATATTAAAAAATTAGGTATCTATGAAAGATTGAAAGGGCGTATACTCGCGGAAAATCTCGTCAATAAAGACGGAGAAATAGTTTACCGTAAAGGTACTTTATTAACTCCTGAAATGGTCGATGAACTCCACGACAAAAACTTCTTTGAAGAAGGCGCTCATCTATTAAAAATTAGAGTCAATACTAAATTAGATAATCATAGTTATGTCAATTTAGTTAAAGTTTACAATAATGAAAAAAAAGAAAAAGTATGTCACGTTATAGGTACTGACCTCAATTTATCCTATAACTGCGTGACTATTTCCGATATCGTCGCCATATTCTCATATTTCTTAAACGTTATCGATGGATTTGGTGATACTGACGACATTGACCATCTCGGCAATCGTCGTATTAGATGCGTCGGTGAATTAATTCAAAATCAATTTAGAGTTGGTTTAGCAAAAGTCGTTAAAACCGTTCAACAAAAAATGTCTATTTCCGACTTAGGAAATGTCAAATTAAAAGCACTTATTAACCCAACTCCTCTAACCGCGTCAATTAGAGAATTCTTCGCTAGTTCTCAATTGTCGCAATTTATGGATCAAACCAACCCACTAGCAGAACTTACAAATAAAAGACGTCTTTCTGCATTAGGTCCTGGTGGTTTAACTCGTGATAGAGCGTCAAGTGAAGTCCGTGACGTCCACGTTTCTCACTATGGTAGAATTTGCCCTATCGAGACACCTGAAGGTCAAAACATCGGTTTGATTAATAACCTCGCCTCATACGCGAAAATAAATAAATATGGATTTATAGAAACTCCTTATAGAAGAGTAGACAAAGAAAGATGCGCAGTTTTAAATGCACCTGAAGATTCCGTTTACCTTTCAGCAGACCAAGAATGGGATTATGTCATCGCTGAAGCAAACATCAATTTTGGTCCTAATGGAGAAATTTTAGATGATTATGTCGTCGCCCGTCACAGAGGTGAAAACGTCATGGTTAGAAAAGAAGATATCGACTTTGTCGACGTCTCTCCTAAACAGATTGTTTCTGTCGCGACAGCGTGTATTCCATTCCTTGAAAATGACGACACTACACGTGCTCTTATGGGTGCAAACATGCAACGTCAAGCCCTCCCTCTACTTAGACCAACTGCCCCGCTAGTGGGTACTGGTATGGAGCATCAAATTGCTCGTGACTCTGGGCTTGCTGTCGTCGCGAGTAAAGATGGGACTGTCACTTACACCGACAGTAGAACTATTAGAGTGATGCCTGACGATGGTGGAGAAGAGCAAACTTATTCACTTCAAAAATTTGAAAGAAGTAACCAAGGTACTTGTATCAATCAAATTTCTATCGTCAAAAGAGGCGATAAAATTAAAAGAGGACAAATCATCGCCGATGGTCCTGCCATGCAAAATGGGGACCTCGCTTTAGGACAAAATGTCACCATCGCCTTCATGACTTGGAATGGATACAACTACGAAGACGCAGTCATCATGTCTGAAAGACTAGTAAAAGATGATACTTATACTTCTATTCATATTGAAAAATATGAATTTGAATGTCGTTCTATTCCTAAATTAGGTGATGAAGAAATCACCGCGGATATCCCTAATGTTTCAACTGAAGCAAAAGCTCACCTCGACGAGAGAGGTATCATCGTTCCTGGTAGTGAAGTTAAAGAAGGGGATATCTTAGTTGGTAAAGTTACTCCTAGAGGACAATCTGAACCAACACCTGAAGAAAAATTATTGATGGCCATTTTTGGTGAAAAAACTAATGAAGGTAAAGATGCTTCATTAAGAGTCCCTCACGGCGGGGCTGGTATCGTCTTAGATGTCAAAGTCGTCAAAAGAGATGGCAAATCTAAAGACAACGAACTCCCACCAGGTGTCAATGAAGTAGTAAGAGTTTATATCGTTCAAAAACGTAAGATATCTGAAGGGGATAAGATGAGTGGTAGACATGGTAATAAAGGTGTCATCTCTCGTATTCTTCCAGAAGCGGATATGCCATTCCTTCCAGATGGCACACCTATCGACATCATGTTGAACCCACTAGGCGTTCCTTCCCGTATGAACATCGGTCAAATATTAGAAGTTCACCTCGGTATGGCGCTTAAAAAGTTGGGATATCGTTTAGCAACTCCAGTATTTGACGGAATTACTAACGAAGAAATATACGACTTGATGAAACAAGCCGGCATGGATAGTGACGGTAAGACTATTTTATACGACGGTCGCACTGGTGAGAGATTTGATGAGAGAATCAATGTCGGTGTCATGTATATGATTAAACTTGTCCACATGGTCGATGATAAATTACACGCTCGTGCGACAGGTCCATATTCACTCGTCACTCAACAACCACTTGGTGGTAAAGCACAAAATGGTGGTCAAAGATTTGGTGAGATGGAAGTGTGGGCACTTGAAGCATATGGGGCCGCCCATGTCTTACAAGAAATTATCACCGTCAAATCTGACGATCGTGTCGGAAGAAGAAAAACATATGAAGCGATCATCAAAGGTGAAGAACTACCTAAACCAGGTATTCCAGAAGCCTTTAGAGTGCTAGTTAAAGAACTTCAAGCACTCGCGGTGGATGTCAGACTCCTCGACAACGAAGGTAACGACATCGACATGGACGCTTTAGCAAAAGAACAAGACAGCGAAGAGAGAAAGACAAACGACTCAATTCGCCAGATGATGGGCAAAGATGAAGCCAGTAGCTCATCAGTGGTCGATAACGCCTCCTTAGGGCGTGACGACAATGAAGATTAAGGAGGTAAGAGATAATGTTTGACGTTAAAAAATTATCTGCCATTAAAGTTGGCCTAGCTTCCCCAGAAACAATCCGTAAATGGTCTCATGGTGAGGTACTTAAACCAGAAACGATAAATTATCGTAGCCAAAAGCCAGAAATGGATGGTTTATACTGTGAAAAGATTTTCGGTCCAAACAAAGATTTTGAATGTAATTGTGGCCGTTATAAAAAGATTCGTTACGCTGGAAAAGTATGTGAAAAGTGTGGCGTAGAGGTCACTTCTAGAGAAGTGAGAAGAGAGAGAATGGGGCATATTGAACTCGCCTCTCCTTGCACACACATTTGGTATTTAAAAGGTATTCCTTCCCGTATTGGTCTACTTTTAGATGTCAGTCCAAAACACCTTGAAGAAGTTGTTTATTTCGCTGCCCATTTCTGCCTCAATCCAGGTAAGAGCACTGTTCTTACTTACCGTGAATTTATAAACGAAAAGAATGGTAGAGAAATATTTATTCCTGCGATTAATGAAGTACTTGATAATCCTGATACCTTTGGAGTTTATGAAGGCACTGACGCTTATGCGATAGGGCAAGAATTAGTGTCTAAACTTCAAAATCATGGTGAAGTTTTTGACTTCCAAACTTGTGCTTTATATTTAGCCGATAAAGTAGGAGCAGAATTCTCTGAAGGCGCGGCAGCGGTTAAAAGACTCCTACAAGAAGTCGATTTAGATAAAGAGAGCGAAGAAATTTCTAAAAAGATTAAAGATGCTTCTAGCCAAACTAGACAAAAACTTACTAAGAGACTCGAAGTGATTGAAGCATTTAGAAATTCTTCTAACAAACCAGAATGGATGGTGCTCGACGTCATCCCAGTCATACCACCAGATTTAAGACCAATGCTTCAACTCGATGGTGGTAGATATGCGACGAGCGATTTAAATGATTTATACCGCCGTGTCATATCGCGTAATAATCGTTTAAAAAGATTGATCGATATGAATGCACCTGAAGTCATTTTGATGAATGAGAAACGTATGCTTCAAGAAGCGGTGGACGCGCTTATCGACAATGGTAGAAGAAATAAACCAGTCACTGGTCCTGGCGGTAGACCTTTAAAGAGCTTAAGTAGTGCTTTAAAAGGTAAACAAGGTCGTTTCCGTCAAAACTTACTTGGTAAACGTGTCGACTATTCAGGTAGAAGCGTCATCGCAGTCGGACCAGATTTAAAGATGTATGAATGTGGTCTTCCTAGAGAGATGGCTATCCAATTATTAAGACCATTTATCGCTTGTGAACTTCTTAAAAGAGGAGTGGCAAACGCTCATAAACAAGCTGATAAAATTATCGATAGATACGATGAAGTAGTCTTCGATATCGTCGAAGAAATTATCAGCAAACACCCAGTGCTTTTAAACCGTGCACCTACTCTTCATAGATTAGGTATCCAAGCCTTCCAACCAAAATTAGTCGATGGAAGAGCGATAAGGCTTCACCCTCTTGTCTGTACTGGATTTAACGCTGACTTCGATGGTGACCAAATGGCGGTTCACGTCCCACTTGGCAAAGAAGCACAAGAAGAAGCACTTCATTTAATGCTTGCTTCTAACAATATTTTAGGCCCTAAGGATGGCGCGCCTATCGTCACCCCATCTCAAGACATGGTGCTTGGTAATTATTATTTAACTACTGAGACTTCTAAAGAAGAATTCTTAGCAAAAGCCCAATCTTTAAAAGAACAAGGTGACTATGAAGAAGCGGAAAGATACGAACTTTACGCGGCGAGTGAAGGTAAAGTATTTAAAAGTGTCGATGACGTACTCCTCGCCTATCAAACTAAACAGATTCACCTACAAAATCGTATTGCAATTTATGGGAGTGCACTTTTAAAAGAAACATTTACAGAAGAGATGAATAATTCTTACTTATTGACAACGGTCGGTAAAGTAATTTTCAACCTCATCTTCCCAAATGATTTCCCATTCTTAAATGAAGTGAGTCCCGCCAATCTTGAACGCGATTTATCTTCATATTTTGTGCCAAAAGGCACGAATGTGAAAGAAGCAATCGCTTCTAGACCACTCGCCCAACCATTTAAAAAAGGCGATTTAGGTAAAATTATTAACGAAATTTTCCAACGTTATGATAGAAAAGGCAACGCGAAGACTTCTTCAGTTCTCGACAAGATGAAAGATCAAGGATTCCGCTTTGCGACAACCGCTGGATTCACTATTTCTTTATCCGATATCAAAATGGTTGAAGAAAAGAAAGAAATCGTTGATGAAGGTGATAGAAAAGTTCAAGAAATTGAACAGTATTATGAACTTGGTCTACTCACTAATGACGAGAGACATGAACAAGTTATTAAGATTTGGAACGATGTGTTAGATAAAGTTAAATCTGCTTTATCTATCCAACTCGCCAAAGATAAAAAGAACAACATCTTCATGATGAGTGATAGTGGGGCTCGTGGTAATATTTCCAACATTCTCCAACTTACTGGTATGCGTGGTCTTATGAGTAACACTTCTGGTGGCACAATCGAACTTCCTATTAAATCATGTTTCCGTGAAGGACAGACTGTTTCTGAATTCTTCATCGCCACTCACGGGGCGAGAAAAGGTGGGGCTGATACCGCCCTTAAAACTGCTGACTCTGGTTATTTAACTAGAAGATTAGTCGATGTCTCTCAAGACGTTATTGTAAGAGAAGTCGACTGCGGCACAACTCAAGGGTTCTTAGTCGGTGATATTATCGATAGTTCAAGAAACACTGTCATAGTCAAATTATATGATAGATTAGTCGGTAGATACGCATTAAATGATGTCGTTAATCCTAATACTAACGAAGTCATCGTTGAAGGTAACACCATGATCGATGAAGAAAAAGCCAAAGAGATAGTCGAGGCTGGTATAAAACAAGTTTATATTCGTTCACTATTTGGATGTGAAACTAAAGATGGTGTCTGTGTGCACTGCTACGGCAGATGCTTAGCCACTGGTAGAGAAATCAAGGTTGGTGAAGCAGTCGGCATTATGGCGGCCCAATCTATTGGTGAACCAGGCACTCAGTTAACGATGAGAACATTCCACACTGGTGGTGTTGCAGGTTCTGACATTACTCAAGGTTTACCTCGTGTTCAAGAATTGTTTGAAGCTCGTAATCCTAAAGGTGAAGCTTTAATTTCTGAAATTTCTGGGGTTATTAAAAACATTGAAGAAAAGAACAACTGCTACGTGGTGACAGTCAGTAATGACTTAGAAGAAAAAGTATACACCACAAACTTTGGTGCGAGACTTAGAGTTAGTAAAGGTGACAAAATCAAAAATGGTGGTAAGATCACTGAAGGTGCTATCTCACCTAAAAAACTTCTCGAAGTGTCTGATGTCAACACAGTTGAAAGATACATTTTAAAAGAAGTTCAAAAAGTTTATTCTGCTCAAAACATTTCTATTTCTGATAAACACATTGAAGTTATCGTTAGACAAATGCTTAGAAAAGTATTTATCATCGATGCGGGAGATACAAATTTACTCTCTGGCACAAGAGTCAATATCAACACAGTGACTAGAGAAAATGAGAAAGCACTTCTTGCGGATAAACATCCAGCGGTGTTCTCACCACTAATCTTAGGTATCACTAAGGCCGCTCTCGAGACTGATAGCTTCTTATCTGCTGCCTCATTCCAAGAGACGACAAGAGTGCTCACAGATGCGGCAATAAAAGGCAAAACCGATTACTTACACGGTTTGAAAGAAAATGTTATCACTGGTAAATTAATACCTGCTGGTAGAGGTTTATTAAGTGAACAACAAGAAGATGAACTTATTGAAAATTTCAGCGTTGAAGATACGATGAAAGAAGTCAAAGATCGTTATGTTGAAGCTCACGATAGAGTTTTAAATGAACTTCGTGAGAAGATTCAAAACGAAGATGACAATAGATAAATTTATCTAAATTAATAGCAACTATCCTCTAGGAGTAAAATTCTAGAGGATTTTTTATTGATTAATTTAAAATAAAATCCTAGAATTTATCGACAATTAAAAATAAGGTGGAATTGAATTTTTTTAATTTAAAATGAAAATATAAAGAAAAAACATATATTTAATCTTTTAGGAGGTCGACATTTATGAGCGATTTAAATGAAAGAAAAGTAAAGACTAGTTATTATGTAAATATTGGATTTTACATTTTTGAATTACTCGTCATAATAGTGGGGTTGTGCTTTATATTTTTACCATTTTTAGATAGACATTCCTCGTATTTTGATGGCGAGATTCCGTATAGATTCCACAATTTTGTGTCACCATTTGAATATGGATTACTCTACACCAACATCGCAGTTGTAATAGTGCCCCTATTATCAATATTTTGTGGTTTATTAATTATCATCGATATTTGTAATGGATTTAAAATTAAAAATCTAACTAAGATAAATCATGTGTTTTTTGTCATTTGTCTTTTGTTAATTTTATACGTAGTCATTTTGCCTACTGGTAGTTTTATGTCTAACAATAATCTTTAAGGAGGAAAAATTATGAACGAAAATAAAACGACAAATATTTATGAAAAGATTATATTTGTATTAGGTATATGTTTATTTATCATTACCCTTTTAGTATTTTTCTCTCCTATTTATGAAG
This sequence comes from uncultured bacterium, assembly GCA_949285325.1. Classification (GTDB taxonomy): domain Bacteria; phylum Bacillota_I; class Bacilli_A; order RFN20; family CAG-826; genus CASEYK01. The sequence continues at coordinate 22,314 of CASDYZ010000061.1, forward strand.
GTAATCAATATGGTATAAATTGGGTAGAAAATATTGCTCCTTGGCATGTTGTATATTTTGATAACATTTATTAAGTTATAAACATTTATTCTATCCCACTCGCTGCATTTTCTATAATACTACCTGCTTTAGGAGCGGTTTTATCGACGGACTTCTTGTTTATCCAAATATTTTTAAAAGCAAGATAAAAGTTTTTAAAATTGTCACTTATGTCATTTTGATAATATCGCTTATATTGTTATTTGTTATGATATTCTACCACGTTGAAATAATTAAAGATTTCGATAAAGTGAATGTCATCGTTGAATATAATTAATTGACTGACAAAAAGGTTATAAATGAAAATTTGTAAGCCTTTTTAATTTATGTACCATAATATTTTATTATACAAAATACATTATTTTATGTATTTTCTTCATATTTTTTGTTAAAATAACTCTAAATTGTTGAAAAAGTCTTTTAAAAAGTGTATTAAATATAGCATCAACAATTAACTTAACAAAGGAGGAAAAGGAAAATGAAAAAATCAAAATTGTCAATCCTAATAGCGTCTATCGCTCTATGTGGTGTACTCACCATGACAAGTTGTGGTGGTGGCGATGACACGACACCTGACATCGAAAGATTAGACCCATTTTTAATGACGAGCGATCTATATGGATTAAGCACTCAAGGTGAAGGCTTATTATCTCTTCCATATTCAACTCTTGAAAAGACATATGAAAATGGTTCCGTTAGAGAAAGACACGCGATTACAGATGTTAGAGTACTTGTTGTACCTGTAGATTTCACTGATTATCCAGCCAGTGAGACACCTTTTGGTGAAGAAGGGACAATAGAAAAAATTAACGACATTATGTTTGGAGAAGCAAGCGACACAGGATGGAATTCACTCGCTTCATATTATGACTCTACAAGCTTTGGACAATGTAATGTCACTGGTGTTGTCACCGATTGGTACCACACCAATCAATCTGTTAGTGAATTTAAAAATTATGGGGCAGGATCAAATTACGCGACTCAGCAATTAGTCGCAGATTTGCAAGCATATTTCCCTCAAACATCAGAAGATGGTTCACTAAATATGGATGAATTTGACGCGAATGAAGATAATTATATCGACGCGTTAGTTATGCTCTATACTTGCCCACCATTAGTTAGAGATAGATTCAATCAACCTGTTGATGATGAGCTTTATTGGGCGTACTGTTGGCAGTGGATGGGCGCGACATCAAGTAGCGACGATATTCAATTCTATAAATTCTTCTGGGCTTCAATTGAAACATTCTTTGAAGGTGGAGTTTGGGAAATAGATGAAGAAACCGGTGAAGAAGAATGGAGAGATTGGACCGAAGAAGAAATCACTACTGGCATCGCGACACTTGACGCGCATACAATCATCCATGAATTTGGTCACATCTTAGGTTTACCAGATTATTACACATATGATGACACTGTCGGTGATTACCACCCATTAGGTGGACTTGATATGATGGCCCATAACGTTGGAGACCACAATGCATTCTCAAAAGCTCTATATGGATGGACTACCCCTTACGTCGTCAGTGAAGAAAGCATGACAATCACCATTAATTCCACGACGACGACAGGCGACTTCATCATGCTTCCTGTAGGAAGATGGGCATCGAACTCAACAACGATGTTAAGACAATACCTCACCATCGAATTTATTACTCCTGACGGGGTGGCAGTTAATGATGGATTACACCAGTATAGAGGAGGATATCCACTTTATTACTCTGTTCCTGGCATTAGAGTAGAACACGTTGACGCACGTATGGGTATTAGAAGAAGTGATTCTCAAACCGGCGCTGTCGTGTTTGGCGGTTATACTTCTAACTATTCACCAGGTGCGGCTGGAGGATATGTGAGCTTTGCGCACGATAACACTAAATCAAGAAGTGCGTTTGAAGATTATCGTTTAATTGAACTTGTCCCTGCGACAGGTGAATCAATTAAAACTTACAACTGGGCAAATAACGACTGCTTATTCCAAGAAGGCGATAAATTCAATCTTGGTGAAGATGGTGTTTGGAACAATTATATGGTCAATTCAACCGATGGCACTGTATCGACACCATTTGAATACGGATTTGAAGTTTTAGATATTGATGCGGAAGCAAAAACTGCGACAATCAAAATTACATATTTAAACGAAGATACTCAAACCGCATAATTTAAATTAATTATTCAATTATTAAAGATGTCCTTAAATAGTTAATCTAAAAGGGCATCTTTTTATTTATTTTTATTAAAAAGTCTTTAAAACTAACTTTTTTATTTATTTTTTTATTTAAATTTTAATTAATGAAGTATACTTAATTCATGAACAAAAAAATACTCAATTTTGTTTTTATATTCGCCTTATTACTAACTGGATGCTCATACACATCGTTAGAGTTTGAACCATATACTTATGATGTAAACTATTCAAATATGAAAAAAGAAAGAATAGAAGACAATTATTATTCTCTTGATGAATATAAATCACTTAAATATTTATCTCCTAGTGGTGAAAAATTGATTGAATCATATAGAGATTTATATTCTTCTAAAAGTGATAAAGACACACGAGAGTTTTTAAATATGTCTTCACATGGTGAACAATATTTACTCGTCATACCGGTTTCATTTTTAGATTCTAATAAAAACGATCAAGATAAGAAAAAAATAATTATACAAAATGCCTTTTTTGGACAAAGTAGTAAGACAATTTATGAATCAGTCGCCTCATATTACGATAAATCTTCTTATGGCGATTTAAAGATAAAAGGCGAAGTGGTGGACTTTATTGATTTCCCTTCTAAAGCAAGTGAACTTGAAAGTACATATGGTTCATATACACGTGCATCTAGATATGTCGTCGCTTGGCTTATTGATTATTTAAAAGAACAAAATTTTGATTTTAGCAAATATGATAACGATAAAGACGGGTATATCGACGGCGTTTATGTCATATATGATTATCCTTATTCTGAAAAAAATGCCAACTCACTATTTTGGGCTTATACTGACCAGACGCAGAAAAATTTAAGTGGATTAAATAGCACTAAACCTTACGCTTCATCATACTCATGGAGTTCATACGATTTTATTAAATATAACAATAATTTTGCTAATTCACATACATTGATACATGAAGTTGGTCATCTTTTTGGTTTAAGCGATTATTACAATACGATTCCATCTGCTTTTTATCAACCGACTGGTTATATGGATATGATGGATTTTAATGTCGGAGATCACTCTGGTTTTTCTAAAATGATTTTAGATTGGGTGACACCTAAGGTAGTTACTGGTGAAGGGGATATTACATTATCTCCATTTTATAATTCCGGTGAACTTATACTTATTCCTGCCGGAGAATGGAATGGTACGCCTTACGATGAATATTTACTGTTAGAATATTTTGCTCCTCAAGGATTAAACGAAAAAGAACAAGCATTTACTTTTACTTATGTTGATAAAAATGGAGATGAGAAAGATTTTTCATATTTATCGTATTATGGCATTAAGGTATATCACGTCGACGCAAGACTTGCTTATTTTGAAAGAAAGACATCGTCTTATTACATTTGTCTATTAGAAGATGAAAACGCTATAGAAAAATTAAAAGATTATACCTCGTACTGCGTCAATTTTGCTTTTTCCAACAGCGTTGATAATTTTCAAATCAACAATAAGCCAACTCTTCTTCATCTATTACAAAGTAGTGGAGAGAATACTTTTATGGAAGGTGAACCGATGAAAAATGAAGATTTATGGATACTAGGTGATACTTTTGGTGTCGATACCTTTACCGACTTTACTTTCAACAACAATGAAAAATTACCATTCACTTTTGAAATAAGTAAATTTAATACTAATCAAGCAACAATAACTTTTAAAATAAATTAATTTGTCCGTCAAAGCCCATTATTTTAAATTAAATTTTTAATTATTTTTAACATCGCAAAACAAAATATTACAACATTTTATAAAAAATACTTGCTATTAATTTGAAATTAAAATATATTTATAAAGCGTGTTGAGAAACACTAGGCCTACTATATAGGTCATTATTTTAAGGGAATTAATGACACACCCGGTCTTGTGAACACTCAACTTTGAAAGGAGAAATTATGCCAACGATTAATCAATTAGTTCGTGAAAGCCGTAAGAGTACTGTTTTTAAATCAAAAGCACCAGCTTTAGGCAAGAGATGGAATTCTTTAAAGAAAAAAGAAACAAATCAGCCAAGCGCACAAAAAAGAGGCGTCTGCACCCGTGTTGGTACAAAGACACCTAAAAAACCAAATTCAGCGCTTCGTAAATACGCTCGTGTGAGACTTTCAAACGGATATGAAGTTACTGCTTATATTGGTGGAGAAGGACACAATTTACAAGAGCACTCCACAGTTTTGATTCGTGGTGGCCGTGTTAAAGATTTACCAGGTGTTAGATACCATATCGTTAGAGGAACACTCGATTGCGCGGGTATCGAAGCGAGAAGACAAGGTAGAAGCTTATACGGCACAAAAAGACCAAAATCAAAATAATAATCAATTGATTTATATGATGCATGTTATTCATGCAAATTAAGTAATAGGAGGAAAGTAAATATGCCACGTAAGGGTAGCGTTATCAAACGCGATGTGTTACCAGATCCAATATACAACTCAAAATTGGTAACTAGATTAATTAATAAAATTATGCTCGATGGTAAAAAAGGCACCGCACAAACGATTTTGTACAACGCCTTTAATAAAATCGAAGCAAAAACTGGCAAACCAGCAATGGATGTATTCGCTACAGCGATCAACAACATCATGCCAGAAGTAGAATTAAAAGTTAGACGTATCGGTGCGACAAACTATCAAGTTCCAGTCGAAGTTAATAGAGATAGAAAAGTTACTTTAGGTCTTAGATGGCTAGTCAATTACGCAAGATTAAGAAATGAAAAAAGTATGGAAGATAGATTAGCGGCAGAAATTATCGACGCTGCAAACGGCACAGGTGCATCAGTTAAAAAGAGAGAAGATACACACAAGATGGCTGAAGCCAATAAAGCCTACTCTCATTATCGTTGGTAATGGAGAAATAAATATTTATGGCACGTGAATATGATTTAGCCCACACTCGTAATATTGGTATTATGGCCCATATCGACGCGGGCAAGACAACAACTACTGAAAGAATTCTTTACTTCACTGGTAAGATTCATAAGATTGGTGAAGTGCATGAAGGGGCCGCTACGATGGACTGGATGGCCCAAGAACAAGAAAGAGGAATTACTATCACTTCTGCTGCGACAACTGCAGTGTGGAAGGGCAATAGAATCAACATCATCGACACTCCAGGGCACGTCGACTTCACAGTCGAAGTTGAAAGAAGCCTCCGTGTCTTAGATGGTGCGGTGACTGTTCTCGATGGTAAAAATGGTGTTGAACCACAAACTGAAACTGTTTGGAGACAAGGCTCAAAGTACGGTGTTCCTAGAATCGTATTTGTCAATAAATTAGATGCGATAGGTGCAGACTTTGAGATGTGTGTTCGCTCACTCCACGAAAGATTAGGGGCAAATGCTGAAGCAGTTCAATATCCAATCGGCATCGAATCATCGCTAAAAGGATGTGTCGATATCATTGAACAAAAAGCTTGGATTTATACTTCCGACGTTCATGAAGAACCACATGAAGCACCTGTTCCTGATGATTTAAAAGACAAAGTCAATGAACTAAGAAACAAATTGTTTGAAGCTCTCGCTTCATTTGATGAAGAAATATTGATGATGGTGTTAGAAGGAGAAGAACCATCTATTGAACAAACTAAGGCTGCAATTCGTAAAGCTGTCTTGACTGGTGAATTCTATCCAGTGTTCTGTGGTTCTGCTTACAAAAACAAAAATATTCAATTGCTCCTCGATGGTGTCATCGATTATCTACCATCACCACTCGATATTCCTCCAGCAAAAGGAACAGATGAAGATGGTAATGAAATCGTCTGTCATCCAGATGACAATGCTTCTCTTGGCTGTCTAGCGTTTAAGATTGCCACCGATCCTTTCATCGGTCGACTCGCTTATGTTAGAGTTTATTCTGGCACTCTTAAATCTGGTTCTTATGTCTTAAATTCAACTAAAGGTGTCAAAGAGAGAATCGCTCGTGTCGTCTTGATGCATTCTAATCACCGTCAAGAAGTTGAAGAACTCCACGCTGGTGATATCGGCGCGGTAGTGGGACTTAAAAACACGACGACAGGTGATACCTTATGCGATGAAAAACATCCAGTTATCTTAGAGAAGATGGAATTCCCAGATCCAGTTATTGAAGAAGCGGTGGAACCAAAAACAAAAGCCGACCAAGAAAAAATGACTGCTTCTCTTATGAAACTAGCGGAAGAAGACCCAACATTTAAAGTAAGAACTAATCCAGAGACTGGACAAACTATCATCGCTGGTGTTGGTGAACTACATCTCGACATCATCGTCGATAGATTAAAAAGAGAATTTAATGTTCAAGTCAATGTCGGTGCCCCACAAGTAGAATACCGTGAGACTATCAAGTCGAGAGCGGAATGTGAAGGTAAATACATACGTCAATCTGGTGGTAGAGGTCAATATGGTCACGTATGGATTAGATTTGAACCAAACCCAGGCAAAGGATTTGAATTTGTCGATGCGGTAGTGGGTGGCTCAGTTCCAAAAGAATATATCAAACCAACCGCTGACGGATTAAAAGATGCTTTAGCAAGAGGTATGATTGCCGGTTATCAAGTGATGGATATAAAAGCGACTTTATTCGATGGTAGCTATCACGAAGTCGACTCATCCGAAGCTGCATATAAGATTGCTGCCTCAATGGCTCTTAAAGAGGCTGCTAAAAAATGTAATCCTGTCATTTTAGAGCCAATTATGAAAATTGAAGTAACCGTCCCAGAACAATATTATGGTGATGTCGTCGGTGACATCGCTAGACGTAGAGGTAGTGTGACTGGTGAAAGTCAAAGGGCTAACGCTAAAATTATTGAAGCGGAAGTGCCTCTATCAGAAATGTTTGGATACGTTACTGATTTAAGAAGCATGACTCAAGGTCGAGGCAATTATGTAATGCAGTTCGACCACTATGGAGAATGCCCAAGATTCGTCCAAGATGAGATTATTAAAAAATCTGGGATGAATAATGCTCGATAATTAAATACTGTTTATTCACAGTATTGATTATAAAAATAATTTGCTATAATATTATCAATGCGTTATGTATTTGATGAAAGGAGATTCAAATAATGGCAAAAGAAAAGTTTGACAGAAGTAAACCACACGTTAACATTGGTACCATTGGTCACGTCGACCACGGTAAAACAACCTTAACTGCGGCTATCACTTCCGTCTTAGCAAAACAAGGTGGGGCTGTTAAGACCGATTACGCACAAATCGACTCAGCACCAGAAGAAAAAGCACGTGGTATTACAATTAATACTGCACACATTGAGTATCAAACTGCAAACCGCCACTATGCACACGTTGACTGCCCAGGGCACGCTGACTATGTTAAGAATATGATTACAGGTGCTGCCCAAATGGATGGTGCAATTCTCGTCGTGGCGGGCACTGATGGCGTCATGCCACAAACTCGTGAACACATCTTACTTGCTCGTCAAGTTGGTGTTCCTTACATCGTTGTCTTTATCAACAAGACTGACTTAGTTGACGATCCAGAACTTCTCGACTTAGTTGAAATGGATGTCCGTGATTTACTTTCAAGCTACGGCTTCCCAGGCGATGAAGTACCAGTCATTAGAGGTAGTGCTAGATTAGCACTCGAAGGCGATCCAGCTGAAGAAAAACACATTCTCGAACTCATGGATGCTTGCGATAAATATATCCCAGCTCCACAAAGAGATGTCGACAAACCATTCTTGCTTGCAATCGAAGACGTCATGACTATCTCAGGTCGTGGTACAGTTGTTACCGGCCGTGTTGAAAGAGGTAGCGCCAAACTCGGTGATGAAGTTGAAATCGTCGGTATCCACGACACTTTAAAATCAGTTATCACTGGTCTTGAATCATTTAGAAAGATTCTCGACAGCGCGATGGCGGGGGACAACGTCGGTGTCTTGTTACGTGGTATTAACCGCGACCAAGTCCAACGTGGTCAAGTCCTTGCAAAACCAGGCAGTGTTACCCCACACACCAAATTCAAAGCGTCAGTCTACGTATTAACTAAAGAAGAAGGTGGCCGTCATACTGCTTTCTTAAGCAACTACCGTCCACAATTCTATTTCCGTACAACTGATATTACTGGTGTCATTACTCTTCCTGCGGGAACTGACATGGTTATGCCAGGCGATAACGTCGAATTAACCGTTGAATTAATTCACCCAATCGCTATTGAAAAAGGTACCAAATTCTCCATCCGTGAAGGTGGCCGTACAGTCGGTGCTGGTACAGTTAACGAAATCTTAAAATAAGTTGACTTAATTAAAACAATCTAGCCCATCTAGGATGGGGTTTTTTGTTGACTTTTTTCGTTTTAGTCAATACAATTTTTTAATAGATGGATGAAAATAATCAAATAATTTCTAGAGAAGAAAATAATAAAAAACATTTAGATATTTCTCCTTTAACTAAGGGGAGGAGGATGCTTGTTTTCTTAGGTGATTTTTTTATTAATTTTATGATTTCTATCTTCTTGATGAATCTAGTAGTTCTCCCTATTGCAAAAGCGACAACTAATTACGAGGGAAGAATGAAAAATTTAGAGATTGCTGAAGAGAATAGAAATGATATTCTTTATGAGAACGAGATTCTTTTTTATGAGAATGTCACCGATAAAATAGATTTTAATTTGTCGCTTAACTATACTTCTAGTTGGTACGCCAAATATTTTATTTTTGAAAACAATGAGAAATATGAAGTTATTAAGACTTATTTTATCGATATTAAAAACGATGAGGATACTTATTTAAAAATATATCGAGATATCAATAAAGATTTTCCTTTCTTTGAATTTGTTGATAATAGGCCAGTATTAAAAGAAAATTACAAGCAAGATTTTGCCCCGATATTTGACGAGAAAGACACCCCGACCGCCAGCGCGGAGCAAAAATATGAACAATTTATTGAAAATGTATTTTTAAAAGCTTATTCACTAGTTATTGAGGATATTGAATTGAATGATTTAACTAGTGGAGAACATTCATATAAGGCTTTACAAAATAACATAAGCAATATTGAAAAATATTATGATTTATTGATTTTAATTTGTACTTTTATTTCTTATTTTGTCTCTTCTCTCATCTGCTTTTTAATCTATCCGTTAGCAAATCAAAATGGTAGGACGATAACGATGTCGATCATGAAAGTTGATCGAGTCGGGATAAATAACATTTTCCTATTAAAAAAGATTGAGGTGGCAATTGATGCAGTATACCACACCGCCTCCAACTTACTATTTATAATATTAGTCCCAGTTCCAACAATATATTTAGCGTACGCTTTTAATATCGGTAATTCTTCTTTATTTATTTTAAGCATGTTCAGCGCGTTGATTATTATCATTTCTTTCATCTTTTTGATGGTGTCTCAATATAATCAAACGTTATTTGATTTTCTTTCTAGAAGTCTGCTTATCAAAAGTGATGACTTAGATGAGATATATAGATTGAAAGGCTATATGGACTATGACAAACGATGAGAAACAAATGATACATATCAATTATGTCAGACCAAAGTTTTGGCATCGAGTAATTGCTAATTTAATTGACTTTTTACTTTTTGCCCTCATTTTTGGTCTATTATTTGTCGCCCTTAGGGCGATTGTACAAACTACTGACGAGTATAAAAATAATAGGGATGAACTAAATCAAATACGCCTCGATAGTGGTCTTTATATCGATTCTATCGATTATGGGATTATCGATGTAGTGACTTTTAATAACAGGATGGGGAATTCCACCACTGGTTATGCGAAGATGGCTAACGCTAAAGACGCAGTCGATAAATTTTTAAGATATGTCGATGAAGTATGTGATGAAAAAACTTCAAACAAAATACAAAATAGTTACGATGAAGCGAGATTAGACACTAGGTTTGTCGATGAAAATGGCAATCCTTATTTTATTGAAACTGAAGAAGGTATCGTTAAGAATAAAAACTGCAAGGCGACTAACGACGAATATTATAAAAATTTTTATTGCTACTATATCGATGAGGTTTTGCAAGGTTATTTAATCACATCAATACCGTCATATTTAGATTTAACTAGGTATATGTCAAATTTATTGTTATTTATTGAACTACCTATTTCTTACCTATTAAGTGGGTTATTAGTTTACTATGTACCAACCTTCATATTTAAAAGAGGTAGAAAAACAATTGGTAAAGCTATATATCACATCGGTTTAATCGATTCGCGGTATTTAAACCCAACGAAAAAAAGAACATTAGCGAGATTTTCTATCTTTTACTTTTTTGAATTGATATTATCTCCTTTTACGCTCGGTATACCTCTTATTATTTCTTTTTCCTTAATGGCGTTTATAAAAACGCGTCAAGGCTTTCCAGATTACATGTTAGGGCTATACGAGATTGATACTTCTAAAAATAACATATATAATAGTTATGAAGAAATCGAAATAGCGGGTTTAGATAAGAGCAAGAAGCCGATAGATTTTAAGATGCGCGAGTTGCCGTAAATGTAGGAGAAAAGATATAAAAATATTTTATATACTTTTGATTTCTATTATTTAAAAAACTTTTAAAAAATTAGATGAACGATTATAATTTAATTGTTCAGTAGAATGCTATATTTGGAGGACACTTATTAATGAGCTACAAATTCATCCTGAACACCATGCTGGTGATGAGCCTAATTGGCTCGGTTGGAATTATCAGTGACCACTCTTTCAAAGACACTCATAATTCATCACCAAAAAGTGTTCAACCGCTCAAAAATGAAGTAATTGATACTTCGTCTTTTGATGATGCGAATGAAATTGGAAGAGATGAATTATCCATTTCTTTTACTCGTTCGACAACCACTCCATTTTCTCAGTCGTATCAAGTGACGTTATCTTCTCAAGTCGAAGCTTATACCAATAGAAGAAAACATACATATGTTTCGATAGATGACCCTACATTTAGTCCTGGAACTGATTATCCATCATGTGAAAATGAAGCAGATATGCCTATTTTCAATGGTAGAGCGTATAAAGTTAGAAACGCAAATTTATCTACTCCTGTCGACGTCATAATTCCTGAAACACTTAAATATGGAACTAGATATTACATTCAAACGACGATGTTAGGTTCTAATTTAATCGATACTGATCCTCAATATAACGGACCAATTAATTCTATATTTATCCCAAAAAATATAACGACGATATATCAAGATTCATTTACCGAAGATGATGCGGATATTGTTTTTAATGTTGAAGTGAGTGAAGAAGAAGCGACATTCGATGCTTCTGTCTTCCCAGAAGGTGCGACTATCAATTGGGGATGTGAAAGAACAGATGCAATCGCTGCTGACTTAAATCTAGGAGTCAATGGTGGCTCTCAAAAGTTTGGGCAAAAAGATTTTATCATCGGATATAACGGCACCTACGATGGAAGCAGTGAGCCTCTATTTTTACCATTAACTATCAAATATGATGTTTATGATGAGAATAGTGGTGAATTTATTCAAACTCGTTATAAAGAATTACCTCTTACTGCCTCGGCAGGTTCTTATTACAATTCTGTCGGTGCGAATATATCTTCTACTTCATATTCCACCTCAATCGATATCGATATTGCGGAAAATGAAGAAGTAGATGACGACAATATTCAATTCTACAATATCTTCTACGCAGTTAGAGGGAGCGATGGACGTTTTTATCCAGATTTAGAAACCGGCATGTTCACCTCTACTGCCCAGTGCTCATATTCATTTAAAGACTCAATCAATAATTACATCACTTATGAATTTGATAACGTCTCAACATTCCAAGGTTATACTTCAGTAACGATGAATGTCACGACAGTGGATGGTATTTATGAGAGATTAAATCCAAATTCTTACAACAACAATTTAGCGAACATTCAAAATGGCTCGATGAGGCTTAGATATCGTTTCACCAACCTCAATTCTGTCTACTACAATATCGTCTATGAAGTTGACGGCAAGGAAGTTGCGGCGTCTTTAAAAATTACCACCCCATTATCATTTACTAATCTAAGTACTGGTCACAATAAAATTAATTTCTTGATTAAGGACAGCGACGTTGGTGAAGGATTTAAAGGTACGAATATTAAATCATTCGCGGTCACTGGTTTATATGTTACTCTCGATTTATATATCCCTTCAACTAATTCAATCGTCACTAAATCAAATGTCTCTTCTCGATTTGGTACTATTAGTGTTTATGACTCCTCAGTCGATGGAGGATTAAACATGACTAATTTTGATTTTGTCCTCATTTGGTTGATGGTTATTTATACAGTTGTTTTTATCGCTATTACTCTTTCATATTTCTTCTACTGCCGTCACAAATATAAAAACGATGAATTTAGAAGAGTTAAACCAAAACAATTCTTTAAACAAGCTGCGATTTCATTCTTTGCGGTTGCACTAATCGTACTCGCATTCACATTTATATATATGAGATTCTGGCCACTTAATAATTCGGTTGTCGTCTATAATCCTTCCGATATTTATGTCATTATCTTCTCTATCGCCGCGGTTATCGCCATCGGCTATTACATCCGCTACTTCGTCATTACGATTCGTACAAATATCGAACGTAAACGCGCTCTTAAACTCAAACTCGATGAAGATGTCGTGGATGATGGAACTAATTAAGATATTATAAGGAGTTATACAAATGGAAATTAGAATTAAAGATTTGACAAAAGTCTTCGTCGGTGATCCTAAAAAGAACATACGCGATACCGTCGCGGTTAAAGACATGGACTTTGTTGTTCCTGATGGTCAATTAGTTGGCTTGTTAGGTCCTTCTGGATGTGGTAAATCAACAACTCTATATATGATTTCTGGTTTACAAATTCCAACTAGTGGTGAAGTGTGGTTTGGCGACCAAGAAGTAACTAACCTCTCTCCAGAAAAAAGAGGTATTGGGTTAGTTTTCCAAAACTACGCTCTTTACCCACACATGACTATCTATAAAAATATTGAATTCCCTCTCACTAATTTAAAAGTAGAAGTGCCACTTGTTACTTTCTATAATTATCATTTAGTCTATGAATATAAATTAAAAGAAGATGATATCGTTAATGGTATCATTAAATCTGCTTCGACTCTCGCTTATAAGACAGGTCTTAAGAAGAAACAATTTGTCATTGAAAATAAAGTTGAAGATAACAATTTAACAATCGATGTATATCTTAAGAAAGTCGATCCAAATCAAAGAGATATTTATAAAGATAATTTTGTTAAGATTATCGATGCGAAATTAGTTAAAGAAGATGAAGAGCAAGCGACAGATGCTTTATTTGATAATTCTGTAAGAGCAAAATTGAATCACATCGATATCGATAAGGTGAGTGACAATCCTAAAAATGATGCGCTTGTCGTCTTTACTTTTAAAGGTAAATTAGGTAAAGATTTTAATAAAAATACAATCGATGACACGATTAATGCATCAAGAAAAGCCGCGAGTGGTTTAGGCAAAGTTCAAAGCGTTGTCATTACTAAAGGGCACGATGGATATGAATTACTTGCGATTTATCATTCAGTTAGAGTTAGTCATATCAAACCTCTTTTAGAAGCAGTTAGAAATATTTATAAATTTGAAAGTGATTTATTTATCATCAACGATGTCAAAGATAGACATCTCGAAAAAGAAATTAAAAAACATTTTAGAGATAAGAAGATTTCTATCTCTGATTTAAAAGTTTACTTTGATAAAAAAGATTTTAGAGTTTATTTCAAGCTCAATAGAGTGAGCAAAGAACTCGCTACTAGTGCGATGAAAGAACTCGAACAAAAAATTGGTTTAAGCGATATTTCTATTGAGACAGTGCAAGCTATATCTCATAGAAGATTAACCAAAGAAGAAAGAAGAGATATCGTCTATGAGACCGCTAAATTGGTGCAAGTTGATGAGTATTTACAAAGAAAACCATCGCAGTTATCTGGTGGACAACAACAACGTGTCGCCATCGCGCGTGCTCTAGTTAAAAAACCAAGAGTGCTTCTTCTCGACGAACCTCTCTCTAACTTAGACGCTCGTTTAAGACTTCAAACAAGAGAAGAGATTAGAAGAATTCAAAGAGAAACTGGCATCACCACTGTATTTGTCACTCACGACCAAGAAGAAGCGATGTCGATATCCGATAAGATTGTCGTTATGAAATTAGGTATTATGCAACAAATTGATTCACCTCAAAATGTTTACAATAATCCAGCAAATCTATTCGTCGCACAATTCTTAGGCACCCCACCTATCAATGTCTTTAAAGGTAGAGTGGAAGGTAAGAAAGTATTTATTGGTGACGACTGCATTTATGAATCTAAAGAAAAGATTGGCGATAAAGATGTCTATGTCGCGATTAGACCTGAAGGATTTATCATCGGTGACAAAGATGATAAGAACGTTTTGTCTGCTCAAGCAGAAATGATTCAAATTTTAGGTAGAGATATTTCAATTGTCGCTAAAAACAAATACTGCACTAAAGATACATTTAAAATTATTATCTCAAGTGACGATCAAACTGACGCGAAGAGGTTATATTTAAAAGTTAGACCTGAAAAGATGTTCGTGTTTGATGGTGAAAGCGAAAAGCGTATTTATATCAAATAATGAAGGGAGATGTCTATGATCTTTAAAAGAAAAAAAGAAGATAACATAGAAATGACACCAGCATTTGCTAGTGCTACCTCTTCACTTTACTTTAATGATAGTGGGGTCGCTTACGACGAGAAAAATGACTATGTCGTTAGACTCGTATCCAACCGCAAAATCAAAAAAGAATATCAAGTGAGTGGTGTCGATGATGTCTCTAGCAAAAACAACTGGAAAGCATGGGTATATTTAGCCCCTGTCGTCGTTTTAATTGCCGTCTTCCTCATTTATCCACTTATCAATACAATATTTATCGCCTTCCTCGACAATTATAAATATGCGACAGGTGAAAATACTGGTTTTACCCTCAATAACTTCGGTATTATTCTCGGTTTAACCACCAATGATTTAGGAGCGCAGGAACTCAATTTTACACGGTATGCGATTCCTAACACATTTATCATCGTCTTTGTCACTGTTCCAGTCTCGACGATTTTAGCCCTTATCATATCTGTGTCTTTAAATAATATTAAGTGGTTCCAAAAAACCTTACAGACGATATTCTTCCTACCTTATGTTACAAATGGTATCGCCATCGGTATGGTTTTCAGCGTCATTTTTGATAGACAAGGTGTCATCAACTTCTTATTTGGTACAGATATCACTTGGATTTATGGTGCGAATAGGTGGGTGGCGATGGTGCCATTATTTATATACATTGTCTGGTCTTCTATTCCATTTAAGATTTTAGTCTTCTTATCTGGTTTACAAGGTATTGATAAACAATATTATCAAGCCGCTCAAATTGACGCGTGTTCTAGATTTAAAGTATTTTCAAAAATTACTGTTCCTCTATTATCTCCGCAAATCCTATATATTTTAATTACATCGTTCATCGGAGCGTTTAAAGAATATACTTCTGTCGTCGGGTTGTTTGACGGACCTGGTACGATGGGTGAAGCTGGTGATCCTAATATGGAGACTATCGTTTTCTATATTTATGATAACTTAGTTGAACAAACCCCGTACGCTGCTGCGGCAGCAGTCTTCTTATTTGTTATTATCTTAGTCTTTACATTCATACAATTCGGCGTTTCAAAACGAAGGGTTCACTATTAAGGAGGTGTTAGTTGATGGCAGATGTTAATAATGCAGTTATGGATAATAAACCAACTCCTAATAAAAAATCATATCCTGATTTTAAAAAGATAGTGGTCAATAATCATTTAGTCCTTTCGATTGAAGAGGCAGGTAAAACTGTCGACGCGATAAAAACGGGAGAAAAGGTAAGTCGTATATTTATGACTATCCTTACTTATATATTTATTCTTATTTTAGCTTTTGCGGTCATCTTCCCATTTTATTGGATGATTATTACCTCGCTTAAGCAAAATACAGAAATTCAATCGACAACGCAGACATTCTTCCCTAATATCGTTATGTGGAGCAACTATGTCTATGTGTTCCAAGTCTTTGATTTCATGACTTATATGACTAACACTATTGTTGTCGCAGTATTCTCCACCATAGGGACGCTCATAACTACCATATTTGCAGCGTTTGCCTTCTCTAGGCTTACATTTAAAGGTCGAGAAGCGTTATTTATGGTTTTCCTCATGACGATGATGATTCCAGGTGAAATGATGGTCATTTCTAACTACATCACCGTCGCATCGTTTGGCTGGATTGGTACAGGTCAAACTTTAACTGACGCTTATCTTTCAATGATTGTTCCATTCTGGATTAGCGTTTTCTACATATATTTGTTGAGACAAAATTTCAAACAAATACCTAATGAACTATATTTAGCCGCCAAAGTGGATGGCAAATCGGATTGGAGTTATTTGTGGAAAGTCATGGTTCCACTTGCCGCTCCTACCCTCATTTCCATCACTATTTTGAAGTTCATGGGAACATGGAATTCGTATGTGTGGCCAGCACTTGTCGCCGATACCGAAGAGTATCGTCTCATCTCCAACGGTTTACGTGGAGCAGGATTCGTCGACGCTGATACTGGTAACACTGAATACGGATATCAAATGGCTGCGACCGTCGTTGTCACCGTTCCTCTCTTCCTATTGTTTGTATTCTTTAGAAAATACATTATGAAGGGTGTTGGAAGAGCAGGTATCAAAGGATAACGATATCAAAACGATTTTAGGAGGAAATTATGAAAATTAATCGTTTATTACTCGTCTTACCGGCAGTTCTTGTCTTAGGTGTGACGGCTTGTGGAAATAGAGGTGAAACTACTTCATCGATCGACACCACAACAAGCGAAACCGAACAAACTACATCAAGTACAGAAAGTGGTGGGCAAACTTCTTCATCCGAACAAGAATATACCCCAATTATCACTGAACCTGTCACTATCGATTTTTGGAGCACATTCTCTTATACGACACAGTTAGATAACATCATCAGTGCATTTAATGAATTAGAACCAAATATTACTGTTAATAACGTAAAACAATCCGGTGGTTACGATGATTTAAAAACAAAGACAATTCAAGGTTTCCCAACCAACAATTATCCTGATATAGTCGTCGCCTACCCAGATCACGTCGCTGAATACCTCGATTATAATAAAGCAGTCGATATGACTCCTTACATCGACAATGCGACATATGGATGGACTGCTGAAGACAAAGCTGACGTACTTCCTTCTTTCCAAACTGAAGGTACACAATATTCAATTCCTGGAACTTATTCACTACCTCTTGCTAAATCAACTGAAGCAATGTTCTACAATGAAGATGTCTTAATTGGTCTTGATTTAAGTTCAGTCGATTCAACCATCAACAATGGTTCACCTTTAACTGCCTCATATATTAACTCATTAACTTGGGAAGAATTATTTAATAAACTCTGCCCAGCAATTGTCGCGTATGATGCGGCTTTACCTGAAGGGGAAAAAATTATTAAAGTTGGAACTGGCGATGGAGAAACCGCGACATATCACGCAGTTATGGGTTATGACTCTGACGACAATTTATTCATCACTCTTGCCGAACAATACGGATATGATTACACCGCGATTGATCCAGTCACTGGTGTCGGTCAAATCTTATTCAATAACGATGATATGAAGGGATTGATGAAAGTCTTTAACCAAGCTTATAAAGATGGTTATTTCATCACCAAAGGTAGTGCTGGTAACAATTATGTCAACACTTACTTTACTGAACAAAAAGTCTTATTCTCTATCGGTTCAACCGGTGGTGTCAAATATCAAATTTCTGATGATAACCCAATGAATGTAGGTGTTGCACGTATTCCTCAAGCTGAAGGAAGAGATCCAAAACTCATCAACCAAGGTCCATCAGTTTGTATGTTAAACCACAATGATGAAAATAGAATTCTCGCTTCATGGTTATTCTATAAATTCTTAACCAACGAAGAAAATTCATTATATTGGTCACTTGAAACAGGTTATATGCCAATTAGATATTCTGGATATGAATCTGATGATTATTTAGATTACGCTGACGCGAGTCAATATCCTGAAAAATCTCTTGAAAGATTAACCGCGAATAACGCTGCCTATGTTGGCACTGTTACTGATTACTTATTTACTTCACCTGTCTTTAAAGGCTCAAGTTCTGCTAGACAAGCCGCCGCGTCAGTCATGACAACTTGCTTAACTACCGCAAATTTAACTGACGATGTGCTTGATGATATTTTCCAAAAAGCAGTCGACGATGTCTTATTAGACATGTAATTACATCATCTATTTAGATGAGGAGGGAAATTTTAATGAAAAAAATACAAATGAGTGTTTGCCTATTGAGTGTATTCTCTCTTCTTGGTGCCCTCACTTCCTGTGGTGGAGGTGGTGGTGCATCCGATTCACTCACTTCACAAAATACTACTAAAAATGCGTCAGTTGTGTTTTGGCACACTTTCGGTGCGGGAATCGACCAAAACATCAATGAAAAAATTAATGAATTTGAACGCTTAGTTTTAGAAAATGATAATGTCAATGTCACTGTTGACGCTACATATCAAGGTAATTACGACGATATTCAAAGAAAAATTATTAATGGTATCGGCGGTGGTAACATTCCAAACCTAACTGTCGCTTATCCAGACCACGTTGCTTCATATTTTGCTCAAGAATCAACTAGAGGCGATTATGTCGTCAATCTTCAACCATACATGGACAACGAAGAATATGGATTAGGCAAAGAAGCATATTTAGGGGATAAATTTGGTGAAGATGATTTTATCGAATCATTCCTTGAAGAAGGTCGTCAATTTATTGCAGAAGGCACATACGTTTTGCCGTTTATGAAATCGAGCGAAGTGCTCTTCTATAACGAAGACGCGGTGGCGTATGCTTTAAGACTTAGAGATCCATCTTTCTCTGGCACGACTGAAGATTATCTTGCGTCTCTATCTTGGGATGAATTTATGGATCTAGCTAGATTCTGCTTAGAAAATAAAGAAGAAGTTTGGTCAGGTATGACTACTCCTGTCGTCTACGATAGTGACTCTAACCTTTTCATTACCAAGATGTATCAAAACAACATCCCATATTCAAGTGTCGATACGACAAATGAAATTGGTGTCATCGATTTTGAAAGTGGTGAAAATAGAGAAAGAGCGGAAGCAATGGTCCTTAAACTAAAAGGGTACGCTGACGAAGGATTACTTACCACCAAAGGTATATTAGGTGAATATGGCTCTAGTGAATTTACTGAAGGTAGGGCTATCTTCTCTATCAGCTCTAGTGGCGGTACTGGTTACAACTTACCTACTTCTGATTCGTTTGAAGTTAAAATGACCGTTGTCCCTGCTGACAACAACAATCCTTTATATGTATCTCAAGGCCCATCTTTGACAATACTTAAAAAGAGAAATTCATCCGAACAAGATAATATAAATACTTTATACGCTTGGAAATTATTGAAATATTTAACCAACGCTGAAGTAAATGTCGATATTTGTATTCGTGGTTCTCAAGGATATATTCCTGTAAGAACAAGTGCATTTGAAACTGATGAATTCCTCGACTTCTTAGAGACTGGTGAAGGCTACGCCGACACCGCTAATGTCTTATTGGAAGATATCGATGGGAACTATTTATCAACCGCGGTGTTCTCTGGTTCTTCTAAACTTAGAGATGAAGTCGGTAGCATTATCACTGTCGTTTTAAAAGGCGAAAAGAGTGTTTCAGACGCTTTCGATGACGCGATTGAAAATACTAAATTAGTCATGGGTTAATAGGAGGTAAATAGATGAAAAAGATTATATTACCTTTAATTGTTTCTGCTTTATTACTCGTTGGTTGCGAAAGAGGTGGACCTGTCTCCTCATCTAGTGAAGACGGAGTAGATTCATCATCAACAACTAGCGAACTTGCTGATTGGATTGATTATATCAATTCTGACGAAGCAAAAATCAATTTAGATTATGAAGGTAGAGACTTCTATAAAGATGGTATTGGTGAGATGGAACTTAGAATGTGTATCGATGGAGATACGGCGCATTTTAATCCAGTTATCACCGCGACATCATCTGAACCAGTAAAAGCGCGTTTTTACGGCATTGACACTCCAGAATCAACTGGAAAAGTTCAAAAATGGGGAAAAGAGGCTAGTGATTTTACAAAAGAAAAACTCACTCTCGCTGCTGAACAAGGGACGATTGTCGTCTCATCTCCATTCTTAAATTACCGTGAACCAGAACACGATAGCACTGGTGAAAGATATTTGTCCCTCGTCTGGGTTAATACGGAAAAAGAACACGCCCCAGCAGAAGAGTTAACATTATTAAATCTTTGGATTGTCCAAGAAGGTTTATCTTGGGTTAAAAATGTCACTGATGAAGAATTTAGCATTTATGAGAATGTATTCTACGACGCCGAAAAACAAGCACGTGCGTATAAACTCAATTTATTCTCTAATGAAACTCCACCGAGCTGGCCAGATGATGAATATGTCGTCACTTCTCTTCTTGATTTAAAACGTGACGTTATTGGTACATTAACTGATGAAAATTATAAACCAGTTTACGACAATGTCCGTGTTAGAATTCAAGGTGCAGTCGCGGGGTACGCTAATAATATCTTATATCTTGAAGATTATTTTGATGAAGAAATCAGTGAGACTCCTGGCGGAGAATACGCTGGTATTAATATCTTTGTTGGAATGAGTAAAATCCCAGATAAATATACTGTTCCAAATACTTACTTAGAAATTTGTGGTCTAGCCACATATAGTGAAAACTTTGGCTATCAAATAACTGACGCTGAAGGGCGCTTCCCAACTGGTAAACCATACGCTGATACAGATACAGTTATCATCTATACTGCAGAAGAAAATATAGAACATCAAATTGAAGCATTTGATTATACTATCAGTGAATTAAACGATGTTACTACTCAAGAGACATTTGAATCTTTATTCTGTCTCGTATCTGTTAGTGAAGTGTTGACTGTTAGAGATGCCTATGTCGCATCGAGTAATGAGATTACCCTTTATTTTGAAGGATGTGAATTCCAAGCTTATGTCACATTCATCTATAGAGGTGATCCATCTCGCCCTAACTATCAGTGGGGATCTGAAGATGATTGGATTGGTAAGAGATTACAAGTTCAAGGTATCTATACATTCCATAAAACCACTAGAGGTAATATCAATTATCAAATCAACCCGAGAAATAACGCTGATATAGTGTGGGTTGATGCACCTAGTGTCTAATCGATAAAAATAAAAAAATTGAAGGAGGAAAATTATGCTCTGTACACATTGTGGCAAAAAAATAAACGAGAGGCGCATAGAGGCTAAAAAGCCTACTTTAATGCACATCGATACTGAGATTAATGACGATACATCTATCGCATATGTATGCCCTAGATGTGGGAATATCGTTCACGAAAATATTAGTGAAGCGGAAATTAAATCTCTTTCTCGTGCAGCGCATTCCGAATATCAAAGAGGCAACAACTCTTTCTCTATCGGTATGGGCAACATCGCAATCGGTGTCATCGCTCTCGCTTTAGCAATTATTTTCTTCCTTCTTGCCAAAAAGCCGTCTAACAATCATCAACTCGTGACAACTTGTCCTGAATTTTATGTTAGCATGGTGCTTTTTGTCATTTCTTTCGTGCTTTTAACAGTAGGTATTGTTTATACTGCTATCGGTATTTATAAAAAGCAGTATTACACACATCTGTTGAAGGATATAAACAACAAGACATTTGTCCAATAGGAAGACAAAAGTCATCTACATCAAAAAAGATTGTTATTAATAAGGAGGAAATTATGAAAAAGACATTATTAACAATCGCGTTAATGTTGGCTCTTGGTTTAACCGCTTGTGGTGGTGATGGACCATCATCAAGTGAAGTTATTGACTCTTCAGACACAACGACGTCAGAGACGACATCAGAAACAAGTAGTGAAGATTCGTCCACGAGTAGTAGTTCATCTGAAGAATTGACCGCCAATTCATTTGAAATTTCAAACAAAGATGAATTGACCGCCGAATGGAAAGTTGGCGACGCAAATCGTACATTAGATTTTACTTCTGATCCTCTAATGAACACTCAACTCGAACTCAATCAGGGTAACTTAGTAGTCACTTCAAGTAATCCTGAAATAGTTTCTGTAACTGGTATCGCCCTCACTCCTGTAGCGGTTGGTACAGTTACTGTCACCGCGACTTGGAGAAATTTAAGTGATTCTGTCACACTTAATATCTTAGAACAAGATCCACCAATGACATTGAGAGATGTCCGTGAGTATATCACAGAAAATCCTGATGTCACTGAAGATGATAACGTCATCGTTGACTTCTATGGACGTATCACTGCGACTATGGAAGCTACAACTGGTACAGACGGTCACGTCTATTCTGGCGTATTTGTCCAAGATGGCGACTACGCAATTATGCTTTATGCTGGTTCATTATCAGAATTATATGACTCATTAGATTTACAAATTGGTGATGATATTTACGCTAGAGGCGTTCTCTCACCATACAATGGTTTAAATGAAGTCAAACCTTCAGAAATTAGATTAATTGAAGATGGCGAATATACTGTCAGTGAACCTACTGCCTTAACCGTCACTGGTGACAACTGGAATTTAGATACATTAACTGGACAAGATTCTAGATTAGTTGTCGCAGAAGATGTTGAATACGTCAGTGGTAAGATTACTTCTGTCACTGAACACGCGACAATTAAAGTTAGACTTCCTAAGGCGGACGGCACTTATACAAACGCTGACCTTTATGTAAATTATCACCTTGGTCAAACCCAAATGACAGAACTTCAAACTATTTTTGCTGGTATGTCAGAAGGTACAAAATTTGATATTAAAGGTATTGTAGGATGGTATAACAATCCTCAACTTCAATTAGAATTCTTAGAAGGCTTAAAACCTTCTGAATGTATTACTATTGCTGATCAACCTGATCCAACCGCGCTTACTGCAACTGCTGACACTACTAATTTAAGTGTTGGACAAAAAGCAAACATTACTGTTAGTGTTCAACCTGCTGGCGCGAAAGCGGGTGTATCATATGAATCTAGCGACACTTCTGTCGTGACAGTTGACGACGCTGGCGTTGTCAGTGCTGTTGGTGCGGGTACTGCTACAGTTACTGTTACTTCAACCGCAGTTACTACATTATCTGACACTGTCGACTTTGTAGTCACTGAAAATTTCGGTCCAGTTGAAACTAAAGACTGGGTCGTTGGTGGCTCTTATAAATTAGGTACTTATCAAGCCAACATCGATAAAACATTGATGTTAAATGGTGGTATGGACGAATATTATGGCGATACAACTGAAATTTATACTGAAGCTGCAACATTTGTCATTGACGAAGTTGAAGGTGGATATACATTAAAGACTGGCGATAAATATCTCGCTGTTGTCGTTAGTGGTAATTATAAGAATTTTGGTTATCAAACTGAACCATTCACATTCACATATAACGAGGAATACAACACATTTATCGGTAATATCGGTACTGTCGAAGAACCTGATGAATATTTCTTCTCTTTGAGAAGTAATTTCGAGACTTTCAGTTGTGGTGGTATTCAATATTTATCTGAAAATTTTGCTCTCCATCCATATGATTATAGAGTAAAAACAGAAAGATTAGAAACCGCACCTGCTGATGGTAGTGAATATATCATTGGTGTCGAACAAGGTAATCTTGGTGAGACATTCTTCTCAACCGGATTAATGAGTGGTTATTATGGTGCTTCTACCACAAATCCATATGACGCTGTTACATGGACAGTTGGTAACACTGCTGAAGGATACACTTTCAAAAATGGAAACAAATATATAGGTGTCACTGTCGAAGGTAAACATACAAATATCTCATTTGATTTTGATGAACCATTCTATTTCGAATACGATGAAACATATAACACATTCAAAGTTAGTTTAACCGTAGAAGGTGAAACTGGTTATTACTATATTGGTACTTATAATAACTATAACACATTCAGCGTGTCCTCAATTTCACATATAGCTACATCATTCCCAATGCATTTATATACTGTCGAAGAAGCACCTGCTGCCATCGGTATTAAAGTAAATGCTTCAGCGGAAAGCATGTATGTTGGTGATACAGTTGAATTATCAACCGATGTATTCCCAACCTATGGGCAAGTTGATGGTGATGTTAGTTATGCTTCTAGCAACACCGGTGTAGCCACTGTTGAAGGCAACGTCGTCACTGGTGTCAGCGCTGGTACAACCGTTATTACTGCAACTGCTGGTACATTCACTTCTTCAGTTACTTTAACTGTTGAAGATGCACCTGCTGGTTTAGCCACTAAAACCGTCGTGTTTGTTGAAGAAGGTTATTCTGACGCTCAAGATGTAACTGATGTCGTAGTTGATGAAAAAATTACCTTAACATTTGCTCAAAATGGCGGAAACAACGGTCCAAAATATTTTGATAGTGGCGAAGCCGTTAGAATGTATGCGAATAATTCATTAACTATTACACCTACTTCTGATGTAGTTATCACAAATATTGTCATTAATACCGTAACAGGTAGCAATGGTGCTAGTGGTAATACTGAATCTCTATCTGTTACAAATGGTACATTAGCGTTTGGTGAAACTACTGTAACAATTACAGTAACAGGTGCTGGTGAAGTAGTACTCACTAGAGGTAGTAGTGGTCAACTTAGAATCACATCTATTTCAGTCACATATCAAAACGCTTAATAGTTGATAAACATAACTATTTAAGCTAATTATTAAACAATTAGCCAGACATATCCGATTGTCTGGCTTTTTGATTGTAAAAGAACAATTATTTTATTAAAATAAAAGCATGAAAAAGACATATTTTTTAACTTTAATTTCTTTATTTAGTTTCTCTTTATTTGCTTGTGGAGGGGATAGTAATTTAACGTATGATGAGAGATTTTTTCTCGTCGGGTATGGTTCTTATGTAAATGGATTAAATTTTGAAATTGATTCTGGGATAGAACTAAATAAATTAGACGATAGAGAAGATGGGGCGATCGCATCTTATCGTCTTGTTGATGCATCATTTAATATTGGCGATACTTTTATAGTTACTAATCTAGATAAAAATATCATTTTAGATTCTAGTTTTATCGATACTTCATCAGGCTCTTTTTCCACAAATAACGCTGCTATTTATGAGGGGGAAAATACGCAAGTAGATATTTTAAAAACTGGTAAATATGACATTTATTTAAATGTTTTTAAAGACGATGTATTTGAACTAAGGATTGAAAATGGTGAAGGTACTACTTCTAATTTAGATGTGACAAAGCCGTCAGGTGATGTAGTTATTAATATATACGCTAACGGGGATCAACACGGAGTGGTGGAAGAAACTTTATTAGATGGCAAATTATTACCTAGCATGCCTACATACGTTTCATATTTAAAAGAACAGATGAATTCGTCAGTTGGTGAAGATATCATCATCTCTAATGGCGATTTATGGCAGGGGACATATGCTTCTAATTTTAATTATGGTGCGATGCTAAATGAAATAATTGAGGAAGTTGGTTATTCTTCTTTTACACTAGGTAATCATGAATTTGATTGGGGAGAAGAAGTATTAAAAGAAAATAAAATCAACAGCGCTGTCCCATATCTAGGCGCTAATGTTGTAGTAAGGGGAAGCGAGACACTACAAAATTATGTTCAACCATTTACCATTGTTGAAAAGAGTGGTTTAAAGATAGGTATCATCGGCACGATTGGAAGGACACAACTGACATCTATCACTTCTTCTCAAGTGGAAAATGTTGATTTTTTAAATGATGGTGAAGCGGTAGAAGAAAATGCTGATCGACTTAGAAAAGAATTTGGTTGCGATATTGTAATTGCCTGTTTTCATAACGATACGTCCAATTTAAGAAGCGTTATCCGTAATTTAGGTAATATCAGCGAGGTGAGTGGTAAAAGGTATGTAGACGCGGTATTTACCGCTCACGACCACATCGCTGCCCGTGGACTTAATAATGGCATCCCTTATTTAAATTCAGGGAACAACAATAAAAACCTCTCTCACATTGCTCTTAATTATAATGATGGAGTGGTCGCCACTTTATCGTATGAAAATTTAATAACAACTGATTTAGAAAATGTTAAAGAAGACGAAAAAACTAGAGAGATAATTGATAGATACTGCACTGAAGAGATAAAAGAAAAAGCAAACACTGTTGTCGCCACACTGGATGAAACTTTTCCCGATAATGATGAAGCGCCGAAAATGATGGCAAAAGCAGTGTATGATTATGTGGTGTCTAGTGGTGAAGATGACATCGTCTTATCGATTGTTAATCAAGCACGTGCGGATTTAGTTAAAGGCGACATCACATATGGACAATTATTAGATTCATTCCCATTTTTTAATAAGACACTTGTCTTTAATGCCAGCGGAATGGATTTAATTTCTATCGTTTCATCTAATTATTATTATTCTCCTTCTACCGATTGGGAAATCGATGGGAACAAGACTTATAAAATTGCGGTGTGTGACTATCTAGCCCTCCACCAAAACACACAGCACAAATATGATTATTTTCAATTTTCTCATCCAATTAATATTTTAAATACATTCGATAAATATCCTTGCGATATATTAAATGATTATTTACTATCGTTTGATGATGTTATTTCAATAAGTGATTATCAAACACAAAATTATTCATT
This sequence comes from uncultured bacterium, assembly GCA_949285325.1. Lineage (GTDB taxonomy): Bacteria > Bacillota_I > Bacilli_A > RFN20 > CAG-826 > CASEYK01. Next base: position 49,280 of record CASDYZ010000061.1, read on the forward strand.
TTTAGATTAAAATATTTTAGATTTGCATTATTTTTTAAAAAAGTAATAAAAAAACACTTGCTATTAAATTGATAAATGCAAGTGTTTTTAACTATTATTCTTCTCTTAAACAAGTCTCCATCGGATATACCATGTAGCGGACTTCATCTAATTGATCCGCACTTACATATCCAGCAGGCGCAGTTAATAATGATGGTATACGATTGACTATCGTCGCACATGTGTGCTCGACTGTCGCTGGTTTATCGACACTAAATTTAACATTAGGTTCGCCTTCTATCAACCAATCGCACATATCACCTTCATCTTCACCATAAACTTTGCCAATTGTTTCTTCCTCGATAGTGATGCCTTGGAATGTTTCAATACGAACTTGTGCGGACATGCCGATGCATCTACCTGCTTTAATAGTTTTATCAAGCGTAGAAGAATATACATCTTTATCAGCAATATAAGGAACAGGTTTTTGCTCAATTGATTTAATTGTTAAACCTAATTTAGAACATATCGCTTCTGCAGCGTTCCACGCATATGAAGGCACAACTTCATCAGGATGGCCAAGTGTTTTTTCAAATTCTTCTTTGGTCAAATCGCATCCATGCGCTTTTGCGAGTGCAAGTCCATATTCATCGACATTATATGAGTAAGAACCTTTAATTTTATTGATTTTGTGTACCCCACCAGCAACTAGCGCGACCATATTAATCCAGTATATATCTTGCATACCAGAACCAGTGACAGTGCACCCACATTCTTTAGCTAATCTATCGATCTTATTTGTCAAATTAGCAGCAGTTGTCCAAGGATATATCGCTTCTTCACAAGTAGTGATAACATTAATTCCTCTTTCAACACATTTTTCAACATGAGGATAAATATCACTCATAAATGAAAATAAAGTGACCACCGCGACATCAGCGTCGCATTCATCTAACACTCTATCCGCATCGTCAGAAATTTTAACACCTAATTTAACACCTAAATTAGCAAAATCACCGACATCCATACCTATAATGTCAGGATTGACATCAATCGCCCCAACAATTTGAGCACCTTTTTCATAAAGATATCGCAAAATGTATTTAGACATCTTGCCACATCCATACTGAACAACTTTAATTTTTCGCATAATTCCTCCTTGTAAAATAAAGTTGAAACACTATTTTTTAATCTAATCTCACTATATTGTTAAAAATATTTAAAATCAAGAAAATAGGAAAAATATTTATACACAATATAGATTATTTTATATGAATATATAAACTTATTTCTTGTATAATGGCAAAAAGTTGTTATACAATTAATCACGCTTACAAGTGGACCGTTAGCTCAGCTGGTAGAGCAGCTGACTCTTAATCAGCGGGTCAGAGGTTCGATCCCTCTACGGTTCACCAATCTTTAAAAATACCTATAATGAAAGCCCATTATAGGTCTTTTTTTATCATAACTTACCAATTTATGCTCACTATGTCGCATCCTAAAATTTGGGGTATTAAGATTACCATCGAAAATAGCCAAATATACCTCTAAAAGTTTGAACCATCGAAGTATCAAAATGGGTTCGAACATTCGTAAATTATAAATTAAGGATATAAGAAGAGATAATAGTGTTGACTATTTTGAACTTATAATTTTCGATTTTTCTTTTATTGGAAAAATTAGCCAAAACCTTGACTGTATCTTGGTTATATGCATTAAAAAAAGTCCTAAATCATTAATATTGTATAAACTTAAACTTTAAAGCGCATACTATTTTCTGGTTGTTTTCTGGTTGTTTTTCTGGTTGTTTTGTTGAAACCTTCTCTATTAAACGTGATTACTACATCGATGAAATATTCAGAAAAGATATTGCGATTGTTTTACATAAAACAGAAGGAAGCATAAGACACTATATAAAAAATACAAGAACAAATCGCATATATTGATTTTTTATCTTTTAATCCTTCTTTAAGAATTTCATTTAGTTTTTTATGTTCTTCTTCAGTTAGATTAATTCCTTTTCTAGTTTCGTGAAGTCGACGTTCGTATTTCTTTTGAGCAGCATCAACATTATATCTAAGCTGAGTCAATGTACAGGTCGTATATTTCTTTGGACAATCTAGACATACGTATGGATATCTATCTAATTTTTTACAAAGAATCTTATTATTACCTTTACCTTTTGCTTCTTTAGATATGACTCTATTTTTCTTAATTTCTTTTGAAATAGTAGTTGGGTCGCATCCTATTATTTC
>CASDYZ010000062.1 GCA_949285325.1 uncultured bacterium
TTGATTATAATTTAACATAAATTGTTTTGGCGATAAATATCCTAATCTTTTCTTAATTCGTTTATTTTTAAACCAATTTAGATATTTTTCAATTCATTAATAAAATCATCACATGGTGCCCCCTGCCAGAATCGAACTAGCAATAAATCCTTACCATGGATCCGTTATACCACTTAACTAAGGGGGCTTGCTTAAATAATTATACAAAAATAAAAGTCTTTAACAAGAAAAAAATATATTTTATTAATTTTATTTTGTGCACTTTTTATGTTGATATCACACGCACATCGTGTATAATACGCATATGTGTATGAAAGGAACAAACAACTTATGAAAATTGTTAAACCTCTGAGCTTAGTTATGTGTGGAGTAGTACTATTCGCATCTAGCTGTCAAAATACTCAATCATATTTAACAAGAGATGATGATGGCACGGCGACGATAAGAATATTTAAAAATAATAATTCAACTTCTAAAAATAGATACATACCACCATCAAAAGTCGATTTAAAATTTTCTTATAATACTTTAAGCGGAACATTGTCTAACAATGAGAATGTCTGCCCTTCTATTGGGGATGTCAACATCTTAGTAATTCCGGTGCATACATTTGGTAGCACTTACAACACCGATGAGGTAAAAGAAGATATTGAAAAAGCTTTCTTTGGAGAAGATGATGATGAAGATTTAGGTTTTTATTCTTTATCTAGTTATTATAAGAAGTCAAGTTTTGGTAAATTGAATTTAAAAGGTGTCGTCACTGATTGGTTTGATATAAGTGAGCACACTTCTCTAACTTCTAACGGCGAGATTACCCAAGGGACAAACGGCACGATTATTACTGAAATATTAAGAAAAGCTGTCCAGTGGGCAGTTGATACACAAGACATCAATATCGATGAATTTGATATGAATGAGGATGGGAGTATCGATTCAGTTTGGTTGATATATGACCATTTAAATTATTTTAATCAGTACGCTTTATCTTTTAAGACAGGTGAACAGCCAAGTGAAGATGATTTTAATACTTCTTTTTGGAATTACACTTCTTGGGATTGGGGCACTGTCCCTGATATAGATAATCCATCAACCTCAAGTTTTTCTTGGGCGAGTTTCGACTCACTATATAATGCTTACGCATCATACGATGAGTATACGATTGATGAAACCACGCAAGAAGTTATCAATTTAGATGACCTCTCATCAATTAAAATTGATTCTCACGTCTTAATTCATGAACACGGACATCAACTAGGATTAGAAGATTTTTACGCTGACAACAATTTTAGACCAGCTGGCTCTACGACGATGATGGACCAAAATATCGGCGATTTAGATTCGTATTCTAAGATGCTTTTAGGTTGGGTGACGCCTTACGTCGTATATGGTACGAGTGAGATTTTAATTCCAACTACTGACTATGATGATCACTCTGTCATCGTCATCCCTTCAAATTATAAGGAGATAAGCACCACTATTGAGAATGTGGTAGAAAATAATAATGAAGATAAGTTTAGATATGAATTCAATCCATTTAGTGAATATATAATGATCGATTTATATTCCTCCACTGGATTAAATGAACAAGATAGCAAAGGTCCATATGTATATGGTAGAGATCCAATGTCAGACACGACTGGGGTGAGAATCTATCATGTCGACAGCAGAATTTTTAAATGTCAAGTCGTCAATTTCGATGGAGGACAAGCCTTAAATTATGTCGATGGATACGTGTGGGATGGCAATAGATTAAATGACGATGAAGCGATATTGATGCCAATTTCTAATAGTAGAAGTGAATCATCTTCTTTCCAACTACCAGTAGAATTTGATTATTTTGAACAAATTAGATTGTTAGAAAAGAATGGTTTAAATACTTTTGACAATGGTACATATGCTTCTAATTCAACATATTGGAATGTCGGGGATGAACCATTTGATATTTTAAATTTTGGTTATCAGTTCTTTAATGGTCGTTTTACTTTTAACGACGGAAACGACTTACCATTTAAAATTGAAGTAACTACTTTGAAAGGAGCAAATTAAAAGATGAATAAAAAGACTATATTACCTATTTTGTGGAGTGTTTGTTTACTCCTTTCTTGTTCTAATACCACCTCGATAAGCGCGGTGGTTAAAATTGAAGGGAATGAAGGGAAAATATATTCTCCTAATGACGTGGAAATAAGTGAGACACTCCACTCCTTCAACGACAAAGAATATTTGAATTATCAAGTTATGCCTTCTGTTGGTGAGATTGATATTGTAGTTGTACCGCTATTAATACCGACATATGAGACAATCGACATCAATAATGATGGAGTAGATGATAAAGAAACAGTTAGAGAGCACATCCAAACAGCCTTTTTTGGGGAAGATGAAGAAAATATCAACTTTAAAAGTGTCAAACAATTTTATCGTGAATCAAGTTATGACAAACTACATATCGACGGGGTTGTCACACCTTGGGTAGATTTAAAAGAATATGGTTACTCCTCTCCTAGTGAGGTCACATATAACGAGACAATTAATATCCTAAATGACATAGTGGATTATTTAAATAATTCTCTCGCTTACGATATGACTAACTACGACGTAGACAAGGATGGATATATCGATGGTATTTGGGTGATTTACTCCGCCCCTAACTACACAAACGGGGGACCAAAACTCGACGATAACAACTATTGGGCTTATACGTCGTGGGTCAATACTGAAACTCAAGGTGATCCTACTAACCCTATCGCAAATTTATTCGGTTGGGCGTCGTATGATTTTATGTACACATATTACACCAATCAAGTTGATGATGAATTAAAGATTGATTCTCACACCTACATCCATGAAACTGGTCACTTCTTAGGTTTAGAAGATTACTATGGAGAAAATGGATATAATCCAATCGGTGGGGCAGACATGATGGATGAAAGCATCATCGACCACAATTCTTATTCAAAAATGCTCTTAGGTTGGACAAAACCATATCTAGTATATGGAGAAGGTGAAATCAAGATTGGAAGCATGAGTAAAGAAAATAATTTAATCGTCGTCTTAGATGATGAGGCAGTTGATAATAACGGAATATTCAACCCATTTGATGAATATATTTTAATTGAACTTTATTCAACTGAAGGATTAAATTATTTAGATTCTCTATCTCCTTTAGATGATAACGATGGATATTTTGCCCCTGGTAAGGTAGGCGTCAGAATCTATCATGTCGACAAGAGAATATTTGTCGCTGATGCGTCTAAATATTATTGGGAGATTTATCCATATAACAATCAAGACATTAACACGAACATGGGATTAGCCACTCCTATTACTAATTCTCGTAGCAAAGATATATATGAAGTATATTTTGGACTAGATTCCACCATCACTTTATACGATGAGATTAGATTGATTGAAGCTAGTGGCGAAGATACTTTTTCTAGCGGTGGTCTTCAAAATGTGAATACCTTCTTCACCGAAGGTGATACATTCTCATTGAGTAGTTATGCTTCTCAATTTTATGGCGGGGCATTAAATAGTAAAAATCCATTTACAAAAACAATAACTGTGGAGGCTATTTATGAATAGAAAATTAAATATTTTAAATTTGTTATTAACAATGTCGACACTCACATTATTTGGCTGTTCAAATAATGATTCTTCTAAACCGATATCTCCTAATGAAAATGGGGGGATGGAGGCTAATGAAGATGAAGATTCTGTTATTATTGAAGACGACACTAAATTAGAGACATTATTTGAATACGTCACAGATAATCTAGTGTTTGAATATGACACTAGTGTCGCTTTAAGTGGACAAAATCAACACTTCACCCAAACCTTTACCCCACTAGCGTGGTATGTCGATGAAGAAAGTGAAGCAGAGACATTTGGATATGCGATGTCGCCAAACGATTACTACATGTTTAAATATTATTTGAGTGAAGATGAAAAAAGTGTCTACCCGTCAATATTTGAATATTCTGGTTATAACACTTTAGATAAAGTTGAATCAATTTATGGTCCATTTACCCTCGCTCATCCATATATGTTAGAAGCGACTATGGAGACATTATCTTATGTCAAAACCGCTCCTAATACATATTTATTGACTGACACTAACACTATTTCTGTCTTTCAGTACATGACGACGGTCGGTAGTTCAATCACCAATTACATCAATTCCACCACTATTCAAATTATTGATGAAGAACAACATATTTTCGACTGCATTATCGATTTAGGTCAATATGGTGAAATCGTCTCTAGATACACTCCTTTACAAGAGACAAAAATTGATTTTGTTAACGACTTATTAATTAGTGGCGAACTAGTTGGTGTCGATTATTATCCTGAAGTTAAAAAGTTTTTTGATATAACAGCAAATAATAATTTCACAATGAAGGGCATCTTATCTGAAACAGTAAGTGTCCCTAAATACAACATTTCATGCACAAATGATTATTTCTTCTTAGAATATGCTGAGCAATATTCTGCTGATTATCCATCTTTTGGCTATGCATTTATTGAGAAAAATACACCAGTAGATGTCATAAGTATAGATCCTACAACAAACCAAAAGATAACAACGACATATAGTTTAGATTACGATGCATGTTTTGAATTCCAAGAAGATGAAAATGGCGATTTATATTTTGATAAATTTGTCGGTCCGATTGAAAATGAAGGTATTCAATATGTTCAAGTCGACTCTTTACCACAAGTTGGGGAAGAAGGCATATTATACATCATTAGTGAAAACGGAGAAGAAAATGTCTACGAATGGAAAGACCAAGGAAACGGTGAAATGGGTTATTCTTTCTATTCTAGTTGGTATGACACAGTCGGTGACTTTTATTTAAATTTGAGCACGGCGACATTTTATTTATCAAGTTCAGGACTATGTGATTATGGTTATCAACTATTTGAAAAAACATATATAGATAATGATGATAATTATGAATATTATTCACATAATAGCGATGTGTTAAGTGCACTAGCTAATGGGATGTTTGGATGGGGATTTAGTAAATCAACCACTTGGATGGACAATATCCAACAAGCTCATTTAACCGTTAATCTAAACACCAATAACGAAGTTGAATCCGCTGATATCGGACTAAGTGTTCTCCACAGCGGTAGGACTGAATACATATATTACACATTATCTGATTTTGGTTCCACCAGCGTAAGTGAAGTGGAACAATTATTATCTCAATTAGGAGGAAATAATTAATGAAAAAATTATTGTTGACATCTCTTATTTTAATTATTGGTTTAGGGATAGTTGGATGTGGCAACTCCACTCCTTCCTCTTCTAGCGAGGAACAGTTTGTTCCCACTAATCCTCTACAAGAAGCTTTTTACGGATTAAAAGACAACAATTTTACCCTAGATTATGAAGATAGTTACGCAAATAACGATGGGATAATTAGAAGACAAAAAGTCAATTACACTTCCTATTCTATTGAAAGAAGCGGTGATTTAGGCTTTTTTGGCATCGCACAAGGCGATGGATTAATATTTAATTACGACATCGAAGATAATCAAATCGTTTCAGGGGCACCTATAACAAATGGAAACGGAATCCGTTATCAAAACATTTATGATTATCGTTCATCTTTTGCTAATTTTGATTTTTCACTTTTGAGTGGTGAAACAGATGAAGAAGGATATTACACATATCAATTTGGTAACAATTTAGTTAACGATACAATATTTGCTGATTCACTTCTTTTTAGCACGTACACCACCGCGTTAGACAATTCAAAAATTAAAATAAAACTTGAACCAGGTATGATTAATATCGACGTCACTCGTTTAGTGTACGATGAAGAAAATGACATAAAAGACTCAGTGTCACTCCGCATTAGAAATGTCGGTATAACTCAAAACGCATTGATAAAACAGTATTTAGATGATGGTAAAAGTGCGAAAAGGCCATTAGACCAAAAATTTTATTATTTTATCGCCCCATATTTATCATCTTACAACTATACTTCACACCTCGATGCATCTAATTTTTTAGATGTTGAGACAATGCAAAATAGCACTTATAAATTAAACCAATATTTCACTGAGAGTGCAGTTTTATATGAAGATTTAACAAATAATTCTTTTTCTGGCTCGATATTAACTCAAGGAGTAGTCGCATCTTATACCATACCAAATAAAGATTCATTAGATTTAACTATTACCTCCACTCCTTACGCATCGTCTGATTTTGATTTTTATACATCCCTTTATGGTGGGCAAGTACCATTCTCCTTCGCTGATATCGACTATTATGACTTTGTTGGATATATCGATGATGAAAATGATAATTTATATTATTTTACTAACAGTTATTTAATTTACATGCTTTCTAGTTTGTGTTTCTTTGAAGGTAATTCGACAGACCGCATCATCACTGATTGCTCTTTAGAAATACTTGATGAAGAAGAACATCGTTTCAAAATAACTTTTTATTCTTTCAACGGTGATTTACAGCTCGACACTGGTACGTATACCGCTGAATTTTACGATTTAAATGAAACCGAAATAAAAGCAGTCGATAAATATTTGAGTTTAGGCTCAAATCCAAACGAACAAACAAAAGAAGAATTAGAAGTAATGTTAAATAAATTTTCTACTCACAATTATTCACTCGATATGCTATCAAATGTTGGAGTAGGTAAATACTATTACACACCGACATATATGTATTATGAAACTTATGGTAATCCTAGCCAAAATTATGGTTATGTCAAACAAGGTGAAGCAATATACCGCTTTTTAGCAAATTACGATGCGAATAATCAGTTAATAGGTGTTGAAATAAATACAAATTCTGACTATTCATCAATTATGAGCCTACCAGGAGTCGGTAGCATGTTTGGCATGAGTGATGACTTAGGCTACGTATCCGCGTTATCTAGTGATATATATAATATTGACTACTATGAAATTAGTGAGATGGTTGGTCAAACTTATTGGAAAAATACCGCTGAAGGGTTTTCAAACCTAGCAATTAATTATATAGGGTATGGCGATGATTATTATCCACTTGGGGCTGGATTCACTTTTACAAACAATAACGATGATTCTCGTATATCATTCTTGGTCGGATGTCTAGCTAAAACCGGGGATGTCGAAGGAATGGTTACTTTTACCTTCTATGATGTTGGCCAAACTTCATACGAGGCATTAGAATCATATTTAAACGCCTAAAAATTAAGGGAGGGAAAACATGAAAAACAAACTAATTTTATCCGCGTTAACATTAATCGCACTTTCTATACCACTGGTAAGTTGTGAGGGAGGAAGCAGCGACGAGACTACATCAATTGATGTGAGTGATCTAACTCTTACAGCAACCTGCCCGGAAATACTTTTCGTCGGCGATTCAGACTTAGTTTATTTTGACGTCGAAGGGAGTGATGACGATCGTGCTTCTTACACTTCAAGTGACCCTGCAGTGCTATCAGTCAGTGATGAAGGGGTCATAAATGCATTGAAGGTGGGAACAGTTACATTGACGGCGACTTCTATTCCTTATCCAAATTTATCAAAAGAATTTAATGTCGAAGTTGTAGGTCAAAAAGCAACAAGTGTATTACTCGTTATTAAAACCGAAGACGACGATATTATAACTGAAGGAAATAAACTTTATTCTATACCAGTTGGTAAAGAGATAACTCTTTCGTATGAATTAGATGAAACACTATTTGATAAACCAGATAGTTTCCACTATTCAATCGTCGACCAAACTGGAGAATATTTATCAATCGCATCATTAGAACAAGATGGGGATGAGGCAGTTCTTACCACTTATTCTGAACTAACTAATTTAACTGTCACTTTATCTTGTTCTTATTCCGATAGCATAGGCGCGACTATTAAAGACTCTCTCGTTTTTAATGCTTATAATAAAAACGCCGCAGTTTTTGAGCAATTAAATGGGGTTTTAGATGCTTTAGATGAAAATGGATTAGTTTCTTCCAAAGTTGATATATATGAAAATGAAGAAGATTTTGTCTCTTATAATCAACTTTCTAAAGACAATATCACTAGTGTCTCTACCACCGATTCTATCCTTTATAATGTAAGTGATGAATCGACAAATAGACACTTTGTATTTGACACTGATTTAGATAATGTCATTACGACAATCTACGTCAACGATGCATTTGCCTCTAGTTCATTAGAAGAGATGCAAAAAACCTCAATGTTATACACTAAGATGGTTGATGGCTCGTTCTTATATGGGCACCTTTCAATTATCGATTACATCATTACTAACGCAAGTTATGGTGAAACTGTAGGTTTTGGCTACTACTCCGCGAATGCGTACGCTTCTATTGAATTCTTAACAAATGAAATCAATATTGCAACAAGTTATGTCGACGAGAATGACATGAATGTAACTTTAACCTTCAATATTCAATATAATAATGAAAATAAACTCACCGGTTACGATTACATTTATGAAGATGATGTCACTTATTACCGTGAACATGCTTACGACTTCTCATATGAACCAACGACACAAAATCACACCATCGATATGGATGATTACTACATTGAACAATTTGAAATTGGCGATGCAGTTGGATTAGTTGACGATAATGGTTCTTACGATTATAGCGACGAGACAAAATACGGCTATGAGACAAAAGAAATAGTCGATGGTGTCCCTCATTACACTGTTCCTTATGAAAAACAATTACCTTTAAAGGTCGATGTTATTAGTCCCGCTACTGCGTCATTTTTAATCGATGCAGTCGTAGTCACTGGTGTCAGTTCAAACGGCACGAGAACTCTTCAAGTGATGAACAATGGCATCGTCGGTGTCAGTGCTCCTAAAGATGAGACGAGCGGTGATTCTTTAGCAATAAGCGAGACATTTACTTTCACCACCACAAAAGGTATCACTCAAACAGTGGTCGTTGAATTTATTAAGACAGAAGTCACTTCTGTATCACTTTTAAATGAAGGTAACGCTAATATTGTTGATAATGTCTTCCCTAACTTATTCAACAACTCCTACAGCGGTTATTTCTATTTAACTAGTAATCCTGAAGATTCTGCTTTCGTCTATAAGATGAGAGTCTTAGAAGGTGATGTAGACGGTATTTCACTATATAACTGGGAAAAAGATAATATTTATTCTTATCCTTATTTCTCCTATTCCATCCTCGCCCATAAAGTCGGGCATTATGAATTTGTCTTCTATGTTGAAGGGGCAGAAGATGTCTTATCCGAGACATATTCAATCGATGTCATCGAACCTTATTCAAGTTCATACATTGAAGAAAATATCGTCGGTCAAACATATCTATATACGACTGGCACTGTCGATTTCACCTTAAATGTTACAAGCGCGACGAAGATGAACATCGTTCAAACTGACTATTTAGGGACAAATATATCTGTTGACTTTAACTACACTATTTCCGATGGTCAAATCAACGTCGATGGTGAACAGACATTTGGTAACGATTTCTATTTCTCACATATTAGAGATGGTATTATCCAGTTCAGTGACGATTTCTCATCTTTAACTCTATATTTAAACTTTAGAGATGAACTTGCCACCACGCTGTCTTATCAAGCATACACATTTAATAAACAGATGGGGGCTGAAGGTATCTTAGATCACATCAATGGTAATACATATACGACCTCACAATTTATTATCGGTTACAATATGTCTACCATATCTATTTCATTTAATGATGGCACTGGTACGTTAGTCTTTACCAATCAAAACGGTGAGTTTGCCCGCTTCACATTCAATTATTCTTATCAAGAAGGACTATATAACGACTATTTTGTCTTTACAAATGTGACTTGTACAGCGGATTTCACTTTCAACAGCGAGATGATGGATTATTATCCAGATACTGGTAAACTTTCTGTTAAAGTTAATATCCCAGGTACATACGGCACTTCAACATTTGAATTCACTTTAATTTAAAAAAATATTGCATATTAAATGAAAAAGTGTATTTTAAAAATATAAAACAAAAAGAAAGGAAAACGTTTTATGAAAGCAAAAAAATTAACTTTGTTTGCCGCCTTATTCACGCTTCTTCTTGCTTCTTGTGGTAATCCAGGTATTTCAAGCTCTCTAACGACGAGCGAAGAAGACACAACTAGCGAGACGACAAGTGAAGTCGAAACAAGCGTCGAATCATCGACGACAAGCGAAGAAAGCTCTAGTGAAGAATCATCAACAACTAGTGAAGATAGTTCTAGTGAAGAATCATCATCTAGTTCTTCTTCGAGTGAATTAGTTGACTACACTGTCACTATCAATCACTCTCACGTACTCGATGTAACTCTTCTAAAGGGCTTAGATGAATTAAATCCTACTACAGATGACGAAAACTTAACTGTCTTTGAAGTAGAAGAAGGAAGCGAAGTTACTCTTCAATTAATATTTGAAGAAAATTATCGTTTAAGTTCCTTCACAGTTGATGGAGAAAATGCTTCTTACGATGAAGAAAATGGTTATACATTTACTGTCAATGACAATTCCGTGGTTAATGTAGGAACAGAACTGTATAAATTCTCTATCAAATCACTTTGGACTTCAACATCGATGCTTTATGGGGCTGATGTCTCATTATTAGTCGATACGACTCCAGTAGTGTTAAACGAAACAAAAATCGCACAAGGCGATGATGTAACCGTCAGAATAGAAAATGAAACCTACTATTTAAGCATGCTTGCTGAAGGCATTTATGTCCATGTCAATGACGATGTATATCACGCGTCTAGTTATGATGGAGAAGCTAATTATTTAGATGTCGTCTTCCCAATGCCTAACACTGATGTGGATATTTGGGTAAGCGCGAATAACTGTTATTCTCTAAATCAAAGCGAGACTTCGACTGGCTTTACTGTCAGTATCGACGCCCCTGAACAAATTAAAGTTGTCGGCTGGGCTGAAGGCGATAAATACGATGGAGGATATTGGACCGCTCAAATGATTCGTCAACCAGGCTTTGCCATCACATCAATGCAAAGAAGAAATGCCGGTGAAGAAAATTGGACAGATATGTCTCTTCCTACATTTAACAACGATGTAGCGAGCTTAACTCTCTCTCCATTTAACGCTAATACGGAAATTAAAATTGAAGGTGAACAAAAAACACTTAGAAATATTAACTATGTTAATAAAGAAGCTGTTAGTGTTTCTGAATACACTCCTCTTGTCGAGAGCGCGATTCCTGGAGAAATGTTCCAAATTTCTGGCATTACTGCATTAGGAAATAACCACATTACCTCAATTGATGTCGATGGAGTTGATAATCCTTATATCAATTACAATTTCTCAAGTGTAAGTTTCACTATGCCAGATAATGATGTCACAATTACATTTAACGTCATGCAAAACGGCACTGTGGAAGTAAGTGATGTCGATGGTATTAGTTCTTATATCATTAAACAATCTTTATATAGTAGTGAAGAAGCCACTGCGTTCGTCCCTGGCTCATATTATTACATTATCTTCACTTTGGAAGATGGTTATGTCTTAAGCAGTGGTACACTCACCAACAAAGATACAGGTGCGACAATATCTTCTCTCAATCCATCACAGGATTATAGTTCTGGTAATTATTACTATAATTTCCAAATGCCAAGTGATGGTAGCAGTGTCGTGGTAAACCCAGTTTGTGGTGTGACTCACGCGATTGATGTCGAATATAATCAAGAACACATCAATAGCGTCAGTGGCAATAACCCAACCGTCGCTGGTGGAAATGTCAACATTTATGTCAATTTAAAATCTAATTTAATTGAAATTACTAATGCTTATATTAAAGACCACACTGATGTGAGTGTAAATTTAAGTGGCAACTATATTACTTTCACCATGCCAGATTACGAAGTGACACTTGTCATTGAAACGAAGGAGAAACAATCTATATCTGTCTTATTTACAAGCGATGAACACATAACTTCATTTAGCTTCTATCAATCTGCAAGTGCCACTCAAGCAAATGTTTCCACCCCTTCACATTCTCAAAGTTACAACTTCTTAGAAGGACCACTATCCATCAGTAACGTACAATTCGCAGATGGATATATCCCACAAGTTGTCGTTAGTGATAACGGGGTTGATACGACAATAGACGGACAATTTATCCCTTATAATGGCACGTATCAATTCAACAATGTAAATGTTGCTTCAACTACAACTAAGATTAGCCTTGTCGGCGTTAAAAACACTGTCCAAAAAATCAGTATTGTCGATGAAACAGGTGATGATGTAACTTATACACTAACTCATAATGGTGAAACCGTTGATGCATTTCAAAATGTCTATCTCAACGACACGATCGACTTAACTGTCACTTCAACTCCAGCAGATGGTTATGCTTATGTTGTCACATTCACTGTTGGTGAAGAAGAATTAGAAGCACAAAACGGCAGTTATTATGTAAGTGGCAATGTCACAATTACCATCAGTAAAGTTCAAGCTTATACATATCGCATCGTCAACAATATTGGTGACAATGTAAATGTGTCAGTTTCTGTCATGAATAACGCTACATATGCATACTTAAGTGATGGGGATTTGATTTATCCAGGAGATTCTTTTAACATCACAAGTGTTTATATCAATAATCTTACTGGCGGATTCCATTTAACTGTCACTAATGGAGATGAAATCGTCATAGACGAAGACTGCTCATTCAACTATTATTATCCTTACGAGTCATTTGAAGTTAAGGGCAACGTAACTGTCACTGTCTCTCCACTCGAATAAATTTTGAGTAAATAAAAAAATAAAACGTGCTTAAGAGGTTATTAGTTAACTTCAAGCACGTTTTTTATATTCAATTAACTTCTTCACCAATCAAATCGTAGACGAAGGCATCAGTTATTTTAATCTTAATTTTGTCACCTATTTGATGTGATTTTAAACCTGCCATATAAATCTTCCCATCGACGTCGTCAGGAGCATTCCAATATGTCCTTATCAAGTATTCATCTTTGTGATTACCTACGACATATCCTTCCATTATTTCACCGACATGTTTTTTATTTAACTGATAAGATATTTTTTGTTGATGTTTCATCAATATATCTAATCTTTTTTGCTTTGTTTTTTCTCTAACTTGATGAGGGAAATTGTATGAAGGAGTATCTTCTTCCCTCGAATATGTAAAAGCACCTAGATGGTCAAATTTAATTTTATCTAAAAATTTAAGCATATTATTGAAGTCTTTGTTATTTTCACCTGGAAAACCAACCATAATTGTCGTTCTTAAAATACATTTAGGAATTTTAGTTCTAATTTTATTAAATAAATCAATTAAAAATCTTTTATCTCCCCTTCTATTCATCGCTTTTAAAATACGGTTTTCGCTGTGCTGAATTGGTATATCAAAATATGGGGCAATCTTACTATGTTTAGCGATGTAATCAATTAGTTCATCACTCACTTCATCAGGATATAAATATAAAAGTCGAATCGATTCAATTTTATTGTTATCCACAAGCACTTTTAAAACATCGATTAAACTCTCGCCGTTACATAAATCTATCCCATATTTAGAAGTATCTTGCTCTAATACAATTATTTCTTTAACACCTTGATTAGATAATCTAATTGCTTCATCTTCAATGTCTTTTAAAGGTCGAGAACGAAAAGGACCTCTAATAAGAGGGATCGCACAGTAACTACAACAATTATCACACCCGTCCCCAATTCTTAAATACGCTGAAAAAGGAAGAGTTGATATAATTCTTTTTTTATCATCTAATCCACCTGATAAAGATATATTTGAATCAATCTGTTTTAATAAATCTATAAAATTATTATATTTTTTAATCGGTATCAATAAATCAATTTCTGGTATTTCTTTTCTTAATATCTTTTCATACCGCTCCGCCAAACAACCGGTGACAATAACCTTTTTATCTTTAAAAGACAAACAAGAAAAAATAGTGTCTAACGACTCTTTTTTGGCGGAATTAATAAAACCACACGTATTAATAAAAACATATTCAGCGTCATTGATATCTTTAACTATCTCATAGCCTAAAAAAGACAACAAAGCTAGTATGTTTTCAGAATCGACTAAATTCTTCTCGCAACCAAGTGAAATAAGACAAACCTTTTTCATAAAGAACGATATTTAATGAATATGACGATTTTATAAATAAGAAGCACTAAAGCAAAACCAAACAATAATAGATACATCACTTTTTCTAAAGTCAAATCATTAAGTTCCGCGAATAAATATGTCCACCTACATGTAAATCCTAAAAACGAGACATAAGAAAGAACTTCACAGACATGAGAAGCAATCTTTTGCCTAGATAATCTAAGGCATAAACTCAATATAATAAGCGCGATAGATGCGCATAAAAATCCAACAAATAATCCGTCCATAACACAAATTATAAATAATTTTTAATTTAAAACAAGTTTTATTCGCTTCTTAAAGAGACAGCCGGATCTTTTTTCGAGGCGATTGAGGCAGGAATAAGACCAGAAATTAAAGTCAAAATAAATGAGATGATAGGAAGTATAACTATACCATACCACGGGACGACAATATTAAGCGAAACACCAGCGAGTGAATTGATAATAATCGCGAGAGGTATGTCAATTATAAGCGCGGCCACCACACCTATAATACCGGCAGTTAGACCTATAATAAACGTTTCAGCGTTAAACACATTGGCAACATCGAGCTTCCTCGCTCCCATAGCCCTTAAAATACCAATTTCTTTTGTTCTTTCTAACACTGATACATAAGTAATGACACCAATCATAATAGAAGAGACAACTAAAGAAATAGAAACAAAGGCTATTAAAACATAAGTGACAGAGTCCACTATTATTTGTACTGAACTCATGAGTGTACCAACCGTATCTGTTATCCTCAGTTCATTATTATCAATATATTCTTGTAATTCTTCTTCAGTATAATCTGGATGCGAAGCGATATAATCTTCTTTTAATTTCTCACCATTTTCAATGTTAAATTGCTCAACCATTTTATTTATATTACTCTTGCTTGAAAATGCTTTAGGATAGATGTAGATAGTATCTGGATCAGATAAATCCGCACATCCAAGGTTTTTTAAAACATCTTCATAACTAGTATCTGAAAGTGACGCTCCAGTAATAACATCAGTGGTGGTATTAGCTTTTTGAGCAATTATTACATTATTATCTACAGTATCGTGGCCGGGAATATCTGTTCGATTTGACTGATTTATAATATATTCAGTTAAACTTGGTAAATATCCAACCGCTCCACTTAACGAGGTATTGGTCACACCTTTTTTACCCCTGATAATACCAACAACATCTAATTTTAAAGTGTCTAGCGAATTTTCTATCGTTGAAGTCAATTCTGAACCTGTTTTTATACTAAAAGTATCGTTGCCTTCATTTTTTTCATAGATGTCATATGCCATTGGTAAATAAAATGATAGATTACAAAGTTCTTCAAAGCTCATTTCAAACGGTTCATCTTCAATAGGATCGCTTATAGCACCCGGCATCGAATTATTGATAATTGTTTCCATTAAATATTGAGGTGATTTTAATCCTAGTCCATACAATAAATAATCATCAATGCAGTTATATTCATTAACTATGATTACTACCTCATTCATTTCTTTTGGCATCTCGCCATATAAAAGATCGTATTGTTCAGTTAATATCTCGTTATAATTTTGATCAGGATATAATTCATAATTGTAATTGGGTATCAT
>CASDYZ010000063.1 GCA_949285325.1 uncultured bacterium
TAGTTAAAGTTCTTTTAAGTTATACAGTTTCAGATTCTTGAAATTTAATAATAAAAAGCACTTTCTTAACAATTAAATTATATATAAAATCAAGCAGAATATCTAGGAATTTACTTTTACTTTATAGTGAGTAAATCAACAAGGTAAATAATCTTCCTATATACTTATTTATGATTTATAAAAATCAAGCCCAATGTGCCTGTTTGGTGTTTGTACTTTTATAGGTATTTATGATAAGACCATAGTTTTTAGGATGCGATATAGTGAACATAAATCGGTAAGTTTAATAAAAAAAGAACCTATAATATTTATAGGTTTTGGAGCGCTCGACGAGAATCGAACTCGCGTATTCAGCTTGGGAAGCTAACGTTCTACCATTGAACTACGAACGCATAGATAGATAATAAAAATGCGCGACGCGCACTTATCAATCAGAGTGGTGGATACTGAGGGGCTCGAACCCCCGACCTTCTGTACGTCAAACAGATGCTCTCCCAGCTGAGCTAAGTATCCAACTGGTGGTGCCGACTATAGGAATTGAACCTACAACCTACTGATTACGATTCAGTTGCTCTGCCAGATTGAGCTAAGTCGGCAACTGAATGCTTAATAATGATATAGTAAAGGTCGATATAAATGCAAGATTTTTATTATTTTTATTTAAAAATAGTTTAACAATGTTTAATCATTGTTTACCATATTGTAATTTAAAACTTATTAATTAATTGTTAATGCGTTTTTTAAAAATTGTTTTATTTTTTTTTTTTTTTTTGATATATTAAGCCCGAAATAAACGAAAGGAGAAAATTTTATGAAATTAGCAGCGTTTATTCTTTGCCTTTTATCGACAATTTCGGTGGGTTGGCTCATTATTCCTCTTTTTTGGTGCATACCAATGACAGTGCACATCTATAAAGCATATCAAGGCAAAACAACTCTAGGTACTGGCTTTAAAGTTTGTACTTTATTATTCCTCAATTTAATCGGTGGTATTTTACTACTTTGCGACAACGATAATAATTAAGCATTACAAGCATTTAAATATAATTGTTTTAGTTCTTGTTTTAACTCTTGGGCATCTATTTTATCTTCTAGGTGAACATATTTAACAATCGTATTGATGTTAAACATGTTGAAAGAGTCAACACTTACGACATGATCATAAATCTTTGTGGCGTACTCTTTTCTATCGACATCTTTAAGATTTAATTTAATAGTTAGGCTTAATATCGTGGATATATTGTAATTTGTAATTATATATTCATTTATCAAATCATTGATATTTAAATAGATATCTTCTTTTTCTATACCTTCGTCATAGTATTTAGCGCATATTTTTAATCTGTTTAATTCATTGATTGTGTCTCTACCTTTTTTATATTCTCTTTTTATTAAGTAGTGCTCCGCTGTTAAATATAATTCTTCAATGATACAGGCGAGGCCACTGAGGTCTTTAAAAACATAAGGATTATTGTCTTTATTTAATAAATTAGGAAAATAAGTTAAATGTAAGTTACCGCTTTTAATATCTTTTAAAAACATCGGTTTAAATATTTCGATTGGCTCTATTGGATTAGGGATATCTTCAAGGTGGATCGCTACTCTTCTTTGAAGAGGATAAGTAGAAGATAAATAATTTATAATCCAACTAAAAAGTTGATCTCTAGTTTTATATTTTTTTAATTTTTTATTAATTTGTTTAATAAAATCTTCTAAATCTAAAGATGACATCAACTATTGCCTTTTTTAATTGCTTCAATACTTTCCGCGTATTGCGAAGTAAAATATGTTATCACCGAACGTCTAGTAACTATACCAATAAATGTATTTCTATCATCTATCACAGGTACATAATTTTGATTGACAATCAAAGACAATAACTGCGTCATCTTCGCATCAATCCTAATTGGTTTAATCTCTCTTGCTGGTTTAATTTCAGATACGCTTACTTTCTCTAAATTATTAAAATTCAATTTGTGGTTTTTAATGTACCAAAGAAAATCACCTTCAGATATAGAATAAAGATATTCACCATTTTCATTTAGCACCGGGATAGTGGAGTAGTGATGGTATTCCATCTTCTCTAAAGCTTGTCTTATTGTAAAGTGGTCGAGTATATAGGCGACCTCTTTTTTAGGAAGTAAATAAAATAAAATGTTCATACGTTTATTTTATTAAATTGAAAATAAAAAGTTAATAACTTAATGATAAAACTATCAATTCTACTTTTAGTAGATACCGCTCTACTAAATAGGTTTTACCCAGTAGAGAAATAAATATACGCATTAGATAGTGTTTTTATTTATTTAATTTAATATTATCTACATGTCGATCAACGAAGTACACTTACCAACATATTCTTTAAAAGAAGAACTATTGAATTCTATATCCCACGGTATAGGTGCATTATTAACAATAATCGCGGCTATATTGATGATAATTAAAAGTAACACTATAGTGGAAACTATAAGCGTCATCATATATGGAACATGTATATTTTTAATGTTTTTAATATCTTGTATATATCACGGATTAAAAAGAAACAAAGGTAAAAAGGTATTAAGAATATTAGATCACAATATGATATTCTTAGCCATCGCTGGGACATATACCCCATATACATTGATAAGTTTAGGTAATGTCGATATATATAATAGTGGAACTGGTACGATAGGATATCTCATATTTGCTTTTGTCTGGCTCTCATCTATACTCGGTATCGTTTTAAATTCAATCAACATCAAAAAGTTTTTAATACCAAGTATCATCCTTTATTTAATTGAAGGGTGGTGTATTATATTTGCCTTTTTCCCGTTATGGAACATAATCGGTAATGTCGGCTCATTATTGTTGTTGTTTGGAGGCGTAAGTTATACATTAGGAGTAGTCCTCTACGCACTAGGAAAAAAGAAAAAATATATGCACTCAATATTCCACCTATTTGTCTTTATCGGTGCGACACTGATGTTCTTTAGCATATATTTATATGTACTTTAATCAAGCAGTTAGGCAAAAATATTTGCAAAAGCATTAAACATAGAGATATAAATATTGCAATCGTTTACAAAAAACACACTTTTACAACACACTTTTACACGTTAATTATTGTTGATATTTAAGGGGCAAACAATGAAAAAACAAGGTAAAATAGCAACTTTTATCACCCTTGCTGGGCTTGCTTTTGTCAGCGTTGGAGTATTAGCTGGTTCAGCCGATAAGATGCGGGGGGGGAGAGTTAGAGGCTAACGCCGCATCGGATACTTTTGTTCCAGTTTCTGAACAATCACCAAGTAGCGACACCGCTCGTTTTTACGCTCATAATTCTAACGCAGGTAATTGGCAGAGCGCTGGTGCTCTTACATATTTCCGTGCGTGGGATAGTAGTGGAAACGGATATATATACGAAACAACCTTCGTAAACGCAGGTAATGATGTTTGGATTGGCTACGCTGATATACCTACTTCACTTGCTGGCGCGCAATTAGTTCGTATTGATCCAAATAATAATACTAATATTTGGAACTATGGACCTAATATTGATTTTACTAAACCATACATGATTAATTCATTATCTGAATATAACTGGTCTTGGTCGATAAATAGTAATTTCTCATTATCAACTGTAAGTATCGATTTTGCTAAATCCCTTCTAGCGGGATATCAAACCTGCACTGACAGCGAATTAAATGGTTATCAAGCATACGATGAACTTAATTCTAGATATTTTTCAAAAATGTCAAAAGAAGTGTTAAATTCACCATTAGAATATGTCTTTGATTATGATGATTACATCAATAATGATAGAAATTATGTCGGAATCGAAAGAAAAGAAACCGACATTACAATCGGTGATAAAATCAACGCATTAAAATCAATGTATGAAACTGGATCTCTTCCATCTAACGCGATTAAAATCAATTTTAATGATAATTCAATATTCACCTTGCTTGGTATATGCTTTGTAGCAAGCGCAATTATTGTTATCGTATTATTTAGTAAAAGAAGAAAAACACTGACCAAATAATTGATTATAATAAGTTTTTCATAATATACCTTCCGACTGGTCTTAGGTTAAAAAAGCCTAAGACCTTTTATTATGTTTAAAATGTAAAAGACACAATTATCTATAACATAATTAAATATACAAAGAGTATTAGTAATTAATTTAAATAAGCAGTATTGTAAAACATCAAATTCATGTAAAACTCTCTTAAATATAAACATTAAAAACAATGCAGTTTTAAAATAAAACAATAAAAATAATGACTTATTGCATTAAATTAAAAAAAGATGCAAGTATTTCTACCCACATCTTTATTTGCTGTATTTATTAATTTCTATGCTTTTGCGTTTTATTATTTACTAGCGTGTCTTTTCTTTAAAGTAGCTGGAATTAAAGCGATGAGAGTAATACCAACCACTGTGGCGCCGATAATGACGAGTGAGAGGGTATCACTATCTTTCATACTGAATAGTGAAGAAGGAGCGTTTGTGTGTAAATTATATTGATTTTCAAATTGAGTAATAACTTCATCTAATGTATATTCAGTTTTTCCATCATATTCATTACTAGTTACATTTACACTATATCTATCGTTACCTGCATCATCTTCGTTTTCCCACGCACCACTTGGTGTGATGAATAGATCGCGATAAATAGGATATAGTGTATAGTCGTTACAGACATCTAAATGTGTCGCACTAAATGTTGCAGCGGCTTGAAGAGCGCTCATCCCGACACCACCAAATGTGACTTCTCTTTTGGTCGCGTCGCTTGTTTTCCATTCATCGATATGAGCTGCAACGTGATAACTAACGCCTTCTTCGTTAGTTGTAACAAAACTTGCCAATGACACATTTTCGGTTTGGTTAGAATCTTTATTATAATTGTTTCCGTTACTGAAAATAACGGTAGTAAATGTGTTATTCGCTGGTAAGTCATAATACCAAAGACCTGACCAATAATCGCTTAAGACATTAGTCATCTGTACACCAGGCCAAGCCGCATTATAATTGGTTTCTCCCTCGCCGAAAGCATAAGCCCACATTTGAGTTTCGCTATTAACTTGGTCCCAACCACCTTTTAAAACACTAAAAATTCTAACTGTGCCTTCTTCTACCGCTCTAGTAGGAGTCGGTTCACTAGGTACAGTCACTGCAAAAGCAAATGCTGACATAAAAACAGCAGATGTTAGAAAAATTCCTAACTTTTTTTTCATTGTTTATTTTCCTCCAAGAGATTAAATATGTTATTAGTCTATAATTGATGTATATAACTTGCAAGTGAAAAAATTGTACACAATAGTGTAAAAATCTTATTTTGCGTATTTTTCTGTCACTTCAATGGCTAGATTTATCATCTTACCTAAACCTAGTTGCCTTTCTTCTGGTGTCGCTTTTTTATCTTTGTGAATAAAGTGGTCGGTGACAGTTAAAAGGCAAAGTGCTCTTTTTTTGAGCCTTTGGGCGGTGGTGTAGAGTGCATACGATTCCATCTCTACTCCTAATACATTTAATTTAGCCCACTTTTTCCAAGTGTCAGGATCTTCATCATAAAATATATCCGCTGATAATATTGCTCCCGCTTTAACATTTACATTTAATTCTTTTGCTTTATTATATGCATCCATGGCTAATTCGAAGTCTGCCCCCGCGGAATATTGATGGACATTAAATTGATTAATCCAGTTGCTGTCGGTTGAAGCAGTCACTCCAATAATGACATCGAATAAATTGATATTATCTTGATAAGCACCACAGGTGCCAACTCTAATTATCGTATCTACTCCATAGGAAGTGAAAAGTTCATGAGAATATATTCCGATTGATGGTT
Organism: uncultured bacterium; assembly: GCA_949285325.1. Classification (GTDB taxonomy): domain Bacteria; phylum Bacillota_I; class Bacilli_A; order RFN20; family CAG-826; genus CASEYK01. The sequence goes on from CASDYZ010000063.1 coordinate 5,834, forward strand.
GACCCATGCCACTTGCCATGACGGATACTTTCTTCCCATTTTTTGTATAGCCGGTATAGGCGAGTATACCTCTCACTTCATTAACTAATTTATAATCATGTAAAAAATTTGATGCGATCCATTTAGCTCTTAGTGGATCTCCAGGCATTAGCACAACATTGCTAAAATCGCCCTCTTTCGCATTGATGTGTGGTGTTGGCATATTAATTCCTCTCTTATTTTTGTTTACCCTTAAATTTTACCATCTAAACACTTAAAAATAAATATGTCATAATCTTATTTATGACTTATACAACTTTTAAATTAAGAGCGGCACATACTAAAATTCTCTATACCATATATCTATTTAATGAAGAAAATATCTATCCATCTAAACAATTGATATATTTCCTACTCATAGGAGCGGATAACTTAGACGTCATATCTTTTAGAAAATATATAACTTATGGTTCTTTAAGCCACTTGACACAAAAACAAATATCAAGATTTATAAGGGCACTTATCCGTAATGGATATATAAAAAATAATTATATTGAAGAAGAAGATGACTTTTATTTTTCTTTGACTGATAAGGCTATTTCACTAGATTTAAAAAACATTAGATTTCACCTAGTTAAGAAAAAAGAAAACACTAAAAAACTATATGTGTATAAAAATAGATAAAATTATAATACAAAAATTGAAATAAGTAAGTTATTTTGTTATTATAAAAAAGGCTAACAAAGGGGTAACAAAGTATGCATTTTGCTTGGGAAAATAATAATCTAATAAGCTTCGTATTGACTCTTATTTGTATTGTATTACTTTTTCTCGCTCTTTTATTTGCTTTTCTCAAAGTTATTAAAAGAGGTTCACCTTTTGTATTTTTAATTGTTACTTTCACTTTTTTAATCGTCTCATATATATTGACTCTTGAAGCTGTCACCATCATCACTTCTTGCTCTTTAGCGGCAGGTATTCTAATTATATTCTTCTCCAATACTGGAGATTTCCGTGCTTTTTTAGCTAACCCCTTTAAAAAAGCACCTGCAAAAAGCGTCAATTTTGGAGTGGAGAGAATATATGATAGAAAAGAGTTATATCGACAAATAGAACTGACAGTCAATTCCTTATCTAAAGCTAAGATAGGGGCGATTATGACTTTTGAGAAAAATACTTCTTTAAAAGACATTATAAAAAATGGTGTACCTATTAACTGCCCAGTGAGTAGTGAAATTTTAACGACTATTTTTTATCCAGGCACTAGACTTCACGATGGAGCGGTAGTTATTCATGGTAATGAAATAATCGCCGCAAGTGTATTTTTTACCCCAACGACAAAACCATTCGCCGGGAAATATGGCTCTAGGCACCGTGCGGCTATTGGGATAAGTGAGGTGAGCGACGCGATAACTGTGGTGGTAAGTGAAGAGACAGGACGCATATCATTCGCGGTCAATGGACAATTAGAAAGTGTCACCCAAGAAAATTTCTTAAGAGTATTTGAAAATTATATGTCCGATTCTGACGAGGACTGATATACATAATAAGTAAAGGAACAAAAAAAGATGGGAAAATATTTTGGTACTGATGGGGTGCGAGGTATCGCCAACATCCGTTTAACATCGCGTTTAGGATATCGTATTGGTAGATTTATCGGCCAATACCCTAACGAGAAGAAAAATAAAATATTAATTGGTAGAGATACTCGTCTTTCTGGCGCGATGCTTGACGCTGCTTTGGTGAGTGGCATTACATCCAGCGGGGGCGATGTATATGAATTAGGTATCACATCGACTCCATCCATATCGTATATCGTTGAAAAAAATGATTTTGATTTTGGCATCATGATAAGCGCCTCTCACAATCCTTTTTTTGATAATGGTATTAAGTTATTTGCCCCAAATGGTGAGAAAATAAGTCATGATTTAGAATTAAAAATTGAAGAATATATCGATAGGATAGTGGATGATTTACCACTTGTCCCTAACCTTGGTTTAGGTAAATTTATAAAAGCTGATAAGTATATTGAAACTTACTTAGACTATCTAGCCTCACAAGCAAAGGGAGATTTATCTTCTTTTAAAGTTTGTTTTGATTTAGCTAATGGCTCTTCTAGTGTGCTCGCTTCTAATTTATTTACTAAACGTTTAAATATAAATGCCACATATCTATTTGATAATCCAACTGGGTTAAATATCAATGATAAATGTGGTTCAACCCACCCAGAAAAATTGATATCAAGAATGAAAAAAGAACACTTTGACATCGGTTTTGCTTTCGATGGCGACGCTGATAGGATAATGGTTGTCGATAGCGAGGGCAACTTAATAAACGGTGACTCTATCATGTATCTCTCCGCGTGTTATTTAAAAAAACATAACAAATTAAATGACAATAAAATAGTTATCACTGTCATGTCTAATTACGGGCTTAAAAAAGCTTTAGAAGAAAAAGGCATCGGATATGAAGAAGTGGATGTCGGAGATAGAAATGTACAGCTTTGTCTAAAAGAAAAACACCTCGTTTTAGGCGGTGAGCAAAGCGGGCATATTATATTTAACGACTGCCTAAATACTGGAGACGGGATGCTCAGCGCCATAAAGATATTATCCATTCTTAAAGACGAGGGCAAATCGATACAAGAATTGTTAAAAGATTTTAAAGCCTACCCTCAAGTTTTAAGAAATGTCGGTGTCTCTAATAAAGATATGATTATGGAAAATGAAGGCTTTAAAACATTTTTAAAAGAGCAAGAAAAACTTTTAGATGGGGATGGAAGGATCTTAGTTAGGCCGAGTGGCACAGAACAACTCATCCGCGTAATGGTGGAAGCAAAAGATATCCAAACTTGTAAAGATATTGCCTCCTCTTTATGTGACTATATCAATGAGATTGCCTATTAAATGTCGTTATTTATAAATTGTTCAATTTTAATTAATTCAATACCTATTTTATTAAATTCATCTTTTAAATAATCAAAAGTGATATCGTCTTTATCTTTTGTTATTTGTTTTAGATAGATGTCGATTTGTATCGCTTTATAGTGATATGTTTTAACATCTACGATTTTATAAGTCACTTTTATGTATTTACCGTTTTCTAACTTTATGACTCGATATTGATTTTTTAAAGAATAAAACGCTGCCCGTCGATATATTAAAGGTAATAAATAATACCACCCACTAGTTAAAGTTCTATCAAATTGATTATATTTTTCAATTATGTATATCCTATCTTTTTTAACGTGATATACGCCGGTGAGTAAAATAATTAAAATACCTAATACGATGACAGAAGGTATGATAATAATTAAAGCGATATCGAGAGAAGAAAGATAAATATTTAACATATATGTTATTTTAAATCAAAGTGAAAATAATTAAAATATTAGATGCGGTTAAAGGAGTTAATAAAAATGGATAGCAAATATGTTTATGACTTCATATTAAAAGTACAGTCTATATCTAAAATTGGATTGGTGCATTCTAAAGACCCATACGCCTTATCAAATTATAAAGAATTAAATGATCTATCCACTAAATTCTTACAAGATTTTATGAATGTTAAATTAGATAGACCTAATTATTTTAAAAGAGATATATACCCAACCCCTAATGTTTCTGTTAGAACAGTTATTTTAAACAATAATAGAGATAAATTATTGATGGTTAGAGAGAAAAACGAAGGTGCGTATTCTCTTCCTGGTGGTTGGGCTGATTTATACGATTCACCAAGCCAAACTGCCTTAAATGAATGTGAACAAGAAGCGGGAGCAAATATAGAGATAACTAGATTAGTAGGGGTGGCAAATCGCACCCCATTTAAAGAAAAGACATCTATTCCAGAATACGTCATCGTCTTTGAAGCAAAATTAGTGGGTTCTTTACATGAACACGAATATGAGACTGACGATGTGAGGTGGTTTAATGTCGATGATTTACCACCCATTTCACATAAAACGAGTAAAACCGAACTGCAACGATTTATAAAATGTGCAGTTAACAATGAAACTTTTTACGATTAAGATTAAATAAATACAATTTATTTGATATAATAATTAAATATGAACGACAAAAGCGAGATGAGACTTAGACGATTAATTGCCGCCCTAGTGGATGGGTTATTTATATATATATTTTTCTTTGCTTTTTCTTTTCAAAGTGCTTTAAGTTTATATAACGCTTTAAAAGCTAATACTGATATATTTTCTAGCTCTATTGGTCTAGTTATATCTATCTTATCCGCGGTGGTTTTGTCTATATTATATTTAGTCGTCCCCGCGATTGTCTTTAAAGGTTCAACCATCGGGATGAAGATGGTGTCTATCCGCTTCGTACAACTCAACAACGAAAATATCACCCTATCAAAGTTGATAGTTAGAGAAACTCTAGTGATATTCACTTTAATTCTTACTTGCACGTTGTCAGTCATTGCCTCTTTTGTCGCCCTTTTCTACAATCAAGATGGTAAAACTTTTTACGACTATATTTCTTTTAACAAGGTGGTACTCTCTCGATGAATATTGTTCTTTTACTCTCTAATCAAGATATAATCCGCATCGTCTTTGTCGTTGTCGTGGTGATTTTAGTTTTAGTTATTGCCTTTTTATTTTTATACGGGCCAATTAAAAGAAAAATATACGAGCAAAAATTTAAAGAAATATACTATAAAAAGATTTATAAACTCGCATTGTACAAAGATTATTATTTGATTAATGATTTTATATTTTCTTACGATTCGATGATTAGCTGTGTCGACCACATACTCTTTGCGGACAAATATATCTATTTTATTATCGATTTATATTTCGCTGGTGATATCATGGGTAAAAGCGATGATAAATCACTCATCTATATCCCTCGTAAAGGGGAGAAATGCTACACTGATAATCCACTTTTAAAAATACAAAAATACGTCGAAAGAATATCGATGATAACTAACTTAGATAAAAGTTTTTTAATAGGAGTAGTGCTCGTCAATAACGATTGTCGTACGGCGATTATGTCCGACTCTAAACAATATTACTGCGTGCAGTCAAAACGATTTAGTGCTCTAGTAAAAGCGATTGAATCTAGAGATGTTGGTAAACTTAACGAAGAACAACTCGATAAAGCAGTTAAAAGTATCGATAAATTGAATAGGAAGAGAAGAAAATGAGAAATAAACTATGGAATGATTCTTTAAGAATATATAAATCACACCCTCTTACATCGTGGATATTATCTTTGATGTTTGGTGTTTTTATGTCTTTGATTTTACTTATTTGTTTTTGGGGTATGGGGTTATCGCTTCTTTTAATACCGTTAATCGTCCTCCCATCATTATTTGCCACCATGGTGGCCCATTATTTATTAAAAGAAAATCAAACGATAACTTTCGGGGCTTATTTTACTTATTTTATAAATTATTTTAGAACAAAATTCCGTTCTTCTTTCCGCTTCTTTTCATCTTTGTTTTGGGCGTTATTATTTGGTTTAATTGTATCTATTGCTTGTTCTTTTATCGCCTATTTCAGTGCGATCGCCATCGATGAGACAGGTTTTTTAGACGCCCAACAACGTTTGACGGACTTATTATATAATCCAACTGAAATAGTTAATTTTAGTTCTTTAGAGCAAATATTAGGTGACAATTATTACGTCTTTTCTATTTATTTAATTATCTCTTACGTACCGATGGTATTCGTCATGTGGTTTGTCTTTTTCTATCACATCTCAAGAAACTCGATAACTATATATCTACGCCTCGCATCTAAAAATATATTTGGTAACGATGCGAACATAATGTATAGATTTACTTATCAAAAACATAAAAGAGAATTTAATAAAGATTATTGGATGCTTAACTTCCCTCTTTATATATTGATGGTAGTTGGATTTTTGCTCTGTGGCTCTCTTTGCATGCTTAAAACATTTGATTTAGGCTATGTCTGTGTGGCGAGCTTACTTGGGGCGAGTATTTTACCTATATTTTTCTATCCATTTTATTTTGCTAATATGGAGGCTCTTTATAACAAATATAGCCCAAGATTTAAAAATAGTTTAAATGAACTCGCCAAAATGCAACTTGAATCAATCGCCAAATCGATATATTTAAATGAACAACTTCAAAATGAATTAAAACAAAAACTAAATGAACAACAAAATAATGAAAAAGAAAATGATGATGTAATCGATAACGACGAACAATCTTAATTTAATCTTTTCTTAATTATTTGAATTATTTTTATCTCTAAATAGAGAAAATTTCTTTTAATGTAAAATAGGTGAGAAAAGAAAAGGTAATAATGAAAGTAATAAAAAAATGAAAATTGTTATTGATGTATTTAAGTGGTTATAATATTTGAGGATGCTTAGAAGAATTGTTTTAACAATTTTCTACAAACTAAAATGCTACCTAAAAACAAAAAAAGCATGGATTACCATGCCCTATAAACTAACTGGAGCAGGTGACGAGAATCGAACTCGCATAACTACCTTGGCAAGGTAGTGTTCTACCACTGAACTACACCTGCATCAATCGATGCTTAATTATTATATCAAAACTTGAATGTTATGCAATAAAAAACTACATTATTTTTAGAAAGGTAATAAAACTATGATGACAAATGAACAACTTGCCGAACTAATATTTAAGGATGTGACAACTACCTTAGATGATTTAGAAAGACGTTATCCTAAAAGAACACTAAAGCAAGGGGCTGAAGTAACTAGATTCGCGCCTTCTCCAACAGGATTTTTACATACTGGTTCTTTATTCACCGCGCTTATATGTAAGAAGGTCGCCTCTCAAACTGGCGGGATATTTTACTTAAGATTAGAAGATACCGACACAAAAAGAGAGATACAAGGTTCTAAATTTGAATTATTAAATCAATTATCTATTTTTGGTGTAACCCCAAGTGAAGGTTTTTTAGGTGATAGAGAAGTAGGGGAATACGGTCCATATGTTCAATCAAAACGCGCGGATATATATAAGGTCGCGATTAAACATTTAATATCGATTGGTAAAGCTTATCCTTGTTTTTGTTCTCAAGAAGAATTAAACGAAATAAGAGCGAATCAAGAAGCACATAAAATTATGCCTGGATATTATGGACAATTTGCTAAATATCGTTTTCTTAACAACGATGAAAGAGCCAAACTAATTCAAGAAGGTAAACCATTTGTTATCCGTTTTAAAAGTAGTGGTTCACATTTACATAAAATCAAAGTTAAAGATTTAATTAGAGGGGAATTTGAAATTGCCCAAAACGACCAAGATATCGTCATATATAAAAGCGATGGTCTACCTACTTACCATTTTGCCCACGTCGTAGATGACCACTTTATGAGGACGACTACTGTCATAAGAGGGGAAGAGTGGATCGCCTCTTTACCAATTCATGTTGAATTATTTGACGCACTTGGATGGGAGGCACCTAATTATGCCCATCTACCAGTCATTATGAAATTAGATGAAAATAATCATAAGAGAAAATTGTCTAAAAGATTAGATAAAGAGGCCGCCGTTAGCTATTTCTTAGAAGATGGTTATCCACCTAAATCATTGATTATGTATTTGATGACAATCGCAAATTCTAATTTTGAAGAATGGATATTTGCTAAACATTTTAAAGATATGGATGAATTTGAATTTAGTTTCTCTAAAGTATCTTTAGAAGGCGCGCTTTTCGATATTGGTAAATTGAATTTCTTCTCTAAAGAGATACTCGCATTATTAAGTAAAGAGCAGATTACCGACATGATTAAAGATTATGCATCAAAATATGATGATAAATTGTTGTCTTTAATAAATAGAGATCCAAATTATTTTATGAATATCATGAACATCGAAAGAGAAAAAGAAAATCCGAGAAAAGATTATTATCGATTTAAAGATATTTATGACTCAATACTATTCTTCTACGACGATAAATATGAAGAGATAACTAATAATAATCCTCTTCAATTCAATCCTAAATTTGATAAAGTAGTCATAATAGATATTTTAAAAGATTTAAAAGATAATCTACCATATGATAACGTAGATGAATCGACTTGGTTTATTGCCCTTAAGGATACTGCTTTTAAGCATTCATTTGCCCCTAATAATAAAACATATAAACAAGATATGGATAAATATTTAGGTGTCGTCGCTGATGTCGCAGAAATGCTAAGAATAAGCATAACCACTAGAAAACAATCACCAAATCTATTTTATTGTTTGCAAGTTATAGGCAAAGAAAGAATAGATAAAAGAATAGATTATGTAATAAATTATCTACAAAAATAATGATAATTATTATATAATACGTTCACGTCTTAAAGAAAAATAATAGTTGGCTAAACAAAGTCAACTAAGAAGGTCCCATGGTCAAGTGGTTAAGACGAGACCCTCTCAAGGTCTAATCCTGAGTTCAATTCTCAGTGGGATCGCCAAAAATTTTAGCAAGCTTTGATGCACTAGAAATAGTTAAAATCGTAGCTTTTTATATTTAATGTTTTTTTGCAAATTATTGTTTTATTGAGATGTCATCTAAAAATAGAAAACCTCGCTTATCTCGCTAGTGTAAATGCTATTAACTTTTAAGTTAGCTAGCACTTAATATTTTAGTGTCGTTTTTTCATTTGAATTGCAATTTTTATTATTCTAAAAACCTCGTATAGAATTCTTCAACTTAATTTATTTTACAAATAAAGCATATCTTGAAACACACTTGCTGTGTGAATTACAAATTTTTCAAAACAGTTGATTAAAAAATAATGTCAATGAAGTAGTTGACAAATTTATCGAAAAATATGAAAATATAGGTGAAATCATTGATGGCAGGGTGGTTTCAAGGAGGAATCAAAGTGACAAAATTAGGAGAATATTTAAAAAATCTAAGAAAGCAAAAAGATTATTCTTTGCGAGATGCTGAAAAATTATTAGGCATTTCTAGAACTTTTATTTGTGATTTAGAAAACGGGGCACCATTCCCTTCTGGTATTAAAAAAGGAGAAAAGACCAATCTAGTTCAAAAATATATTGAGGTGTATGGATTAGATAAAAAACAAGCAGAAGAATTTAAATTGATGATTGACGAGTCGTTGCTCGGAAAATCATCAAATAATATCTCCGCTGATGTTGTGGATTATTTAAAATCAAACCAAGTTGTTCAACAAGTATTAAGAAAAGCTATTGAAGCTGATTTAAGTGAAGAAGAATGGAATAATTTTTTAGAAAGGATTAAAAACAAATAATATGAATGTAAAGCTTATTTGTGCAAAAGTTAATAAACATACCAGCGAACAGTTTCCAACTAAAAAGGAAATCGCATCTTTTGCTAATAGGCTTTTAAACGAGTATTGTAGAATGTATGGCAAAACGCTCGAAACTATTGATTATAACGAATTTATTTATAGGTATATTGGCATAGATATTCAATATCAACGTCTTTCAAAAAACAAATCAATCCTAGGGGTAACAATTCAAAAAGATGGTAATTTAGAAACATTTAATGAAGATGGTTCTATAAAAGTTATTCGTGCACATAGAGGAGATATTTTCATAGACCCAGATGCATGTGGAAGTGATAGTAGAGAATTATTTACAATATTTCATGAACTAAAACATTACCTCCTCGATTTAGATAAAGATTTTAAGGTTGATAAAATTATTGACGACGAATCTATTATTAGTGAAAATTTTTATACCAAATCGCAGTATAGTTGGGCTGAATTTTTTGCTAATTATTTTGCGGCATGTATACTTTTGCCAAGAAGAAGACTCAAAATGCTATATAGCAAGATACACGCAAAATATGTTACTGATTATCATACATCTCTTAATGGAGAGAAAATATGGATATTAAAGAAAATTATTAAGGAAATAAATAAAGAGACAGGAGTGTCAAGAAGTACTATCTCGATTAGACTTAAAGAAACTAATTTAAT
>CASDYZ010000064.1 GCA_949285325.1 uncultured bacterium
TGGCGCGCCTTGCAAGAATCGAACTCGCAACCTCCAGATTCGTAGTCTGACACTCTATCCAGTTGAGCTAAAGGCGCATAAGGCTTAATCTAGGATGGAGGTTCCTACCGGATTTGAACCGATGATCATTGAGTTGCAGTCAATTGCCTTACCAGCTTGGCTAAGGAACCATATTGATAAGCGCATTAAATTATATCACTACGAGTAAAAAATAAACAAGCAAAAAAGTTAATTTTGGATAAAATGTCTTAAAAAGCAAAAAAACCAGATAATAGTATCTGGTTTAATTGCAAATTAATCGATGATTAATATGGGTATACAGTTTCTTCAAATGGTATTAACTCACCAGTGAACTGAGTAGGTTCACCTTTTACCATAGTGTAATGACTATAAGTGTTTTGATTAGTTTCGGTAAAATCAATATAAGTAATAAAATCATCTTCAATTGTCATTTCAAGGCTATAAGAATTATCATAAATGCCAGGGAATTCAGCGTTATAGACTAATTCTATGGTAATTGTGTTACCATCTTTATTTGCGGAGACAAATTCTGCTGAATTGATAATGTATCCACCATCTATCTCAACAAATCCATTCGCCGCGACAAAAGAGAAGCATTCTGTTAGGCTTAAGTCGTTAAGAATTGGAGATGGATTGAAATATGCATCCATTTCACTAACGTAGGCACCATCGACAAATGTTCCGGTTGAAGTTTCTCCACTTACTTTCATGATTTCAACACCTTCTTCTCCTGCAACATTTTGGGTGTATTCTTCTATGTTTGGAGTAACGTCATCAGTAAAATCAAACGTTGATTCACTAATTAAAATATAATCTTGATATAAAGTTGAAGTTGTCGTGACAATTGCTGGAGGGAGTTCATTCCAGTCTGCGTCATAAATTCCTGTCGCATATTCTTCTGTTGAAGCAGAGACAATACCTTCTTGATAAGCTTTCCAGTTTCCTAAAATGGCTTGAACGTTTTCAGTAGAAATATTTCCATCAGGAATATTTTCAACAACTTGTTGTGGGGCATTATAAATCATAGATACATCAAAGTTATTGATGTCGAATGGAGTAATAGCGTCTGTCGATACTTCTCCAAATACAATATCGCTTATCGCGTTGTATTGGTAATTGTTCGCACTTTCGTCTTTATCAGTTGATGTCGCCCCCATGTCGTAGAGGAACGTAGTAGAATAGACGGACATAATTTCAGTGCCATCGTATGAAATAATAGCTTCTATCGTTTGTTCTTCACGTGCGTACCACTCAGTTTCAGGTGCGCTCGCCATAATAGAATAAGTGACAGTTTGGTCTTCTTCGTTATCTACTGCGGTGAATTCACCAATTGTGTAACCATAAAGATCAGGATCCCAAAATCCTTCTGGATCGCCAAATTTACTTATCGCACTATTTAACATAGTCTCATAATTTTGTCTACCTAATGCGACCATATCAGTATAGATATTAAATTCATGATATTCATAGAAATCGTTAACATCACTATTCTCGCCTAAAAAGCCACGAATATATGTATTCTCGTCCGTCTTATATGCCGCGTATCTACCTACGACGTCTGGCTCATCGGCGCTTATACTTGTCGGTGTCGATGGAGTGGATAATGTTGAAACTGAATCAAATCCATCCTCGTGTAGTTCAAATGCGATAGTTTCTAAACTATTGTTATAAATTGTCCCATCAATATAACTATCCATATATTGACGAGAAGTTGATGTATATGCGCTGATGGATGAATTCAACGCGTCAGTTAGAAGTGTCACCAACTCGTCTTGAGTTAAGTGAACTGGAGAGGCGACCTCACTAGAAGAGGATGAAGATGAACTTGTTTCCGATGTAGTTAGTGAAGAATCAGATTCAGAACTACTACTAGATGAACCAGGTTGCTCACATCCCGCTAAAACGAGGCCTAGAACTGAAAGTCCTAATAACAAACCTTTTTTCATTAAATGTTTCTTCCTTTCTTAAAAGATTTAAATTATGAAAATATTGTAAAGAAAAAAAATGCAATAATTCAACACAAAAATAAAAAAGATGACAGAACCGCCATCTTTTCTATAAAAGTTATTTAAATATTATTTGTTTTTCTTTCGCTCTAATCTTCGTTTTTTGTTCATTTTTGTACGTATAATAAAGAATAAAACGACTCCGACAATCAAAGCGATCTCAACAACGAATAAGGCGATTGCCCAATTTGGAAGAGGATCACTTTTAAAATTCTCCCACATGGTGAGAATATATTCATTATTTTCTTTATAATCTTCCATGACCGCACATCTAACTATCGTCTCATAATCAGGATATTGGGTATAAAATTGTCTACCGACGCATTTATTGTCTTCAAAAGGTAGGTAGCAGTCGCTATAAAAGATAGTGTCGACACCTTCTTCATATTCTTCTAATGTCCCTTCAAAGAAATAAGATAAATCGACTTGTTCGATGTCGTCACTTAAAATAAGTCGCTCGTTATAAGTACCTATTTCAACTGGCTCTTCTCCTTCATATTCCCCATATAAAACGACGTTGTCCATAATAGGGTCACTTTCAGAAGCAAAGTGAACATCATCATAATCGACATCTATTTGTTCGCCATTAAGTTCATAATAGACATTGTCATAATAATTATCATTTTCTTCATCGTACCAGATGATGTCGGTGCGGATATCGTACCAATCTCTAACCAATTCTAATATCGCATCTCCAGCGATAAAAGATGTGTAACCAATATAATTTATGTTTTGACTTGCATTACTTGGGTCAGAAATAAAATCGAGAAAGATGTGAGCGAGTTCATACTGCGCTTCACTTCTTTGTCCTTCTTCAACTTTAGGCATCACCCAGCCATCAAACCAAATATTACCGCCATTTTCTGGGACTGTATAATATAGTTCATGTGGGTTTGACACTAGTGTTTCATCTTCTGCTTGGTCCATTGAATAAACTGCGTCCCCGCTCCAAGCTAAATTGATGCCAATTTTACCAGTGACGATATCTTCTTTTCCAGAATCTACTTCTAAACCAAAGATATTCTTTTTCAATTGCGATAAAGATTTTTCAACTAAATCAACTTGATCTTTTTCACATCGATTAAATATTTTAGTAAGTTGGGCATTATAGTCTGAAGCACTTATTTGTCCACTTTCATATTGTTCTCTTAGTGAAGTCAATTCATCATCGTAAGTATACATAAGCCCAGCAGCGTAAGTGTCTCTCATGCTGTCTTTGACAGAAATGGTTCCTTTATAGTTTTCATCCCACAAAATAGTCCAAGATTTCATATCTTCATACATAGTTTCAGGGCTAACTTCTAATTTTGAATAAGTAGGATTAAATAATAGTCCAAGCGTCCCCCACATGTATCCGACAGCGTAATCTTCTAAATACTCCACTTCTCCTGTCACATTGTTTGTCGCACTTATACTATCTAAAACATTTTTCATGTAAGTAGATGCGTACTTATCATAATTAGTTATCTTTGAGCGATCAAGTTTTTCAAGCATATCAGCGGACAATAGTTTTTGAATCATATAGTCGCTTGGGCAAATTAAATCGTATTGAGATTTACCTGTTTTAAGTTCGTTGAACATCGTCTCGTTGGTGTCGGTCGTGTCGTAGACGACAGAAACATTAGAATATTCAGGATATTCTTCTTTGACATATTCGATAAATTGATCGACTAAATCAGGTTCTTCATATCCATTTAGTGGATCGTTTTCATAAATGTAATCTTCCCAGTTGAGTATTCTTAAAGTTTGTGAACCGGATGAAGAGGTAGAGTCACTACCACTTTGGCACGCACCTAAAAGAGGAGTGAGAACTAGTAAAGTTACTAATGGTATTAAATTCTTTTTATCTTTCATACAATTTCTTCCTCGCTTTCAATTTAGATACATGTTTAACCCTTCTTGCGCGGTAGAGGCTTATGACGATTGCCCCGATGAGAACAACTAAGAATATAATAGTCGTCAACGCGCGCATTTCTGGTGGGATTGGTCCTTTTTTAATTTTGGCTTGCACCAGTGTTGAAAGAGTTTCAATTGTTCCTTCACCATTTAATAATCCACTGCCACGAGTGAAAGCGCTGATGATAAAATCATCGAGAGATAACGTAATAGCAAGAAGGAATCCAGAGACAATACCTGGAACAATTTCAGGAATTATAACTTTATACAATGCTTGTCTTGGGGTTGCCCCTAAATCAATCGCCGCCTCATATAAGCTTGGATCCATCTGCTGTAATTTAGGTTTAACCGATATATAGACAAATGGAATAGATAAGACGACGTGACCGATTAAAAGTGTCCAAAAGCTAAATAGATTTGTTTTAAATACTACACTTCCAAAGAAAACAAACATGACTGTTAAAGAAAGGGCCATGACGATTTCAGCGTTGACGATTGGGATTTGGGTGACTGAATCAAACGCTTTTCTCCATTTTTTAGAAGCGTAGAATGCCCCAATCGCACCAGTCGCGCCTAATAAGACAGATACGACCGCGCTGACGAAGGCGATGATTAAGGTATTGCCAAGAGCCGCCATTATTTCTTCATCTTGGAAAAGGCGAGGAAATAAATCGAAAGAGAAACCAGTCCATTCTCCGACGTTTGTCGCCGTGGTAAAAGAGAAGACGACGAGGACAAGTATCGGTAGGTACATCAATAGTAGTACTAACCAAATATAGCACTGGGCAAATATTTTCTTTACCATAGTCTTCTACCTCTTTCTTCTTGTTTATTACCTTTAGTGAAAAGCATAGAAATACCAATTAAGACGAGCATGACTAATGCCATAAAGGAGCCGACATTCCATTCATTATTAGTGAAATTTAAATAAATGTAATTGCCAAATAAAGTTATTTTACCTTCACTCAAAGTGTCGGAAATAACGTAAGATGACATGGTTGGCATAAATGTCATCGTACACGCTGAAATGATACCTGGTACAGTCTGAGGCAAAACTGCTTTATAAAATGTTTGAAAAGGATTAGCCCCTAGGTCAGAAGCAGCCTCAATTTGAGATTTATCAAGTTTTAACATCGTCGTATATAAAGGTAAGATGACAAATGGTAAATAGTTATATACCATACCTATGAGGGTGGCTAAATATGGATGGTTACCACCATTGATATTAAGCCAAGTCAATAAGTCTCTTGTCGCACCTGTTCTCAAGACGAAATTAATCCACATCGGGGCGATAAATAAAGCAAATAAAACCGCGTTTTTATTAAATTTTTTATTCGCTAAAAAGTATGAGAGAGGATAACCGATAATCAAACAAATTAATGTTGTTTGAAAAGCGATGAATAACGATACGATTAGGACATTTATTTTTGACCAAGTAGTGAAAAATTCTACTAAAGCGTCAAAAGAAAAATATCCGTTCGCATCAGTAAAAGCATAATAGACAATAATTAAAATAGGGATGATGATAAATAAGACGAGAAATACTCCGTACGGTATACAAAGATATTTTCTTTGAAAGAGAGGAAAATGAAACTTTTTATTTTTGACGTCAGTTGATTTCATATTTTTTAATATCTCCTTTCAATGTCAATTTAATATCTTCTTTTTTGATAGAGAGGGAGACGATATCGTTCTCGTTCCAAGAATACATGGTGTCGACGATAAAATCTTCTTCTTGCTCAGTGCGGATCATCACTTGATAATGGTCACCTTTATAGACGATAGAGACGATATTGCCTTCAATTTGTCCGACGTCGTGGTCATCGCTCATCTCAATCGCATCAAGAGCAATTTCCGCCTTTACATCCGCGTCGTTTAAATCATATTTTTTGCCATCTTTTCCAACTAGATACCCTTCTTCATCGACAAAAGAGCCTTCTAAAAGTTGGGTGATGTCACAGTCAAAACTAACGTCAGATATGACGACTTGATTATTTTTATTAATCCAGGCGTCAGGATAGACATTTGATGTGATTTCTTTTTCCATGATTTGAATATTTTCTGGTTCGATATCGATAGTCAAGGTATCGCCGACATTGAATTCTTTTGTGCTCTGGGCGATAATTTCGTTTTTCCCCGACATTAAAACATATTCGTAATGGATACCTTTAAATATTTTATTTTCTATAACCGCGACCATCTTGTCGCCGTCATAATCTTTGCTGACTTTTCTCATCTCGACATCTTCTGGACGTATGACGACATCGACTTTCTCATTCTTTTTAAAATCGTCGACGCAGTCGTAGGTATGGCCTAAGAATTTAACTTTTAATTTGCCCACCATGGTCGCATTATAAATATTACTTTCTCCGATGAAGTTGGCGACATAAGCATTTTTTGGTTCGTTATATATATCGATAGGCGTACCGACTTGTTGAATTTCTCCAGCTTTCATGACGACGATGGTGTCACTCATAGTTAGAGCTTCTTCTTGGTCGTGGGTGACATAGATAAAAGTGATACCTAATTTTTTATGCATTTCTTTTAGTTCTAACTGCATTTCTTTTCTCATTTTTAAGTCGAGTGCCCCTAGAGGTTCGTCGAGTAGAAGTATTTCTGGTTCGTTGACGATAGCTCTAGCGATCGCCACTCTTTGTTGTTGACCACCAGAAAGAGTCGATATATCTCTGTTTTCTAGTTCTTCTAAATCGACAATTTTTAATGCGCGTGCGACTTTTTCATCTATTTCTTTCGCACTTAAATGTTTCATCTTTATTTTTTCTTCACCTTTTTTATTGATAACTTTCACTGGTATTTTTTTAAGTTTTAATCCAAACGCCACATTATCATATACATCGAGGTGTGGGAAAAGGGCGTATCTTTGAAAGACGGTGTTGACTGGTCTTTTATATGGAGGAATTTTAGTAATATCTTCTCCATTTAAAAGAATTGTGCCTTGAGTAGGCATTTCAAATCCCGCAATCATACGGAGGGTGGTAGTCTTACCACATCCACTGGGGCCTAAAAGGGTGACAAATTCACCTTTGGTAATATCGAGGTTGATGTCGTCCACCACTGTTACTCCATCAAAAACTTTCGATACATTTTTTAAAGAAATAATCACATTTTCATTACCCATATTTTTTACCTTCTTTCTCAATGAGTTTTTTAAGTGAAAATTTTAATTGAAAATCACGAGAAAAAATATAAATAAAAATTAATGAAAATTCAAACTATTTTTTTACATTTTTTTTCTAATTTTTTTTCAAATTGATTTTTGAGTGAACTTTTTGATTTTTTTATATCTTTGATATAAAGTTTTTAAGTTTTTTTTAAAAATTTTTTGCGATTTTTTCACTAATTTTTTAAGTAGAAAACAAAGAGAAAAATTATCGACATTTTTTTGCTAAAAATTCCAATAAAATATATAATAGTTTTATTGGGGGAAAAATGCATGAAAAAATGTTTAATATTTATATCGTTATTATTGACACTCTTTGCGTGTGAAAATAATGATGGTTCGGATAAAGTAAAATTAGATTATGGTTCACTAATCGACGATGGAATAACTTATATAAGTAAAGATGAACTCGACATTAAAATGCTCGATGAAGATAGTTTTATACTCGCTATTTACCCAGGGGCTGATTCACTATGTGGATGTTGGACTGTCTTTAGAGAAAATTTAAATAGATACGTCCAAGAAGAAGAAAGGATTATCTACGGGGTCGATGCTTTTAGTTTGATGGGTGAAGAAAGCTATGGAATAACGCTCGCTGACGATCGACCTAATCTCGCTTTAATAGAAAAAGGTAAACTAAAACATCAATGGCTTTACGACACGAAAAACACCCAACAATTCTATACTAGTTACTTTTATTTAAGTGAACATTTTGAAAAGTACACTATCGCGCCTAAAGCGATTTATATCGATGAGGATACACTAGATAGCTTTATTACAAATTCATATACATTCGCCATCGCTTACACTTGGCACAGCTGTTCTGACTGTAAATACTGCTTCCCTAATGTCGTTTTACCTTTCTTTACAAAAGAAGATGAAGCAAAAAAAATATATATCATCGATTTAGAAGTAGATGGACTTTTATTAGTCGATGGGGTTAAAGACAATAAAAATGAAAATTATGTCGCTTTTTTAAATGAATATGGTTTGACTAGTGAATCGAATGAAACATTTGGTTATGAAACTGGATTTGTTCCTACCTTCCAATATTATAAAGACGGGGAATTATTCGACGCTTGTGTATATTTCAACGATAAAGTTGAACAAATAGATGGAGTATATAAAATTACCAGAAGCTATTACACTAATGAAAGAATTGCTCAACTACCATTCTTAACTAATTCAAGTATCGAAAATAAAGTGCTTCTAGATAAAACAATTAGTGAAGATGAACTAAATATAACTCCAGAAAGTGTCAGTTTTAAAAAAGAGGCCGCCTCTATTTATCACGATCCTCTTTTAAATTTATTTTTATCTACTTATTTACTTTAATTCGTTTTCTATCTCGTTAATTAAAGCTTTTAAAGTTCGTCCCGATTTAATTAATCCTTTATATTCTTCAACTGAATATTTTAAATGGAGAACTTTTTCTATTCCCCTAGCCCCAACAACCGCTGGGAGGGAGAAATAAAAATCACTGATTTCGCCATCAAATTCATCGGTTATATAAGTTGAAACAGTTAAAATTGAACTTGTATCGCTTAAAATTGTCTTAATAATTTTATTGACAGCGAGCCCGACTGCATAATATGTCGAGCCTTTCTTTTTAATAATTTCATAGGCGGCATTTTTAACTTTTTCATGTAATTTGCCTAGATGAAAACTATCTTTAACTTTAGAATTATTTTCATCGGTGCAAAATTGTTCTAATGTCAATCCGCCGATATTGGTGACACTCCAAGCGGCAACCTCGCTATCACCGTGCTCACCTAAAATATAAGTGTGGATATTACGTGGATCAACTTGAGTTTCCTCCGATATTATCGATTTTAATCTCGCGGTGTCAAGCACCGTTCCACTCCCGATAACCCGATACGAAGGTATACCTAATTTTTTATAAGTATAATAGGTTAAAATATCAACAGGGTTTGTCACCACTAGTACAATTAATTCTTTATGGATATAAGGCTTCATACTCGCGATGATTGAATCGAATACTTTTAAGTTTCTTTTAAGTAAGTCGATACGCGTCTCCCCCTCTTTTTGTGCGACGCCCGCGGTGATGACAACAATACGAGCGTGCTCAATATCGGCGTAAGTTCCAGCCTTTACATTTTTTGGTGAGACAAAGGGCATGCCGTGTATTAGATCAAGCGCGTCCCCTTCCGCTTTTTCTTTATTGACGTCGACTATGGATATACCTTGAACGGTATTGTCCATCAAAAGGGTATAAGCTAGAGTGCTTCCAACCATCCCGTCTCCAATAATTACAACATTTCTCGTTTTCATAAAAACCTCCTATTTAGTAATATTTTGATAAAAATCTTCAAATTTTGCGTCGATTTCTTTTTTTATTAACTCTTTTTCTTCATTAGGCACGAACGCCATATCTTTCGCATTAATAAGCAAACGATATATTTGTTCTTTGCTCAATTTTAAATGTTTATAAAGATGGGTAAATTCTTTATACACATCAGTATTTGATACGCTCATATTGTCAGAATTGACACTTACTAAAATATCGTTATTTAAAAAATTTACAATTGGATTATCTTCATATGACTTAAGTGATTTAGTTTGAATATTGCTCGTCGGGCAAAATTCAAAACCGATATTTAGATTTTTAACTAATTCTATGTTCTCTTCACTTAATTTAAATTTGACACCGTGTCCAATTCTTTTTGCCCCTAGACTTATCGCGCGATTTACTTCTTCTGAAACAGTCGCCTCGCCGGCGTGAATTGTTATATGTAGTTTATTTTTTCTAGCCTCTTCAAATACGTTTTTATAATAGAAACAATCGTGAAGTGCTTCTGCCCCAGCGAGGTCAATTGCCACTACATGGGTACCCTTAAATTTAGAAGCGACTCTCACTGTCTCTAAATTAGTTTTTTCATCATTATGCCTCATGGTGCATAAAATTATATTCGCGTTAAAATTATTTTTACCGACAAGCGCTTCTTCTAATCCTTCAAGTGAAGCTGTTACTACTTCAAATTGATTTAAACCCTTGTTGGTGTGTAGACTTGGGGCAAATCTAATTTCTACATATATATAACCCTTTTTATATAATCTATTGACTAGAGAATAAAATGCATAACTAATCGCTTCTTTAGTTTGAAGGAGGGACAAGGGCAAATCAAAACAAGTTAAATATTGTTCTAAACTTTTGCAGTCGTTATCAACACTCATAAGTTTTTCATAGTCAAAAGGTAGCTTAATATTTTGTATTGTTGCTAGATGTATAAAATCTTGTTTTGACAATGATCCATCTAAATGTAAATGTAAATCAATCATAAATGCCTCTCCTTACATTAAATAGTATATATTCTTTAGGATAAAAAAATAAGCGAGATGCTTAATAAAAGGCAATCTCGCTTATATTTTCATTTAAACAATCTTCGATGACAATTTCATCGGTGCGCACTATTTTTACATTCGGATATATTTTTTTAAATTGTTCAAATTGATTATCATCTTTATATCCAGAATTGTTATAGTCTTTATAATAATGCATCGGGATGAGTAATTTTGGTTTAATAATGTCCGATAATTCTTTAATTTTATCTGCCCCTAGTGTATAGAATCCATTTATTGGGGCCAGTAGCACATCGGTGTCTTTTAATTTTTCTATAGCGTTTTCATCTGGCATACATCCAATGTCACCTAAATGCACTATTTTTAGATTATTTAAATAGATGATGTGGGCTTTATTTTTCCCTCTTAGCTTGCCACCTTGATTATCGTGAGGTATATCGATACTCTCGTATTTTATATCGACATATGATAATGGGGTGATGACTTTTTCTCTCGCATTATGATCATCGTGTTCGTGAGACACTAGCACCAAATTGGCGCTTATCACAGGAAGAGTTAGATTAGGTACACTATTGTCTTTATAAGGATCGAAGACGATCGAGACATTCCCGCTCATAAGTTTGAAGCAGGAATGCCCATAATATTTTAATATTGTTGACATTGATTATTTTTTATCGTCTTTTGGTGCTTCTTTAACTTCTGTAACACCTTTGTCGTCATTCGCGTGTTCTTTGATTTTCGCTTCGACTTTTTTAGTCCCTTCTCTAATCGAATTGATAACTTTTACGATAGTGAATAACACTAGAGCAATTAAGAAGAAGTTGATGACTGCTTCAAGGAATGCGCCCCAATCGATATAGGCTAAATTATCGTAATATACACCGTTGAATAATGTCGCGGTTTCACCAGGATTTAATTGGTCGGCTGATACTTTTGTCGTCCATAAAAATGTAACTAAATTATCTAAGTTACCGCCGGTGCAGGCGCCGATAAGGGGCATGAAGATGGAGTTGACTAAAGCGTTGACAATCGCGGTGAAAGCACTACCGATAATAATACCAACAGCTAAATCAACGACATTACCTCTTGAAATAAATGTTTTGAATTCGTTGAAAAACTTTTTCATTGATTGTTTCCTCTCTTTCGCTAAATACATTACATTATTTGATAAAAAAATAAAACTAAAAAATAAATTTTTTAAATAAAAAAATGGATGTTTTTGGAAACACCCATCTTTATTTAATCAATTAAGTTTATTACTTAATTGCGATTTTTTTGACTTCTTTTGTCACCTTAGATTGTTTAGGAACATTTAAGGTCAAGACACCATTATCGTATGAGGCTTCGATATCTTCTTCTTTAATATCATCACCGACATAGAAGCTTCTTGAAGAAGAACCATAGAATCTTTCACGTCTAATTACTTTACCTTTTTCTTTAGTTTCTTTATCTTCTTTGTGCTCGTAAGAAACGGTAAGGTAACCATCGTGTAAGCTCAAGTCGATATCTTCTTTTTTAACTCCTGGGAGTTCGACATCTAATTCGTAAGAATTGTCATGCTCCTTGATATCGGTTCTCATCATGTTTTGTTTTTGGCTATATTCCTTTGGAAAACGGAAGAAGTCATCGAAATCATCGTAGAATGGATCGAAGAATCCTAATTCATATTTACTCATATTATTTTTACCTCCTGTCCTCTTTTCGGGGACAATTATATTGTAATGCATTTTTAGCACTTGTCAAGTGTGAGTGCTAAAATATTAAATAATATTAATATTATTTATATAAAAAAGTAAAATTTTTTTCACAAAAAAAGAACTGTTTAGACAATTATTTAGATTTAAAAACAGTTCTTATTAAAGTTAATTATAAATTATTGATTTTCTTCAGTAGTTTCTACTGTTTTATTAATGTTTTCTTCAATGTGGAGTAAACG
Source organism: uncultured bacterium (assembly GCA_949285325.1). Classification (GTDB taxonomy): domain Bacteria; phylum Bacillota_I; class Bacilli_A; order RFN20; family CAG-826; genus CASEYK01. The sequence continues at coordinate 12,362 of CASDYZ010000064.1, forward strand.
GGCTTTTCTTCTTTCTTTTTTGTCGAAGTCACGGTCCGCTGATTTAGCAAAATATAAAAGAGTAAGGACCGCCACAAGGGCGCCGATAACAAATATAATCATACCCCAATATAAAGAATTTAATCCAAATAAATTGGCAATGGTGTTATCGAAACTTACCAATGGGTTTTTACTAGAGAGAATAGGAAGATATTTTGCAAGTAGACCTAAAATCATATAAACCAACCCCCAGAGGGCAAGTCCACCACTGACGACGTATAGTATTATTTCAACAACTAGTGCTTTTTTTCTATTTTTCATAAATTATTTCTCCTTATGCTTTTGGATTTTCTTCGTTTTTAGAGGCAGAGTTTTTAAGATTTCTCTCTTCTTCAACCACTACTTTTAGGACGCTGTTGAATTGATTTTTCCACACCGGTTCAACTTCGGATAAATATTGATTTAATCTAGTGTTAATATCGCTAAAGAAATCTTTAAATGGTTTATTGTCGATTCTATCTCTTCTACCTTCACACATTTCAATAACTTTATTGACATCATCTAATAAATCGAGAGTCTTGTTGTCGCTCGCGTGACAGTGACTTCTAGAGAAGCGTAAGAATCCTGCTAATTTATTGAGTTCATTTTTGACGACGTAATTTGATTGAGGTGAAGGTTGTCCTTTATTTTCACTCATAATTTTTTGGAATTCAGCAAAAGATTTTTCATATTCTCTAAATATGAGAAGTGCGACAATCGTGCGGTATAAAATTTCATCTTTTTTAACTAAATCAAGGATAGATTCATCTAAATCATTTTTGCTTTTAGCAAAATTGATGTAACCGTAGACGACATCTCTTACTGTTTCAGCGTTACCGACTACGAGTTCAAAGATTCTAATATTTTGCGTATTGTCGACACGGACTTTTTCTCCATCCTTTTTAAGAATGGTCGAATCATCACCATATAGTTCATCGATACTATTTTTAAGTCCTTCTTTAATCTTTTCGCCGTTTTCGTTATTTTGTTTTAAAAATGAGCCAATCGCCCCACTTTCAATCCCGTCAGTCAACACTTTTTTCCTTTGGGAAAGCATAAAGTATTCATGTTCTCTTGGGATGGCGTATTCAAGCGTGTCTCTGAGGTTTAATAAATAATAATAAAGATTGAAAATAAATAAATTTTGACGATCCATAATCTTATTTTGTTTCTCCTTCTTCTTTTAATAAAATATTTCTTAGTTTATAAACGCGACTTATGATGTTTGAAGCATATTTTTTAACGCTTTTATTCGCGTGCTTCATCGCATAACTATGTTTATGAAATTTGTTAAACATCGTGATGTCATTGCCGCTGTCACCTACGACGTAGACATTGTCTTTATCGATACCTAATTTATCACAGTAATATTCAAGTCCATCGCCTTTGGTGCACTTAAGTGCAGTCAATTCATTCAGTTTAGAAGTCCAACTAAATTCAAATTGTGGATATTTTTCTCTTAGTTGTTTGTTGATATCTTTAGTTATTTTTTCTTTTTTTCGACCTAAACCAAAGAAAATCATCACTTTATAAATTTCTCCACTATCTAATTCTTTATTAAATTTTTCAGTGTTTATGACATATTCTTCACGATATTTAAATTGGAAGAAATACCACAAGGCATAAAAAATTTTAAAAAATCCAGACACTCTCCCATTATCTTTTGCCACAATCGAGTATTTTTTTGATGTCATTAAATATCCGAGAGGTTTATATTTTTTGTCGATTTCAAGGAGAATATCTTTAAGTTGATTATTATCCACTACTTTATCTCTAATTATTTTACCATCAGCGATAATTTGCGCGGATGTGCAGTTGATAAAATCAATTGGTCTATTCACTTCTTGTTCTAATTTTTTTGTAAAGAAGTGACTTCTTGAACTGACGATGACAACCTTATTGCCCGCGTCGATAAAATCTTGCAAAAATTTAATGTTCTTTTTAGGAATGCATCTTTTTACTTGCTTTGGATAAAATAATGTTCCATCTAAATCAACCGCGAGCAATTTAAATTCCATACGCCTAATATTATACACATATGCACGCGAGACGGCAATTATAAAATGTTTAAAAAAAGAGAGCAAAGCTCTCTTTCTCACATCGAGTCTTTTTGAAGTTATTTAATTGGGTTTTCGGCTTGGATAACACCATACCCACCATCGCGTCTAATATAAGCGACACTGACTCTATCATCTTCTTCATCTAAATAGAGGAAAAAATCATGTCCGAGTGCTTCCATTCTTGCGATAGCTTCTTCTAATGTCATAGGCTCTAGATAATATGATTTAGTTCTTACCACCACATCATCTTTAGAGTCATTTTTTTCTTCTTCAATGTTTTCGAATGCGATAGCCTCACCTAGTGAAAATTTAACATTGCTTCTATCCATTCTAGTTTTTAATTTTCTCATTTGGCCTTCTAATTTATCGATTGCCAAATCAAATGCCGCATATAAATCGGCGTCTTCAACTTCCGCTCTCAAAGTGAGGCGAGGCATGAAGATGGTTACTTCAACTTTTTGTATTTCGGTATGCGCGCTGACAACGACACGGCAGTTGACTTCGTCTCCGCCTTTAAAATATTTGTCCATGCGTGACAATTTACGTTGAACGGCACTCGAAATACCTTCGGTTACTTCAATGTTTTTTCCGATAATTTGGTATTTCATATTACGTATCACTCCTTTCCAAATTATTTTTTTAGAAAAGCTTGCACCTTCATTATAACTTAGATAGAGTCAAATAATAAGAAAAATATTACAAAATATATAAAAATTATTTGCGTTCTACGCCATTTAAAATAGCTTTAATTTCATCGACTTTGTCAAGCTTTTCCCAAGGACAGTTGACATCAGGTCGACCAAAATGCCCATAAGAAGATAAATCGCTATATTTGAATGGGGGTTTATTTAATTTAAAAGCGTCGATTATCATCCCAGGACGAGCGTCAAAAACATGGTGGATAAGCGATAAAATCGTCTCGTCTGAATAATGAGATGTATGGTAAGTTTTAATAGATATAGAAAGAGGTTCATTTAAACCAATTCCATAAGATAACTGCACTAATAGTCTATCGGCGACACCACTGGCCACTAAGTTTTTAGCGATGTATCTAGCCATGTAGGCCCCACTTCTATCAACTTTGGTTGGGTCTTTACCTGAAAAAGAACCACCGCCATGCTCGGCAGCCCCGCCATACGTATCGACGATAATTTTTCTCCCGGTTAAACCGGTGTCACCACTAGGTCCACCAATAACAAAAGAACCAGTTGGATTAATATAATATTTAAAATCAGTATTTAATTTAAATGATGAAGCGACTTTAATCATAATCTCATCATGTATATATTTTTTAAATTGTTCTAAATCGATATTTGGTTCGTGTTGTATGCTCATCAATATAGTGTCAATCTTAATATTGTTTTTATCAGTATAATCGATTGTCACTTGCGACTTCATATCAGGACGAGCGTATTTAAATGAACCGTTTTTTCTAAGTCTAGTCGCTTCTCTAACGAGTTTGTGGGCGATCGAGATAGCAAGGGGCATATATCCATCCGACTCATTTGTCGCATAACCAAACATTATACCTTGATCTCCTGCACCTAAATCTTCTTTTCTACTTTGCGATAAGCCTTTAGATATATCTGCACTTTGTTGTTTTATTTTGTTGATTATTTCAACGTTGTGGTAGTTTGTTCCTAACTCATCTCTATCGTATCCGATTTCCCTAAGAGCGTCCTTAACTTGTTTTTCAATATCGACATATACATGTTTTGGGGAGGTGATTTCCCCGCCCACTAAAACAAAATTATCCGTAATAAAAACTTCACAAGCGACGCGGGCATTTTCATCTAACTCTAAATAAGCATCTAAAATCTTATCAGCAATGCGGTCACACACTTTATCAGGGTGACCTTCCGAGACAGATTCCGAGGTAAATAATATTTTTTCTTTCTCCATTTTTTCTCCTTTATAATAAAAGCCTTCCAAGTTAGGAAGGCGTTTTAGATTTTCCTAACTTATCGTTCGAATACATATTCGCTTAAAGAGAGCACTTACTTAATTATTTAAGAGTTGCTACTGCACTTTTTCATCTTTTATCAATGCAGTTCTTGATAAGTATGTAGTTAAATGATATGTAAATAAATTTTAAAAAGCAAGATTATTATTTAATCAGTGTACCATACACCACACCACCAGCGTTAGCGGCGTTTGAATCATCAGTATCAATGTGACAATCAAGAGCATATTTTTCACTCACCCTTACGACGACATCATCAAAAATTAACGAACGTGAATCAGTTTTTATTTGCATCTTTACAATTTGACCATTTTCCACACCAAAATCTAATGCATCTTGAGGAGTCATGTGTATGTGACGTTTCGCCACTATACATCCTTCACTTAGTTCTAATTCGCCTTTTGGACCAACTAATTTAATAGGTGCGCTTCCTTTTGTGTCTCCGCTTTCCCTAACTATACCGGGCACGCCTAAAGTTCTCGCATCAGTCATAGAAATTTCAATTTGAGCGTTCTTTCTAAAAGGGCCTAAAATTGATACGTTTTGAATACTTCTTTTTGGTCCGACGATATCAAGTCTTGTCGTCGAGACAAATTGCCCTGGTTGAGAAAGAGGCGCTCTTACTTCAAGAGTAGCGTCCTCACCACATAAAATTTTAAATTGTTCTTCGTTGACATGAATGTGTCTTGCACTGGTTTCAACTAATATTTGTTTCATTTAATTGTCCTCGATTTCCTTTTTATTATAATAAAATAAATGGCGAATGTTAAAGAATAATTAAAAAATATTCTTGATAAATATACACAATTTGTCCATAATATTAAGGCGAGCTTGAAGCAAGATTTGCGCGAGTGGCGGAACTGGTAGACGCGTACGTTTGAGGGGCGTATAGGGTATCCTGTGTGAGTTCAATTCTCATCTCGCGCACCAAAAGATTGTTTGCCTTGATTAACAAGGCTTTTTTTATTTTAAATTTATGTAAAATTTCATCGATAAATATTACAATTATGTATATAATTATTTCTAAAGGAGGAAATAAGATTTATGAGTAAAATATTAAAAGCTCTAGCGGTTGTTTTGGCAGTTATTGGTTTTTGTATGCTCTTTGCGGTGCAAATGAATTTTAAAACTGGGCCTATTAATGAAGAGATTGGTATGGAAGCCGCTTTCTTTGAGGAGAGAGGTTCAACTATTGTTCCTTTTGTTGGATATATCCTTATATTGCTCGGTGGTGTATTTGCTTTAGGTAGCATTTTCATGCACGGAAAGCTAGTCCAATTATTGTTTAATATTTTATGTGGCGTATCTTCTGTCATTGGGGCATCATTAGTGTTTGCTATGCCTCAACTATATATGGAAGAAAACCTTATAGTAAAAGCTGCAGTTGAATCAGGTGTTAGTACTTTGTCGCTATCCACCACCACTATACTAGCGGGGATATTTGGTTTAGCTATCGCTATTTTAATTATCATCGTTGCAATTGCGGACATATTTAAAAGAAAAAGAAGATAACAATTATGAAAAGACAAGTTTCAAGTGTTTTATTTATGTGGTTATCCGTCTTATTTGGAGTAATTGCTGTCTTATTGATGTTTGCTCCAAGTTTGAAAATGATGAATGGCACAATTTATAGTGCTCAAGCTCTTTTTTGGGATAGTCAAGTAGGTGATAGAGTTGGCGTGTGGACAACTTTTGTTGGATATATGCTTGTTTTAGTGAGCGTCATCATCACACTAGTCATCGCTCTACCTCAAGTTTCTCTATCTTACAGGATGGAAAAAATATTGTTGATAATATGTATAGTTATCTCTTTAGTCGGGGCGGGATTGATTGGTTTAAATCAGTTGTTCTACTGTTTAAATAATAACTGTATGGATAGGTTCTCTAACTATACCACACTAGCGGGACCATATGTCGCCATCGGATTCATCTTAGTGCAATGTGCGTTCGATATTGTCGCCATTAAACTTGATGAAATTTAATTAAAAAG
>CASDYZ010000065.1 GCA_949285325.1 uncultured bacterium
AAATGATAAATCGTATTTAATAGGGTCGATTTCTGTTATGTTAAGAACATAAGAGACAAGTGAACCTGCCGCACTTCCTCTACCGGGGCCGACTAATATGTTCTCTTTTTTTGCAAATGATACATAGTCAGCGACTAGTAAAAAATAATTCGCGTAATTTAAAGATAAAATAATATCGAGTTCATAATTCAATCTATCGACATATTCTTTTTTGTCATCTAGTTTTCTTTTTTTAAGTCCATCGAACGCTTTTGTCTTCAATAAAAAAGATGCATTATTTTTATCATATTCAAGCATTTTGCCTCTTTTTTGTTCTAATTTAAATTGGCAAGATGAAAAAAGATGATTAGTCAATTCTATTTCTTCTTTTGAATAATATTTTTTATAAAACGCTTCATTTTTATAACATTTATGGCCTTTTGATGATTTTTCTATTAAATTTGAATTGTTTTTTACCGCATCAACTATCTTTAAGACGATGTCGTCATTTTCTTTTTCGTATAGGATTAGTGGAAGTGCGATAGTGGAATAAGAATGAGAAGAAGCAAACTCTCTTATCTTATTTGTAATTTTTAAAGAAGAGGAATCAAGTATCTCTACTCCAAGATAAAAAATAGAGAAAAGTTTTGAAAATTTAAATATATTTTTTGATAAAGTTTTTTCATCATCAATTATATCGATGACACTTTGATCGTTAGTGACGATTATCGCTCCTAGACCTGACGTATGTTCCTTTAATGAATCATAATCTATTTCTTCTTTAGAAGAAGTGATGCTAGTTATAAATAATAAATTTCTATACCCTTCTTCATTTAAAGCGTATAGACAAAGATGAAAATTATCGACTTTAATTTCCATCCCGACCACTCCAATTTTGTTTCTTTTTTCTAATAGATGAATAAAAGAAGGTACACCATAAAGCACCCCTTCATCGCATATTGCCCCACCAGGAATATTATTTTTTAAAATAATCGAAACATATTTTTCAACAGTTAATCCGCTTTTAAGAAAAGAAAAACCGGTATGTACTCTAAGAGGTATCAACATAATAAAATGATATCACGAAAGGTAGACTTTTAAGTATAAGAAAAAATAAGATATTTTTTAAAATATAAAAAGCGCCTATTTCTAGACGCTTTATATCTACATAAATAATTTGTCTAATTCACCGATGAATCGAGGTAAATCATCGAGAGAATTAATTTTTGCCCCACTCGCTTGAGCGTGGCCTCCTCCTTCAAACATTGTCGCCACCCCATTGATAGCTTTTTCTTTACTTCTAATCGATATCCTCCAGCAGTGGTCTTTTAAATCTTCAGTGATAGAGCACCACGCCCCAATACCTTCGATATTTGAGAAAAGATTGACGTTTTCTTTTCCTCTTTCAGTTGTTATATTAAGCTCTTTTTGGATATCTCCACTTAAGACATAATACGCCACTCCGTGAGGAGAAACATTAAAGTTATTCAATATGTAAGCTGTGACTTTTAAATCTTCTAATTTTTTAACATACATCTTTTGATATATTTCATTGATATTAATGCCGCTATTAAGTAGATATTCACATATGTTAAAGGTGTGAGGAGAAGTATTTGAATATAAGAATCTACCCGAGTCGCCCGCTATACCGATATAGAAGTAAGATGAAGCGTCTTTGCTTAAAATATATTTGCCTTTAAAATTTAGAAGCATATTGACGATGAGTTCACTCGCTGCCGCCATTGTGGTGTCAACCGCTTTTACATCTTCAAATCTTTCAATATCGGGATGGTGGTCTATCTTAATGATATATTTGGCCTTTTTAAAACGAGGATCTGCAACTCTTGAAGCGTTTGATACATCGACTATAATGGCTAAAAAATCATCGTTAAAATAATCGTCTTTAACACTGTCCATAACTGGGAAAAGTCGAGGAGTAAAGACGACGTGATTATCCCCAACAACACGGACATCTTTATCAGGGAAATTATCTTTAATCCAAGTAGCTAGCCCTAGCTGTGAACCAAGCGCGTCGAAATCTGGCATGATGTGTCTAAAGATGACAATGCGTTTAAATTCTTTAATTTTTTTAAGTATCAAATCGTATTCACTAGTGAATTGTTCACCCTTTTTAATTACGATTTCACTAAGAGTAGCCTTCTTCATATTTTTAACCTCTTTTTTATTTATTTTCAATACAGATTCGATAAGCGTCACGTGCAATCATTAGTTCTTCATCAGTCGGTATGACTGCAACTTTTATCTTGCTATCTTTTGAGGAAATAATATTAGTTTTCCCTCTCGTATTGTTATTGACTTCTTCATCTAATTTTACACCTAAAGCGTCACCAATTAAATGACAAACATCTCTTCTCGTGCGAGGCTCATTTTCTCCAATACCTGCTGAAAAAATAATTAAGTCGCATCCACCTAACCTTACAAAATATTGACCGATAAAGTCGGCAATTCTTCTATTGAATAAATTATTTGCTCTAATTGCTCTTTCGTCACCTTTTTCCACCGCATCTAAAACATCGCGAGAGTCATTGCTTATTTGACTAACTCCTAAAAAGCCTGATTTCTTGTTGAACATTTGATAGACTTCTTCAGCGGATTTGCCACTGACTTGGCAAACATAATTAAATACGCTTGGATCCATGTCGCCAGTTCTAGTCCCCATCATGATTCCGCCTAGTGGAGTTAGTCCCATCGATGTCGCGACGCATTTTCCATTCTTTATCGCGCTGATGCTCGCCCCGCTTCCGATGTGGCACGATATGATGCGAGGATGAGATACTTCAGGAATCAATTTTGCTCCTTCTTGCGATAAATATTGATGTGATGTACCATGTGCCCCGTATCGTCTAATATCATATTTAACACTTAGTTCATAAGGAATTGGAAATAGATAATCTTCTTCTTTCATCGTCTGATGGAAAGCAGTGTCAAACACCGCGACACTAGGAGTGGATGGAAGCACTTCTTTAAACGCTCGATAGCAAATTAAATGTGCTTGATTGTGAAGAGGAGCAAGTGGAATAAGTGATTCAATCTTTTTT
>CASDYZ010000066.1 GCA_949285325.1 uncultured bacterium
TATCATCAATTCACTCAAAAAAGATAAAAAGCATCTAGTCGCAATGGTTGGCGATGGAGTAAATGATGCGATCGCCCTTACAAGTGCTGATTTAGGTATCGCCATTGGGGCGGGGAGTGAGGTCGCAATTGAAAGCGCCGATATAGTGTTAATTAAGAATGATTTAATCGATGTTGTTAACGCGATTAATTTGTCGAAAGTAACTTATCGAACAATTATTTTGAATTTATTTTGGGCATTCTTTTATAACTGTATAGGCATACTTCTCGCTTGCGGTATTTTCTACCCAGCATTTAACATTTCACTTAATCCTATGATAGGATCTCTTGCCATGTCGCTTTCAAGTGTGTTTGTCGTGTGTAATGCACTTACAATAAATTTATTCAAAATAAAACACGCGGATGTTGTAAATGAAAAAGAGGTTAAATTAATAGATGATAAAATTACACCAAAGAAAGGAGAAGAAAATAAAATGGATAACATTCATTTAAGTATCGATGGCATGATGTGCCAAAACTGCGTTAGACACGTAAAAGAAGCCTTGACATCAATTGAAGGTGTCGAAGAAGTTAATGTCAGTTTAGAAAATAAATCCGCTGATGTTAAAGGCACTAATTTAAATAAAGATACATTGATTAGTGCTGTTAAAAACGCTGGATACGAAGCAAAATAAAAAAAGGGCCAAATTACTTGGCCTTTTTTTGTATAAGGAGAACTTTAGAAGTTTACTACTTGATAACTTACTTCGCCAGTTGTCTCGTCCACTACTTTATCGAAGATTACGACGTCTTCTCTATCGTTTCTTTCGACTTTTGCTTTGATATATTCGTGGCCGTCTTTTCTGAGTAATTCGAAGCTTAGTTCATATTCACCTTTACTGCCTTCGATTTCAAGTTCTACTTCGTTATCTTCAACTTCAAGAGAATATTCATATACGGTTCTACGACCTTTTATAATTTCATATTCGAATTCTCTTTCTCTATTTTCTGCTGAGTGTTCTACTTTTACCATTGTCTCATCGTCTAAATTATAGATGAAGCTTGTTTCGTATTCAGTTTCTCTACCTTCGGTTTCAATTTCTTTAACACCATGCATTTCGTAGTCAACACCATCAATAACGATGACTCCGTCCATGTAATATGTCTCTTCAATTTCGTGATCATCTCTTTCAATTTCTTGTTCGACTAATCTCTCATTATAATACATGACGAATGATTCTAAATTGAGGTTGATGTCATTGTAAGATATAACCATTTTTTGGGTGTATTCACTTCTGTCGCTTGCTTCTTCTTTGACATCGGTGAGAAGTTTTTCTCCCTTGAGGGCTGCTTCTACTGTCGGTAGATATGTTTTAATTTGTTCGACGATGTCGTCTGAAACAGCTTTTTTAAGCCCAAGTGGAGTAACTGGGGCAACATTATCAAGCTGGGCTAGCATTCCGATTGACGTTGCGGCTTGAAATGCGAACATATTTTCGTTTTGAATTGTTTGAGTGGAGTCATTACCACTGTTGGTTCCAAAATCATTATTGATAAGATTTGAAGAACATGATGTGAGAAGCGCTATTCCTAAAGCTGGTATTAATAAGTAAGATTTTTTCATTTTGTTTTCCTGCCTTTCACTTTATTAACAATTTAAAGTTGTGGTTTTGTTGGAATTTTTTTATTTTTTTATTAATTTTATTAACTTATTTATAATATAAATAAAAAAACGCCAATTTGAGGCGTTTATTTTAATATAATATTAGATTTTAATTCCTTTTTAATGTAACAACATTATCTGGATTATCTAAATCTTTATAAATATAATTGGAATTGTTCGCATCGATATTAACGATTTCAATACTCATTCTTCCTTCGTAATTATTCATTTCATAATCGCTATAAAGGTCATAATCTTCATTATTGTGAGGCAATCTAATTTTATAAGAAGCGTCGTATTCATCGTCTTCCATTGACGGCTTCGACTCATGAATTAGATTTACTTCAACATCTTTTTCATTATTTTCTTCTTCAAAATTGATTTCGACTAAATTGATAATTGTTTTGTTGGAGTATTGTTTAACTAAATATGATTGTTCTATTTCGTTAGTTTCGTTTTCTAACTCTTGTTCAATTGATAAATATTCACTTCTATCGTCATTTAAATAGACAGTTAATTCTAATTCGCTTTCTGATTCATCAATTGAGTTTTCAACTTCTTTTTCTCCTCTAACTTCATATTGATTATCATTGACGATAAATATGCCATTTAGAGCGTATTCAATCTCGTCGTCATCCTCAAAGCCTATTTCGTTATAGTGAAATTCTATATGCTCATTGATATACATTAAATAAGTATATTCTTCTATATTAGATGGGACTATTTCATATTTAGTAGTAAAATTGTTATTTAGCATTTGCTCACACGTGTACATATATGGATTTAAATATTTAATTTCCTTTTCAAAATCAGATTGAGGAGCACTATTTAATCTATTTTTAACTATATTTAAAGGACCATTATTAAGTTGAGAATCAATAAAATTAAAAGCAGAAGAAACTCCAAAAGCAATCTGATTGTTATTTTTCTTATCAGAATTAGGGTGAAAATCTATAAAAGAATCAGAAGAACTATTTAATGAAGTTGTCGTTTGTAAATAATCAACGATTGGGGGTATACATATTAAACATACGACTCCCGCGGCAAATATAGGAGTAACAATTTGAAAGAATTTTTTATTCTTCCACCACGGAATTTTCTTTTCTTCCTTTTCTTTTAAGTGATTTAAATGCGTTTGTTTAATGCTTTCACTTAAATCAGGAATAGAATCATCTTTTGTCGACTTAAGAATTTGCTCTTTAAGTTTCTTTTCAAATTCATCCATTGTAGATACCTCCTAACTTTGCTTGTAATTTTTTTCTAGCTTCTTGATAAAGCCAAGTAAGTGTTCCGACAGGTATCCCTTTTATTAAAGAGATTTCTTTAAATGAATAATCCGCCAAAACGCGAAGGGAGAATACCATCAGTTCTTTTTCATTTAGAATAGTCTTAATCTTTTCATAAAGTTCACTTTCTAAATGGACTTCTTCAGTGTAACTCTCATGTTTTAATGAAGAAACAAATTCGCTTTCTCTCTTTCTTTTCTTGTAATAATTAAGCGCGTGATTTTTGCCCATCGTCACTAAGTAGGCGACGACATCAACGTCATCCTTAATTTTATGCAAGTTATCGAGAAAATCGATATAAGTCTCTTGCATGAGGTCGGTAGTAATTTCAACATTCTTATAGATTAAATAAATCGCGAAGTAGACGCTTTTTTTGCTCTGTTGATAAATGATATCAAAGGCGTCCATCTCACCCTTTTTTAATCTGATAAGACTGTCTTTTAATGAACCATTTTCCGTTACTTCCCTCATCTTATTAACAATTATCCTTTTCATTTTGTTGGTAAAATCTAAAATAATTATATTTTTTGTATAAAAATAATAAAAGAAAAATGCATTATAAAAGAAAAAACTAATCATTATATGAATAGTTTTCACTTAAATCGAGTATTTTAGAAAATTCACCTGGATGGTATGTTTCAACCATGTCACCGACTGAATCCATCTTGCCTAATAGATATATCTCATATTCTTCGTGTGTGATACACGATTTTAAATTAAGTTCATCATCAACTGTATAAGTTAAATTAATTTCTTTAAATGTTGGTTCTTTTGATAAATTAGACATCTCACTCATTTGTTTGACGTATCTAATTACCGATTTAATAGGGTCTAAACTGATATTAATTTCATATCCACCATCTATCTTTTCAACTGAACTATCTAATACAGTTTTAGAAGAGATAATATAAATTGAACTTCTCGCAAAAGTTTTGCCATATAAATTTTCAAATTCAACTAAATCATATTCAACATGTTTATCAATATCGTATTTTGCGCTTTCACTAGTCACTGTCGTTGAAGGGGCAGAATAGACGATAACCTCGTTTGGACTTTGATAAAATCTTCTTGCCACTTTAACAAATGACGAATAAGAAATAGATTCAGAAAAGAAATTGTTATTTTGTTTGATGTTAAATGTCCTAACACTTTGTGTGACACCAAAAGATGTGACGCTTCCTTTAACAATAGAAAAATTGTTTTCTTCGTTTTGATAATTTAAAAGAGCAATGTTAGCTAATTCATAAGGTGAGAATGTATCTATATAATCTTCTTTAGAAGTTATTAAATATTCATCATATAAACTAGATAAGTCATCTTCTAGTTCTAAGGCATTTAGTTTATCGTAATCAACGCCTGGTTTCAAATACTCATATATGAAATATGATGATGTTCCAATAACGCCTAAACTAACTACGCCAGTGCATAAATAGATAATAATTTTACTTTTTTTACTAAGTTTCTTTTTTCTATTTTGCGTAGTGATATTTTCGTTTACTTGTTTTTCCATACTGACAATATCATAATGAAAAAAAATTAATAATCAACAATTATTTTATATTTATCTAATATTTATGCACATTTTGTTAATTTATCTATTAATTTTTCAATATAAAAATATAATTGATTTACAACATTTTGATATTCACCAGAATACCAAGGATCTATAACAACATTTTTTTCTAAAACAAATTCATTTAACAAATAAATCTTATCTTTGCCAAATCTTTTAGTTAAAAGAGAATAATTACTATTATCCATGCAAAATATATAATTTGCTTTCTTGTAATCTTCGTTACTAATTTTGTGGGCTCGGTGATTAGAAAAGGGTATATTTTTAGCGGTTAACGCTATTTTCATCGGTGGATAAATATCGTTTCCTTCTTCCTCAGATGAAACTCCACGAGAAAAACATGTAAATCCTTTAATATCATTCTTTTGAATTAAATACTTGAAAATAAATTCAGCAGCGGGAGAGCGACATATATTGCCATGACAGACAAATAAGATATCTTTTTCCATATATTTATAATTATAATGTATTATTAAAAATAATAAAGTAATATAATAAAACTATGCAGAAAGGACATATTTTTATGAAAATCAATTTAAAAACATTAACTTTATTACCATTATTTTCACTGCTTTTTGCTTGCACCAATAAC
>CASDYZ010000067.1 GCA_949285325.1 uncultured bacterium
TTATAAAAATGTTGGGACATTTTCGCTTAGAATTGACATTGTTTTGTTAATTTTCTTCTCCATGAAGTGCGTCGTAGACATTGAGTGCGACATCTTTTGGTAGTAATTGTTTTAGTTCATCGAGCGATGCACTTTTTAATTGGTTGATGTCTTGATAATTTCTCAATAGTATTTCTTTTCTTTTATCTCCTAAACCTTGGATGTTATCTAATATGGAGTTTTTATATTTTTTATTTCTTAAATCTCTATGGAATGTTATGACGAATCGATGGACTTCGTCTTGCATTCTCGCAAGTAAAAAGAATAAAGATTTATTTTCTATTTTATATTTGTTACCGTCTTTATCGATCAATCCTTCTGTTTGGTGTTTATCATTTTTGTATAAGCCAAATATCGGGATATTTATTTGAAGTGTATCGAGTGATTCTATAGCGGCGTGTATTTGATTTAATCCACCGTCTAAAAGGATGATGGAGGGAAATTGTTGATTTTCTTCTTTTAGCCTCTTATATCGTCGATATATGACTTCTTTCATGCTTTTTAAATCGTCTTTGCCTTCGCTGTAATCGATATGATATTTTCGATACATCGATTTGATAGGTTCGCCATTGATGAAGCAAACCATCGCGCCGACAGGGTTAGAGCCTTGAAGGTGGGAATTATCAAATAGTTCGATGCGGTACGGGGTATCGATATTAAGTATTTGCCCTAATTCATCTAAAAGTGCGATTTTATTTTCATCGATTTTTGGGCTTAAATAATATTCATCAAGTGCGTTTTGGGCGTTTTCTAACGCAATTTGGATTAGCTCATAACGATGACCTTTGCTCACCATTTCTAATTTTGTATCTAAATAATCTTTTAATATGTCAATTATGTTACTATCGTTAATTATTATTTGTTCAGGGACGGGGTGTTTTTGATAGTACTGTAAGATTAAATCAGCGACTTGTTCGTCCGTCTCTAAAAATTTTTCAACGACGAAATTGTTTTTACCTAGCACCCTTCCTCCTCTATATAAAATAACAGATAAGGCGAGGTAATTATCGCGGTTAGAATAAGCGAAGACATCGTAATCTTTTTTATCTTTGCCCTCGACGTTTTGCTCAATTTCGATGTGATTTATATAATCAATTATTTTTTTATATTCCCCTGCAATTTCATATTGTTCGTTATTAGATGCTTGTATCATCTTTTTTTCATATTCTTTTTTTAGGTACGCACTGTCGCCTTTAAAGAAATCTTTTATTTTATTTTTGATGTCGTCATATTGAACTTCATCAATTTTATTTATGCAAGGGGCAAGGCACTGCCCTAGATGATAATATAAGCAAGGTTCTTTCTTTAAAGGGTTACATTTTCTAAGAGGAAATATTTTATTTAATAAATCGACGACTCCCCGGGCACTTCTACTCGATGGAAAAGGACCGTAGTATTCATATTTTTTATCTTTGTTGTTTCTTTTTATCGTTAAATATGGTTCACCTTTAACATTTAAAGCGATATATGGATAATGGCTATCGTCTTTTAAAAGTATGTTGTAACGAGGATAGTGAGTTTGAATGAGATTCATCTCTAATATCAAAGCTTCTTTTTCCGTCTTAGTTATTATCGTTTGAAAATATTTTGCGTCGAACACCATCTTTGCGACTTTGCCTGACTGCGGTCTTAAAAAATATTGACTGACGCGGTTATATAAATCTTTAGCTTTACCGATATAGATGATTTCATCTTTATCGTTAAACATCAAATAGACGCCAGGAAGATGTTTTAAAGATGCGATGCACGCTTTTAATTTATCGTTCATTTAAAAGTGACGAGAGTCGCCCCTCCTCCTCCTTCATATTCATTCCCGCTTCTAAATTCGACATCCTTCTGCGTCTTTAAATATTCTCTTACCGCTCTTCTTAGGGCCCCACTTCCAAACCCGTGGATAATTCTCACCCCATTCATATGTCTAAGTCGGGCTTGATCGATGTACTTATCTAATTTTTGAAGTGCATCATCCACTCTTTCACCAATTAAATTTAATTCCATCGGTATAGGTTCATCAATGTACACTTCTTTTTGCTTTTTAGGCATTGATTGGATTTTTGGTTTATCGATTTTTTTTAAATGTGATAAAGAGACATTCATCCCCATACCGCTGTCGGTATCAAGATACGCTTTTTCTCCTTTTATCCTTTTAACTAGTCCATATACATTTAAAGAAGGGATGTAGACATAATCGTTAATTTTTATGTCGTCATTAAAAATTTCTTCTTCGACATCTTCTTTAAGTTCTTCTAATCTAGCTTTCGCATCGATATATTCGTGCATCTTATTTTCTTTATTAGAAGATAATTCTTTAATAATCTTATCAATTTTTTGTTTTGTATCTTCGATCATCTTCTCTTTTTCATCTTTTACTTCTTCTAATAAATTTTCTTTTCGTTTTTCTAAAGATGACTTTAAATTATTTAATTTATTTTCTTTATCGATTAAATCTTTTTCCATCTGTTTTAATTTATTTTCTAATCTAGTCGTCTCATCCATTTTTTCTTGTAGGACAAATAAAAGATTATTGTCTTTGTTTTTATTGTTTTTTTCTAATTCCTTTGTCGCGTCATCGATAATAAATTGTGGTAGCCCATATCGGCTAGAAACATCAAAAGCATAGCTTTTGCCCGGTGTACTTTGTTTAAAAATATAAGTAGGAAGCAGTTTTTCCTCATCGAAAATCATCATTGAATTTTCTACCCCATCACTTATAAAAGCATATTCTTTCAATTTGTTAAAATGGCTCGACACTAAACCAAAGCAACCTTTTTGTCTTAGATATTTAATGACACTTAAAGCGATAGCCTCACCTTCTAGTGGATCTGTCCCAGTCCCAAGTTCATCGATGAGCACTAAATCGTTATTTTTAACATTTTTTAAAATGTAGGCAATGTTTGATATATGAGCGGAGAAAGTCGATAAATTGTCACTCAGCGACTGATTGTCGCCAATATCGATATAGATGTGCTCAAAATATGACATCTTCGCCTCTGTGGCACTGACACATAACCCCATTTGATTAAGCATCACTAATAGACCGACGGTCTTAAGTGAAACAGTCTTCCCGCCAGCGTTTGGGCCAGAAATAACTAGTATTCTTCTTTTCTCATCGAGTTGATAATCGTTGGCCACTACTTTATTTTTATCGATTAACGGATGTCTTGCTTTTGATAAATATATGCTTCTTTTTTCTTCATCAAACGATGCGACTACCCCATCGATCTCAATTTGATAGAGAGCTTTAGATGTTAAAAAATCAAGTTCACCAATAATCTCGTTATTATTTATGATTTCTTTTTCTTGGATGATGACTAAATTAGTTAAATTGAAAAGTATTCTTCTCACTTCTTCGTTTTCTTCTAATTTTAATGTCGTTATCTCATTATTTAATTCCACTATTTCAATCGGCTCGATAAAGACAGTGCTACCAGAATCGCTTATATCATAAATAATCCCACCTATTTTGTTTTTATAAGTCACTTTGACAGGTAAGACGATGTGCCCATCCCTAATCGTTGAGCGATCATCATTTAAATAATCTTTATACATGCTCGTTAAATGTAGAGATAGTTCTTGTAATTTTTTCTCTTTAGATTTTATTTTGTTTCTCAAACTATAAAGTAGTTCACTCGCATCATCTTTAACCGTAAGTGAAGGAGAAACAATCCTTTTTATTTGCGAGTAAAGATTAGTTAAGTCAAACATCTTGTCGTACATCCCTCTTAGAAGAGGTAGAGAGATATCGACTTTTTTAAAATATTGATTAAGAGCAAAACTCGTCTCGATATCTAATGATATGTCGTAAAAATCTTTACAACTCAATATCCCGCTTCTTTTTCCCATGTTTATAATATCAATAGCGGTTTTTGAAGGATTTATTGGTAAAGATGAATATCGGCTGATAAGAAAATGCATCTCATTCAATTTATCTTTTTCTATTTTGAGTTGATTTTTATCTAAAAAAGATAAATTTAATATTTTTTGCCTCGCTAAATCAGTCTTAGCCAAATTTAATAAAGCATCTTGTATTTTGTCAAATTCAAAAGTTTTAAAAATATCTTGCATGTGCTTATGATACCACACTTTCTTTAAAATAAATATTTTAAACATTTAAAAGACTAGATTAAAAATATTTTAAGGTCTAAACTAATTGTGTGAAGAATAGTTACGTATCTCTCTCAATTGACAAGGTTGAATTAAATGAACTACTCCATAAAATTAACTTAATAGATTCAAATATCCCTTACGTTATATATGAAGGTAAATTTAATGATGATTCAATAAGAATCTACAAAAATAAAAAAGGTGATTTAACCTTGCTTTTGAATGGACAAAATCCTAATAATACGTTGACGACATTATTACCTAACCATCAAAGATGGTTATCGACAAATGAACAAATTGGTTCTGACGAAGTAGGAGTCGGTGATTTTGTTTTACCATTAATTGTCGTGGCAAGTTACATCGATGAAAATACACTGCAACTAATCGAAAAGTTAGGGATAAAAGATAGTAAGCAACTATCCGATGAAAGAATTAAAAAAATTGGTCCATTACTCATCGATAAAGTATCTTTTTCTAAGCTCACCTTATCTAATGAAAAATATAACGAGATGATAAATAAAGGTGAAAATATAAATACTTTAAAAGCTAAGATGCATAATAAAGCGTTGCTGAATCTAGTTAATAAACATAAACAAACTAAAGAAATATATGTCGACCAATTTGTCAACAATTCAAAATATTTTGAATATTTAAAAGGTGAAAAAGAAGTTGTTAAAAATATTATTTTTAAGACTAAAGGAGAATCATATTATCCAAGTGTCGCCCTATCAAGCGTCATCGCCCGTTATGCATTCCTTTTAGAGAAAGAAAAATTAGAAAATCGATACAAAACTATTTTCCCTAAAGGCATCAATACACAAACTATCGACTTCTCAATTAAATTCATAAAAAAATTCGGTTTAGCCGAATTCAATAAAATTTGTAAAATAGATTTTAAAACTTATCGAGATATATTACTTATTCTTTCTAAGTGAAGACAAAATATTTTCAAAATAAGGAGGTAGAGAAATATTAAATTCCATCTCCTTTTTTGTCGTCGGGTGCACTAGTGTTAGTTTCACCGCACATAAAAGTTGACCCTTATCCCACAGTTTACAAGCGCTTTTTTTATTGTATAAAGGATCAGAATCAATAGGGTGAGAGATGTATGCCATATGGACTCTTATTTGGTGAGTTCTACCTGTCTTAAGAGAGCATTTTACTAAAGTGTAATTATTAAACCTTTCAATTACTTCAAAATCAGTAATCGCTTGTTTACCACTTTTATCGACACACATCTTTAAACGGTTATTTTTATCTCTAGCGAGTGGCAAATCAATATGTCCCTTGTTTTCTTTTATCACCCCTTTACAAAGGGCGATATATTCTCTTTTTAATGTGTGGTTTTCAAGTTGATGGCTTAAAAATCTATGGGCTTTATCGTTTTTAGCCACCACAAGTAATCCCGCGGTATCTTTGTCGATGCGGTGGACGATACCAGGTCTAGTTTCTCCATTTAAAGATGAGAGAGAAGAAAAATGAAAAATTAACGCGTTGGCGAGCGTGTGATTTTTATTCCCGTTTCCTGGATGGACGACCATCCCTTGCGGTTTGTTTATAATGGCGATGTCGTCATCTTCATAGACAATTTCAATAGGGATATCTTCTTTTTCTAAATAAGAAATATCGTTTTCTTTTTCTAAATCGATATTTATAACATCTCCCTTTTTTAATTTGTAAGATGACTTTTCTTTTTTGTTATTGACTAGGCACTTACCTTCAAAGATACACTTAGCAATATAAGTGCGACTCAGCTCATTAAAAAGGGTACTAATAGCCTTATCAAGACGGATATTAAAGAGAGATTCATCTACGATAATTTCGACCATATAATTACTATTTTTCTACTATTCTTCTTGCTTTTCTTTTTTGTTATTATTTTCTAAATCTACCATTTGAATAGTCTTATTTTCATCTATTAAAGCTTTTTGCTTTTCATCATTTGAAAGTACTTTTTCATTATTTTGAGTATTTTTAACTTCGCATTTTTCTTTCTTGTTTTCTTTATATTCACTTACAAATAAATAGACGATTAACATTATCGTTCCAATCACTAGACAACTATCAGCGATGTTAAAACGAGGGAAGGAATATGAACCAAAATCAAAAGCGATGAAGTCTACTACTCCGTTGGTAGAATAATTTAAATAAGATGCATTATAAAACATACGGTCGATTAAATTTCCAAGGCAACCTGCCGCCATTAACATGAGGGAAGCTTTACTAAATTTAGTAAGTTTCTTATATTTCCACGCATAGAAACCAATGATTAGTATTCCTCCGATAATTGAGGCGGAAATAAAGATGATACGATTAGTTATTTCATTGTTAAAATCAAGGCCGAACGCCATCCCGTCATTAACTACGTACTGAAAATAAAAGAATGAAGGGATAATGTCGATACTCTCTCCCACTTCCATGGTGTTAAGTACAATTTGTTTAGAGATAAAATCGATAATTAAAAGAAGCGCACCGAGCCAAATAAAGGAATAAAAGAACCATTTTGCCCCTTTAATAAATTTTTCTTTCATTAATTTTCTTCCTTTCGATAAAAGCTATCTAATACTTGTTTACATCTTTGGCAGACATAAGTGTCTTCATCTACTTTAACTGCGCTGTCCTCATAATTCCAACACCTGCTACAAAAATGTCCTCTGTGATGTTTTACTTCAATTATAGATGTTTGATATTCTTCTCCACCCTTTAAATCATCATCTTCTTCTATATGAGAGACGACGAACAATTTTTCTCTTATATTAGGATTAAATGATTCAAATACTTTCTTAACATCTTCATTTTTAATTTTAATAGTTATGGAGGCTTCTTGACTTGAACCGATTAAAGATGCACTTCTTGCCACCTCCAACGCTTTTAGAATATCATTTCTAAGGGCGATAAATAAAGAATATTCATCGAGGAGTTTCTCATCGTATTTATTTGTCGATTTAGGATATTCTAACAATTGGACAAATTCTACTCTTTCTCCTGGTAAATTTTTATTAAATTCATCCATAGTGAAAGGGAGGAAAGGATTGAGTAGTCTCAATAATGTTTCACTCACTTCATAGATGACTGATTGAATTTGAAGTCTTCTCTTACTCGTCTTACTATCGCAGTAAAGCGTATCTTTTGCAATGTCGAGATAGAAAGCGCTTAAATCAGTTGAAAGGAAAGTCATTAAAGATGAAATAGATGAAGAGAAATCATAATTTTTAAAATTGTCATTTACTTCATTTACTACCCTTTCGAGTCTAGCTAGAATAAATAAATCGACTTTCTCTAAATCATCAGTCTTATTTTTAACATCAAAATCAACTAGATTCCAAGACATGAATTTTAAAGTATTTCTAAGTTTACGATAAATCTCAGAAATTTGATTGATGATGCCTTCCGATATTCTCACATCTTGCTGATAGTCCACGCTGGCGGCCCAAAGTCTAAGTATATCCGCACCGAAAACATTGGCGATCTTATTTGGATTGATGCCGTTACCTTTAGATTTAGACATCTTGTCCCAGTTTTCATCGACGACAAAACCGTGTGAGACAACTTCTTTATAAGGGGCGAGTGAATTTAAGGCGGTTGAAATAATTAAACTCGAGTTAAACCACCCGCGATATTGGTCGTTACCTTCTAAATATAAATCGCACGGATATTTTAAATCACGGTTGACAAGCACACCATTCCAACTAGAACCAGAATCAAACCAAACATCCATAATATCTTTTTCTTTAGTAAAGATACCGTTAGGTGAATGTGGGTTTGTATATCCTTTAGGTAGTAAGTCTTTCGCCTCTTTTTCATACCATATATTAGAGCCATTTTCTCTCACTAATTTGATAATGTGATCAAATACATCTTTATCAATTATTGGTGTATTATCTTCACAGTATATGATAGGAATTGGTACACCCCACGCTCTTTGACGGGATATACACCAATCTTGACGGTCTTTAATCATATTAGTCATTCTCGTCTTGCCCCAGCTAGGATGCCATATAGTTTTATCGACTTGCTCTAAAAGTTTGTCTCTAATTGGGCTAATAGAGCAAAACCACTGGTCGGTTGCCCTAAAGATAAGAGGCTTATTCGTCCTCCAATCGTGCGGGTAAGAGTGAGTGAATACTTCGTGTTTTAACAAGCAGTTATTTTCTTTTAACATGTCTAAAACAATGTTATTTGCCTCTTCGTAAAACACTCCTTCTAATCTACTTCCGGCTTCTTTAGTTAAATATCCTTTCTCATCGACTGGGCAAAACGGCTTAATATTGTAATTTAAACAGACATTGTAGTCTTCTAAACCATGTCCAGGGGCGGTGTGAACTAAACCTGTGCCAGTTTCATTCGTCACGTGTGTCCCGACGATTAAAATAGAGTCTCTATCGTAGAAAGGATGTTTACAAATAACCCCTTCTAATTCTTTTCCTTTAAATTCTTTTTCTAATTTAATTTCACCTAGTTCAAGTTCATTTTTTAATCTCTCTTCAAATTCTTTTAAAAACACTAGATGCCCTTTATCAGTGTCGTAAAGCCCATAGATAAAATCAGGATGGGCGGATATAGCAAGATTAGCAGGAAGTGTCCAAGGAGTAGTCGTCCATATGACAATTTTATCTCCTTTATTTAAAATGTTCTTACCATCTTTTACCGTAAAAGCGACATAGATAGAATGTGACGATATATCGTGATATTCAATTTCTGCTTCCGCAAGCGCGCTTTCACTAGAAGGTGACCAATATACTGGCTTTAATCCCTTATAAATCAAATTTGAAAGAGCCATCGAAGCAAAACATTCCATTTGTTTAGCTTCATATTCTTTTAATAGAGTTAAATATGGATGGTTAGAATCAGCGAGTATACCGAGGCGGAACATCTCTTCTTTTTGCTTTTCTACTTGCTTAAGAGCGTATTCTTCACATTTTTTTCTAAATTCTAAAATTGGAGTCGTCTTACGGTTGACACCAGATTTAGTCACTTGATTTTCAATTGGTAGCCCATGCGTATCCCACCCTAAAATGAATGGGGTGTAATAGCCTTGCATATTTTTATATCGAACGACAAAATCTTTTAAAAGTCGATTTAAGACGTGACCGCAGTGAATGTCACCATTGGCATAAGGTGGGCCGTCGTGCAATATATATTCTCTATCTTTATCTTTATTTTCTAAAGATTTTTCGTAAAGATTTTCATCGCACCACTTCTTGACTAAAAGAGGTTCTTTTTGAGCGAGGCCACCTCGCATTTCAAATTTTGATTTGTTCATCAACAATGTGTTTTTAAAATCCATATTTATTTCCTCCAAAATAAAAGCGTCCTACCTAAGGACGCAAGATATGCGCGGTACCACCTTAGTTCCAATCACTTGATTGGCACTTCATTCATCTTAATTTTTTACAAGATTAACAACTTGGAAGCTTACTATTAGTTCAGTCTTCTAAGAAGAAGGGATACCGAATAAGAGCATACTTGTCGAACTTCCACCACCTTCGACTCGCTTTTAAGCTGTAATTCTTATCGACTTGTCTTCTAATTGCTTAGTATATAAGCGTAAATAAGTTTAAAGTATCTTTTAAAAAGATACAATACTAATCTTTAATCTCTCCTCTTAAAAATGAAGGGAGGATGGAGGCACCATCATCTTCTTTTTTATCTTCGTTAGCGACGTCAACATTCTCTTTTTGTTTATCAAATTCTTTTGTTTCTTTATTTGATTCAGTCGGGCGAGGATTATACATTTGAGAATTGGAGAAATCGACTTCTTCTTCAAAGTCAGTCGCGATGACGCTGACGAGCATTTCATCATTTAATTGGTCGTTTATGGTAAGACCAAATTTAATGTCGACATCTCTTCCCGAGGCATCGATTAGACGGTTGACTGTCTCTTGAGTTTCAAATAGAGATACTTTAGGCCCACATGTCACGGCGACAATCGCCCTTCTAGCCCCAGAGATAGACGCTTCTAAAAGTGGGGAATTAATCGCGTTGGATGCGGCTTCTTTCGCACAGTTAGGGCCACTTCCCATCCCGAAACCAATCAAGGCGACACCACTATCTTTTAAAGTCGCTTTCACATCGGCAAAATCACGGTTGATAATGCCTGGTAAAGTAATTAAATTAACGACTGTCTTAACAGATTGGGCTAAGACGTTATCAGAATCATTAAATGCTTGTGAGATAGGAGAATTGCCGCTCATCATGAGTAGTTTGTCGTTAGAGACGACGATGATAGAGTCGACGTTGTCTCTAAGTTTATTTAATCCATCGACGGAATTGACGATTCTTTTTCGCCCTTCAAATGAAAATGGACGAGTGACGATGCCGACCACTAACGCGCCTGAATCTTTGGCGATACGGGCGATGACAGGAGACGCACCAGTACCAGTACCTCCCCCCATTCCAGCAGCAATGAACACTAAATCTGCACCTTTAACTATTTCTTTTATATCTTCTGAGCTCGCTTCCGCGGCTTTTTCACCAATTTCTGGCTCTCCTCCAGCCCCTAGTCCACCAGTTATTTCTGGGCCTAGGATAATTCTATTCGCGGCCTTAGAAGTTGAAAGAGCTTGTTTATCAGTATTTGCAACGTAAAATTCGACATTTTTAATGTCTTCATCTATCATGCGGTTGACCGCATTATTTCCCGCTCCACCGACACCGATGACGATAATTTTTGCGCCTGGTTCGAAGTTATCTAAATCATAATTTTCCATATAATTTACCTCTTTAAAATTTATTTTGGATCACGAGTTACATTTCCTACCTTAGGATGCGTCTCATCGTAGACACTTTGATATTTAGAATGGCAAAGTATCGCCCCAAGACAATTAAATAGTCCTGGATCTCTTGCCCCCATAGAACGTGGATAGACGATTCTAACGGAGTCAGAAGGCACTTTTGGCTCTAGATATTCTTTTAGTCCGACGAGTTGACTAGCCCCTCCAATTAAAAGCATAGGAAGCGTCTTATATGAAGCATCGTAAGTTTGTAATATTGTCTCAATTGAAGCATTTAATTTTGAAACAAATACCGCGAGTTCTTCTTTTATGATATTGGATAAATCTTCGGTATAGTATTTAGTTTCATTTCCTTCATCGTCTTTGACGATGCATACTGGGGCTTTAAACGGTAGTTTTCTATTGTCTAATCCGTATAAAATTTTATATTTCTCTGCTTCTATTTCACTTATGTGAAGGGAAGAAGCAATTTTTTTAGTAATAAAATCTCCACCCCAATCAAAAAAGGTTGAAGCGAAGAGTTGTTTTTGTCCGATTAAAGAAACAGTGGTCGTATACGCCCCGACATCAACTAGGATGTAATCGGATGGTAAATCTTCATATCCACCGAGTAGTTCGCTCGCCGCAAAAGGGGCGACAAATGTTCTTTTTATCCCCATGTCTGCCGCCACACATGCCTCGTTATAAGACATATAGATATCGTGAGGTAAAGTGTGTACTTTAGCGGCGACCATCAAGGTATTAGAAGTTTGTCCGATGGGCGGGTTTTGATAAGTGCGACCTTGGTCTAAGACAAAATTATCTGGAATGATATCGATTAAATCGTTATTGACTGGAATTCTACTTTTACGTATTAAAGCATAGATGTTACGGATATCGATATTTGCGATTTTACCATCTTCACTGACGATTGTCGTCACTTGTTGAGTTTGGAATATTTCTAACCCATAAGGAGGTAAAAGTAGAAGCACACTATTGATCGATATACGCATCTTAGCAGCGTTGTCTGATATTTCTTTTAAATTTTTAATTTGTTCAACCGCTGCTTGAAAATCTAAAAATTTACCATCTTCGACAATGTGTCCAATTGGTTCATTTAAAGCATACAAAACATAAACTTGTTCATCGATGACATATCCGACGACAAGTTTGATAGATTTTGATGTTATTTCAAGAGCCGCTAATGGTTTATCCATATAAAAATATTTTATCGATGTTTTTGTCAATATACAATAGTTAATAATTATTTATTAAAAGTTTTTATTTATTACTCAAAAAACTACTAAATATCTACTAGTAAATCTAATATCACATTTTAAAATAAGCAAAATAAAAAACCGGTCTTACAAGGGGACACTGCCGGTTTTTATTCTTAGGCTACTTTACTTGGTTGAGATAGCCTTTTGTGATGTAAGTTTAGAGTGTCTAAGAAAATACAGGAGGTTGAGGATAAATAATGTAAGGAGAATAATCGCCCCTGCTAGACAGCTAAACAATAACGAATCTATATAATTGACAATTATGCAATAACTTATAAAAAGTACGACTAACCAAATATTAATAATGGAGTGTAGTATCTTCACTAGTGTTAATTTCATATTGGCTCTCACCCCTTTCTTCACTCACTTCACTGCTCGATGGACTTTCCGCTCTCGCGCTGACTCCGACGTAGGTAGGAACTGCTACCGCAGTCGATATGGACGCTAGTAAAACAGCGGCAAGGAAAAACTTACGAGTGCGGTAATATCCGCCCTTGTGATGGAATTTAACTAATTTGTCTTTCATCATAATGCGTTTCTCCTTTCAGTCTTTTATTTTCTTTATCGCACGCAGTTTTGCACTTTTCGCTCGGTGATTATTATTGATTTCTTCTTCGCTCGATATTATCGGCTTTCTCGTCAACAGTTGATATTTAATATCAATTTTGACATCAGGTATATCTTCTCTATTACCTTTTATTTCACATAGATTTTTGAATTTATGTTTGACGATTCTATCTTCTAGTGAATGGAAGGTAATTACTTCTAATATTCCACCCCTCTTTAATCTTTGCACTATTTTATCGAGTGCTATTGATAAGGAATTTAGTTCATCGTTAACTTCAATCCTTAAGGCTTGGAATATTTGTTTAGCGGGGTGACCTATTTTTTTAAGTTCCTTATTAGGTTTACTCGCTTTGATGATGTCGACTAACTCGAATGTCGTTTCAATCGGCTTTTTTTCTCTTTCTTTAACAATATTTTTTGCAACATTGTAGGAATATTTATCTTCTCCATATTCCCTGAAGATGCGATTTAATTGTTGAAGAGAATAAGTGTTGACTATTTGGTACGCTGATAGGTTTTGACTTTTGTCCATCCTCATGTCTAGAGGAGCGTCTTCTCTATAAGAGAAACCTCTATCCCCTTCATCAAATTGTGGGGAAGAAACTCCTAAATCCATAATTACTCCATCGACTTTATCTAAACCTAACTCATTGAGGATAGAATCGATTTGTGTGAAATTAGAATGGATGAGTTTGAAATTACTTGAAATTTTAGATAATATTTTTTGACTCTCTTCAATGGCACTTAAGTCGCGATCGACTCCGATTAGAAAGCCGTTTTTATCTAATCTTTTAAGAATTTCTCTACTGTGACCAGCGCGGCCAACAGTCAAATCTAGATATAGTCCATCTTTTTTTATTTCAAGGAGTTTTATACATTCATCGAGCAAGACTGGAATATGCTTTTCCATATTTATTTTGTCTCTTCGGTATGAAGCCTTTCGCTGACTTCATCGAAGAGTTCATCTGCATATGAATCGTACTGTTCATATGTCTCACGATTCCAAATCTCAATATGGTTTCCAACACCGATGATTGTCACTTCTTTTGAAATGTTATATCTAGTAAGCAAGGCTGAAGGAATTTGGATGCGGCCGAGACTATCGATCTCGAGTTTACATGTCGATGACAATTTGCGTCTCAAATAAAGTCGAACATCTTTCCTGTCGTATGAGAGGGAATTAACTTCATCAGCAAGTTTTATAAATTCTTGTTCGGTGAATAATTCAAGAGAACCTTCGTGCCCTTTCATCATGTAGAGCACACTGCCACTTTCTTCTCTCATCTCGCTAGGAATGACGAAGCGTCCTTTGTTATCTACTTTTTTGTCATAACGATTGATAAACATTGCCACTTTCTTCCACTTTCTTCCACTTGCAATTAAATTATAGTGTCATAGAATTTATTTATCAACAAATTTTAATAGAAAAAAAATATTTTTTATTCTCACCACATTTTATTAATACAGTTTTAAAAAAATGTATAAGAAAAATAAATTTAATCGGCAAATTAAATGTCTTTTTATTCAAATTAATTATTTTTAATCAATGTCTAGTTTATCTAATATATCAAAAAAGGAATTGCCTTTCTTTTTTTCTTTATCCTCTTCTAAGGTAGAGGCGTCTTTACTTACAACTCTAGTCGGTATACTAGCAAGAAGAAGAGAATAGACGTAATAATCGACGTCGATGACACCACTTCTTGGTAAACATTCACTATCTTGGTCCACTTCATCTTTAAAAATTATATTGTCGTCATCTTTATTTTTATATACGACATCTTTAAGTGTATAAGCACAAGGTAATATAACTTCATATTCAATTTGCAAAGATAAATTTAAAAAGTCGTCGTAAAGATGGAAATTTGCCCTAGCTAAACATTTATTTACTTTTCTTATTGTGTTTGGATTAAAAACACCATCTTTAAAGACGATTTCTTCTTCAAATATATTGTCTTTATTCGGCTTTATTTGATTGATGTTTATTTTCATATTACGACCTTAAAATAGCCCCAAAGCGTTTATTTAGTTCAAATTTAATTTCTTCTTCGACTAAATTGACTTCTTTTTCTAACAAAGTGTGATCGAGAGAAGAGAAAGTGATATTTATCGCGACAGATTTAAAACCTTTAGCGATATTTTCGCCTTGATATACATCAAAAACATTGACGGCCACTACTAAGCCCTTGCCCGTAGATTTAATTAATTTTAATAAATCTCCAACTTGGATTTCATTTTTTACTAAGAGGGCTAAGTCTCTTTTTACACTCGGGAAGCGCGAGAAAGAAGTCGCTTTAACATCTTTAGTTTTAAGTGTTAGTAAATCATCTAAAACAAGTTCAATAACTACGACATTAACCTTATTTAAATCGTATTCTTGTTTAGTTAGTGGATGTAGCTCTCCAACAAATCCAATCGATTTATTTTGTACGTATATAAGCGCGCTTTTACCGGGATGAAGCTCTTTGACGACATTATTTTTTTCTAATTTATAACGGCTAGATTCAACCCCGAGCATCTCCATAATCATTTCAATTACCCCTTTACCATCATAAAAATCATATGGTCTAGTTTTTAATTCGAGTTGCTCTAACTTGTCTCCCGCCATAACGATACCTAAATGGTGAGATTGTTCTTTTTTAGTGGATATAAGTCCACTTTCAAAAAAGGCAAGATTTTTATTTTGTCTTGCAAGATTATAACTTGCTACTTCTAAAAGAGAATGGACGATGTTAGTTCTAAGCACTTCGTGGTCGTCAGTTAAAGGATTTAATAGTCTATAAGTTTCATCTTTAAAGAAGGATGAAAATTTATCGACTTCCTTTTTATTTATTAAAGAATAAGTTAAACATTGGTCGAATCCTTTGTTTAACAAAGCATTCTCAATTATAGATAATTTTTCACTTATTTCACTCATCTTCCCAACAGTTGAATTGAAAGTAGGAAGAGAAGAAACGATGTTATCATAACCAAGTAATCTAATTACTTCTTCACTTAAATCAGCTGCTTCTTTAACATCTAATCTAAATGGCGGGACAACTGCCTTAAAAGTGCCATCATCATTCATATCGACTTTAAAATAAAGTCGAGAAAGAGTGTCTTTTATTAAAGAAGGAGAAAAATTCGTCCCTAATCTATCATTTATTTTTTTAATAGATGAATGGATGACCACTTCTTCATATTTTTCTTTTTGATAAGTAATTATGTTAGAAAATTCATCCCCTCCACAAAGCTTTTTAATTAAAGAGGCGGTGAGATTAAGCACTTCTTCAGCTTGGAAGTGATTGGTGCCTTTGACAAAACGCATCGACGACTCACTAGATAGACCGAGTCTTGTGGAAGTGTGTCTGACACTCGGGCCATCAAAAGATGCACTTTCAATAAAGATATTTTTTGTATTTTCATCGACCGCGCATTTAAGGGAACCCATCACTCCTCCTAAACACATGACCTCATCGAGAGAACAAATACAAATATCACCTTTTTGTAACTGATATGTTTTTTCATCTAACGCGGTGAAAGTACTTGTAATATCGTCTCTTGCGTAAAGCGACTTAGAAGGTAGTTTAT
Source organism: uncultured bacterium (assembly GCA_949285325.1). GTDB lineage: Bacteria > Bacillota_I > Bacilli_A > RFN20 > CAG-826 > CASEYK01. Next base: position 16,271 of record CASDYZ010000067.1, read on the forward strand.
CAGTGTCGTACATGTGTAGAGGCTGTCCTGTAACAAGCATGACGTAATTACCGATATCGACGATGTTATTTATACTTCTTACTCCCATCGCGTTGAGGGCTCTTACGAGCCAAATAGGGGATTTACCTATCTTGATATTTTTTATTTCTTTTCCAGAAAACTGTGTACATCTATCGGTTTTTGAACCAATTTCAAAGGTAGTTGTAAAATTGACGATAGGTTCTTTCTTTTCTTCTTTTAATTTACGCTTAAAAATCGCCCCAACTTCACGAGCGATATTTTTAATTGATAACAAGTCGGAACGATTAGCTAAAATATTTAAATCTAAACTGATATCGTCTAAACCTAAATACCCTAATACGTCTTCTTCTCCGACTGGGGCGTTTTCATCTAATTCTTCAATACCTTTAGTTTGATATTCACTCAAATATTTACTGTCCACTCCAAGTTCTAAAAGCGAACAGCACATCCCTTCACTCTCCACCCCTCTAATGGTGGACAAGGATATTTTTCCTCCTATTAAGTTAGCCCCTACACGGGCGACGATAACTTTTAATCCTTTTCTCGCGTTAGGCGCCCCACAAACGATCTGTTTTATACCAAATTTAGAGCCTAAATCGACTTTTAAGACGTGGAGGTGGTCGCTTGAAGGGTGATTTTCACACTCTAAAATTTGTCCAATAACTAGATTTGTGCCACTAGCAAAATGTTTTATTTCTTCAACTTCAATGCCAGCAAAAGTAAGTTTTTTAGTTACTTCTTCAACACTTAATCCATCTAAATCGACAAATTGTTTTAACTGTTTATATGACACAATCATGTTTTTATCTCCCTTCAAATCTTACGTTCTTTTTTTAAATTGATGGATGAATCGAACATCGTTAGTAAATAATTTACGGATGTCGTCGATACCGTATCGTAGTAAGGCGACTCTTTCTATCCCAAGTCCAAAAGCAAAACCAGAATAAATATCAGGGTCATACCCACTCATCCTGAGGACATTAGGGTGGACCATACCCCCTCCTAATATCTCTATGTATCCACTGCCCTTGCACATCGCACATCCCTTACCACCACACGAGGCACAACTTATATCGATTTCTACACTCGGTTCAGTAAAAGGGAAATAAGATGAACGTAATCTTATGTTTCTTTTTTCTCCAAACATTTTTTTGACGAATAGTTCAAGTGTCGCTTTTAAATTAGCCATGTTGATATTTTTATCGACCACTAGTCCTTCAATTTGAGAGAATTGATGAGAATGAGTCGCGTCATCATCGTCTCTTCTATAAGTTTTGCCTGGACAAATCATCTTGAATGGTTGACCTTTTTTCATCTCCATGAAGCGGGCTTGCATCGCCGAGGTCTGAGTTCTTAAAAGTAAATCATCTTCTAAATAAAATGTATCTTGCATATCTCTAGATGGATGGTCTTTAGGGATGTTTAAAAGTTCAAAATTATATAGATCAGTTTCAACTTCAGGTCCTTCAGCAACTTCAAAACCCATCTTTAAAAAGATGTCTACTATCTCATCTTTAACAATGTAATATGGGTTTTTTGCCCCGACGATATTATTTCTTCCTGGTAGAGTTATATCGATTTGTTCTTTTTCTAGTTTTTCATTTAATTCTTTTAAATATAGTTGTTGATTCAATTTATCAAGTTCTAAAGAAATGAATGATTTAACTTTTTGTAATCCTTGACCGAATTCTTTTTTCTCTTCATTTGGTAAAGAAGGGATTAGACTCGATAAAGAAGAAAGTTCACTCTTCTTTGATAAATATTTATTTTTAAGGACATTGACGTCGTCGAGAGTTTTAACTTCTTTTAAATCTTGTACCGCTTGATTATAGATTTGTTCTAATTTTTCATTCATAACAATTTCTCCAAAAGACTAAGTAATTATACCAAATAAATAAATAAATTACATTTATTTTAACAAGTACATCATAATAGATGAGGCGATCGCGACATTTAAACTATCGATATTTTTAATCGGTATATATATTATTTCATCAGCGAGAGATAAGCTTTCTTCACTCACTCCACGCGCTTCATTGCCGACGACTAAGACGAATGGTTTTTTTGTTTTTATTTGTTTTATATCTACTGCCTCTTCCTTAAGGGCACTGACAAATATGTGGTGGGTATTTTTAAATTCTTTTAAATCTTTTTTGATAATAGGCATTAAAAATATACTGCCTTTAGAAGCACTTATCGTCTTAGGGTTATATATAGAGGCACATTTATTTGAAAGACAAACTAAATCGTAATCTATCGCGAGAGCGCTCCTTATTATCGTCCCAATGTTACCTGGGTCATTAACCTCATCTAGATAAATAATTTTATCTAATTTATCTATTTTATTTTCTTTAATCGAACATATAAAGACGATATTTTGAGGAGTAGATAAAGACGATATTTTTTTAATGATGTCTTCATTTACGATATATTGAACAATATTCTCATCAATATCTAGTTGTTTAGTGGTAAACACCGCTTCAACTACCTTCGCTTTAATAGCTAACTCTAAATCAAAAGCCCCTTCAGCGAGATATTTTTGATACTTTTTGCGATATTTTTCTTGCTTTAATTTATAAGCAAATTTTATTTTTTCATTTTCTTTGCTATTTATGTACACTACCATCAACGATATATTCCTTTTTTTAATTTAAAATGTTCGACTTTATAATTTGGATAATATTTATACACGTAAGTGTAAAATTTTGTGGAGTGATCGAAGGCGAAATGGTGGCACAGTTCATGCACCACAACCGCGTCGATTATCGAGGGGGAATAGTGAAATAAAACCGATGAGAAATTAAGTGTGTGAGTCCTCCTCGAATTTGAACCATAACGGGAACTCATCTTCCTCGTCTTTATTTTATAAGGTTCTTTTATATTCATTATTTTTTCATAGTACCGCACTCGCGTGCTTATAAATTTTAAAAACATTTGGCTCATCTTTTTTTCAAATTCTTCTTTTGAATCATATTTTAATATTTCGCCATTAGTGAACACTATTTCTCCACTCGGGAAAGAAAGGGGTATTTTATTCCCATAGATATAAGCATAATCATCTCCTAGAGGGGAAGATTTTTTTGTTTTATTAATAAGTTTTAATCCAAATTTATTTAATCCTTGCTCGATGACGTATCGAGAAGTAAAAAATGGACAAGTCACATAAAAAACATCATCTTTAAAACGATATCTAATCGACTTCATCCTTCGATATGTGACATTTATTTGATACATTTTATTGTTTATTAAGTAGGAAAAAGTATTTTTCATAACGCATTCATTATACCTTGATTATAAAATAATTTCTTTTTACAATATCACACGGGAAAAATAACTAAATGGAAAAAATATTAATATCCGCGTGTCTAGTTGGAGATAAGACAACTTACAAAGGGACAAATAATAAGATTGATTTAATCGATAAACTACTCGAACGATATGATCTAGTGCCTTTTTGCCCTGAAGTTGAAGGAGGGCTAAAAGTTCCAAGAGCCCCAAGCGAGATAAACTCAAAAGGCAAAGTCATCAATAAAAAGGGGATAGATGTGACTGACAATTTCTTAAAAGGAGCGAGAAACGCACTTAACATTTGTCGTTTCTTAGACATTAAAATCGCTATTTTGAAAGAAAATTCGCCTTCTTGTGGGGTGCACAATATATATGATGGTACCTTTACTAGTAAATTAAAATCAGGAGAAGGAATAACAACTAAATTGTTAAAAGATAATGGCGTACAAGTTTATAACGAAAACGAGATATCGATTTTGTTAGAAGAAAATAATCAATAATTATTCGCTTGACGATTATGATTTTCTTTTAGTTTTAAATAATAGGCGACGATAACTTGTTCGATATCGATATTAAGTGGGTAAATTAGACTCAAAAAAGCTTTAAAAGCTTCTTTGTAGTCTTTTTCTTTTCCACTTTCTATAAAATTACAAATAAGTTTATATACTAGATTAAAATGCTCCGACGCATCGAGGTGGTAATCATCGTACCCAACGATGTAAGAAGAGACACCTATATCGATGCCGAGGGAAAGGAAAAAATGTAGTCCATCAGCAAACTCATCGAGCACTTTTACGAGTGGTTCACTCTTTTTATTCGACCAATACTTAAAGCATCTCGTCGCATTTGCAAGCTCCCCCACCTCCACCAATAGGGCGAGTGAACGCTTGTGGTGAGTCGATTTATATGTCACGTGGTGGATACAAGCAATTTCTTCATCGAGTTCTTTTTGTTTTAAATAAAGTTCTTTTAAATCGATAGTCAGCATAAATAAGTTATTTAAGTCTTTCTAAATGCCATATGTCTCTGACATATTCTTCGATAGTCCTATCGCTTGAGAAATAGCCAGAATTTGCAATGTTGATGAGACATTTTTTAACCCATGAAGTCTTGTCTTCATACATTTTTTCAATTTTTTCTTGGGCTTGTACATAACTAGAGAAATCTTTGAGGATGAAATATGTGTCATTGTGATTCATTATTTCATCAAAAATCATTCTGAAACGGTCTGGTTTAAATCTTATCCATGGTCCGCTGAAAATAGAGTCCATGACATTTTTTAGACGGTGGTCAGAATTGTATACATCCCAAGGATTATATGTGCCTTCATTTTGATATTTTTCTACCTCTTCCACTCTTAAGCCAAATATGACGGCGTTTTCTTCTCCAGCTTGTTCGACGATATCGATATTCGCCCCGTCCATCGTGCCGAGAGTAATCGCCCCGTTCATCATAAATTTCATGTTGGAAGTACCACTTGCCTCTTTACCAGCGGTCGATATTTGTTCAGATACATCCGCGGCTGGGATTATCATCTCAGCGAGAGTCACTCCATAATTTTCAACGAAGACGACTTTTAAATATTTATTAGTCTCTTCATCGTTATTGACCACATCAGCGACAGCGAGGATAAATTCGATAATCTTTTTCGCGTATACATAACTAGGTGCCGCTTTCGCCCCAAAGATAAATGTTCTTGGGTAAATTCTAAAGGAAGGATCTTCTTTCATCCTCTGATATAAATAGATGATGTGGAAAATATTTAATAGTTGACGTTTATAAGCGTGAAGACGTTTAATTTGAACATCAAAAATGCTATCGACATCAATTTCTATGCCATAGTGAGAATAGACATAATCCGCGAAGACTTTCTTGTTTTCTTTTTTGATTTTGGCTAATTCTTTAAGCACTTTTTCATCATCTTTATATTTTTCAAATTTTTTGATGTCGGAGAAATTAGTTATCCAACTATCGCCGATTTTATCGCTTATCAATTTAGCGAGTTTAGGGTTGGAATTGACTAGCCATCTTCTATGTGTGACACCATTAGTTTTATTGTTAAATTTTTTTGGCATGTAATTATAGAAGTCTCTGAAGGTAATAGTCTCTAATATCTTCGTATGTAAAGGGGCGACACCATTGACTGAAAAACACGCATAAATAGCGAGGTTAGTCATATGAATTTGACCATCTCTTATGATACTCATCGTATATTTTTTATCGTCAGGAATATGTTTGCTATTTAATTCAATCATAAAACGACGATTGATTTCTTCAATTATCATGTAACAACGAGGAATTAAATTTTGAACGTATTGAACTGGCCAACGTTCAAGAGCTTCTGGCATGACAGTGTGGTTGGTGAACGCCATCGAGTGGGTCACTTCTTCCCAAGCGTCATCCCACGACATATTGTAGTCGTCCATCATGATTCTCATCATCTCTGGGATAGCTAAGATAGGGTGGGTATCATTGAGTTGGAAAACGTATTGTTTAGATATACCTTTAAGCGTCCCATGGTGACGGTAGAATGAATTGATAGTAGACTGAAGACCACTAGAAACGAGGAAGTATTGTTGTCTTAATCTTAAAATACGTCCTGCTTCGGTAGAATCGTCAGGATATAAGCCGTGGCAAAGTTCTTTTAACGCCTTTAAATATTCATCAAAAGATATGTTTTTAGGAAGTTGATCGGATGGTTCAGCATTCCATAGTCTCAAATTGTTGGTGATGTGGTTATGATAACCGACGACTGGTACGTCGTAAGGTACCGCCTTGACACAGACAGCGTTCGCGGTCTTTACTCCATAACTGCCATCTGGTTTAAGATAAGTTTCAGGATTGCCATAAAACTTAACTTCCACCGCGTATTTTGCTCTTCTAACTTCCCACACATTACCATTTGTCAACCAAATGTCCGGCAATTCTTTTTGTTTTCCTTCATCAAATCTTTGACGGAAGAATCCATATTCATAACGGATGCAGTTGCCATGTCCGGCATATCCTAAAGAAGCAATTGAATCTAAAAAGCAGGCGGCGAGTCGACCTAGACCACCATTGCCTAGACCTGCGTCGCTCTCTTGCTCTTCTAGTTCGTGAATGTTGATGCCTAAATCTTTAAGCCCTTCTTTTGCCACTTGATATATATCCATGTTTTGCATCATGTTAGTCAAGAGTCGGCCGATGAGAAATTCCATTGAAAAATAAATTAGAGTTCTCTCGTTATTTTCAATCGTCGCATCGTGAGTTGTGTTGTAGTCGACGTTGGCGTAGTCTCTTACCATCTCGCCGAGTATTTGATATTTTTCAGTGATGTGGGAGTCTTCAACTTTAACCCCATATCTCTCTATCATTCTCTTTTTATATTCTTTTTTAAATTGTTCTTTATTTTCAAACATGCTAATTTTCCTTTCACTATTTCTTAGTTGTTTTTTTATTGGTTGTTTTTTTCTTAACTACTTTTTTTGTCTCTTTTTTTACTTCTTCAACGCTCTCTCGTTTAGGACTTGCTTTTCTTTTAAAGATGCACGCGCCAAAAGAAGCGAGCTTTATGCAGATGTGATAAGGTTTATTTTCCGGTCCACCTGGATAGGTAGGATAGCTAGGGGCACCATTATATTGGTTAAAGCCACCATAGACATCCTTATCAGAATTAAATATTTCTTCATATTCCCCTTCTTCTAGCATCGGTACGTCATAATATTCATAAAACCAAGGAGTCATGTTGTAGACAAATATTAAGACATCATCATCTATTTTTCTTTGGAAGGCAAATACGCTTTGATCGGCATTGTCGACCATTAGCCAAGTAAATGATAAAGGGTCATATTCTCTCACATGCATCGCTTTTTCGTAAGCGTATATGCGGTTTAAATCTCTCACTAACCGTGAGATAGAATCGTGTTTAGGATAAGATTTTAAATTCCAAGGTAGAGATTTATTTTCATTCCATTCGTCAAAACTACCAAGTTCATTGCCCATGAAATTAAGTTTTTTGCCAGGATGACCAAATTGATATGTAAATAAATTTCTTAAAATAGCAAATTTATCGTCATATCCTCCCCACAGTTTATTGATCAATGTCCCTTTTCCGTGGACGACTTCGTCGTGAGAAAATGGAAGGAGGAAATTTTCGCTATAAAAATAGGCCATTGAAAAAGTTAATTTGTTATGTTCCCACTTTTTATAGATTGGGTCTTTTGAATAATATTTTAAAGTATCGTTCATCCAACCTAAATCCCACTTGTAATCGAATCCTAATCCATCCCATTCTGTCGGTTTAGTGACACCTTGATAGTCACTGCTATCTTCGGCGATCATCATGACAGAATCGTGAGCGATATGTATTTTGGCGTTCAATCTTTTAACAAACTCCACTGCCCCTTCGTTTTTACCTATCGATTTATCGCCATTATAGAAGATGATGTTGCTGACAGCGTCGACTCTAATACCATCAAAATGGAAATAATCAATAAAATAATTCATCGCACTCATGAGGAAAGAACGCACTGGATCTTTACCTAAATCGAAGTGAAGAGAACCCCAAGGTGAAACTCTCCATCTATCGGAATATTCAAACAATTTAGTGCCGTCAAATTCCGCGAGCGCCCACTTGTCTTTTGCGAAGTGGACAGGGGCAAAATCTAAAATAACTCCAATTCCAGCTTGGTGGAGTCTATCGATTAAAGACATGAGTTGAAAAGGATTACCATATCGAGAATCGACTGAATAAAAACCAGTTGCTTGATATCCCCAAGAGCCATCGAATGGATATTGGGTAATCGGCATTATTTCAACGTGAGTAAATCCTAATTCTTTAACGTAGGGAATTAAATAATCAGCTATTTCTTCATAACTTAAAATATGACCGTCATCTCCCCTACCTTTCCAAGAGCCAAGATGCATTTCATAAATCGACATCGGTGAATCGAAATTTCTATTTCTTTTCCAAAGCCATTCATCGTCGTGCCAAATAAAATTATTTATATTAAATAATCTCGAACATGTACCTGGACGCATCTCACTATAAAACGCAAAAGGGTCAGCCTTATCGACGTATTTACCTTTTGCGTTTTTAAAATGGAATTTGTAATTTTGATAATTTGATAAGTTAGGGATAAATATTTCCCACACCCCAGCGTCATCAATTTTGTTCATTTTGTGAATGGTGACATCCCAATTGTTCCAATCTCCGATGACACTTACATCGTCCGCCATCGGGGCATAGAGGCGGAAAACTACTCCGTCAACACCATTCCAATTGACAAAATGTGCACCAAAATATTTATAGGCTTCAATTGTTTGACCCATTAAAAAGTCATAAAGTAATCCATATGCCATAATAAAGGTTCTCTCTTTCTTTCGTTTTATATTATATATAACTTAATCAAAAAATTTAAGAGAAATAATAAGTAAAATTTAAGAAAACGCTTTATTATTTTAAATTTCGTATAGATAGTAGTTAATTAAATCAGAATAAGAAGCAAAATCTTCATTAAAATTATCTAATCCATAGTTAATCGCACTAGTGAGTGTTTCAATCGTTGTCCATACCTTTTGTGTTGTAAAAGGATCGACGTCACCAAAGAAATAATAATATTCATCGTTTAGATAATAATCGCCTTGTAGATATGTTTCTAATATTTGTTGATAATCGGATTTATCGGTAATTTCAACATTTTTTAGAGGGATAAAATTTATCGTCAGCGTTTGAAAGTGCTGAAAGGAATTCATTAGTTGAAATATCTAAAACAAATTTAACTAATTTTTCTAAATCGACACCACTTGTCTCGTTTATTTTGATGTTAGTTTTATAGATAATAGGTTTAGAAGTAACACTATTGATTTTAAGTGTTTGCATTGGTTTATATGTTTCACCTTCATCAGCGATTGTCGGGGGAAATATTTTGAAAATATAATTGTTGTAATTTGAAAAAAACTATCGGTAAAATCTCCGCTGTTAGAAGAGTATTGTTGAGTAAGAGAAGCAAAATATTCGATTAACGCAATCCCTTCTTCACTCGTCCAAGTGGTGACAATATTTTCATCAATATCAATTTTGATAGAATCAGCACCTAACGCACTAAACACATAATTTGCAACATAATAGCCAGCAGTAAGAGGATTATATATCTTTTTATTATTTGCCTGTGCTATTTCAAAAACTTGTTCTAAAGTATATTCATTTTCACTAAATACATCTTTTTTGAGAGCAAAATATTCTGTTCGATATCCATAAGGAATCCCGCCATTACGGTCATTATAAAATATAATATCCGCGTCTGATGAGGTATTATCGAGAGCACTATTTGATACTGTTTCAATTGAGTATTTATTAGGATAAATATAGTTTAACGTATCGATAAAAATGTCGCTGTTAAAACTTGCTGTCCTAAAATTGATTTTTAATTTTATACTTGTATCTAGACTGCTCGAGTCTACTTTGTTACCACATGCCCCTAAGACAAAAGGTAGTAACATCAAAAATGTAATCTTTTTCATGCAAATGCCCTCAAAATATTATCTCTAACAACTTTGATTTTATCATAAATTTGGTAATTATATATATGCAACAAAAATGCTTTTTTTTAAATAAAATTATCTTATCTTTTCTCGATGTGTAATAATAAATAAAGGTAATAAAAGGGGGAAAGATTATGTATAAAGTAATGACAATTAATTCTGGTAGTTCAAGTTTAAAATTTAAACTATATGAGATGCCTGAAGAAAAAGTGCTCTGTTCTGGTAACTGTGAAAGAATTGGGTTAAAAGACGGCATTTTCACTATTAAATACGATGGTAAAAAAGATGTTGAGTATCCTTCATTTGCTAATCACAATGAAGCTGCCCATTATGTCGTCAACG